>NZ_CP069812.1:1801250-2401666 GCF_016894385.1 Cupriavidus oxalaticus
GCGCGGGCCTCGCAGAGTTCGGCCTTGAGTCGGCGGGCTGCCTGTGTTGCCGGGTCGGAGGTATCCGCGCCATCGCCGGCCAGCAGGTCGATCACGTGCAGGGCAAGCTGGACCTGCGCGTTGGCCTGCAGTTCGCGCGCGCGCGCCAGTATCGGGCGAGGATCGCCGAGCGCCCGGCGCACTGCCGCGGCCCGCTGGACCGGCGCCGCTGGATGCAGGTCACTCGCATTGCGGTTCCACCAGCCGTTTTCGCTGCGCCAGATGTCACGCATGATGTATTCGGCGCAGCCATAGGCGGGCTTCATGTAGCGGCTCCCAAAGAGCGCGTCCGGCAGCGGGACGTCGTGGATGATGTCGTCCACGTGCATGCCAGTGTTCATCCGCGCCACCACCTGCTCGCGCAGGTAGCGCAGCGCGCGGGCCGGCACGGTCAGCGCCTCGTCGATGTCGGCCGCCTCGGTGAGCGGCTTGCCGAACTCCGGGATCAGCACGGCCGGCGCGAGCGCGGCAAAGCGGTCGAGGGTCTGCGCCCAGCGGATCGGGTCACGGTAAATGCGATAGGGAGAGCCGACGTTGGGGCATGTCTTGATGAAGGCATTGGCGCCATACAACGTGCGCGCGTCCGGAATCCACATCGCCGTACCGTCATCGGTTTCGGACGGCGCGTGCATCAGTTCCACATGGCGCCGTGAGCCGTGCAACACCAGACTGCGCTCGTAGGTCAGCGTTGGCATCTGGAACCAATGCGCGGGCGGCTGTGCCGGATAGTCGGTGCGGAACTGCCGGGTGTTAGTGTAGGACTGCAGCCCGGCCGTCTCGCGATAGCGGCGGTAGCGGTCGGCGACCTTGGCGTGGGCGACCAGTTCCGGGGACGCATGACCGCGGGCGGCGGCATCGTCCAGCCATTGCCTCACGCCATTGTTGTAGCCCATATGGCCGTGGCTGTAGACGATATACGCGAGGGGCTGCTCCAGCACCGCACGCACCTCGGCAATCATGGTGTCGGTGAGCGGGCCGCCCGGGCCGGCGTCGACCAGCAGCAGCCGGTCGCCAAGGTCGGCCACGACCGAGTTGCCTTGGCCGCCGACCGTGTAGACGCCGTCCGTGTGCCGGATCAGCGTCGGCTTCGACATCAGAATGTCGTTATTGCTCATTTGCCTGTCTCCTGGGGTGACATTTATTCGAGTGCGATGCCCGCGCTGCGGATCACCTCCGACCACTTTTCGACTTCCGCCCTGATGAAGCGTCCAAACGTCTCACCAGTTCCGCCCTGCGGCTGCAGGCCAAGTGCCAGTAGCCGGTCGCGCCGGGCGCTGTCAGCCAGCACCTCCTGTACCGCCCGGTTTAGCTGCGACACAACGGCAGGCGGCGTGCCTGCCGGCGCAAGCAGGCCAAACCAGCCGTAGCCCACGATGCCCGGGAACCCCTGCTCGTTAAACGTCTTCGCATCGGGAAAGACGCTCGAGCGCTCGTTGGAGGCGACGGCCAGTACGCGCAGCTTGCCGGCCTTGATGTGGGGCAGCGCGGTGGAAATTGCGGTCAGCGTCGCGTCGGCGCGGCCCGCGAGCAATTCCGTATAGGCGGTGGCGTCGCCCCGGTATTGGACGTTTAGAACCTTGAAACCGGCTTTGGCGGCGAAGAGTTCGCTGGTCAAGTGCGGGGCGGCCCCGACCCCCGGCGACGCGAACGTCACGCCTTCCTTCTTCCCGCGCGCAAAACGGACAAAATCGTCCAGCGTCCTGATGGGCGAATCCGCATTGACCACCAGGAAGACCGGAGCAACCACACAGAGGGCGATCGGCTGGAAGCCCTTGCGGACGTCGTAGCGTGCCTTGATGCCGGCGGCCTCGTTGATGGCAAAGGGCGCCGCGGCATAGAGCAGTGTGTAGCCGTCGGGTGATGCCGCAGCCACCTGCTCGTTAGCCAGGCGCGTTGCTGCACCCGGCTTGTTCTCCACGACGAACTGCTGACGCAGTCGCTGTGTCAAGCCCTCGGCAATGATGCGGGCCGAGATGTCGTTGGAGCCGCCCGGGCCATATGGTGAGACCATCCGCACTGGGTGTGCCGGATAGCCTTGGGCGAACGCTGCGCCGCAAAGCAGAACTCCTGCCGCGATACCCACCCGCAAGACGCTCCGCAATGTCATGGCCCTCCTCCTTTCCTGTTCGGTGTGCCGGCAACCGGCGTGCATTCCACGATAGAGGGCGAGCGCACGACGCCGCAGCAAGATTTCGCATATCGAAACAGTGTGTGTACCTAGGCGGTTTCGCATATCGAAAATCAAAGTCCGCGGCCGCACGCAGGTCGCGGCAATCGATTCCGCACGCGGCTTTAGCGAGGGCGAATGGCTGCTGGTGCGGACCATTGCCGATGGCTTTGGAATGGTCGTATTGCTGGAACGCGGTCGCCGCGCGGCGCCTGCGCTTCATTTTCGATTTCGCCTACGCGACCGGTTTTCGGGCCGCCGAAGTTGGTTGGTCCCGTGCTGGTCGATATCCACACGGCTGAGCGCAACGACCGTTGGCTGCACCTGGTCGGCAAAGGTGGGCGGCCTGGTAAGGTGACGTCACCACCACTTGCACGCACGGCGCTCGATCAGTATCTGGTCCAGTTCGGATTGCCGGTGAAGGCAGCTCGTTGGGATCCGAGGGCGCCCCTAATCGCCAGCTTGGAGCCGGACAGCTCCACCTATATCACCGGCACCCGGCTGTGGGCAGTGATGCGACGCTTCTTCATCCAAGCCGCGGTCGGGCCGGAATTCGTGAAATTTACGCCAAAAATAGCCTAACCATTTGATTTGGAAATTGAATTTCGTATTCGTGTTCGCTCATCGTCAGCTCCACGGGCACTGCAATGGCTGATCGTGTCAAATCGTCCTGCCTCCGCCCCGCACATGCGTTCTGGGACCTGCCTCACGCTGCGCGCGGCAGATAACGTCATTCGGGCAGCGATAGTCGTGATAGGGTGGCCCTGCCAAGCCTCATCGCTGCCACGGGCATTTGTTGTGGTCGGCAGGGTCAGGGCATGGGGTGGATTGCTTTCCGCCGCGCGTTGACTTGGTGTAGCGTCAGCCCGGGACGCTCGAGCGCATCCAGGTGTCACTCAACCTATTTCTTGGCGCTGCCGAGTTGCTGTATTTCATCGCAATCCATTGCGGACCTCCTGCAACATCTCGTCGAAAGCATCAACGCGGATCAGGCCTAGCCGCGGAAACTCCAAGTCGACGATAACAGAGAGTGTCACCGTCAACGAGGCCACGAAGAAAAGCGCGTGAAACCAGTTCCGAGGGCCGCGGCTGGCCATACCATAGCCCGCGAACAATGCCCCAACCCAGCAAAGCGCGAAAAGCATGCCGAAGATGACACCGGGCGGATGTTCCTTTGTTGAGGCAAGGCGGGTCGATGCCGTATCGAATGCTGTATTGAGCGCTGGCAACAGAAGCATGGTGGCCGCCGTACTAGCGGTTCGCTGGGACTCCAATACGGATCTTGTCCAGAGGCGTTCGCGCAGCTCGTCCGAACGTTTCAGGGCGGCCTCGACGCGTTTGCGATCGGGGACGGATCGATAAGCGTCAAGCCGGGCATCCAAATACTGCCTGAATATCTCCTGCAACTCCCCACGTGCAGGCTGCGGCAGCAGATCCAGGCGCAGGTAAGCAGTG
This sequence comes from Cupriavidus oxalaticus, assembly GCF_016894385.1. Classification (NCBI taxonomy): domain Bacteria; kingdom Pseudomonadati; phylum Pseudomonadota; class Betaproteobacteria; order Burkholderiales; family Burkholderiaceae; genus Cupriavidus; species Cupriavidus oxalaticus. The sequence goes on from NZ_CP069812.1 coordinate 1,804,912, forward strand.
CCAATGTCGTTGGCTTCCTGGATGATTAGCGTACGCCGCATATCAAAGCGGCTTGCCGCCCCGGAAAAGGTGAAGGCAATCAGTAGCCCAAGCAATGCGAATATCGCGCTTGCGACCACACCGACGCCCGTTGTCTCCGGTTCGCGACCGGAGGCAACCTGCCATCGCCACACCAGTCGTCCGAGTTCCAGGGCGATCAGGATACTTGTGAATAATCCCACTGCAACCATCAGGCCGCCGGCCCAACCGGCATCATAAAGTAGTGATGCCAAAATCGCCTCCGGTGCTTTGCCGCGCGATGCGGGCTTTCAACGTTGACGAAGTTATTGAGAAGTTTCGCCACCGTCAGTGCACTTCCGCACAGACGTCCGATAAGGGTAAGACGCTTATGCTTTCAACGTCAGCGTTGCGGCATGGGCCAACAGCCGTAGATGGTCGCGAACGGCCCGGCTAAGGCATCGCGATTTTTGGGTTTCCCGATAGCGCCCCCACCGCAGAGCGCCTCGCCATCGTCACAGCCGGCCGAGCTTGGCTGCGGCCAGCGGCTGGCCCCGACCCGCCTGAGACATCCGACTGCTTCGAGGCGGGCAGCCGGTTCAGCCGATGAGCGGTCATCCAACCCAACAGACGGCGATTGCATAGCCAACTCTTATAGGACGCTTGGCCCTGCCTGATAGAAGTTCCGAGTCGGTGACCAATTGGCGTCCGTCAGCCCTCAGCAAACTATCGTCACATGCTTCAACCCAGGCTATCCGCCGGCAGTTTGGCGCTGTCGGCGGATAGCTTGAAGGTCTTCAAACCGCCATGGCAGCGTGAGGAAGCGATTCCGACATGCTAGTCGGGCTGGATTGCGAACTCCTCGACTAAGCTCTTGTATCGCTCGAAGTTTGAGGCAAGTGTCTTCGCAAAGGATCCGGGCTCTCCGCCAACAGGCGTCATTGCCAGCGTCCCCATGCGGTCCACAACCTCCGGCATCCGTAGAACTTCGTTGACATGCCGGTTGATGGTGAGGACCAGATCGGACGGCATACCACGTGGTCCGAGAAGGCCTTGCCAGGTGCCCATCTCCGCGTTTTTGAGCCCCGACTCAGCGAGCGTCGGGACCGATGATGCGAATGGAGACCGTTTTGTGTCAGCGACAGCAAGGGGAACCAGACTACCGGATGGCATGTACTGTGCAACAGCCTGGAGGGTCGAAAACATCATCGGCACTTGCCCCCCAAGTACGTCGGCAAGTGCAGGTGCTGTGCCGCGATAAGGAACCTGAGTCAGTTTCACTCCAGCCGACTTGTTTAAAAGTTCACCAAGGATATGCATTGGCGACCCGTTGCCTGGACTGGCGAAGGTAGTGACCTCCCCCTTCTTCACTTTTGCAATCAACTCGGGCATGCGTTTTACATTCACGCCCTTGTTGACCACCACGAAGAGAGATTGGTTGCAGAGCTGAACAATCGGGGTGAAGTCCTTCAATGGATCGTATTTCGCCCCGCTTCCCGGTTTCAGCACCAATGGTGCGGTCAGGAGCGTGTTGGGTGCGGCCAATAGGGTGTAGCCATCGGGTGGGGCCTTCGCAACATACGCACTTCCGATCGTGCCGGCAGCACCATTGCGGTTTTCGACAATCACGGGCTGATGCAGGCGGGCGGATAGCTTCTCGGCGATCAATCTAGCCAGGACGTCAACTTCGCCACCAGGAGGGTATGCGACCACAATGGTTACTGGCTTGCTTGGGTATGGCTGGGCCCAAGCGACGGCACCGTTGCCAAGGAGCAAGGCGGCGCCGAGGGCGCATTGGGTGAAAAATCTTCGTTTTGCAACGTTCATCGAATCGTCCTCAGTCTGGTGAGCAGTGTTCAGGGGGCGTCTCACGGATCCGAAAGATCGGGCGAGCATCTGAGTGGACGAAGCATAGCCGATTAATTCCTATTTGTAGGAATATAGTTTACCCGAGGTTTGCTGCGCGGCTCGCCAAGTTCCGACTGCCGCGGGTCCCTGGCGATAGCGAAAGCTCCAGGTTGCCCGGCCACAATTGATGTATTGAGCACGTTGCGGCAGGAGCGGGAGAAGGGAGCGGAGTACGGCTCGCAGGCCTCGCAAGGGTGATCGCGGCTACACTAGCGGAATACTACAAGTGGCGTTGACGGATATGGTTACCAAAGCAACAAAGGTCAGGAAGCCGCGGAAGCGGTCAGCCGGCCGACCGTTTGAAAGCGGGACGGTGGGAACTGGAGCAATCATCGAAGCCGCAGTGCAACTGCTGCGAGATAGAAGCCCTTTGGAGTTGACCGTGGTGGAGGTTGCCCAGCAGGCGAACGTCGATCCTGCCCTGATTCGCTACTACTTCGGCAACAAGAAGGGCTTGCTCCGCGCCGCTACCGAGCACCTGATGGAGGAGGTGCAGGAGCGAAGCCGGATCATGCTCACGGAGAAGGTGCCGCTCAAGGAGCGGGTACGTAAGCGCCTTAGCCTGCTGTTGGCAGTCCTGCAGGAGAATCCGCGATTCTTCCAGTTGGTCATGGAAGAAATTTATAAGGACGAGGACGGCGAGCGTGGAAGGGACGGTTTGCGGTCGGTTGCTAATCGGGGTCTTGCGCTCAGTGAAGCCCTGTTGGAGCCCGTTGCTGGCGACCCAGCGCTGCGCGCCGTCGACGCGCGGTTGCTCCATGTCGCGATCCTGGGCATGTGCACGTTCTTCATGGATGCCAAGCCGCTGCTGACGATTCTCTTTGAGGACGAAGCCGGCGAGGATGCGTACACGGAACAATATCTGGACTTTGCCACCGGCTTGCTGGTCCGCGGGTTAGCAGCCTGAATTTGCTAAAGGCATCGCACTAGCGGCGCGTCGTACCCACCGCGCCGCGTATTTTCCCTCTGTTCTTTCGCTGTAGGCGGCTGACCCTCGCTCAACTTGACAAGCGAGCCGAGTGGAACTACTCTGACCTTAATTCCCAATAGTAGGAATTAAGTAGATGACCCCACAACTGCTCTCCGTCTGGCACATCACGAGGATTGGGCTAACGGATGCAACTTCAGAGAAGGTGGTTCCCCATGCAGTATGAAGATCCGGCCAACCCGTACTTGGTCCGTTGGCGCAAGCCGATTCCAAACAACACTGCCGGAAAGGGCTACGTCGAGCAGCCCGGCGAGGGCATCAACATCCGGTGGCAGACGCGTGACGCGGCACCGTCGGACTACGAGAACGCACTCGCTGACGCGTTGGAAATTGCCTTTGAAGCGGGTGCCCGCTCGCCAGAGGACATGGTGGAGAGCTTTTCGACGCACGGCTTCCGGCAGCGCTCTGGCGATGCATGGACCGTCCAGGCGCTGGTGGCGGAGATGCGGGCGCTGGGCAAGTGAATTTCCACGGTACATGTAATCACAAAGATAGAGAGAACGAAATGAGTAATCAGGAGACGGCAAAGGATCGTGTCGAACGCGGCCTGAAGCAGCTTTGGTATCCGGTTCTGCCCAGCTATATGGTGAGCAATGCTCCAGTTGGCATCACCCGCCTGTCTGAGGAGATCGTTGTCTGGCGCGACGGCGGAGGCAATGTACGCGCGGTCGAGGATCGTTGCCCGCACCGCGGCGCTCGTCTGTCGTTGGGGTGGAACCTGGGAGACCGCCTCGCCTGCTGGTATCACGGTGTACAGGTGGACGGCGCTGGCATCGTCGCCGATGTGCCGGCCATGAAGGAGTGCAACTTCACAGGGAAGAAATGCTTGAAGAGCTATCCGGCTATCGAGCGCCATGGTGCGATCTTCCTGTGGTTCGCTGACGACGAAAGTGTGCCGCCCGCCGAGTTTCACGTGCCGGATGAAATGTTCGTCGATGACTGCTCCGGTTTCCTGTGCATGCAGAACTGGAAGTGCAACTATCGCTATGCCATCGACAACGTCATGGATCTCATGCACGGATCCTACCTTCACGCGGTGTCGCACTCCATGGCAGAAGGGGACAAGCAGGCAGAGATGGCCGTGAAGCCGACTGAACACGGTCTGATCTTCGAGAAGGTGGGACAGAAAGGTGTCAACTTCGACTGGGTGGAGTTCGGACATACCTCGACAATGTGGGTACGTCTCACCGTGCCATATCGCAAGCGCTATGGCGGAGGCGAGTTCTTCATCATTGGATTCGTGACGCCCGTTGATGAGAAGAATTGCCAGGTCTATTTCTGGCGCATCAAGAAGAGCGACGGGTTCGAGCGGGATACGTGGCGCTTTCTCTATCGCAACCGCCTTGAAGGCCTGCACTGGGACGTGCTCGAGCAAGACCGCATCGTAATTGAATCATTGGTCAAGAATGCTCGCTCACGTGAACACCTGTACCAGCACGACATCGGTCTGTCGCGCGTGCGACGAATGATGGAGCAGGCCGCACGCTCGCAGGTCGAAGCGTTACCGCAATCCGCGTGATCGCCGTACGGCCTGCTGAATCACACGCCCGGACGCACGTACTCAATTAGGACCGGGCTGGCCTGCTGGGCGCACGCGCGTCTTTGCAGAGTTCCGGCGCTCGGACGACCAGGCCCGTCCAACGACCGATCGTTCCGGCACCAGGGCCTGGCGCAGTGATGCCGGCGAGCATGCCGAATCGCGCGCTGTGCGACCACGTGGACTACGCCACCTGGCACGTGAGAGCACGCCTATCAGAGGCTCGAGGCCTAATCCTGCCGCACTGCTACCGGTGAGAAGGCAATAACCTGACTGGTAGGAAGGAGAGGCCATTTCAAGCCTTGAGCCCCTTGGGCAGTGCATCGGGGCAGGTCTCTGGTGGCCGTATCGCAGCGAACCAAAAGAACAAAATGGGAGACAATAGATGAAATATGCACGATTTGCTGCAGCCTCAGCCGGAGTGCTTGCAGTTGTACCCTTGTTAGCCTCGGCGCAGTCCGTCACGCTGTATGGTGTTGTCGACACCGGTGTCGAATACGTGAGCAATGTTGGCGCCAATGGTCAGGGCCTGGTGCGCATGCCCAACCAGACTGCGACGGTCCCGTCGCGCTGGGGCCTGCGTGGTACCGAAGACCTGGGTGGGGGCCTGAAGAGCATCTTCGTATTGGAATCGGGTTTCTCGCCTGACTCCGGCGTTTCCAACCAAGGCGGCCGACTTTTTGGCCGGCAGGCACTGGTCGGCCTGAGCAATCAGTACGGTCAAGTTTCCTTCGGCCGCCAGTACACAATGCTGTTCTGGGCAACGCTCGACAGCGATATCTTGGGTCCCAACGTGTACGGCTCGGGTTCGCTCGATAGCTACCTGCCCAACAGCCGCGCCGATAACGCCGTGGCCTACAAGGGCACCTTTGGCGGCCTGACCATCGGCGGGACGTACAGCCTGGGTCGCGATGCAGTCAATGCCGGCCCGAGCCCGGCCGGCACCAACTGCGCCGGTGAGAACCCGGCTGACAAGAAGGCCTGCCGCGAATGGTCCGCACTAATCGGCTACAGCACGAAGACGTGGGGTGTGAACGCTGCCTATGATTCGCTACGCGGAGGTCCAGGCGCCTTTGGCGGACTCACCAACAGCAATCTGACCGATGACCGTCTGTCGCTCAGCGGTTACATGATCCTCGAACGCGCCAAGGTGGGAGCAGGTTGGATCCGCCGCGACAACGAGGGCAGCCCCACGCCGGTCAGCGATCTTTACTATGGCGGCGTGGCCTACGACATCACGCCGGCCTTCACGCTGGCCGGACAGGTGTACTACCTGAAGTACCACGGGAGCGATAACAAGGCGACACTGTTCGCGCTGCGAGGCATGTACAGCTTCAGCAAGCGGACATCGGTGTATGCCACCGCCGGCTTTATCGACAACGGGGGGCAGCTCGCTATGTCGGTCAGCGGCGGCGCGCCTGGCTCGAGTCCGAAGCCGGGTGCCAACCAGTTCGGAACCATGGTCGGCATCAAGCACATCTTCTGATCAAGGGCACGGCGCAGGCGCGGTGAGCATACAGTTCGGGCACACCGAGGCGAGTGGATTCGGGTCGCGCATTCAGCCCGCATCTGGTCGGGAAAACCGAGCTGGCACTGCGCTCGCCTGCGCCTTCTTTTACGTCCACAGGCAGCCCCCCGGCCATTCCATTTTCAGCGATTGCGACCCGGCTTTATTGGGTTTCTCTACGTTGTGCGCTGCCTGCGCTGAAGATGGCTGACCCGGTGAATATTGAAGTAGCAACCTCGCAATGAGCACGCGGGGGAGTGATTTAAGTAACCAAGTATGACCGGTTTCACAGACATCGAGCGCGGGAACATAGAGAAGGGCAACGTGCCTGCCCTCACGCGGGGCTTGCGGCTGTTGGCCCAATTCAATCGAGAAACGAAAACACTCACGGGAGCAGAACTCTCTCGACGGCTTGGGCTCTCACGGACCACTGTGTTTCGCTTGCTTGCAACTTTAGAGGCGCAAGGCTGCGTTGAGCGAGTTGAGGGTGAGGCCGCATATCGCTTAAGTCTAGGTGTGTTGCGGCTGGGATTTGACCAGCTTGCAGTACTCAGTCCATCGGAGCTGACTCAACGGATCTTGAATCGTCTGCGAGATGAAACCGGGCTGAATTGTAGCGTGATGGTGCGAGATGGAATTTCTTCGCTTTGCGTCGGACGTGCTTCCGCACCGTCGTTTGCGATGCCTTGCGACGTTGGGTCAAGAATTCCTTTACACCAATCAGCGTGGGGCATGGTACTCCTGGCCGACCTGTCGTCAAAGGAGCTTGCCGCGGTTCTTCGAGCAGTCTTGCAGAATGACGCGACAGTTGCCGAACTTGAGGAGACACGCAGGATTGGCTTTGTGCTGAGGAACTCGTCAGACTCCCCAGCGGCGTCGTTGGCAGTGCCAGTGCGAAGCCGAAACGGAAGGGTGACCGCATCACTGGGCATAGCCTTGCCAATTCCTGTCACCGCGAAACATGCTCGAGCAGGGTACGTACCCTTGCTCGCTACTGCAGCCGAGCAACTAGCGCCATTGTTTGAGGAATGCACCTAACAAGCACGCTTTCTGCGTCCAGCTTTGGCACGTCGGTATTCATAGTTGATAGAAGAAACTCCTGTAGTTTCGATGAAGAACACGATCTGATCGCACGGATGGCGTAGCGGTCGGCTGCCTGTCGAAAGGCGGCTCTTCCCTCGTGAACCGCCTTTCGTGAATTGATCCCGACGGACCGTTCATGGCCGGGAAGCGACCTCCGTCAGCCGCTCGGGTCCTTGCCGACCGGACCAAGGCGCGGCGATAAGGTTCGATAACGTTGCGCTTGTCGTCCGTGATCGTTTAGGTGGCCAGGGAACGCGAAACCACGCTGAGACTCGGGTTGACGCAAGCCTTCGCGCACAACGCACAGTTACTGTACCTTGTCAGCTTCGATGTGTCGCTCGCCCTTCGTCCACTGTGGCCTTACTTTGCCTGAAGAACGGCTGCACCGTATGCCACGGCTCTGGCGTAGTTTTTAGAAATACTCCGGGTAATACGAGTTGATCGTCCCGAATCTCAAACGTGCTATCTACCTTTCGTAGCACAATCCTCGAAAACAATGAAGGCCATGCGCCTGGCGGGGGCGTAAGCACCCATTTGGGCTCAAAGAACGGGCTGAGGATCGCCCTCAGGGGACTATTAGCGCTGTTCGCACCGCTTCGACGTCATCCCACGACCGGATTGGCCGAAAATTCGATAAGGCAGGCCACGCCCCGGAGGGGACTTGCATTGGTGCGATTCGAGAGACGTTTCCACACGGCCTCGACCCATTTCGGTCAATCAAATTTCTACAAACCGGCCATTCATTCGCCGTGGCGTGCAATATGGCTACCGTCCCAGCGAGAACGAACCGAAGCTGCGACGGCAACTACTACACCAATCGCAGATCCCACAGCACATCCAGTACGTGTTGGGTAGAGCGTTCAACGTACCCCGCACGATGTGCGATGCCGAGCCGACGCCATAACGCCGGGCGCAGCGGACGCATGACGATGCGCTTGTCCGGCAATGGCGTGGTAGTCTCGTGGGGCAACAGCGCCGCGCCGTAACCCGCCGCGACCAGACTCTTGATCGCGTCGTTGTAGTTGAGCTGAATGCGTGGTGCGGGATGGTGTCCCGCGGCCGCGAACCACTCCGCAGTCTGACGCGAGAGGCGCGTGGTCGCGTCATTGAGAATCAGAGGCTGGGCGGCGAGCCATTCCGGCGTGACGCGGGCCGGGCACTGCCAATGCGCCGGCACGAAGGCCATCACGGGGTCGCGGCGCCAGGGCTTTATCACGAGTCCAGCCACCGGGGGCTGAGGCAGTGCGACCAGCCCAACATCCAGCGTTCCATCCGCCAGTCGGGAGAGCGTTTCATGCGAAGTGAGTACTGCAATCTGAATGTCGATAGCGGGATGGTGCTGGCGCAGCACCTCAAGCGCTTGCGGCAACAGGTGCGCGATCACGCCAGTCGACGCACCGAGCCGCGCGCGTCCTTCGAGCCCCTGCACCTGGCGTTGAATATCGTCTAACGCTTGCCCCGCATCGGCCAGCAGTCGACGCGCGCGCTCCACCAGCGCCTCTCCGATCGCCGACGGCTTTACCTGTCCGCGTTTTCTCGACAGGAGCGGTGCTCCGATGCGGTGTTCCAGTTCAGCGATGTGGAGGCTGACCGTGGGCGGCGCAAGGTGCAATGCACGCGCCGCCTCGGCGAATGAGCCACGGTCGGTAATGGCGACCAGCGTGCGCAGGCGGTCCAGGCTGATCTCTCGCATGTCGGCTCCAGATTCGGGAAAACTGAATGTCAAGGTTGTGAAATTCAACTTTCCCTATTCTAGTGGTCCATGGAAGATTGGGGCTCCTTCGATGTGTTACCCCCTTCAGTCACCGGAGTATTCCTCGCATGAGCTCTCCCCTGGTTTTCATCGACGGCGACCAAGGCACCACCGGGTTGCAAATCCACGAACGGCTGCGCGGCCGGACCGACCTCAGCCTGTTCACGCTTGCCGCGTCGGAACGCAAGGACCCACGGCGTCGTGCGGAAGCCATCAATGCCTGCGACATCGCCATCCTCTGTTTGCCCGATGCCGCCGCACGCGAGGCGGTGGACACCATCGTCAATCCCGCCGTCAGGGTGATCGACGCAAGTTCAGCCCACCGCACGCATCCGGACTGGACCTATGGCTTTCCGGAAATGGCACCGGGACAGGCCGCGCGCATTGCGAACGCGCGACGGGTCACCAATCCCGGCTGCTATCCGACCGGTGCGATTGGCCTGCTGCGTCCCCTGGTGCAGGCCGGGCTTGTCCCAGCCAGCTACCCGGTCAGCATTCATGCGGTGTCCGGCTACTCCGGACGCGGGCGTGCCGGCGTAAAGGAGTTTGAGGAGCCGGATGCCGTCAGCGCGCCGGCATTCCAGGTGTATGGCCTGGAACTCGCGCACAAGCACCCCCCGGAGATCCAGCAGCACGCCGGGCTCGCGCAGCGTCCCATCTTCGTTCCCGCCTATGGTGCGTTCCGCCAGGGCATCGTGCTGACGGTGCCCTTGGAGTTGCGGCTGCTTGCACCCGACGTGGATGGCGCCACGTTACACGCATGCCTCGCACGCCACTATGCTGAGACGGCCCACGTATGTGTCTTGCCGCTGCACGAATCGTGCGTTTTAAAGCACCTGGATCCGCAAATGCTGAACGGTACGAACGACATGCACTTGAGCGTATTTCCTAACATGGAACACGGGCACGTCCTGCTGTCCGCGGTTTTCGACAATCTTGGCAAAGGCGCATCCGGCGCCGCAGTGCAGAACCTGAACCTGATGCTTACGCAGCAATAGTGGCCGATGGCTGCGGCGGGGCAGCGCTGGGACGGGCAGGGCGAGATGCCCGACTGGCTGCAGCGGGCGGTCGATGCGGGGCAGAGCAAGGAGTTTTTTCCGGGCCAATTAGATTCAACGATTGGATAATCGTTGGTCGTGAAAATATATCATTATTAATTTTTTCGCATTTGCTGGCGCGGCAATTCCCCCGGCTGCGACTTGCGGCCACGTTTGCGGCCTGCGGGCTTATCGCCATGGGCGTTTGATACCGAAAATGGGGCCGCTTGCAGAATCGGACCGATCTAACCCGATGTCGAGTCGTCGTGGTCTTCAATCACCGAAATATCCCAGCAGGAGATGAACAATGCAGCAATCAGCGGGCCGATCACAAAGCCGTTGATGCCGAAGACGGACATTCCGCCCAATGTCGAAATCAGGACGACCCAGTCTGGCAACTTGGTGTCCTTGCCAACAAGGATAGGACGTAGCAAATTGTCCACCGCGCCGATCACCAAGGTTCCGATGGCGATGAGCGCGATCCCTTTCCAGAGTGGGCCTGCCAGCAGGAAATAGACTGCCGTGGGACCCCAGACCAGCGCAGCGCCGACAGCCGGCAGCAGGGAAAGGAACGCCATCAGCGTGCCCCACAGCAATACTCCGTTGATGCCCAGCAGCAGGAAAGCCAAGCCGCCCAGAACCCCCTGCACAATGGCCACTGCGACATTACCCTTGACCGTGGCGCGGACGACGTTGGTGAATCGGCCGATCAGCCTGCGAGTGTGTGCTTCATCCAGCGGCACCGCCCTCCGGATGCGGTGCGAAACGACGGTGCCATCCCGCAACAGAAAAAACACCAGGTACAGCATGACGCCGAAACCGATGGCGAACTGGAGCGTGTTCTGGCCAATCGAAACAGCTTGGGCCGCCATGAACTGACTTATCCGGGCCGCGCCTTCGGTCAGTTTCGCTTGCAGCCCCGCCACGTCAGCCAAGCCGATTTCAGCCAGCCAGTTCTGAGCGAAAGTCGGTAAGGCCTGTACCGCTGTCCGGAAATACAGACCGAAATCCCAGTGGCCCGACTTGATCTGGCTGTAGGCGAATGCGACTTCCTGTGCGAGTGTGGCAATCAACAGGAAAACCGGAACGATGACCATCAGCAAGCATAGAAGGAGGGTGGCCAGGGCTGCGAGATTTTCTCGGTTGCCGAATATCACCGTTAGCTTGCGCTGCAGCGGATGAAACAGAACCGCAAGTATCGTGCCCCAGAGAATCGCACTGAAGAAGGGGAGCAGGATCCAGACGAACGCAGCAGTGACTGCGAACAAGAGGATGTAAAAGCCTTTCAGATTGAGCATCGGATTTGCCGGAGTGGCTGCTGACCCAAAGGGTGCGCCGAGACCAGGATCGCGGGCGAGACGGTGGTGGCGCTGCAGGCTAGCCGATGCCCTCGTCCTTCAATGCTTGCTGCACCGCTGGACGCGCCGCGACTCTCGACCGATACGCTTGCAGCGCGGGCCAGCGGTCAAGCGGCAGCTTGAAATGGTCAGGCCACCTGAGGATGGTGAACAGATAGGCGTCCGCGATGCTGAACTGGCCCATCAGATAGTCCTTGTCTGCAAGCTGCGGCGCCAGCCAGTCGAACCGCTGCGACAGGCGCGCCCACGTCGCGTCTTTCTGTTCCTGTGGCGTGTCCGGTTTCCAGAATGGCCCGAAGCCCTTGTGTAACTCGGCCGAAATGAAATTCAGCCACTCCTGCACGCGGTAGCGCTCGAACGTATTGCACTTGGGGGCGAGGCCCTTGTCGGGCGCTTGGTCGGCAATGTACTGGACCACCACTGCCGCCTCAGTCAGCACATCGCCGTTGTCGAGCGCAAGCGTCGGCACATAGCCCTTGGCGTTGAGGGTCTTGTAGTCAACGCCGCTCTCGGTTGTGTGCGGCTGGGCGCGCAAGTCGACGCGCTCGGTGGAGAAGGGAAGGCCGGCCTCGAGGAGGACGATGTGCGGCGCCAGCGAACACGCGCCGGGAGCGTAGTACAGCTTCATGATTGGTGTCTCCTTGATAACGCTGCTCCAGCGTTGACAGTGGATGATGAGGTGCGTGCAAGGTCGCGCAGGCGTTACGAGTGGGTGAGCAACGAACGTGCCCGGGGCCTGACGCGGGGCGCGGCAGCAAACCACCAGGTACTGGCGCCCAATATCCCTGCCATCACTCCGCTCAGCCAGCTGACCAGCGCCAACGGAGCCTTAATCATTTGCGGTGCCTGATTCATCACATTCTCCTTGGAGCCTGACTCCAATTATGGTGAAGAAGTAGGGTCCACGGGGCAGAGCGTGGAGTTTCTTTCGGATCGCGTAGTTTTTGCCGTGCGGCCATGCTGCTGTACCAGCCTGGTTCTGTCAGGCCACCACGTAAGTGGTTGAAATATGAGCCGCCGATAATCGGCCTAACCAATTCGTCGAGTCGCGCTAGACTTTGTCGGCTGCGCCTGCAATTGGCGCTGCGGCTGGACCCATTGCGGGCATGGCGTGTGCGTCACCTGGATCGCTTCGCCGGCCAACCGGTTCGCCGGCGACATTCTGACTCGGCTTCATTCCTACGCGGGACATCGCAATGCAACGATCACGCGGCTGCAGCGCCCGGGTTTCGGTCACGCTGGCCATCGCCATGTCAATGCTTGCCGGATGCGGCAACAAGAAAGAGGCCGCGGCCTCGCCGCCACCGCAAGTGAGCGTGGTCACGCTCAAGGCCGAGCAACTGACACTGGATACCCAGCTGCCGGGGCGCACCACGGCGTACCGCATTGCCGAAGTCAGGCCGCAGGTGGACGGCATCATCCTGCGCCGCCTGTTCAAGGAGGGCAGCGACGTCACGCAGGGCCAGCAGCTGTACCAGATCGACGCGTCTACCTACGAGGCCACCTACAAGAGCGCGAGGGCGACGCTGGAATCCACCCGCCTGCTGGCGGAGCGCTACGGGCGCCTGGTCGGTGACGAGGCGGTCAGCAAGCAGCAGTATGACGAGGCCAGGGCCGCCTGGCTGCAGGCGCAGGCCGCGGTGGACCGCGCCGAGATCAACCTGCGCTATACCAGGGTGCTGGCGCCGATCTCCGGGCGCATCGGGCGCTCGAATGTGACCGAAGGCGCGCTGGTCACCAACGGCCAGGCCGCCGCGCTGTCAGTGGTGCAGCAGCTCGACCCGATCTACGTCGACGTGACCCAGCCATCTTCGTCGCTGCTGCGGCTGCGCCGCGAACTGGCCAATGGTGCGCTGCAGAGTGCCGGCACCAACGCGGCCCAGGTCAGCCTGGTGCTCGAAGACGGTACCCGCTATCCCGAAACCGGCCGCCTGGAGTTCTCTGAAGTGGCGGTGGACCAGGGTACCGGCTCGGTGACGCTGCGCGCGGTGTTTCCCAACCCGCGCCATGAGCTGCTGCCGGGCATGTTTGTCCATGCCCGCCTGCGTGAAGGCGTCAAGACCGATGCGCTGCTCGTGCCGCAGCAGGGGGTGACGCGCGATCTCAAGGGCCAGGCGACGGCGCTGGTGGTCAATGCCAGGGACGAGGTGGAACTGCGCCAGATCCGCACCGAGCGCGCCGTTGGCGACAAGTGGCTGGTGTCCGACGGCCTCAGTGACGGCGACCGCGTCATCGTGGAGGGCCTGCAGTTCGTGCGGCCCGGGGCCAAAGTGCGCGTAGCCCAGGCCGGGAGCGGGGCGGGCGCGCCGGTGGCTGCTGCCTCCGGCCCGTCCGCACCATCCGCACCATCCGCACCATCCGCTCCATCCGCTCCATCGGCGGCCAAGCGCTGAGCGCACCGTCCGGGCAAGGGAGTCGCCATGTCCAACTTCTTTATCGACCGGCCCATCTTCGCGTGGGTGATCGCCCTGGTCATCATGCTGGCCGGCGTGCTGTCGATTCGTGCGCTGCCCATCAGCCAGTATCCGGCCATCGCGCCGCCCACCATCGCCATCTCGGTCAACTACCCCGGCGCCTCCGCCGAGACGGTGCAGGACACCGTGGTGCAGGTGATCGAGCAGCAGCTCAACGGCCTGGACCGCCTGCGCTATATCTCCTCCGAAAGCAACGCCGACGGCAGCATGACGATCACGGTGACCTTCGAGCAGGGCACCAATCCGGATATTGCCCAGGTGCAGGTGCAGAACAAGCTGGCGCTGGCGCAGCCTCTGCTGCCGCAGGAAGTGCAGCAGCAAGGCATCCGCGTGACCAAGTCGGTGCGCAACTTCCTGGTCATCGTGGGCCTGGTTTCCACGGATCCCAAGGTGGCGCGCGAAGACCTGTCGAACTACATTGTCTCGAGTCTCCAGGACCCGCTGTCGCGCACCTACGGCGTGGGCGACTTCCAGGTGTTCGGCGCGCAGTATGCCATGCGGGTATGGATGGACCCGGCCCGGCTCAACAGCTACCAGCTCACGCCGCTGGACGTGAGCAACGCGATCAGGGCGCAGAACGTCCAGGTTGCCTCGGGCCAGCTGGGCGGCCTGCCGGCGGTGCGCGGCCAGCAGCTCAACGCAAGCGTGATCGGCAAGACCCGGCTGCAGACCAGCGAGCAGTTCGGCAACATCCTGCTCAAGGTCAATCCGGACGGCTCCCAGGTACGCCTGAAGGACGTGGCCGAGGTGGGCCTGGGCGGGCAGGACTACAACATCAACGCGCAGTACAACGGCCAGGCGGCCTCGGGCATTGCCGTGCGGCTGGCCGCGGGGGCCAACGCGCTGGAAACCGTGCGCGCCATCCGCAAGACGCTGGACGGGCTGGAGCCGTTCTTCCCGCCCGGGATGAAGGTGGTCTTTCCGTATGACACCTCGCCGGTGATCGCAGGCTCCATCCAGGAAGTGGTGAAGACGCTGATGGAAGCCATCGTCCTGGTGTTCCTGGTGATGTACCTGTTCCTGCAGAACGTGCGCGCCACGCTGATCCCCACCATCGCCGTGCCGGTGGTGCTGCTGGGCACCTTTGGCGTGCTGGCGGCGTTCGGCTACACCATCAACACGCTGACCATGTTCGGCATGGTGCTGGCCATCGGGCTGCTGGTGGATGACGCCATCGTCGTGGTCGAGAACGTCGAACGCGTGATGGCCGAGGAAGGCCTCCCGCCCAGGGAGGCGACGCGGCGCTCGATGGGCCAGATCCAGGGCGCGCTGGTGGGCATTGCCATGGTGCTCTCGGCGGTGTTCCTGCCGATGGCGTTCTTCGGCGGCTCGACCGGCGTGATCTACCGGCAGTTCTCCATCACCATTGTCTCGTCCATGGTGCTGTCGGTGCTGGTCGCGCTGATCCTGACGCCGGCCCTGTGCGCCACCATGCTCCAGCCCATCGAAAAGGGCGATCATGGCGAGAACAAGGGTGGCTTCTTTGGCTGGTTCAACCGCAGGTTCAGCGCGGCCACCCAGCGCTACGAACGCAGCGTGTCGGGCATCCTGAAGCGCCGCCTGCCGTTCCTGCTGATCTACGTGGCTATCCTGGTGGTGATGGGCTTCCTGTTCACGCGCATCCCCACTTCATTCCTGCCCGAAGAAGACCAGGGCGTGCTGTACGCGCAGGTGCAGACGCCTGCCGGCGCCACCGCCGAGCGCACGCAGAAGGTGCTCGACCAGATGCGCGAATACCTGCTCAAGGAAGAGGGCGGCGTGGTGGCATCGCTGTTCACCGTCAACGGCTTCAACTTTGCCGGCCGCGGCCAGAACTCGGGCCTGGCATTCATTCTGCTCAAGCCATGGGCGCAGCGCAGCGGGGACAGCACCAGCGTATTCGACCTGGCCGCGCGCGCACAGCGCAAGTTCATGAGTTTTCGCGATTCGATGTCGTTCGCGTTCGCCCCGCCCGCGGTGCAGGAGCTGGGCAATGCCACCGGCTTTGACCTCTACCTGCAGGACCAGGCCGGCATTGGCCACGTGGCGCTGATGAACGCGCGTGACAAGTTCCTGGCGCTGGCCGCGCAAAGCCCGGTGCTGCAGCGCGTGCGTCCCAACGGCCTCAATGACCAGCCGCAATACCAGTTGGTGATCGACGACGAGAAGGCGCGCGCGCTCGGCGTTTCGCTGGCCGACATCAACAGCACGGTGTCGATCGCCTGGGGTTCCAGCTACGTCAACGACTTTATCGACCGCGGCCGGGTCAAGCGCGTCTACGTGCAGGGCCGCCCGGATTCCCGCATGAACCCGGACGATATCGACAAATGGTTTGTGCGCAACGACAAGGGCGAAATGGTGCCGTTCTCAGCCTTTGCCGACGGCAAGTGGGGCTATGGCTCGCCCAAGCTGCAGCGCTACAACGGCGTGGCCGCTGTGGAAGTGCTCGGCGAGCCCGCGCCCGGGCGCAGTTCCGGCGAGGCCATGAACGCGATCGAGCAGATCATGAAGCAGATGCCGCCAGGCGTGGGTTATGCCTGGACCGGCCTGTCCTACGAGGAACGGCTGTCGGGCTCGCAGGCGCCGGCGCTCTATGCGCTCTCGCTGCTGGTGGTGTTCCTGTGCCTGGCCGCGCTGTACGAAAGCTGGTCGATCCCGTTCTCGGTGATGCTGGTGGTGCCGCTCGGCGTGATCGGCGCACTGCTTGCCACGCTGGGGCGCGGCTTGTCGAATGACGTTTTCTTCCAGGTGGGTTTGCTGACCACCATCGGCCTGTCAGCCAAGAACGCCATCCTGATCGTGGAATTCGCCAAGAGCGAATACGAACAGGGCAAGGGCCTGGTCGAGGCCGCCGTGGAGGCATGCCGCTTGCGCCTGCGCCCCATCGTGATGACTTCGCTGGCCTTCATGCTCGGCGTGTTCCCGCTGGCCGTGTCGACCGGGGCCGGGGCCGGCAGCCAGCACGCCATCGGCACCGGCGTGATCGGCGGCATGATCACTGCCACGGTACTGGCGATTTTCTGGGTGCCGCTGTTCTTTGTCGTTGTCACCTCCATGTTCGGACGCAAGCGCAGGCCGCAGCCGCATGACGCCTCCGTGGAAAAAGGCGCGCTGGAATGAAGACAACCGTGCTCTGCGCTGCCGCCGTGGCCATGCTGGCCGGCTGCAGCCTGATCCCCAGGTACGAGCGCCCGGCCTCGCCGGTGGCGGCAGCGTACCCGCAGGGCCCGGCCTACCTGCCCGCCGATGCCGCCGCCGAAGCCGGCCAGGTGCCCGCGGTGGAGCTGGGCTGGCGCGAATTCTTCGCCGATGCGCGCCTGCGCCGTCTCATCGAACTGGCGCTGGAGAACAACCGTGACCTGCGCGTGGCCGTCCTTAACGTGGAGGCGTTCGGGGCACAGTACCGCATCCAGCGCGCCGACCTGTTTCCCGCCATCGGCGCGGCCGCACAGGGCACGCGCCAGCGCATTCCCGCCGACCTGTCCGCCACCGGGCAGCGCCTGATCAGCAGCCAGTACGGCGTGTCGCTGGGCACCACGGCGTGGGAGATCGACCTGTTCGGCCGCCTGCGCAGCCTCAGCGAAGCCGCGCTCGAACAGTATTTCGCCAGCGGCGAGGCTCGCCGCAGCGCCCAGATCTCGCTGGTGGCGGCCGTTGCCAGCGCCTACCTGACCCAGCGCGCCGATGAAACCCTGCTGCGGCTCACCCGGGAAACCCTGGCCAACTATGAGCGCAGCTATGGCCTGACCCGGCGCAGTTACGAGGAAGGGATCGCGTCCCGGCTGGACCTGCGCCAGGCGCAGACCGCCGTGGAAACCGCCCGCGCGAGCCTTGCGCGTTACACCCGGCTGGTTGCCCAGGATGAGAATGCGCTGGTGCTGCTGCTCGGCACGACCCTGCCAGCGGACCTGCCGGAAGGCCTGGCGCTGGAGCAGAAGCTGTTCGCCGATGTGCCGGCCGGGCTGCCCTCAGACCTGCTGCAGAACCGTCCGGACGTGCTCGCGGCCGAGCACCGGCTGCGCTCCGCCAACGCCGATATCGGCGCCGCGCGGGCGGCCTTCTTCCCCAGCATCAGCCTGACCGCATCGGCGGGCACCGCCAGCAGCCAGCTTTCCGGCCTGTTCGGGGCCGGCTCCGGCACGTGGCTGTTCCAGCCGCGCATCGATCTGCCGCTGTTTACCGCCGGCAGCCTGCGGGCCAGCCTGGACTACGCCACCATCCAGAAGGACGTCAACGTCGCCCAGTACGAGCGAACGGTGCAGACCGCCTTCCGCGAGGTGGCCGACGGGCTGGCGGCGCGGGGCACCTACACCAGCCAGCTCCAGGCGCAGGTCCGTTTCGTGGAAGCTGCCCAGGACGCCTATGGCCTGGCCGACCGGCGCTACCGCACGGGTGTCGACAGCTACCTTGCCGTGCTGGACGCGCAGCGCTCGCTTTACAACGCGCAACAATTGCTGATCGAAGCCCGGCTCGAGCAACTCTCCAGTGAAGTCAACCTGTACAAGGCCCTGGGCGGCGGCTGGCACGACCAGACCGGCACGCGCACCGAGACGAGGGTTGGCCGGGATTCGTAAGTATGTGGCGCGATGCATGATCGCCAGTCGGCCGATGCATGACTGAATTTCCGGCCCAGTACGGGATTCGCAGGAACTTGCTACATTGCAGACTGCTGACGAAAACAGCCCCACGCTGCTGCCCCGCTCATCGCAAATCATCGCAAATCTACAGACCAAGGAGACATCGAATGCGCACCGCACTTCAACTTCGTTCGCAAATCAAGAGCAGCGGTGAACTCGAGCTATCGCTAGCCAGCATCGACACGCCGAACCCTGGCCCGGATGAAGTGCTCATCCGCATTGAAGCCTCTCCCCTCAACCCGTCCGATCTCGGCCTGCTGTTCGGTGCGGCCGACATGAGCACTGCCAGGGCCAGCGGCACGGCCGAGCGCCCCATCGTCACCGCGCGCGTTCCGGAAGGCGCGATGCGCAGCATGGCGGGCCGCCTGGATGCGTCCATGCCGGTTGGCAATGAGGGCGCGGGCGTGGTCATCGATGCAGGCTCGTCCCCTGCGGCGCAAGCCTTGATTGGCAAGACCGTGGCTGCCATCGGCGGCGCGATGTACTCGCAGTACCGCTGCATGCCCGCGGACCAGTGCCTGGTCCTGCCGGAAGGCGCCACGCCTGCCGACGGCGCGTCGTCATTCGTCAACCCGCTCACCGCACTGGGCATGGTCGAGACCATGCGGCGCGAAGGACATAGCGCCCTGGTGCACACCGCCGCGGCCTCCAACCTGGGCCAGATGCTCAATCAGATCTGTCTCAAGGACGGCATCAAGCTGGTGAACATCGTGCGCAAGCAAGAGCAGGCGGACCTGCTCAAGGCACAAGGCGCGGTCTACGTCTGCAACGCCGCGTCGCCCACGTTCATGCAGGACCTCACCGAGGCACTCGTCGCCACTGGCGCAACCATCGCGTTCGACGCCACGGGCGGCGGCAAGCTCGGCGGCCAGATCCTCACCTGCATGGAAGCGGCCTTGAACAAGACGGCCCGCGAATACAGCCGCTATGGCTCGACCACCCACAAGCAGGTCTACCTCTACGGCGGCCTGGACACAAGCCCGACCGAGTTCAACCGCAACTTCGGCATGGCGTGGGGCATGGGCGGCTGGCTGCTGTTTCCGTTCCTGCAGAAGATCGGGCGCGAGCGGGCCAACGCGCTGAAGCAACGCGTGGTGGCGGAGCTGAAGACCACCTTTGCCAGCCACTACGCGAAGGAGATCTCGCTGGCCGAGGTGCTGGACCTGGAGATGATCGCCGTCTACAACAAGCGTGCGACGGGGGAGAAGTACTTGATCAACCCGAACAAGGGCCTGGCCGGATAAAAAATTGCTGGTGTGCATGTCATCTGCCTGTTTGCTCCCCTCTCCCGCAAGCGGAAGAGGGAGTCTCCAATCAGCACGTTCGCGCCACCGCAGTGCCCAAAGCGCGATGCATCACCATCCCCGCAAATCGGCGAAGGCCCCAAAAAATCCGCCACGTTCCCCCAAGTCCGCGGCAATCTCAATCATCGGCCCCATTGCCAATGAAGGCCTGACAAGACGGGGCCGTCCATGGGCTTCGAGTTGACTGTGGGCACTCTCCAATTCCCTGTGCCCTTGCCTTACCGACGCCCGCGCCGGATACACCGGATCACGATTCCAGGGCGGATAACGGTCGACTCTTCGTTCTTGCGGCGCACTGTTTCATCGATGTAACGAAGTAAGGCCGTCGCATATCTGATCTAGAAAGGCGTACGTTGCGCTTTGCTTTTGGCACCATATAGTGACTCTGCCTGACAAGATCAGCGCGTTTCTGGCGCGCTGATCGCAGCACCAGTCAACGCGGGATTTCGTGGGAGTGCGAGATGAGACGCGTATTCAGATCGGCAGAGCACAATGAAACGTTTCTCAGGGATGGGGCCGTTCTCGCACAACTCCTGACGGAAGAGGAAGCGCACGCATTGCAGCGATTTTATTGGAATGAGGCGCCATCTTCCGGACCCGGATTTCACGCCACGATGTTCAGTCACGACGCGGAATATCGCGCGCGTGTCGACGAAAAAATAAAAGAATATCTGAGTCATCGTCTTGCAATGTTCCTCGACGATTATCGCTGTGTGGTTGGAAATTTCGTCGTCAAGGAACATAGCCGCCCGGAAACCGAAGTTTCCCTGCATCAGGACTGGACCTTTGTCGATGAGCGCCTGATGCGCTCGGTCAATGTCTGGTGTCCTCTCATCGACACCGATGCCTCGAACGGCGGGCAATCGATCTTCAAAGGCAGCCACCGGATCGTCGACGTTCTGCGCGGCCCCTATTTTCCGAATCCATTCGTGACGCATGCCGCGACGATCGCGGAGAAGTATCTGATGGACGTTCCGCTGCGCGCCGGGCAGGCGATTATCTACGATCATGCGCTGGTCCATGCCACGCCACCAAACCAGAGCCGGCAGACGCGCGTCGCGGCGAACATGGTGCTGGTTCCCGGAGAGGCGCAGCTGCTTCACTGCTATCTCGATCAGGACGCCCCACGCGCGCGGCCGGAACTGTTCGCCATCGATGACGGGTTTTTCCTTCACAACAAGATTGGCGATCGGCCAGGCGGCCGCTTTCTTGGTTATGTCGACAACGCCATTCCGGCCATCGCGCTCGACCAGTTGGCGTTAGTCACGGCATGACCCGGTCCAGCCGGCTGTCGCACCCGGCTCACGGTCAATTATCCCAACGTTGCGACAAAGGAGTCGTACGCAATGACTAACGAGCAAATGGAAGAATTCCTCGCCATCGGCGAGCAGTTTGGGCATAGCCGAACCCACCTCCTGGCGCGCGGATCACAGGCTTCCACGGTAACGGTGACAGATATCGAGCAGCTCCGCGCCCTGGTGCGTCCGCGCAACCCGCAACAGTTGCAGGACCGCGAAGCCGATATCAGCCAGCGTTCAGCGGGAAGAGCAAGGACGCTTGCGGAACACATCGAATCGTACCTGTACGGGCAGGGCGAGCTTTCCTCGTCGCAAGTGAAGGCGGCAAATGGGGGGCTGCCGGTGAACGTGCGCCTTGTGTCCGAGGGCACCTCCACGATGCCGCATGGGGAAACCGTGATCGGACCCAGTGCCGATCCCACCGTCTGGAATTGCGGAACGCTGAATTTCTACAGCGATTCCGTGCTGACGGTGAAGAACACGTACTTCACCCTTAACGTGCAGAACCTGGTGATGCAATACGTGGACCCCAAACATTAAGTAGCCAGCTAAGCAGCCAGCACGGATCGAACGGGAGAGTCATATGCCTACCTATGGAATCGGAATCATGGGCGCGGTTCAGGATCCGCCGCCCAAGCCCGCGAAACAATCCCAGGGAAATACGCCGCCACAGGCAAAGGAAGGAAAGTGCGTGTGGGGCGATTCGCATTGCATGCAAGACGGACAGAACGGCGGCGATGGTGCCATGGGCAACGCTGGAACGAACGGCACCAACGGTGTCCAGGGCCTCGGCGCGCTGGCCGCGGAACTCAATATCACGACCCTGACAGGTTTCCTCGTCGTGGCATCGCAAGGCGGTCCCGGGCAGGACGGCGGTCCGGGAGGGGATGGTGCCGATGGCGGAAATGGCGGCAAGGGCGGTAACGGGCCTTCATGCCAGGCCGTTGGCTGCAGCGCGGGCAACGGCGGGAACGGCGCCAATGGCGCTGCCGGCGGGAATGGTGGCAATGGTGGGAATGGCGGCAACGCGCAGAAAGTCACCATCAACATCCCGTTGACGGGGGGCGGCACGATTTCCACCAACCCGGTGGCAGGCATTGTCGGGCAAGGCGGTATCGGTGGCCTTGGCGGCAACGTCGGTGCTGGCGGAGAGCCCGGAACGCATGGATATGGCGGGCACGACGGCAAGCGGGGTTCACCGGGCACGACCGCAGGCGCGCGTGGAAATCCGGGCAATCCGGGCGCCACGATGGGCAACATAGGCATCATTGCCGTTGTGCCGCCTCGTAGCTGACAACGGTCATGCCGGAGCCCGATGCGGTTGCGATGGCGCGTTACACGGACCGTGTGTTTCGCGGGCTGTTCGGCGCGGTGGCATCACTTCTGCCGGAGGCAGCGGTACATGCGCGCCAGGTCGCGGAGATACTGCTCCATCATCCTCCGGTCGATGCGGAAGCCTCGCACCCGCGCTCCGATCTCAACGTCAACGGCTCGCCGCTTCAGTTGCTGTTGTCGGCGAGGCCGGCACGTTGGGAAGCCCGCCTTATCGCAGATCCGGCATTCCATGAAGCGGATCCGCTGGTCCGATGGCGAAAGAGCCTGGCGGCACTGGAGGCGACACTGCGCGCGACAGGCGCTGAAGGACTACGGGAACTGGTTCAACTGACGGTGAAGACTGTCATCCCCCAGGATGAGCCGGCGCTCCGCCAGTACCCGACCGGCATGATCCGCCTCGCCGCGGGACTCGCTTCGCGCGGCGCCGCAGTCTATATGGGGGCGCCGCATCGGGTGGACCGCTGGGACGTGGCACGGAGATGGGCCGCTTGCGTGCTCGGCTCGGCCGACACGGCACATGCGCTGATCGGCCGGCTTGAGCCGAATGCGGCAGTCTTCGGCATGGGTGTGGAAGGGGTGAGCCTGCCGCACGCGCGGGCGAAGCTGTACTGGCGATTGCGGCAGTCCGTCCCGATCGATGCGTTCGGCATGCCGTGGCTTGCCAGCCCGGCGATGACCCGCTTTCTCGCCGCGGTACTTGGCGACAGGAGCATACCCCTGAACGCCCTCACGTTCTCCGCCGGGTTCGACGTCGTGGATGGCACGCTGACGGATGTAAAGACCGATGTGTGCATTGCGAACGCAGGTCTCGGCCTGCGCGATGCGCTGCAGTGTGTCAACGAGCAAGCCGCACTGCTTGGCCTGTCGCCACGGCCGCTCGACCGATGCAGTGAAGTGCTCGAGCAACATCGCGTCGATATCGGCTGCCTGGGGCTGGGAAGCGACAGTCGCGGCACGCACCGCCTCAATATTTACCTGCACCAGAGATACCCGGCTCCGAGCATTCCCCGATCAGACAGGTGGTGACGCCATGAGCATCGAAACATCAGCCAATCCCATCGGCGTCGAGGAGGAATCGACAGTTCCGGAGCTACGGACGTTCCAGACGCTCGACAGTTCGATCGGACGCATCTCGGAGAACGTCAATCTGTTTCGCGGCGACGTGACCCTCTCGCTGGCATTGCTTGCGCTTGCAAATCGCGGCGGACTCGAGGTGGATGTCAGCCTGAACTACCAGAGCGACATTGTTTGGGAGGTCAGTACATGGAATCTCGAAAGTCCGACGTCGATCGTCGGACTGGGCTGGCAACTGCCCTACGAGATGATTCAGCTCGATATCCATCACTCGGTCTCGCCATTCGACGACGCGTACTACCTCAGCAGCACGGACGGATCGCAAAGCCAGCTCCGTCTGACGTCGCAGGCCGCCGATGTGTGGACTTTCGAGGCGGAAGATTTCGACTTCTCCACCATTCTTTACTACCCGAAGAAAGAGATCTGGAAGATCACGGATACGTCCGGCCTGACTCGCATTTATGGCGCGGACGTTGCCGCGGGCGATAGCCCGGCAGCGTTGCGCAATGCGATCAAGTGGGGCGGGGCGGACGGCAACTGGACCGACAGCAGCGTCCAGCTTGGGCAAAGCAACTTCCCGATCAGCTGGAATCTTGCCCGTGTGCGCAATCAATGGGGTGACGAGATCCAGTTCGGCTACTCGCAGTTCCCCGACGATGCGATCCAGATCGGCGGCGCCGGCGGCAACTACTTTACACGCGCCTCTTATCTGACAAGGATCACCGATCCGGCGGGACGTATCGTCACGTTCAACTACGCGGCCAAGACCTACAACGACACGATCCGCGAATACGAGGCGCCGCACGTCAGTCCCAATCCGGCGGGGCCTTACGGCTTCCAGGACCGCTATGAAACGCGGTTCCTCGACAGCATCGAGGTCAGCCAGAAAACCGCAGGTGTCGTGCATGACCTGTTTACCATCCGCCTTGCCTACCTTGTTCAAAATCTCGCCGATCCGGCGACACCGGGTGATCCGCGTTACCTGTACAAGCGGTATCTCGCCGGCATTACCACGGTGAATGCCGATGGCAAGATACTGCCCGGCTTGCAGTTCACGTATTACGATGGCTCGCTGGCGACGGGGGACAATGCGGCGGTAGTCCATCGCGGCGCGATCGAGAGCATCACCTTTCCGGATGGCGGCGTTGCAACCTACAGGTACACCTGGCAGCCGGTGCGCAGTACCTCCCTCGACCGCACGATGCAGAGTTCGGATCCGGACTGGATCGCAGGCGTCCCGCGCTTCTGGTTCGCGCCAGATTATCTGGTCATCACCTACTACGACGAAGTCAACTCGAACAAGCTGACCGTTGCCGTCTACGACTGGAACGGTCAGTGGCTGGTCTCCAGGCCCGTCGTCACGAATCTTCCCTTTAGCCTCGACCTGGATTCGCTTCAGGTCAATCTGCAGGAGGAGAACTTCACGGTCTCATATCGCCTGACCGGGGCCGGCACGAACGGTGTGCTGCAAACCTACGCGGTACGCCGCGCTTTCGGCCAGTACGGACGATGGGAAGCCGTTCAGTTGGCGATGCCGGATCTGCTGGCGCCCGATGCGCCGTACCAGGTGGTAACCGGCCGTGGATTCGTTGTCGCCGCCGCCATGGGTGTCTCGGCGCTTTGCCGGTACACCTGGAATCCGCGCGCGAAGCAGTGGGTGTCCAATCCGCTTTATATCTCCACGGTACTCGCCGGCGAATGGGTGCTCGGCGCGGCCAACAACGTCTTCACGGTTTGCCAGTATCAGCCCGGCGCACCGCTGTCGTTGTCGTTCTACTACTACGATGTGGCGACGCTCGCGTGGAACGACAATCTTCCTCCGCTCGACAGTCTTCCAGCCTATGTCTGGCAGAAGGACCTGCCGAAGCTCTCCTGGAGTCTTTCCGATACCTTCGCGACGGCCACATACATCACCAGTGCGAACTCGGTTCAGGAGACCTTCAACTACGAAGTCCGCATCTATCCGTGGGATATCCATTTCCAGGCTTTGCCGTCGCCGAATCCGATCGTCGGCACGGATATTCCAGCGAGCACGCTGGAGCCGGTTGCGGTTTCGCTGGCCGACGGCAGCATGATCGGCAATGTGGGCAACCTGCGCCGGTTTGACGGCATCCACTGGAATTCCGGCACGCTCGGGCAATTCGGTTCGGGCACGGACGTTGCGCAGTTTGCGTTCGGGGACGATCTGGCGGTCGGCATCAGCTCGGTCCATGGCGTGATCGGTGTCTACAACGCCTACCAGGGCACGTTCGCGCAAGTCCCGGTCGCCGCGGGATCCGGCGGGCCGGCTGCGCCGACCATCAACGCCCCCTACGTGACGGTGCGCAACCTGATCTATCAGCAGATGCCAACCGGCGACCTCAGGTTGCTGAATGAGCAGCTGCCGCTGGATGCCGTGTCGGTCTCGAACCAGGCGCCGCTGTTTCTCGCCTATGGGCGGGCCGACGGCAGTTCCTTCGTGTGGACGATGAAGAACGGCGTGCTGGCTGCGAATCCTGTGCAAGTGCAAGGCAGCATTTTCCCGAACAACGATGGGCCGGGTACGGACCTTACCGGAGCCTTTGCCTTCGCCACGTTCGCCGGCGTGTCATTCGACACGCCCAGCAGCATTACGCTGCACCGGGTGTTGTTCCAGTCGTATCGCGGACCGATGTACAGCTTCGTGGTGTCGTCGGTCGAAGTGACGGATGGCATGGGTGTCACATCGGGCTCCGTCTTCGATTACAACCCTCCGGGGGCAACCGGAACAGTCAGTCCCTATGGCCTGTCGACACAGTTTTCCTGCGTGAAGGCAGCGATGGGCACGACCCAGGCAGGCACCGCGCCGTTCGGCTATTCGATATACCGCTACTTCGACGGCATGAGTCCGCATCCGGATTCGGATACCACCCTGTATTCGATGCTCAACGGCTTGCTGCGCGAAGTTGACGGCTACGACAGCCACGGCAATCAGGTGGCGCGTACCAGCAGAAGCTGGGACGTCGTCCGGACCGCCGTCAACGCTTCGACAGGAGCAACCGTCAATCTGATCGGCGGTTACGTACGGATGCGCCAGTCCGTGGAAACCATTTTCGACGTCAATCCGATGTCATTGCCGGCGCAGCCGCCACTGGATGTCCCCACGACGCTCATCTATAACGACGCAAACGGCCAGCCGCGCACCAAGCAGACCCAATATTACGATGGGACGCTGGGCCAGCTTGTCCAGGTTCAGGAGAGCTATACGTTCGCCTATGAGAAATATCCGGCACTGGCCGCGCCGGAAGTCAACCAGATTGCACCGTCGGTCCTCAAGACCGTCACCGTGGGCAACACCGTGACGCAGGTCGAAGCGACCACGTGGAGTACCGCCAATCCAGGTTCGGCCTGGGCACCCTACCGGCGGTACCGTGCGCTGTCGGCCAGCGCGGCCTTCACGCCGGACAACTGGAACAACACCTCCGACCCCGACCCCCTCGCATGGCGCAGGATGTGGCAGATCACCGCGCGCGACAACCGGGGGGAGATTGCCGAGTATGTGGCGACGGACGGGCGCTCCAACTCGGTGATCACCGATACCTCGCAGGAGTTGGTGCTTGCGGTGGCGGGCAACGCAAGTGTCACGAAACAGCAGGTTCTCTCTCTCGGATTCGAGGTCTACGAGGACCTGGGCGGGTGGACGCTCGCGGGTAGCGCATCCAATCTGCCAGGCGCGATCCAGGCCGAAGACTCGTTCACAGGCTCCCGCGCCCTGGTCATGGGCGGGGCCGGTGTCGCCAACTCGTCGCCGCTGGCACGGACCCTGGCCGTCACGGAGACCACGGGCGGGCAATATGTGCTCACCTGCTGGTTCAAGACGCCTGCCGGATTCGGAGCGCTTCCGGGCACCGCCAACTGGACCGTTAGCGGCACGGCAGCGGGAACCGTGACGGCAGAGGTTCCCGACACGGAAGGTGCATGGCAGACGTTTTGCGTGTTGTTCGACCTGGCGGCCAATGCGTCGCCGCAGAACATCGCGCTGACGCTGACCAATACCAAGGCGGCAGCAGTCAAAATCGACGATCTGCGTTTCTCGCCGTCCCGCGCGGGATTTACAGCGAACGTCTATAGCCCGTCGTGGCTCGTGACGACAGCCTCCATGGAGAGTTCCAGCCGGACGACGCGAACCGTGCGTGGCGACTTCGAAGAACTGCTTGCCTATATCGATGCCGAGGAATCGATCGGCACGATCACGGACGCCTATCTCTCGCGCAGGGGAAACCTCGGCAGGTTCTCGGCGGTGGATCCGAACGCCATGCTCACGATTACGCCGCGTGAGTTCGCCTTCTATCAGCGCTTCAACATCGGGGATATCTTCGAAGGGGACTGGAGCAGCACCGCCCAATCCAAATGGTCAACGGGAAGCGGGAAGCTGATCCACAGCGCTGGCGCACGAGACAGCATTTCCTATACCGGTTATCCGAAGGCCGCGGCAGGCATCAATGCCTTCGGCGCGTCGATGCGTGCAATGCCGCCAGGCGCGGTGACGGCCGCCACCGGCATCGAGATCAGCACAGGGTTCCAGATTGCATGGAGTCCGCAGACGGCGGCCTGGACGTTGACGGATAGCGCGTCGAATACCGCGGTAACGGCGAGCGTTCGCTCCTTGCTCGATGTGTCGTTTGCCACGTACGCCGCCAATCTGAACGCCAGCGTGCTGCCCAGTGATTTTCCGTCGTTCTTTTCGGCCGCCGGACTGCCGCTTGCGCCGCTGTCTACGGTCACGGCAGTCGTCGCCGATGCCCAATGGCGCGTCAGTGATGCCGTCAGCGCACTGGTCTATTACCTGGTGCGTTCGTCATCGGACAACACGAAGATTCACGTTGTGGCGTTTCCGCGGCAGTGGACGGTGGTGGTGGTGGACAAGAACATTGCGTTCTTCGCCGATGGCGGCCGCGTGTTCAGCTATCGTGCCCCGACCCCGCCGGCGCGCAGCTTCGCGCTGTTCGCGACAGACGCGATTGGCTTCGACAACGCGCTTTTTTTCGCAGGTCACGAGGTGCAGATCAGCTATCTGGATGGTGATGCCCGGATCCGGCAGGAACTGGTTGTCTCCGGCACGCAGGCGGCGCCAAATCAATGGACCGCCAAGGCCACGATCTACGATGCGCTGGGACGCGACGCCATCCATACCCAGGGCGCGACGCTGACGCCGACGGCAGCGACCTGGGGCGGCTACGAAGCAGACCTCGCGAGCTTCGACTGGACATCGATGACAATCACCGGGCTGGTGAAGACTGACAATCCGCAGTCGGGCGCCTATCCATACTGGCGCACGCGGTACGAGGACTCTCCGCTCGGACGCAAGGCTGAACTGGGTCTGCCCGGCAATGACTACGCCATCAACCCGGGCAATGTGCCCGCGCATACGGCGCGCTTCTACTATGGGCTAAACAACGGTGCACTGGGATACGCAGCGGGCAAATACACGCACGCCACCACGGTCGACCCGAATGGCACGACGGGCGTCGAGCTGGCCGACGAGCGAAAGTCGACCATCGCGAAGGCGGTGCTGACGAATCCGGGGGCTGCGAATCCGCAGTGGAGCGCTACCAGGCAACAGTTCGATGCATTCGCCAATCTCGTCACCACCACCAGTCCGATGGGATGGAGCGATACGTTCACCTATGACTATCTCGGCAACCCGATCACAGCGAACCGGGCCAATGAAGGGCAGACGCGGTCGATGTATGACTCGGCGGGGCGCCTGCGATTCCAGATGGATGCACGGGGCGCGACAGCGGCTTCGCCCTATATCAAGTACTGGAAGTACGATGCGCTCTCGCGTGTCGTCGAGGAAGGGTGCAGCATACAGACGTGGCCCGGTACGCTCCCACAACACATCGATGACCAGGGTTTTCCGGTGGCGGCACCATCCAACCAGTATGGGTACGACTTCGAAGTCAACGAGGGAAATGCGCCAGCATCGATGATCGCGGCCGGCAAGCTGACGAAGATCGTCAGTGCCAATGAGGTCGCCGTGCCGGGGACGACGGATCCATTCTCGGCGACGGAATGCCTCTATTACGATATCTGGGCAGAGGTCATCCAGCATTCGATTGCGTTTGCCGGCAACGCAATCCCGTACGTCACGAACTACTCGTTCAACTACCAAGGCGAAATCGTCGAGATTGCGTACCCGGGTCCGAGCGCGCTGACGGCCCGGTATGAGCTGGATTCGATCGGGCGTGTCACGTCGATCGGCGTCGATGGCAACCGGTGCGTCGCGTACACCTACGACCAGAACGGAAAGGCCGACACGGAAACGATGTTTTCTTCCGGTGGCCAGCAAGTGGGGGCAACGCGAACGCTGCAGTATGCGCCACCGGGGTGGCTGTCGGACACTGCCGGTACGGGGTTCACGGAAACGACGGTTTATGCACCGGCGAACGAGGGGGCGCCTGGATACTTCGATGGCTCGCCGACCCAGTCCATCACCGCGCCACGCGAATCCCGCGGTCAGACCACGGCCAGCTATACCTACGATCCACAGGGACGTGTCCAATCGGCGCAGTTCAATGCGGGGGCGGCAAGCGCCTACAACTACGACGCGAATGGCAATATCAGGCAAGTCGGGGCGGCCACCAACGCCTACCTGAGCGCGACGAAAGACCTGGTGCAGTCGACGCAGGCGCCTGGAAGCCAGCGGACGTACCAGTATGACGCCGCCGGCGAACTGAACGCCCGCATCTCCAGCGATACCCCGGACGTCGGTCTTGCGCTCTCGTGGGATGGCTTCCGCGGCCTCCCGCTGCAAGCGGTGGTTGGCCCGGCTGGCACGCAATCGACCTTGAGTATCCGCTATGGCCATCGCGGACGCCGTGTCATGAAAGCGATCGCAGCGGGTGGAAACCCGGCGAGCACGCTCTATTACCTGCGCGGTGCCGGCGACGATGCACTGGTCGAAGTCAGTTCGTCGGGGTCGGTCAGTCAGTATGTCGTCGGACCTGCCGGGCTGGTTCACTTCCGGCAGGACGGCAGCGAGTACTTCGTGTCGAGGGACCGGCTCGGCTCCGTTCGCGCGGTTCTCGATCCTTCGGCGAACCTGGTCGCCGGACTCGACTACCTGCCGTATGGATTGGACAATGGCACCGCCCTCGGCTCGAATCCGGGCCTCCTGCGCTATCGGTATCTGGCGCGCGAGCTGGAGGAGACCGGACTCTATGACTTCCGCGCCCGGCTGTACGACGCGCTGCAAGCGCGGTTCCTGTCGCCCGATCCGCAGCGGCAGTACCTCAGCCCCTACCTGTATGCGGGCAACAATCCCTTGCTGCTGTCGGACCCGAACGGCAGCTTCGCGTTTATCCCGCTGATCCTGGCGTTCCTCGCGGAGGCTGCGGAAGTCATCGAGGCAATGGCGGTGATCGGTGCAGGTGTCGGGCTCGTGACCGGTGTCGTGCAGGGCGCGGAAGCGATCGTGCAGAACGATCTCAGCGGCGCGGAGGCCGCAGGGGTATTCTTTGGCACCGTGGTGCTCAATACCATCGGCGGCGGCCTGAGCGGTGGTGCGGGCGCGGTGACGGGTGCACTGGTTGAGGGCGTCACGCTCGCCTCGGCTGCGGCGATCGCCGCGGGCGTTGTGACGCAGGCTGCGCTTGCCTCCGCCCAGTCGGCCGCACAAGCGGCACTGGTGGGTGACGATCCCGGCGACGCCGCCTGGAAGAACGCTATCGCCGGCGGGACATCGTTCCTGGCCGGGAGCCTGGTGACAGCGGGAGTCAGCACCGGGCTTGAACGGGCCGCGTTCTCGGCAACCTGGAAGGGGACCACCAAGAGCGTGATCACCGGGGCGACGTCGGGAGCGGCGGGTGGCGTGGTCGGCAGCAGCGTGACATCGGCGCTCAATGATGCAGATGCCGACGTCGCACTCTCCGACGTACTGCACGGGATTGCCTTTGGCGTGCTGGGAGGTGTCTTTCCGGAAGTGGTTGCCTACAAGCTTGAAAAGCGCAACCGCATGAACCTTCTGCTCCAGCAACGGATACAGGCCGCACAACGGCTGGAGTCCAACCTCGATCTCTACCAATTATGATCAACACCTGCGAGGCTGCCATCGACAGAGGCGTCGCGTTCCTGCGCGCACGGCAACGCGAGTGGGGCGAGTTCGCCTGCCACAAGTTCACCGATGCGCAATTGCGCGGGGAGGGGCGCCTCGATTCCTCTCCGTTCACCACGACGCTCGTGCTGCACTCGTTGAGCTTCGTCAGGCACGCCTCGCTTGACGAGATGCGATCGAAGGCGGTCGGCTTCCTGCTCGATGAACGGGAAGAGCCGGGCGTCTGGCGCTACTGGTCCTCCCGCAACTGCGCCCCCATCGACCCCGATCTCGACGACACCTGCTGCGCTTCCTTTGCACTGAGGCAGGCGGGCGTGGACGCGCAGAGGCTGACGTCCAATGTCCGCTGCATTCTTGACAACCGTCATGGCAGCGGCCTGTTCAAGACATGGCTGCGCTGCGCCGAGGCCGACAACGATGTCGACGGTGCGGTGAATGCGAATGTCCTGCTGTATCTTGGCGAGCGTCAGGAGACGATCGCGGCGCGCGATATCGTCATCGAAGCCATCCTTGCGGATCGCGAAGACGAGGCATCGTGGTACTACACCAGCCCCCTGGCCCTCTACTATATGGTGTCCAGGGCGTGCTTCCATGGCGTCACGGGCTTCCGCTCATGCCGTGATGCGGTGATTGAAAAGACAAGGGTCTACGCACGCGGTGCATCCCAGGAGCCGATGTCCGTGGCGCTTGCGCTCTGCATCTTGGCGAACTACGGTGTTCCGGACAGCGGTATTGCGGCAGGTATCCGTTTGCTCCTCCAGCAGCAGGAAGAGGAGGGGGCATGGGCGAGGTCGGCATTCTACAGAGGGCCTGAACCACCGATGGCGCATTCGGTCTGGTGGGGTTCGGAGGAACTCACCACGGCACTGTGCCTCGAGGCACTCGCACGCTCGCTGGTGGCCCGATGACCGGCACGGTGATTGCGTTCTCGGGATGCACGCCGATCCGGCGGGAGCCGATGCGATCCCTGATGCAACGCGAAGCGCGCTTTGCAGAAATGATCGAGCGGTGCGATGCGATTCTCATGGAAGAAGCCGGTTGGAGCATGCGGCAACTGTGGGAACGGGATGGCGAAGTAACAGACCTGCCGAGAAATTTTCCGCTGATGGTCGCTTTCCAGATTGGCCTGTTTGAATTGCTGGTGCATCACGGTATCCGGCCCGATGCGGTGATCGGCATGAGTTGCGGCGAGGTATCCGCTGCCTATGCCACCGGCGCGATCGGACTTCGCGACGCGTTGCGAATCGCCGTGCACGGCGGGAAGTCGATGGAGCCCGTGGCAACGCAATGCCGCATGACCCTGGTCTGGTTGCCTGCCGCGGCGTGTCGGGCAATCACGGATCGAATCAGCATCGCGGCGGTCATGGCGCCGGAACTCACGGTCATCTCCGGTTTGAAAGAGGACGTGATGTCTGCCAGTCATCGCTTGGTGCAAGGACGTGTACCCGTCCATCCTCTTCCCCTGCCGTGGGGCGTTCACACGCCGCTGCTACCGCTGCGGCATCCGCGGTTCGAGGCATCCATAGGCAAACTCGCCACCGGCCCTGCACGGTGCCGTGCGTTTTCGACTTCGGGGGGAGACTGGACGTCTTTTGATTTCAATGCCGCGCGATGGTGGCACATGTTTCGGGCGCCGGTGCTGTTCGCCCCCGGAATTCGCGCGTTTGTCGAACGGGGCATAACGACATTCATAGAAGCCGGGCCGTCTCCGACGCTCGATTCGCTGTTGCCGCGATTGGGAGCCTCGGCGGTTTCAGTTACGGATGCGTTGGCGGTGGGCTCATGACGGCAGCGCAATCGCTTCGCACGTTGCCCGAGCCTTACCTGGAGTACGCGAGACTGCGGCGAGAGATGCCGGTCTTCCATGACGCTGAAGCCGACGCCTGGATTGTCAGCCGGTTTGACGATGTCCGGACCGTACTGCGGGATCACCAGCATTTCAGCTCCCGCATCCTGGCTCAGGACAGTTTTGAAATCCGGTCGCCGGTAGATGGCTCTGTCCTGCCGAATGAGGAGACACTCCTGGCATCCGATCCCCCTCGGCATGATGCGTTGCGCATGCATGTCGGACGGCTGTTTGCACCGGAACGGCTTGCGGCGTGCGAGGCCGCTGCGCATCGCGAACTGGATCGCATTGTCGTGAGGCTCGTGCAGGGCAAACGATTCGAGATCGTGCAGGATGTCTGCGAGCCGGTCGTGGCTGCCGTGCTGGCCTCGGCCTTCGGCCTCGAATCGGGCTGGCATGCATGCGTCGCACAATGGCTGCAAGTCAGCGGCCACTGCAATGCGCGTTCCCGGCCCGCATCGCTCAAGGCAGACTTTGACGCCATGCTCGACGAGATATGGCGCGCCGCTGCGCATTGTCCCGATGCCGGCCTGGGTATTTTCATGGCGGCCTGTCGCCGTGGCGAAGTCGATGCCAGACACGTGCTGGACCTGACGGTTACGCTGTTGAAAGGCGGGGCAGATACGACGACTTACCTGGTCGGGAATGTTCTGGCGCTGCTGGCGGAACAACCTTGCCTGGTGTCCGACATACGACGCGACCCGGCGTTGATTCCCGCGCTGATCGAGGCGTCGCTGCGGCGTGATTCGCCGGTGCAACTGACGATCCGGGTGACAACAGCGGATGTCGAGCTGGACGGACACCGCATTCCCGCAAACTCGCGGGTGCTGCTTCTGCTCGGTTCCGCCAATCGGGACGAGGCAGTGTTCGGCAGCGAGGACGACATTCATCTTGGCCGGAGGGAGAAGTCCCATCTCGCATTCGGAGCGGGTCCGCATCGATGCCCGGGCGTGGCGCTGGCAAGGATGCAGGGCAGGGTGATTATTCAGGCGCTGACGACACGGCTGCCCGATTTCAGGTTGGTGCCAGGGAATGCCCGGGAGGTCGATCTCAGGGCCCTGCGTGGCTTCGAGCGCATGGAGGCGGAGTTCATGGCTTTGTCGCGGTAAACGCCGGCGGAATGGGCACCGTTGCTATTGGTTCATGTTCCGGTATAGGCAGCCGCGCGCCGCTCGGAAAACGCGGCGATGCCCTCGTGTGAATCGCGCGTCATCAACAGTTGCCGCTGGAGGGCAGATTCGTCGAGCAGCGTTGCTTCGAGCCCCGCGCCATAGCTGGCCAGCACGGCACGGCGCGCGGCCGCAACGGCAAGTGGACCGTTGCGCGCGATCTGCCGCGCTATTGCCAACGCTGCGGGCTCCAGCGCGTCGCGCGACACGAGTTCGGTCACAAGCCCATGGCCAAGCGCGAAGTCCGCGTCAAACGTATCGCCGGTCAGGATCATCCGCAGGGCCACGCCAAGGCCCGCTACCTTTGCGAGCCGCTGCGTGCCGCCGCCCCCCGGCAGAATGCCAAGGCGCACCTCGGGTAGCCCGAAGCGCGATTCGGGCGTGGCGATGCGGATATCGCACGCAAGCGCCAATTCGAGGCCCCCCGCCACGCAGAAGCCGTCGATCGCGGCTATCGTCGGCTTGGCGAGGTCGTTCGCGCCAGTCATCCCGCCAAAGCTGATCACTGATGTGGGGGCATCGCTGGCGGCGAGCTGGCGCCGGTATGGCAGGTAGTCCCCGATATCGGCGCCCGTGCAGAATGCGCGTCCGCCCGCGCCTGAGAGAATGGCGACCTTCAGTTGCGGATCGCCGTTGTAGCGCCGCCAGGCGCTGGCCAGTGCCTCGTCGTGCTCGACGTCCAGCGAATTGTGGCGCTCAGGCCGATCGATGACGATATGGGCGATGGTGTTGTCGATGATATTGAAAACGATGGACATGGGCTTGCGCTCCAAAAGGAGAAGGTGTGTGGTCTTGCCCGCCGCAGGCCAACAGTCGAAACGGGGATGACATGGCCATCTCCTTCTGTCTGCATCGGAAGCAAGCACTTTACCGAAAACGTTATCGTAAATGTGAGTCCGTATTTTCCCTGATGCTTTTGTCGTCTGTATTGACTAACGCCGTCTGGCCGCCTACTGTACAGTCGCTCTGACCGAAAACGATTTCGATGCGAGGTGAATAATGAGACGTCTGAAGCTGTTGTGTGTAGTAACGATGTGCCTTGCGGGAAGCGCCGGCGCCCAAACCGCATGGCCGACCAAACCGGTGCGGCTGGTGGTGCCCTACGCTGCGGGCGGGCCCGTGGACAACCTGGCCCGCGCCTTGTCGGCGCAGTTGTCGCAGGTGTGGGGCCAACCGGTGGTCGTTGACAACCGGCCAGGCGGCAACGAGGTGATAGGTGCCGCGGCCGTGGCCAAGGCGTCTGGCGACGGCTATACGCTGCTGCTGGCTACCGATGCTGCGGCGACGCTGAACCTGTACGTGTTCCGGAAGCTGCCCTACGATCCTGTCAAGGAACTTGCGCCGATCACGCGCGTAGCCATGGCCAACATGGCGATTGCCGTGTCGAACACGCTGCCCGTCACGGACCTGCGCAGCTTCGTGGCCTATGTCAAGACGCATCCCGGGCAGGTCAGCTACGGCTCGGCAGGTGTCGGCAATGGCACGCACCTGTCCCTGGCGTGGTTTGCGAAGGAGAGCGGGATCGAGATGGTCCATGTGCCGTACAAGGGCCTCGCGCCGGCGCTGCAGGATGTGATGGCCGGCACGATCCAGATGACCATCGGTGCCGGCTCCGTGGTGGGGCCGTTTGCGCAAAGCGGCAAGGTCAGGGCGCTGGCCATCAGCGGGAAGAGCCGTGCCTCGATCCTGCCCAATGTGCCAACGTTCGCCGAGGCCGGCTTTCCGAAGTTTGACGCGAGCTTTCCGTTCAGCCTGCTGGCGCCCGGCAATACCCCCGAGGCGCTGCGCCAGAAGATATATGCCGATGTGAAGAAAGTCGTCATGACCGAGCAGTTTCGGCGCGAGAATCTGGAGAAGTACGCCCTCGACCCGGTACTCGACTCGCCCCAGGAATTCGCCAAAGCCCTGGTCAAGGACCGCGCGCTTGCCGCAGAAAAGGTGAAGGCTTCCGGCGCGCAGCTCGACTAGGAACTGATCAAGCCTGAAGGCCGATACTGAACGACTACGGCGCATCCCTCTGGACGGAGGCATGCGCCGCTTCATGACTTTTTAACCGACATCCCCATGGAAGACGACGTTTATTTCTTTCGCCCCGATGCAGGGCATGGCTTGCCGCATGACCCGTTCAAGGCCATCGTTGCGCCGCGGATCATCGGCTGGATTTCGAGCCTCGATGGCTCAGACAACGCCAACCTCGCGCCCTACAGCTTCTGCTCGGCCATGTGCTCGAAGCCTTATGTCATCGCGTTTTCGAGCGAGGGCTACAAGGACAGCGTCCGGAACATCGAAGCGACGCGCGAGTTCGCGTGGAATTTCGTCAGCCGCGAGCTGGCCGAGCAAATGAACGCCACGTCAGAACCCGTAAAGCACGGTGTCGATGAGTTCAGGCTGGCCGGCATCGAATCATCGCCGGGACAGGCGATACAGGTTCCCCATGTGGCGGCCTCGCCCGCCGTCATGGAATGCCGGCTGCTAAATGTGCTGGAACTCAAGAACCTCGACGGCGCATCCACCGACCATTGGGTCGTCTTCGGCCAGGTCGTCGGCGTCCATATTCGGCGCAAGTACCTGCGCGACGGACTGTTTGACACCTTCCTCGCTGATCCGGTGCTGCGTGCAGGCTATCGGGCCGATTACATGCATGGCGGAAAGCGGATCGAACTCTACCGGCCGTCCTGAGCGGATTCCTGCATAGGAAAAGGCTCATCGTCTCGCGACGGTGAGCCTTTCTTCTTCTGCGAAGCGGCTGTTGTTGGTTGCGCCGCTAATGTGCGCGTTTCAACTGTGCCCGATACCTGGCGTGACGATGCCTGACGGTCCAGACCAGCGCCCGCAGCACCGATGAACCCGACGTGCGGAGCACCTCGGTGCAACGTTCGAGGACCGATTCATCGGGAAAGGCGCGCAGTTCTGCGGCACTGCCCAGCACAACCGCGATTTCCGGCAGCGACTGGGTGGCGATGGCATTGCGCAGCAGGCGGTCCAGCTGTTGCTGCACCGCCTGGTCCAGATCGTCTTCGCCCCGCGCATGTGTGGTGACATCCCTCACGCAAGCGCGTATCCGATGCAGCAGTTCGCTGGTGGACAGCATATCGCGAGGATGAGCGGGCGGGACGTTGAGCATTCAAATACCTCTTGCCCGGCAACCGATGAAAAGGTCAGCTTTGGTCCGCGGGCCGCAGATGCGCGCCAGCCTCGTGCTCGATGCGCAGGTACAGCGTTTCAGCCATTGGCTGGCGCATCTCCTCGAGGATATGGCCCACCAGGCCCACCGATCGGGCGGCCACGGCCAGACCGCGGCAGATCCTCCACGAGATGCCCATCTCCGACGCCACGGCGGCCATTGCACCTGTGACGTTGACGGGCAGGGCGCGGTTGGCCTGCCTCTCCGCCTCCCTTCCCAAGGCCTCCATCAGCCGGATATAGGGACCGTCGAAGCCGGTTTCCCTGGCCACCTTGAACAGCGCCGGCGTGCGTGGATCGATCGGCTTGTGGAACGGGTGGCCGATGCCGGGAATGATTTCCTTGCGGCTGCGATAACTTGCGACGATCTCGCTGGCCAGCGCGCTGATATCGAGGTCGGCATCGTTGCCTTCGGGCAGCGATTCCTGGAGCAGCCGCGCAGCATTGTCAAGCGAGCCCACGAACACGGATCCAAGCCCGAGCAGGCCGGCTGCCACGGCGGCCTGGACCGATTCGGGAGCGCCGCAGTACGTCATGCGCGTGGCCAGCGAAGACGGCGTGATGCCGTGCTCAACAAGGATCACCATCATCGCGTTGAACATGCGCAGCTCGTTCTGTTCCGGCATGCGGCCGAAGATCTGCAGGAACGCCATCTGTCCGAAGTCGAGCTTGCCGACGATGTCTTCGCAGAGGTCGAGCCCGTGGATCACCACCTGCTTTGGCGTGGCCCAGGCGATGTCGGATCGGATTTCTTTCTGTTTCATGATGTCTTCCTTGTGTTGTCTTGGGGAGCGGATGCGGTTTGCAGATGTCCCTTGGCGATATCGCGCAGCACGTGCTTAAGAATCTTGACGCCGTTAGGGCCATCGACCTGCGGGAAGCTATCGAGCGCGACGATGCGGCGCGGTACCTTGAACCCGGCGATGCCGCGCTTGCAGAAGTCGAGCAGTTCGGCCTCGCTTGCGTGTCCTTGTCCAGTGCGGATGAAGGCCACAGCAACATCGCCTTCGCCTTCCTGGTGCACGCCCACCACCTGCGCGGCAGCCACTGCAGGATGCGTGACCAGGAATTCCTCGATCTCGACCGGATCTACGAGATAGCCTCGCAGCCTCAGCGTGTCCTTGAGTCGCGACAGGTATTGGAACGCGCCGCCTTGCGCGCGTGCCAGGTCGCCGGTGCGCAGCCAGCCATCCGCCGTGAAAGCATCGGCCGTGGCGGACGGATTGTTCAGGTA
Source organism: Cupriavidus oxalaticus (assembly GCF_016894385.1). Taxonomy (NCBI): domain Bacteria; kingdom Pseudomonadati; phylum Pseudomonadota; class Betaproteobacteria; order Burkholderiales; family Burkholderiaceae; genus Cupriavidus; species Cupriavidus oxalaticus. Next base: position 1,843,687 of record NZ_CP069812.1, read on the forward strand.
GCCGGCCATGGCGTTGTAGCCGCGCAGCTGCAGTTCGCCCTGTTCACCGTCGGCGAGCGGTTCGCCGGTCACCGGATCGGCAATGCGGAACGAGATATCCGGCGAAACGGGCAGGCCGCCGGCCAGCCGCCGCTCCTCGGCATCCGTATCAACATCGCGCAGGGCAGCGAGGGCGAAGCACTCGGACATGCCATAGATCGCCGTCAGCGGGACGTTCCAGTCAGCCCATGCTTTCTGGGTGATGCGACTGCCGAGTCCGGCAAACTCGGCGAAACCGCCACGGCGCCAGCTGGCGAGATTGCGGCCCGGTACACCAAGTACCATATCTAGCATTGCGTCCGAACCGTAGAAATGCGTCACTTCGTGCCGTTCGATCGCCTCCGCCGCGGCTTGCGCCTTGAACACGGGCAGGAACACGCAGGCAGCGCCGGCTGCCAGGGTTGAGATTGCAAGCACGAAGCCCATCACGCCATAAAGCGGCAACGCGCAGAGCGTGGCATCGCCGGGCTGCATGTCCGTGGCCCGGGCGACGTTGAGCGCGTGTGTCACGATGCCGGCCTGGGTATGCATTGCGAGTTTCGGCTTCCCCGTGGTGCCCGACGTGCTGAACGTACACCATGGATCGGTGCCATCGCCGGTGCCATCGCCGACTTCGCGCGGTGCGAAGGTGCCCCACATGAACTCGCCGCTGACAGGCACGTCGATCACATGCCTCACGGCGGCCACCGATTCCTGGATGGCCTGTGCCGCCTCCACGTAATCGAACTCGAGGAACCGCGTCGGCACCACGAGCATCCGGGCCTGCGCCGTATTGACGATGTGCAGTGCTTCGGCCGTCCGCAGCCGCGTGCTCACAGGCACCACGAGCACGCCCAGCTGCGCCGCTCCGAACAGTAGCTGCAGCCAGATCGCGCCATCTGGCAGCCATACCGCCACGGTGTCGCCCCGGCGCAGGCCCATCTCCCAGAGGAAGCTGGCAGCTTGTTGCGATGCGGTGTTAAGTTCGAGCCGGCTGACCGCTTTCCCGGCTTGGTAGAACGCCGGAAGGTGAGGGTCGTGTGCGTCCAGGATCTGCTGATGCATGTCGACGCCCCTCACTGCGCCAGCGCGGCGCGCGCAATCTGCAACCGCTGCATCTCCGAGGTGCCCTCGCCGATACGGAAGGCCCGAGCATCGCGGTAGAAGCGCTCGACCGGCAATTCGCACATATAGCCCATGCCGCCGAAGATCTGCAGCACGCGGTCGGTCACGCGGCAGCCCATCTCGCTGGCAAACAGCTTGGCGCGCGAAGCGGCGATGCGCGCGGTGGCGTCGCCGACATCGATCAGTTCGGCGGCTCGGCCGATCAGCAGCCGCGCGGATTCGATATCGACATCGTTATCGGCGATCATGAACTGGATGCCCTGGTGCTGGCCAATCTGGCTGCCGAACGCCTTGCGCTCGTTGGCGTATTCACACGCCATGGCCTGCGCGCGCGAGGCCAGGCCTAGCGAACGGCTGGCCGACAGCAGGCGGTCCTGGTTGATCGAGCTCATCATGCCGAGGAAGCCGGCATTCGGCGCGCCGAGCACGTCATCGTCCGGAACGAAGCAGTCTTCGAGCGTGAAGCCGTTCAGGTGGTAACCGCGCCAGCCCATCTTCTTGTACCGTGTCATGCCGACCAGGCCGGGGTTGCCCTGGCGGACGATGAACGTGCCAAAGCGGTCCTTCAGCGAAGCGGCGGGGTCCGTCACCGCCAGGACGATGATGTAGTTGGCCGTCTCGGCATGGGAAATGAAATGCTTGCTGCCAGTGAGCTTCCAGCCGCCCGGCACCTTGACCGCGCGTGTCTTCAGCCCCCCAAGGTCGGAGCCGGCATTCGGCTCGGTCAGGGCATAAGTGATCGTCTTCCGGCCCGCCAGGATATCGGGTAGGAAGGTCTCGCGCCGCGCCGCATCGACCTGCGTCAGCTGCAGCGGCAGATGTCCGAAGACTTCACTCAACGGCACCGACGTGTAAGTCAGTTCTTCCAGGACGACGACTTTGGCCGCCGCCGAAAGGCCCGGTCCGCCAATCGACCCTGGCAAATTGAAGCCATAGAGACCGAGCTCGGCCACTTCAGCGCGCAACTGTGCAAGCAGGCCGGGATCGACGTCGTCGTCGGTCTCGATCTGCTGCTCGAGCGGTACCAGGCGCTGGCGCACGAAGCGCCGGGCTGTCTCACGAATCATCGACAGTTCAGGATCTTGGGAAGAGTGATACATGTGTGCTCCTCGCTGGGTTCGTATGGAAATCCGGCAAACGTTCGAAAACGTTTTCGATAAGACTAGGGCTTGCGCAAGGTTAAGTCAAGAGCCAAGGAAAGAAGTGGCGGAAAACGGTTTCGCGGTGGCGTACTCACATACCGCGCTGTGAGCGATAATGTCGCGCAAAGCACCCGAGGGAACGCAATTGGACATCAAGGAATTTGCCGCTCACCTGAAGCTGTCGGTAAGCACCGTTTCGAAGGCTATCAACGGACGCGCCGACGTAAGCCGCGATACCCGCGAGCGCGTGTTGAAAGCCGCGGCGGAGCTTGGGTTCAGTCCTGATCCGGCAGGGCGGCGGCTGCGGCGGCAGTCATCGGACACGATCGGCTTCGTGATCTCGGCGCCTCAGACCCAGTTCGCGCATCCGTTCTTCCTCAACATGCTCGCGGGCATCGACGAGGCACTCGATGGCACGAATTTCCAGGTCATCATTGCATCCGGACGGACCGTGGAGACCGAAATCGATGTCTTCAGGCGGCTCGTCGAGAAACAGCGTGTGGATGGATTGCTCTTTGGCCGTACCCGTCGCAAGGACGCTCGTATCGAATACTTGCTGGAGCGGGACATTCCATTCGTGGCGTATGGCCGCAGCGAAAGTTCGCAGGACTTTCCATTCGTCGACATCGACCACACGGTCGTGGGCCGTGATGGTTGCGCCCGCTTTATCGCGCTGGGCCACCGCCGCATCGCGCTGATCCACTCGCCCGAATTCCTGATGTTCAGCTACTTCGAGCGGCTTGGCTACGAGCAGGCGCTGCGCGCGGCGGATATCGAAGTCGATTCCGCATTGTGTGTCGAGGAAGCGATGACGGAAGAGGGCGGACTGCGCGCCGCGCGCCGACTGCTGGCGCTGCCTAAGCCGCCCACGGCTATCGTCTGCGGCCATGACATGGTGGCGGTCGGCGCGATGCGCGCGATCGCCGAGGCCGGCAAGGTGGCAGGGCAGGATATCGGCGTGATCGGCGGTGACGATCATCCCGTGGGCCGCCTGATCACGCCGGCGCTGACCACGTTTTCGGCCGAAACTTACCGTGTGGGCAAGCGTATGGTGGAGATGCTGCTGGCCCGTTTCGATGGCGCCGACCCAAAGACCTTGCAAGAGGTCTGGACGCCCGAGTTGATCTTGCGCTCCTCTGACGGTCCGCCTCGGACGCGTTGACACCATAACGCTGCACCAAGGCGCTGCACCAAGGCGCTGCACCAAGGAGCACACGCGTCGCTTGTGCTTTGCCGAGGCCCGTGCTACCTTATTTTCGAAAACGTTTTCGATATCTTTTGAGACGAAAAGGAGGCACTGAAGTGGCTGACAACACATTTATGGGCGAAGGCACACCCGCGCGGTTTGCCACCCGCCTGAAGCTGCGCAACCAGGACACCGACCAGTTCCGGCACGTCAACAACGCGGCCATCGCAACATTCTTCGAAGAAGCACGGATGGCCATCTTTATGCAGGACACGCTGGCTGATTGCATGGAAGACAGGCACGTCGTCGTCGCACATCTGGCCATCGACTTCATTGCGGAAATCTTTTACCCCGGCGAGATTGATGTCATGACCACGCCGATCCGCACCGGCAATACGTCATTCGAGCTGACCCAGGCACTCTACGCAGGCGGAAATCTTTGCGCGCGCAGCAGCGCGACGTGTGTGCTGATGGACTCGAAGCAGGGCCGGCCCACGCGCCTGCCCGACCCGCTTCGCCAGCAACTCGTGCCGCCCGTGCCTTCCGCCTGCTGCGACGCGTCCTGATAACCGTCCGGAGATCCGATATGGAAATCTTCACAACCCTGACCCTCGAACTCCGTGATGGCATTGCAATCGTCACTCTGAATGACGCGCCGCGCCGCAATGCGCTGTCGCGATGCATGGTCGGCGAGCTGTTCGCGGCCATCGACCAGAGCCGGGCGCTCGGCGCCCGGGCACTGGTGATCGCTGCTAACGGCCCGACGTTCTGCGCGGGCGCCAATATCGACGACCTGCGCGACGGATGGATGGAAAGGGCCGACCCCCGCACGGATCCCGCGTTACTGTTCCGCAGGCTCGTGGAAGATGACCGCGTCGTCGTCGCAGCGGTGCAGGGGCCTGCGGTGGGCGGCGGCTTCGAGCTGACGCTGTCGTGCGATCTTGTCATTGCGGAAGAGGGCGCCTGGTTTGCGCTGCCCGAAGTCACGCGCGGCGTGATTCCCAATACCGGCCTGGCGCTGCTGCCGCGGGTAGTGGGCACACGGCAGGCGCTGCAGCTGGTGCTGACCGCACGGCGCGTATCGGCTGTGGAGGCGCTGCAGCGCGGTCTCGTCAATGAAGTGGTCGGCAAAGGTACGTCGCTTGAGCGCGCCATTGCGCTGGCGCGGGCGATCGTCGGCAGTGCGCCGCCGGGTGCGCTGATCGCGGCCAAGCGCCATCTGCACGCCCATGCCGGTCCCGACTGGAAACGGGTGGTGAATTCGGTAACGGACGTGCCGCGCGCCGAATGGCAGGAAGGGCTTGACGCCTTCACCGAAAAACGCAAGACCGATTTCGAGCCGCTGTGGCAGGACCATCAGTGCCGCATGGGCCGCGTGGAGCAGTCGTCATGATCGAATATATCAACCACGCCAGCGCGCCATTGCCTAGGGGTCATTATTCGCAGGCCGTGAAGGCCAATGGTTTCATATTCGTGTCAGGCCAGCTGCCGATCCTGCCTGGCGATGATCTCAGAATTCCACCGGGGCTCGACGCACAGGTACTGCAGGTCTTCGAGAACATCGATGCCGTATTGCGTGCCTCGGGCAGTGCCATGGCGAAGCTAGTCAGTGTGCAGATCTTCTTGGCCGACATCGCGAACTGGCCGCGTGTCAACGAGCTGTATTCCCGCTTCCTCGGCGATGGCCCTGCGCCGGCCAGAACAGTCGTCCCTTGCCCGGCGCTGCACTATGGCGCCGAACTTGAGGTGAATGCCGTGGCGGTGGCGTGAGGCTGTCGTCTTCAAGATGGTGCTCCTCCGTGGAGCTCTTGGCCATCCCGTAAGGGATGGTTTTTTTGATGCTTCGACGAATTGCGGGGAAGGTATTTCTCATCACGGTAGCCACGAGTCCCGCGTAATGACGGGTTGCCCTGTTGCTACTGCCAATCTCAAGCAAGCGACTCGGGTGCAATGCGAAAGCCCGTTTACACTTGGCATAGGGTTGTCGGCTATTTCTTGCTTCAGTGAACTTGCTGGCCTGGTGACAACCAATAGGGGATTGCCATGACAAGCACAAGGGTTCCGCAGCAAGACATGAACGTCACGAGACTGCTTCCGAATATATGCACTGACCTTATGACGGAAACCCGTGATTTCTACGCAGAGTTGCTTGGATTCGTGGTCGGATTCGAGCACCAGGGTTGGTATATTCAAATGGCGTCGCCGATTCATCCTCAGCTTCAGATCGGCATCGTGCGCCGTGACCATGCGTTTACGCCCACAGCATTCCAACACCCCTCACAAGGTGTCATCATCTCTGTGCAGGTAAAGAACGTCGATGCCGCCTACACCGACGCGCTCAAGCGCGGTTTTCCCATCGCACAGGAATTGCGCGATGAAGACTTCGGCATGCGGCGTTTCATGGTGCCCGATCCGAATGGCTTGCTGGTCAACATTTTTTCATTTCCCTGAGCCGGCAGCAGGGTTTCGGTCCCGACATGGGCTGAGCCGCTGGGGTATGGGCCGCAATGCCGACTGAGGCCACCCTGTAGAATCGGCTACCACTTAACCCTGGAACGTCCCGCATGGACTCTCACGCCCCGGATCGCGGCGCGCTGGTGCCGCTGGCCTATCACGCAACGGTGGTCGACTACCTGCGTCGCCACGAGCCCGAGGTCTGGCACTGGGCCGGCCCCCGCGCGACCGGCGCCGATCACCGCGAGGCATTGCGCTCGATGCTGCTGCGCGACACCTACCGCATCGGGGCGGACGCGCACGCCGACGTGCACGCGGCGCTGGCCGAGGCGATGGCGCGGCTGGGCATCGACGCACCCGCGACGCTCTACCAGTCTCCGGGCCAGGACATGAACGCCTCGCTGGTCTACGTGCCCGGCGAGATCCACATCGTCCTGCAGGGGCCGCTGCTGGAACGGCTGTCGCCGCCGGAGTTGCTGGCGGTGTTCGGCCACGAGCTGGCCCACTACCTGCTGTGGTCGCGCGACGACGGCCAGTTCCTGGTGGCCGACCGCATTCTGAACGACGCACTGGCCGCGCCCGGCGCCAGCGCCAGCCATCGCGAGACCTGGCGCCGCTACGCGCTGCACACCGAGCTGTTCGCCGACCGCGGCGCCGCCGTGGCCGCCGGCGCGGTGGCGCCGGCCGTGTCGACGCTGGTCAAGGTGCAGACCGGCATGGGCAGCGTGGACGCGGCCGCCTACCTGCGCCAGGCGATGGAGATCGAAGCCCACGAAGCAGGTGCGAGCGCCGCCCACAGCCATCCCGAGACCTTCATCCGCGCCCGCGCGCTGGCGCTGTGGTGGGAGGGCGCGGCCGATCTCGATCCCTGGATCGAAACCCGCCTGCACGGCCCGCTGGCGCTGGAGAAGCTGGACCTGCCCGGGCAGGTCCGGCTGCAGGCGCTGACGCGCGGCTTCCTCGCCCACTTCCTCGCCGGCACGGCGCTGGCGAGCGAGGCGGTGCTCGCGCAGGTGCGGATGCTGTTCCCCGACTGGCGCGACGACGAACCGGCGATCGGCCCCGAAGGGTTGGGGCAGGACGGGGCCGACGACAGCGTGCGCGGCTACCTCAACGCGCTGATGATGGACCTGGCGCTCGCCGACCCCGACCAGCAGGACGCGGCGCTGCTGCGCGCCGGCCAGGTGGCGCAGGCGCTCGGCAGCCTGGAGGCGCTGCAAGGCAACCTGCGCCGCGACGCCGGCTTCGGCAAGCGCGAACTGGACCGCTACCATCGCCAACTGCAACGCCAACCCGACCGCCAACTTGACCGCCAACTGGCCAGGGAGGGCCGGGCATGACTGACAGCACCACCCACGGCCCGAACACGATCCCCGGTACGACCGGCGGCAGGGAGCCGCAAGCGCCGCAAACGCCGCAAACGCCGCACGCACCGCGACCACTGCGCGCCCTGGTCGACGCGCAGGCGGGCGCGGCGCTGCCCACCGACGACGTCCTGGTGCTGGTGCTGCCGCTGTTCGCGCAGGTCGCCGCGCTGCACGCGCAGGGCAGGGTGGCCGCGCTCGATCCCGACAGCATCCTGGTGGACCAGGATGGCGCGCTGCGCCTGCGCCGGCCCGATGGCGAGGCGCCCGTCATGGACCTCGGCGCGGTGCATCGCGTGCAGCCGCATCCGGCCTCGGGCCTGAACATCGTCGGCGCGCTGCAGCTCGGCCACGCCGATGACGGACAGCGTGGCCAGGCCGACCTGGCGCTGCAGCCAGACGCGACGGCGCCGGTCGAGCGCCCGGTCTACCTGCCCGGCCCGGCCAGCTGGGAACGGCTCGTCGGCCACCACGACGAGATCGGCGATGTCTTCCTGCTCGGCATGGTGCTGGCGAGCCTGGCCTGCGGCCTGGACTTCGCCGACGAGGACGACCTGCGCAGCTTCGTGGCGCATCGCCGCAACCTGTTCCTGCTGCACGAGCGCCTGCATCCGATCGTGGCCGCGGTGATCGTCGAGATGACCGAGCTCAACCGCCACGACCGCGCGACCGATGTCGCCGCGCTCGCGACCCGGCTGCGCACGTGGCGCGAGCAGCCGGTCGGGCTGGACGTGGAGCGTGCGCTGGCCGGCACGACCGGCGCCACGCCGCGCCGCGCCGCCGTGCTCACGCACCTGCGCGACCGCCTGTTCGATCTCTCGCGGCGCAACCGCCTGCTGCACTTCCGTCCGACCGCGGCCAGCGTCAACGTGACCGTGGCCAGCGTGCCGCTGATGCTGCAGATCGAAAGCGTGCGGCCCGAGCATATCTGCACCTGGGGCGGACCGTTCGCCGCCGAGCTGGTGGCAGGCAAGCCAGTGTCGCTGCAGCAATGGCTGCGCTTCGACGACCAGCCGTACCTGCCGGCATCGCTGGACCGCCTGATCGCCGAGACCCGCCGCGACCGCGCCGAATACGGCTTCAGCAACCTGCGCCTGGTGGTGGCGTTCCTGCGCTGGCACAACCTGAAGGAGGCGCCGGACGAGCGCATCGTCACGCCGCTGCTGTGGCTGCCGGTGGAGCTGGTCAAGCGCAAGGGCGTGCGCGACCAGTACGTGATCCAGTGCGCGGGCGGCGAGGCCGAGTTCAACCCAGTGCTGCGCCACTACCTGAGCCAGCTGTACGACATCCGGCTGGACGAGACCGTGGATCTCGGCAAGATCTCGCTCGAGGAGATCCATGCCGGCATCCTCGCGCAGATTCGCCGCTCCGAGCCCTCGGTGGAACTGCGCCTCGTCGACAAGGCCGCGGTGCGGCTCGTGCGCCAGAAGGCGCTGCAGCGGATGCAGCAGTTCCAGCGCCGCAGGCCGGGCACGGCCGCCGCGCGCACCGGCGGCTGGCTGCCGCCGTACAGCTATGCGCGGGACGACTACCGGCCGCTGGGACGCGCGCTGTTCGAGCATTGGGTGCGGCCGAGCGCGCTGCCGCAGCGCTTCGAGGCCGGCGCCGCGCCAGCAGCCGGTCCGCGCCAGCCGCACATGAGCAGTCCTGCCGCGGCGGAAAGCGAAGAGCGCCAGGGCTACGTGCTGGAGGCGTCCGAAGGCCACCGTTATGCCTGGGACCTGGACCTCACGCAGGTGACGCTCGCCAACTTCAACTACCGCAAGATGTCGCTGGTGCGCGACTACGCGCAGCTGCTGGACCAGCCCGGCGCCAACCCGGCGTTCGACCGCGTGTTCTCGATCGATCCGCGCGACGTGGAGACGGCAGCGCCCGCGCCGCTCGCACCGGCCGAGCAGTGGAACGTGGTGGCGGCCGACGCGACGCAGAACGCCGCGGTCGGCCTGGCGCGCAGCCAGCGCAGCTTTATCATCCAGGGCCCGCCGGGCACGGGCAAGTCGCAGACCATCACCAACCTGATCGCCGACTACGCCGGACGCGGCAAGCGCGTGCTGTTCGTCTGCGAGAAGCGCGCCGCGCTCGACGTGGTGTTCCATCGGCTCAAGCAAAGCGGGCTGGACTCGCTGTGCTGCCTGATCCACGACTCGCAGACCGACAAGAAGGCCTTTATTGCCGACCTGCGCGCCTGCTACGAGCAGTGGATCGCGCAGCCGCACGACGGCGACGCGCTGGCGGCGCGCCGCGCGCAGGTGGCCGGGGCGCTGGCCGCGCAGCAGCAGCGCATCGATGCGTTCGAGGCGGCGATGGCCGCCGCGCCCGAGGCGCTCGGCGACAGCGTGCGTGCGCTGCTGCGCCGCGTGGCCGGACTGCCTGCGGCGCCGGACGTGGGGCCCGCCATGCGCGAGCGCCTGCCGGCGCTGGCCGCATGGGACCGGCAGCGCGATCTCGCGCAGCGCGTGCACCGCGCGATGCGCGAGCGCTTCGGTCTCGACAGCCTGGCCGCGCATCCGTTCGCGCGCCTGACTGCGCAACTGGTGGCCGACGAGCGCGCATACAGCCGCGCCGAGCAGCTTTGCCAGGACACCGAGGCACTGTTCGATGCACTCGACCCGCTGCTGGACAGTACCGCGAGCCTGACCGGCCAGGACACCAGCCTGGAACAGGCACGCGCGATCGCCGCCGACAGCCAGTGGCTGCTCGACACGAGCCTTGCCGCACACCTGGACCTGCTCGACCCGGCCTCGCCGGCGCAAGCCGCGCTGCGCGAGATCCGCGCCGACCTGGAGACGCGCGCGCAGGCACTCGCCGACGCGCAGGCCGCAACCTCGAACTGGCAAGACAAGCTCAGCCCCGGCGATACCGGATCGGCGCTGGCGCTCGTGCGGCGGCTGGAGCCGTCGTTCGCGCGCTGGCTGCAGCCCGCATGGTGGCGCCTGCGCGGCGAACTGAAGCGCCGCTATGACTTCGGCAAGCACGCCGTCCATCCGGGCTACGGCAAGGTGCTGGAAGCGCTGGCCGCCGAGCACGCCGCGAGCGCGGCGCTGGCGGCGGCCGATGCCGACAGCCGCCGGCGCTACGGCGTGAGCGAGATGCAGGCCTTCCTGCGCGCGCTCGGCGAACTCGAGCAGCGCCTGCAGTCGGGCGCAGGCCCGCGCGAACTGGTCGCGCATCTGCGCCAGTCTGTCGATCCGGTCGCGGCGGCGCGCGCCGAGGCCGGTGCGCGCGAGGCGCTGGAGACGCTCGCGCAGCGCGTGCGCGACGGGCTGGCGCTGGCCGCCGACGCGCGCCTCGGCGACATCGCCGAACTGCTGCGCGACCTGCGCGAGGCGCTGGACGACCTGCCCGACCTGTTGCCGCTCTTGCGCGCGGTGCACGCGGGCGACCCCGCCTGCGCCGCCACGCTGCAATGGCTCGACCATGCGCCGGCGCAGCTGGAAGCGCTGGTGGCCGACGAGGCGCTGCGGCGTCTCGCGCGCGAGAACCCGGTGCTGGCGCGCATCGGCGGCGCGGCGCTGGCGCAGGCCGCGCGCGCCGTGGCGCAGGCGCAGCGAGAGCTGCTCGCGCTGAACGCCCGGGTGGTGCGGGCCACGCGACACCAGCAGTTCGCCGAGCACGTGCGCGTGTCTTCGCTGTCGGCCACGATGCTGGACGCCGACGGCAAGGCGTTCAAGAAGCAATACGCCACGGGCCGCCGCGAACTGGAGCACGAGTTCGGCAAGAGCATGCGCCACCGCTCGATCCGCGATCTCTCCGACGACGAGACCGGCATCGTCATCAACGACCTGAAGCCGATCTGGCTGATGAGTCCGCTGTCGGTGTCCGACACGCTGCCGCTGTCGCCGGACCTGTTCGACGTGGTGATCTTCGACGAGGCCAGCCAGATTCCCACCGAGGAGGCCGTGCCCGCGCTGAGCCGCGCAGGCCAGGTGGTGGTGGTCGGCGACGAGATGCAACTGCCGCCGACGAGCTTCTTCACGGCCGGCGGCGCCGAGGGCGACGGAGAGATCGTGGTGGAAGAGGAGGGCGAACGCATCGCGATCAACCTCGATTCGGACAGCCTGCTGAACCAGGCCGCGCGCAACCTGCCCGCGACGCTGCTGGCGTGGCACTACCGCAGCCGTCACGAGTCGCTGATCAGCTTTTCCAACGCCGCGTTCTACGACGGTCGCCTCGTCACCATCCCCGACCGCGTGCTGGAACGGGCCGAGGACGAGGCCGCGCCGTTGCGCTCGGACCAGGAGGATGCCGGCATCGCGGGCGCGCAAGCGCTGCTGGCGCGCCCGCTCAGCTTCCACCCGCTGGCCGACGGCGTCTACGCGGACCGCCGCAATGCGCCGGAGGCGAGCTACATCGCCCGCACCGTGCGCGAGTTGCTGCGGCGCGAAACGGGTCTGAGCCTGGGCATCGTCGCCTTCTCCGAGGCGCAGCAGGGCGCCATCGAGTCCGCGCTGGAGGCGCTGGCCGCCGAGGACGCGGACTTTGCGATGCGCCTCGAGCGCGAGTACGTGCGCGAGGACGACGACCAGTTCAACGGCCTGTTCGTCAAGAACCTGGAAAACGTGCAGGGCGACGAGCGCGACGTCATCATCCTGAGCATCTGCTACGCGCCCGGGCCGGACGGCAGGATGCTGATGAATTTCGGCCCGATCAACCAGCGCGGCGGCGAGAAGCGCCTGAACGTGATCTTCAGCCGTGCGCGCCATCGCATGGCGGTGGTATCGACGATCCAGGCCGAGGCGATCACCAACGTGCACAACGACGGCGCGGCCGCGCTGCGCGCGTTCCTGCAGTTCGCGCAGGCCAGCGCGCGCGGCCAGTTCGAGCGCGCCCAGTCGGTGCTCGGCGCGCTGACCCCGGGCGCGCGCGATGCCTTCACGCGCGAGGCCAGGCCGGACAGCATCCGCGACGCACTGGCCGAGGCGCTGCGTGCGCGCGGCCACCAGGTGCACGCCAACGTCGGCCGCTCGCAGTTCCGCTGCGACCTGGCCGTCGCCGATCCGTCGGGGCAAGGCTACGCGCTGGCAATCCTGCTCGATACACCGTCCGAGGCGGTGACGGACTCCGCCGAGCGCTATGTGTTCCGCCCCGGCATCCTGCGCAGCTTCGGCTGGCGGGTACTGGACATCCCGGGCAAGGACTGGCTCGACGACCGGGACGCGGTGCTGGCCCGCATCGAGGCCATGCTGGCCGATGGCGAGGACCGTGCGCTGCACGTGGAGGTCGGAATGCCGGCGCCGTCGACGCAGCCGGCCGCGGTGCAGGGCGCGGCGCCAACGGCCGGGGCAGCCGAGGCGGCAACGCAAGCCCGGACGGACGCGGCGACGGCGTCGGCGGCGCAAGCGGAGCTGGTGCGCGCGCTGCGCTTCGAGCAGGGCACGTCGCGCAAGTTCTGGCGCGCCAGCGTGCGCGGGGCGGAGCTCTGCGTCACCTATGGCCGCATCGGCAGCGCCGGACAGACCAGCGTGAAGGCGTTCGACAGCGCCGAGCGGGCCCGGCGCGAGATGGACAAGCTGGTGGCGGAGAAGCTGCGCAAGGGCTACGTGGAGGCGTAGCCCCGAAGGGGTAGCGCTACGCCGGCAACCCCGTCAGGATGCCGGTGAGGTCATCGTCGGCAGCCTCGGCCTCCACGCAGGCGAGTACACGGGCCTCGACCTCGCCAAGGTGGCCGATCATCGCCGCGACGGCCCGCTCGGTGGCGCCGGCGGCGAGCGCGGCGACGATCTCGCGGTGCTCGTCGGGCGCGCAGTGGCTGTCCGCCTTGGCTTCGTAGAGCGCGACGAAGAGCTGCGTGCGCGCGATCAGCCGGCGCAGGATGTCCGTCACTTCCGGGTTGTCGAGCAGCTCGGCCAGGCGCAGATGGAAGGCGCCGGCCAGCCGTACCGACTCTTCCCGGTCGCCCCGGCGCCAGGCCGCTTCCTCGGCCGCCACGTGGGCGGTCAGTGCGTCCAGCGCGGCCGTTCCGCGCGTGCCGGCGAGCTGCGCGCCCAGCACCGCGACCAGTCCTGCTTCCACCACCTTGCGTACGCCATAGACTTCCGATACGTCCCGGGCGGACGGCTGCGGCACGAACGCCCCGCGGTTCTGGCGCAGGTCCAGCTTGCCTTCCTGCCCCAGCAGCGCCAGCACCTTGCGCACCGCCCCGCGGGTGGTCTTGAACATCTCCGCCAGGTTGCGTTCGCGCAGTGCGGTGCCGGGGCGCAGCTTGCCGGACAGCAGCGCGCCCGAGATGGCGCGGTAGAGGCGCTGTTCGGCGTCGTTCTGTGTGTCGTGCGGCGTGTTGCTGCGGGCATCGCTCCCGATACCGCTTTCCCCGATGCCGTCCCCGGTGCCGCGGCCTGGGCCGTCGTCGTGCCTTGCCGCGGTCACGGGCGCGCCTCTGCAGGGGAGGTTCGGCTGCTACGGAAGGCGGTGCGGGGAGGGGAGCTGTTCATGGTCGATGCGCGTTGCGGGCTGGGGTCGGTGCGGCGGGCAGGCGCAAGAAGGGCCGCCGCCGGCATGCCTGCAGATTATTCTTGCCTTCGCCGCTATCGTCAACCAGAATGGTCAACCAGAATAACTAAATATGGTTAACCAAAATAGTGCAGATGGCGCACCAAAAAGGAGGGCCATGCACCGCTGCGCGATACTTCGAGCCGCTTCCAACGTTTGACTTCCACCGGACCATGCCGACCATGCCAGCCATGCCGACCGAGCGCGAGCCCGCTCCCGAATTCGACCTTGTCTTTCGCAACGCCACCCTCCTCAGCCCGGGCGACGGTCCCGCCGAGCGGCGCGACGCGGTGCTCGGCGTGCGCGACGGCGCGATCGCCTTCATCGGCCAGGCGCTGCCGCAGGGCGCACGCGCGGCGCGCACCATCGATGCCGCGGGCAAGGTCATCATTCCCGGCCTGATCAATGTGCATACGCACGCGATCCTGTCGATGGTGCGGGGCGTGGCGGCCGATGCCGGCTTCGCGCCGTCCTATACGCCTGGCATACCGAAGGGCACGCAGGTCAACGCGGCGCAGGCGCGCGCGATCGCGCGGCTCGGCGCGCTGGAGGCGCTGCTGTTCGGCTCGACGCTGATCGGCGACAACTTTGTCCATGCCGACGTGACCACCGAGGCCATGGCCGGGCTCGGTGTGCGGCTGGCGCCGAGCTGGCGCATCCACGACGTGGATTTCGCCCGCGTGGCCGACGGCCATTGGGAGTACGACCCGGCGATCGGCGCGCGCACCCTGGGCGCCGCGCTGGACCTGGCCGAGCGCTGGGCCGGGCACCCGCGGGTGCAGGTGCAGCTTGCCGCCCATGCCGTCGATACCTGCTCCGACAGCTTCCTGCGCGAGATCGCCGGCCTGGCCGCCGCGCGCGACATGCGCGTCAACATGCACCTGGGGCAGAGCCAGGTCGAGGTGGAGCGCGTCAGGGCGCGCACCGGCCGCACGTCCACCGAGGTCCTTGACGACACCGGCCTGCTGACGCCGCGCCTGATGGGCGGGCACTGCATCTACCTGAGCGAGGCCGACATGGCGCGCATGGCGCGCGCCGGCGCGCATGCCGTGCACATCCCCAAGTGCAACGCCACCTCCGGCCGCCTGGCGCCGACGCCGGCGCTCAAGCGCGCCGGCATCAATATCGCGCTGGCGACCGACACCCAGCACGCCGACATGATCGAGCTGATGCGCTGGGCGCTGGTCACCGCGCGCGTGCAGGAAGGGGGCGTTGCCGATGACTGGCAGCCACACCATGTGTTCGAGATGGCCACGCTGGGCGGCGCGCGCGCGCTGGGCCAGGCGCATCGCCTCGGCAGCCTCGAGGTGGGCAAGCGCGCCGACCTGGTGATGCTGGACTTCCGCCGGCCGCACCTGGTGCCGCTGGTCAACCCGCTCGGCAACCTGGTGCATACCGGCCAGGGGCGCGACGTGGAGATGGTGGTGGTCGACGGCGAGATCCTGGTCGAAGGCGGACTGCCCACGCGCGTGGACATGGACGAGGTCTGCCGCGAGGCCGAGCAGGCCTGCCGCGAGCTGTGGGCCGATGTCGGCCGCGCCTACTGGGAGCCGGCCGCCTGAGCACGGCCGGCCGCCATCGATTGCATCACGAGGTGATATATCCGTGCGATGGCATGCCTGTTGCGTCAGGGCAGGGACCACGCAACCACACTTTCCGTTCAGAGGTGACACCCATGCATTTGCCGCGCCGTGTTTCCCGCCATGTTTTCCGCTGTGTTTCCCGCCATATCGTCCGTTCCTTCGCTTGCCTGGCCATGATCGCGCCGCTGCTGGCGGCCGGCCCGGCGCAGGCCGCCGCACAGGCCTATCCGACCAGGACCGTGCGGCTGGTGATCCCGTTCCCGCCGGGCGGGGCCGCCGACACTTTCGGCCGCATCGTCGCCGACAAGCTCGGCGCAGGCTGGAAGCAATCGGTGCTGGTGGAGAACCGGCCGGGCGCGGGCGGGCAGATCGCCACCGAGTACGTCGCCAAGTCGGCGCCGGATGGCTACACACTGCTGCTGGTGACAGTCGGGCACGCCGTCAACCCGAGCCTCTATCCGCGCCTGCGCTACGACACCGAACGCGACTTCACGCCCGTGGCCATGCTGGCGACGCTGCCGAGCGTGCTGGCGGTCAACGCCGGCGTGCCTGCCAACTCGCTCGCCGAACTGATCGCGCTGGCCAGGCAGCGGGACGGCAAGCTCACCTTCGCCTCGGCCGGCAATGCCTCGACCAGCCATATCGCCGGCGCGCAGTTCGCCAGCCTGGCCCATATCAACCTGATGCACGTGCCATACAAGGGGGCGCCGCCTGCGCTGGCCGACCTCGTCGGCGGGCAGGTGGACCTGATGATCGATCCGGTGGTGTCGTCGCTCGGCTATATCAAGGGCGGCAAGCTGCGCGCGCTGGCGGTGACCTCGGGCAAGCGCCTGCCGGCGCTGCCCGACGTGCCGACCATGGCCGAGGCCGGCCTGCCGGAGTACCGGTTCTCGCCCTGGTTCCTGGTGGTGGCGCCGGCGGGCGTGCCCGCGGACATCGTGCTCCAGATCAACCGCGACCTGGCCGCGGTGCAGGCCATGAGCGACGTGCGGCAGCGCTTTGCCACGCTCGGCGCGGAGCCCGCCGGCGGCTCGCCCGCCGAGGTCGGCGCCTTCCTGCACAAGGAGATCGAGCGCTACGCGAAGATGGTGCGCAGCGGGAAGCTGGCGGTCGAATAGGGCATGGGGCGCGGCCTCCGCACGCCCGCGGAGGGCGCCATGCCGGGAGCGCAAGCGGACCATGGGCCATCCAAACCTTCGGCCGGCACGCTGTGGCCGGCCATTTTCTGAGAGCATGGCCCCTGAGGCATAGAATATTGGTTTCGCGATCAGTACAAGAGACCATGCACCGCACCGACGAATCACTTTCGGAGCAGGAACCGGCAGCCATCCACGAACCCCGACTTTGGCGAGACAAGGGTTGGACTGCCCGAGTGATCAAGAACGAGGATGGCGACGGCTGGGCTGTCGAAATGATCCGGGATGGCAGCGCAGAACCGGCGCTGGTCGGTCCCTGGACCATGGGACGCAACAAGGTCGATCCGAAGCCGCTCGATGCCACGGCTCACCAAACGCTGGTCAAGACCGCCACCGAAGTCATTCGGCGGCATGAGCAGCAACTGCACGCGCAACTCAACAAGCAGACCAGCTTCGACACCGAATCCGGAGCCGTCACCGTGAAGCTCGTCGTTACGCCGGATGAATTCGAGCCTTTCGGTACGCTTACGGCGGTGGATCCCTTCGGGGATGTGATTGCGACCGTCAAGGTATCGCCAGATTTTCGCCTGACGCGGGACAGCGCCGCCCGCTGGGCGGCTGATGGCTATGGCAAGGTTCGCTGACGTCGCACACGGTTCCCCGGAGCGGCCAATAGCCGTTGCTGGAGATTGGTAAGGCACCTGCAATGCCGCCTCCTGGTCAGCCCCCTGGCTGGAAGCGATTGGCGAGTTCTTCGACGATCGAGGCCTGTAGCCTGTCGCGGGAAACCTTGAGTGGATCACGATCCGCGGTCGATGCCATCCAACGCTTGAAGTCGACAAACGCGCTTGGACTGATCGTTGTCATCCGAGCCATCCGTCCGGTGACGGAAACGATGGGCGCCGAGAATGGCGCTGATCCGAGCAAGACATTGGCGCGTCGCGCCTGGACAGCCCGGAGGGCATCTTCATCGTCGGTCAGTTGAAGCGGGTGGGGACCTGAAGGATGGATACGAGGATGTCTGGCGCTCGTCCGACGCGGACCGCGCGGTTCAGCCGCCTCCGATCGGCCGGGCACCGCCAGTCCCTGTCCCCTGACCATAGGAGGTGACATGTCCGAGGCATTTACCACCTTGTTCTACCTCCTCGTGGGCCATGCGCTCGCCGACTACCCCCTGCAGGGTGACTTCCTGGCCAATGGGAAAAACCGCAACACGCCCCTCGGCAAGGTTTTCTGGCCACATGCCTTGTTCGCCCATTCGATGATCCATGGCGGATTCGTCGCCGTGATCACCGGCCATGTGTGGCTCGGCATCGCCGAGGCGGCGATTCACGCGGCCACCGACTGGCTGAAGTGTGAGAAGCGGATCTCGTTGCGCTTGGACCAATTCGTGCACTACGGCTCCAAGGTCGCGTGGGCGCTCATCACGTGGTGGATGGCATGACGCGTCTCGATCCTGGATCGCCAGCCTTGAACAATTGCCGTCACGCATGCTCGTGCTTGCGCCGCTCAATTGCCGAAGCGGGCCGGATCGTACGGCCGGGGATCCACGTAAGGCGTCTCGCCGTCGATCAGTTCGGCGAGCAGCCGCGCTGTGGCGGGGCCGAGGGTAAAGCCCTGGTGCGCATGTCCGAAGTGGAACCACAGGCCCGGATGGCGCGGGGCCCGGCCCACTACCGGGCGCATGTCGGCCACGCAGGGCCGCGCGCCCAGCCAGGGGGTGTCCTCGACGGGGGCGCCGAGCTCCACCAACTCGCTGGCATGGCGCTCGGCCCGCAAAAGCTGCACCGGCGTGGGCGGCGCATCGTGGCGGGCGAATTCCGCGCCCGTGGTGAGGCGCAGGCCCCGCTTCATCGGCGCCAGCAAGAGGCCGTTCTCGGTATCGAGCAGCGGCAGCCTGGGCATCGCCGGGGCCGCATAGTGGCGGTGGTAGCCTCGCTTCACGAACAGCGGAATCCGGTATCCGAGCGGCCGGGTCAGCGCCGGCGTCCACGGGCCCAGCGCAATGACCGCATGCTGCGCCGTGACCACGCCGTCGTCCGTTGACACACTCCAGCCGCCGCCGGCAGGCCTGAGCGTACTGGCGTCGCCGCGGCTGAGGATGCCGCCGGCGTTCTGGTAGCAGGCGGCATAGCGGTGGACCAGCTCGCCGGGGTCGGCGACGGTCCACGGATCGCGCCAATGGACCGCGCCGGCCAGTGCCCCGTGCAGGGCCGGCTCCGCGGCGGCGAGGGCGGTGCCGTCCAGGATCCGGCAATCGAGGCCGTGCTCCCGCGAGAGCGCTGCGGCCTTTGCCGCCTCGCGGTCGAACGCCGCGCTGGTGCGGTAAGCCTGCAGCCATCCCTGCTTGCTGACCAGGTCCTGCGCGCCCGCCAGCGCGATCAGGCGTTCGTGCTCGGCCAGGCAGTGCCGGATCAGCGCGCTGTATGCAGTGACCGTCGCCGCATAGCGGCCGGGTGCCGATTCGTGCCAGTAGCGGACCAGCGCCGGCAGCAGGCCGGCGAGCGCCCGCGGATGGTAATGGACATCGTTGCCCTGGCGCGCCATCACCCGCAGCACCGCAGTCCACTCGCGCGGGAAGGCATAAGGCTGCACCGCCTCGCGCTGGATGATGCCGGCATTGCCGTAAGAGGTTTCACGGCCGGGTGCCTGCCGGTCGACCAGCACCACCGTGTGGCCGCGCTGGCGCAGCGCCAGCGCCGTGCAGACGCCAATCATGCCGGCGCCGAGTACCAGGATGTCTTTGCTCATGCGGGGGGTCTGCCTTTCCTGCAACGTTGATCCGATGCCCCGATTCTGCAACGCCGGCGTACGGGGCGGAACTGGCATCGGCAGCAATGGATTGAATTCCCGATTGCTTCTTCGGCCATCGATTCGCACTTGCCCTGTCGATCACTTACCCGCATCGATGCGCATGATGGCTTGCGCCAGGTGCCGGACGAAGGCGCGGCCCGCGGGCGGCAGGTTGCGTCGGGCCAGCGTCCGCTATTCTTCACCACTAAGCTGCTCGAGGCGCCGCCGGAAATCTCGAGGAGATTCGCCTGTTTCACGTTTGAAGAACCTGGTGAAGTAGGCCGGATCTGAGAAGCCGATGGCGTATGAGAGCTCGCTGATGGACATCGAGGTGTACGCCAGGCTCCGCTTGGCCTCGAGGAGCAGGCGTTCATGTACAAGGTCCAACGCCGACTTCTGCGCAATGCGGCGGCACAGAAAGTTGAGATGCGCAGTAGTAATGCCAAGCTCCCTGGCATAGCGGTCCAACGCGTAGTGCTTATCCCACCACTGGTCCAGCAAGTCGGTGAAGCGTAGATAGAGCGGGTTATCTTTCACTCCGCGCGCACCTTGCGGTCGGCACTGCTGAATTTTCCTTGCCAGCAGCACGATAACGGTGGAGAGCAATGACTCCACCAGCAGGTGCCGGTGCGGTGCGCCACCCCGATACTCGCGAACGAAGGCAGAAAATGCGGAGGCAAGGCAAGTGCTGTCTTCGTCGCTTCCTACGGTATGCAGGAATGGATGGGAGAACCAGCCTGGCCCGCCCTCCATTGTCTGTGCCAGTCTCACGACGAACGGATAGGCGACGGTCACGACGTAACCGATGGCGTCAGGGCTGAACTTGAAGCCATGGACGAAATTTTGCGGAACGAGGAGCATTCGTCCGCTTTCCATGTCGCTCTCCTCTCCATCCAGGTGGAGTTGCGCGATGCCTCGCTGCAGATAGAGAACCTGCAGCAGACCAGCGTGCTGGTGCGGCTTGATGTGCCAGTCGTGAAGTCGGCTCCGTGCCTCAATAGACTCGCAATGCATCATATCCGGCATGGGCCAGACCTCCTGTTCGCCGTAGAGCATGTAGATGGGGACGCGCGGGCTTTTCATGTTCCTCCTCCGTTTCCGATCCTGGCGGCGGTTTCCCGAAGAAGATAACTCCTGTCGGGGCAGTCAGCAGTGGCATGTTCGAAAAGTACAAGTGATTGCGTCGAATGTGCAAGTCGAGCGTCCTGACGAACGGGACAGTCTGCCTGCATGCGCACTTGAAAGTCATTTCCAGGTCGTTGGTATAGCCACGAAAAGTACAAGTTTTTGTCTTGATCGTACATTCCGGTTGATGGTCCCGGGTGCAAGAATTCACCAGCACACAAGAGGCTGCGTCCCCCTCGGATCCGCATCGAATGCAGGT
Organism: Cupriavidus oxalaticus; assembly: GCF_016894385.1. NCBI lineage: Bacteria > Pseudomonadati > Pseudomonadota > Betaproteobacteria > Burkholderiales > Burkholderiaceae > Cupriavidus > Cupriavidus oxalaticus. The sequence continues at coordinate 1,864,361 of NZ_CP069812.1, forward strand.
CATCTGCATCTGCCGCGCGATCGATACGCAAGCCGTAATGATTAATACAGCCGGAGACATCTGTGCGCACCCAGGTAGGCATCATTGGCGCGGGCCCGGCGGGCCTGCTGCTATCGCAGCTTTTGCATCTTGCAGGTATTGAGTCCGTCGTTCTTGAATCAAGAAGCCGGGACGCAATTGAAGCCACGATTCGGGCTGGCATTCTCGAACATGGAACCGTCGATCTGATGGAGCGCATCGGAGCTGGGGAGCGCCTGAAGCGCGAAGGCTTCCGCCACGACGGCATCCATTTGCGCTTCGACGGTCAGACGCGGCGCATCGATTTCCCCGAGCTGACTGGCGGCAAGTCGGTGTACCTGTATCCGCAGCATGAGGTCATCAAGGATCTTGTGGCGCTTCGTCTGCGGTTGGGCGGCGACATTCGCTTCGCGGTAAGGAACGTCACGCTCCACGACCTCGAAACAACCGCGCCGCGGCTAAAGTACGTGAATAGCCAGGGCGCCGCGGAAGAAATTCATTGCGACTACATCGTTGGCTGTGATGGTACCAACGGTGTATCGAAGCCCAGTATCCCAGAGGGCAAGTTGAAGACCTACGAGAAGGTCTATCCGTTCGGTTGGTTCGGCATTCTGTGCAAGGCGCCTCCTTCATCGGACGAGTTGATTTACGCCCAGCACCAACGTGGATTTGCGCTTGCATCCACCCGGTCGCCGGAAATTCAACGTATGTACTTCCAGGTCGACCCCACAGAGAAGGTTCAAAACTGGTCGGACGACCGCATTTGGGCCGAGTTCCGCGCACGCCTGGAAACCAGGGATGGCTGGCTACCTGCGGAAGGACCGATCTTCAGCAAGGTCATTGTAGGCATGCGGAGCCTGGTGACGGAGCCGATGCAGTACGGCCGTTTGTTCCTCGCGGGAGACGCCGCACATGTGGTCCCTCCTACCGGCGCAAAGGGGCTCAATCTCGCAGCGGCGGACGTTCAGGTTCTGGCGAACGGCTTCGAAGCGTTTTACCGCCGCGGCAATTCAGAGCCGCTGCTTCGCTACTCCGACATGGCGCTGAAGCGCATCTGGAAGGCTCAGCGATTCTCCTGGTGGATGACGTCGCTGATGCACCGCGCCCCAGGCGACGACGACTTTCGCTATCAAATGCAAATGGCCGAACTCGACTACGTCACGAGTTCTCCGCTCGGCGCTGCATCCCTCGCAGAGAACTACGTTGGCCTGCCGATGCAGTACGCATCGTAGACCCAGCTTCCCGATTTCCATCTTTCAGAGCATTCCTTCGAGAGGGAGGGAGTGCGCTCATTCGTACAAGATGAACCGCAGTTCACCTAAAAAGCAGGCATACGCATAGCGAACATAGAGTCAAAAAAAGACCGAGTTCCATTCCATGTTGTTATACGGAGAGACATCGTGCCCCCAAGCCAGAAATCAACCGCGAGCGCCGCGGTAGATGTGCAGGCGGTTATCAATAACCACCCGTTTTCCTCGTTTCAGTGGTTCGTCTTCGCCATGTGCTTTGTCATCGTGCTGCTCGACGGCTTCGACACGGCAGCCATTGGCTTCATCGCACCATCCCTGATCGCTGAGTGGGGTATTGGCCGGCCCGCGCTTGCGCCGGTGCTGAGCGCGGCCCTGTTTGGCCTGGCGGGGGGTGCCCTCGTCGCCGGCCCGCTTTCAGACCGCCTGGGCCGCCGGGTGATGCTCATCATCTCCGTCGGGATCTTTGGCGTTGCCTGTCTGGCATCCGGTTACGCGGGAACGCTCACTCAGTTGACGATTCTCCGGTTCATTACCGGCCTGGGGCTTGGGGCAGCCATGCCTAACACTGTGACGCTGATGAGCGAGTTCTGCCCGGACAAGCGCCGAGCCGCAATCGTGAATCTGATGTTCTGCGGTTTCCCGCTGGGCGCAGCCTTTGGTGGATTCCTGGCGGCCTGGATGATTCCGACCTTCGGCTGGCGCAGTGTTCTCCACCTTGGCGGCGTGGCACCGCTGGTTCTTCTGGTGTTCCTTGTGATTCTGCTTCCTGAGTCGGTTCGCTACATGGCTGCAAAGAGGAAATCGCAGGCGAAGATTCGCCAGACGCTTGAGCGCATCGCCGGCACGCGCGTCGAGGCGGCTGAGTTTGTCGCTATCGAGCCTGCTGAAACCGCCGGCCAGGCAGGGATCCGCGTGGTTCTGTCCCGCAAGTATGCCGTTGGCTCTGTCATGCTGTGGGTGGCCTACTTCATGGGCCTGGTCATTTTCTACGCGTCGATCAACTGGATGCCCATCCTGCTGAAAGAGGCGGGCCTGACGCAGAAAACGGCCACGCTCATCTCGGCACTGTTCCCTCTGGGTGGTATCGGCGCTGTGCTTTGCGGCGTCCTGATGGACAAGTTCAACGCCAATCGCGTCATCGCCATCTGCTATGCGTTGACTGCAATCTCCGTGTACGGCATCGGACAGGCGGTTGGCAATGTGGGCCTGCTGGTATTGGTCGTCTTCCTCGCCGGCGTGCTCATGAACACGGCGCAGTCCTCGATGCCAGCACTTGCCGCGGCATTCTATCCGACTGCCGGCCGCGGTACTGGCGTCGCATGGATGCTGGGCATTGGTCGCTTTGGCGGGATTGCAGGTTCGTTCCTGGTAGCCGAGCTCGCCCGCCTGCATGTCGGGTTCACCGGCATCTTCGCCATCGTGGCTGTTGCCGGCCTCATATCCTGCATCGCGCTGACCATTAAACAAGCAGCAAATCCGAGGGCGTCAGCAGCGCGCTTCAACTCGAGCGAAGCCGTCGGCCACTAATCGCCCAGCTTCTTCCGCGGTAGCCTAAGCCTCTGATTCAAAAAAGAAATTGATCGACGGGCAGGGCAGCGGTGGCCGTGCAGGCTGTTGCGCAATGGCGCCAGCGATGTGTTTGCATTCGCACTACGCCACTTCCCGACCTAATATAGCCATGCCATGGGCGGCACGGGGGGCTACCTATGATGGTCGGTCTGGCGGTCTTGCCATGTTGACGCGCAGGGCTTTCCTGCTTGGCGGCGCGGGCGCTGCCGGTGCGCTGGTGATCGGATGGGCGTGGCTGCCGCCGCGCCAGCGGCTGGCGGGCGATCCGCCGCCGGTGCGCGACGGGCAGTTCGCGCTGAACGGCTGGGTCAAGGTGGCGTCCGACAACACCGTGACGGTGGTGATGAGCAAGGCCGAGATGGGGCAGGGCGTGCATACCGGCGCGGCCATGCTGCTGGCCGAGGAGATGGAGGCCGACTGGTCGCAGATCCGCGTCGAGCCGTCGCCCGTCGACAACCTGTACAACAACATCGAGGGCGTGGTCACTAACCTGCCGTTCCGGCCCGACGACAAGGGGTGGCCCAGGCGCGCCGCGGAATGGTTCACGCGCAAGGGCGTGCGCGAGGTGGGCATGATGTTCACCGGCGGCTCCACCAGCATCAGGGACCTGTGGCATCCGATGCGCGAGGCCGGCGCCGCCGCCCGCATGATGCTGTGCGCGGCAGCGGCGAAGCAGTGGGACGTCAAGGCCGAAGAATGCCGCGCGCAGGCCGGCAAGGTGGTGCACCCGTCGGGACGCAGCGCCACCTTCGGCGAACTGGCCGCGGCTGCCGCGCGCGAGGCTTTGCCACGCAAGGTGGAACTGAAGGACCCGGCCAGCTACAGGCTCATCGGCACCCGCGCGGCGCGCCTTGATGCCCCTGCCAAGCTCCACGGCAAGGCCAGTTTCGGCATCGACGTGGTGGCGGATGCGATGGTCTACGCCAGCGTGCAGATGTGCCCGACGCTGGGCGGCAAGCTGCAGGGCTCCCCGCCGGACGACGTGAAGACGCTGCCCGGCGTGCTCGACGTCGTCCCGCTGCCTCCGTTCCCGGGCGGCAGCGGCGGGGTGGCGGTGATCGCCAGCGATGCGTGGATCGCCATGCAGGCGGCGGAAAAGGTCCAGTGCAAATGGGACGAAGGAGAAGCGGCGAAGCTGTCGAGCGACGGCATCCGCGACACGCTGGTGAAGGCGCTCGACGCCTCCGGCCCGCGCGTCTGGCACGAGCATGGCGACGGGCGCGCCATGCAGCAGGGCAAGCCCGGCATCCAGGTCTTGTACTCGGCGCCATACCTTGCGCATGCCGCGCTGGAGCCGGTCAACTGCACGGTGCTGGTCGAGGACGGCCGCGCCGTCGTGTGGGCCGCCACGCAGATGCCCGGGCTGGCGCGCCGCTGCGTGGCGAAGACCCTCAAGCTGGACACGGACCAGGTCGAACTGCGCCAGCTATCCATCGGCGGTGCCTTCGGGCGCCGGCTGGAAGTCGATTTCATCTGCCAGGCGGCCGCCATCGCCGCGAAGCGCAAGGGCGTGCCGGTGCAGACGATCTGGTCGCGCCCCGAGGACATGCGGCATGACTTCTACCGTCCGGCCAGCGTGTCGCGCTTTGAGGCGTGGCTGGACGGGAACCGCAAGGTCATCGCCGTGCGCAATATCTCGGCCAGCCAGTCGGTGCTGGAGAGCACCGCGAAACGCAACTTCGGGCTGCCGGACATCTTCGTGTCGCGGCTGGACAAGTCGACGGTGGAAGGGGCGTTCGACCAGGCTTATGACTGGCCGGACGTGTGGGTCGGCCACCAGAGCGTGGATCTTGCCATTCCGGTCGGCTACTGGCGCTCGGTGGGGCACTCGCACCATGCCTTCTTCATGGAGAGCTTTGTCGACGAGCTGGCGGCGGCGGTCGGCAAGGATCCGCTCGACTACCGCTTGAGCCTGCTCAGGGATGAGCGCCAGCGCGCGGTGCTGGAGCAGGCAGGGAAAATGTCGGGCTGGGGCCAGCCCTTGCGCAAGAAGCCCGGCGTGGTGAAGGTGGGGCGCGGGGTGGCTCTGCACGAGTCGTTCGGCAGCGTGGTGGCGCAGGTCGCCGAGGTGTCGGTGGACAGCGCGGGGCAGGTCCGCGTGGATCGCGTCTTCTGCGCCATCGATTGCGGCATGCCGGTCAACCCGACCCTGATCGAGCAGCAGGTAGAGGGCGGCGTCGTGTTCGGGCTGTCGGCAGCGCTGTGGCAGAAGATCACGCTGGAGGCAGGCAAGGTGAAGGAGGACTACTACACCGCGTTTCCGGCCATGCGCCTGCGCGATTGCCCGGACATCCAGGTGCACGTCATGCCTTCGACGGGCCCGCCACAGGGCGTGGGCGAGTCCACCACGCCGCCGATCGCGCCGGCGGTGGCGAACGCCTTGTTCCAGGCGACCGGCGAACGCCTGCGCGACCTGCCGTTGCTGAAGACCCTGCCGCCTTCCGGAGCCTGCGATGCCAGACCAACAGCTCAGTGTCAACGGTAAGCGCGTCGACATCCGCTCTGACGGCTGCACGCCGCTGTTGTGGGTGCTGCGCTGCGAGCTGAAGCTGACGGGCACCAAGTTCGGCTGCGGCGTGGGCGTGTGCGGCGCCTGCGCGGTGCATGTCGACGGCAAGATGCTGCTGTCGTGCCAGCACCAGGCGAGCGAGATGGCAGGCAAGCGGATCGTCACCATCGAAGGACTCGACGGCCCCGAGGCGAGCGCCCTGCGGGCGGCCTGGCTCAAGCACGAGGTCGTGCAGTGCGGCTACTGCCAGAGCGCGCAACTGATGGCAGCGAGCGCGCTGCTCAGGCGCACCCGCAATCCGAAGGAAACCGAGATCGTCGACCAGATGAGCTGCGTGCTCTGCCGTTGCGGCACGTATACGCGGATCAGGCGGGCCATTGCGGCAGCCGTGGAGATGTTGAGAGGCTGAGGCAGCATCGCTGCCGACAGTCGCGCGTGGCCGCAATGCCGTGCAGACGAGCTGGAAGTCTTGGGGAGGACGGCGATGAAGCATTCCGGGCCAGCACCAGGGTCGCCCTGTCCGGGCGGGTCGCAACCGGCGGCCCATGCCGCCGGCGCCGCGGCGATCCCGTCCGCGCCCGCTGCGACCGGACGCGTGGAGCTTTATACGCAACGAACCATGGTCAACTGGCTGAGCCCGCTGCAGCTTCCGTTCACCGCCATGCGCGTTGCCGTGGCGATGGCGGTCGGCACCTTTGCCGACCAGCGCATGGTGCAGGCTGCGCTTACCACCCTGAATCCGAATCCGCCGATCCCCGTGCCGGCCGACGAGGGCGGCGGGGTCTGGGTCGACTACCTGGCCGACACCGGCGATGGCTGGGACGCGTCGTATTCCATGGCGCTGTGCGTCAGTCACGCGGTCACGCTGCGCGAGCCGGGCGTGACGCTGCCGCGGGCCAAGGTGCTGCTGCTCGGGGGCGACCAGGTGTATCCGACCCCTGCGCATGATGGCTATCGGACGCGCTTTGTCGACCCGTTTCGCGCGGCGTTTCCTGCGCCGGTCGAGTCGGCGGGCCCTGCATACGACGACCAGCCGATCAAGTTGCCGGATGCGCCGTGGATGGTCGCCACGCCAGGCAATCACGACTGGTACGATGGCCTGCGCGGCTTCGCCCGGCTGTTCTGCAGCGGCAAGCCCGTGGGCGGCTGGGAGACACGCCAGCGCACGGGCTACTATGCCCTGCAGTTGCCCGGCGGCTGGTGGATCTGGGGGCTGGACCTGCAACTGGAATCGGAAATCGACCGGCCGCAGCGCGAATACTTCCAGAAGATGGTCACGGAACTGCAGCCCGGTGACCTTGTCGTGCTCTGCGCGCCCGAGCCGAGCTGGATTGACGAGATGGAGCGCGTGCGCCGCGGGGAGCGGCGGGCCGTGCCGTCGATCGAGACCAAGACGCCGCGCTTCCGCAGCCTGAGCGAAATCGAGGGGATGCTGGGCGACCGGCTCGCGCTGGTGCTGGCCGGCAATGCGCACCACTACGCGCATTACGTGCCGAGCGCGGGCACGGCGGGGCCGCATCGCATCACCTGCGGTGGCGGGGGCGCGTTTCTCCACGGCACGCACCAGTTGCCGGATCCGCCGCGGCCCATCGTCGTGGGCGCGGCTAAACAGGCGTATGCGCTGCAGTCCGTGTATCCGGAGAAGGAGACGTCCCGGCAACTGCGCAATCGCGCGTGGCAACTGCCCGCGCGCAACCTCTCGTTCTGCGCACTGGTGGCCATCCTGTACCTGCTGTTCGACTGGATCGTCCAGAGCGCGAGCCTGGCGGTCGCGCCTGGCCCTGGCCAGCGCGGCTTCGTGCAATGGCTGGCCGGTCTCGAGGTGACATTCGGGAATATCGGCGCGGTGTATGGCGAGCTGTTCCGGGTCATGGCGCATAGCCCGGCTTCGGTGGTGTACGCGGCGGCGATCGTCGCGACCTGTGCTGCGCTGTCGACCAGGAATGTCAGGCGCGGCGTCGGGCTGGCGTGCCTTGTCGGCGCGTTGCACGGGCTGCTGCACCTGGCACTGGCGATCGCCCTGCTATGGCTCATCACGCGTTTCAACCTCCATGGCTTTGGCGCTGACAATCCGCCACCCATCCTGTTTTTCCTCATCGAGGCCATGGTGCTGGGCGGGGCCGCCGGCGGCCTGCTGTTCGGCGTATGGATGGTGCTGGGCAACGCCTTGTGGCGCCTGCACCCGGAGGAGGTGTTCTCGTCCCAGCGCATCGCCGATTACAAGTGCTTCCTGCGGATGCGGTTCGAGGGCGGGCAATTGACGATCTACCCGCTCAAGCTGGAAAGGGTTTGCCGTCGCTGGAAGCTGGGAGAAGGTGTCAGGCAAGTGACGAAGGTCCGCAGCACCTGGCGTGTGCGCGCCCAGCCCGGCGCAAGCGGCCCGCGGTTCGTGCCGGCGGACGGTGAGGTATCGCCGCCGGAGGCGGTGCAGATGATCGAGGAAAAAGCCGTCATCATCCGGCGACAGGGGGCGGCATGACGCGCAATGCGCTGGCTTACGATGTCGTCGTCATCGGCAGCGGCTTCGGCGGCGCGGTCTCGGCCTGCAGGCTCGCGCAGGCCGGCCGCAAGGTGCTGGTGCTCGAGCGCGGCCGGCGCTGGAGCCCGGCAAACTATCCGCGCGACGAGAATGACCCCTGGCTGTGGAACCAGGAGCGCGCACACCGCTTCAGTGGCTGGGCCGATATCCGGACCTTCTCCGATGTCTGGGTCATCGCCGGGGCGGGAGTCGGCGGTGGCTCGCTGATCTACGCCAACGTTTCCGTGGAAGCCAGGCCAGAGGCGTTCCAGCAGGGCTGGCCGGAAGACGTGACCTATGCCGGCCTGCAGCCCCATTACGAGGAAGTCGGGCGCATGCTCGACGTGAGCGCAGTGCCGGATAACCAGCTGAGCGTGCGAACCCGGCTATTGCGCGAGGGGGCGGAAGCCTGCGGCTGGGGCGGGCGATTCCGCAAACTGCCGCTGGCGGTGTCGTTTTCCAGCGACTGGGACCCGGCGCGGCCAGACGCCCGCGATGACCGGCATTCAGAGCGATTCCTGAACCGGCATGGACGGTGGCAGGGCACTTGTGTCCATTGCGGCAACTGCGACGTCGGGTGCCAGGTGTCGGCCAGGAATACGCTGGACCTGAACTACCTGGCGGTGGCCGAAGACAACGGCGCCGAGATCCGTCCCTTGCACCTGGTGGACAGGCTCGAGCCGCTGGAGCAGGGCTGGCGGATATGCTTCCGGAAAATCGACCCCGAAGACCAGACCACGAGCCCCGGTGAAGTCACGGCCGCCCGGGTGATCCTGGCCGCCGGTTCTATCGGCAGCACCGAGCTGCTGCTGCGCTGCAGGGATCAGCATCGCACGCTGCCCGGGCTTTCACCGCGGCTGGGATATGGCTGGGCTCACAACGGCGACTTCGTGACGCCTGCCTGGTATGGCAACAGGACGATCTCTCCTTCTCATGGCGTGACCATCTCTGCCGCAATCGACCTGCTGGACCACGGCGGCCCGAACGGACAGGCGCTCTTCGTGGAGGACGGCGGCATCCCGAACCTCGCAGGCAACTTCATCCGGCGCCACATGAAAAGAACGCGTTCGCGCAAGCTGCGCGCGGTGTGGAAGGAGGTAGGGGAGCTGTTCGACGACGGCGATCCGGTCGAGCGGATGATGCCCTGGTTCGGGCAGGGCGTGGACCCTGGCGATGGCCGGCTGAGGCTGGGCCGCACGTGGTACGCGCCGTGGCGTCGGGTACTGCGGCTCGACTGGTCCTATCAGGCCTCGGTGGCTGTCATCGAGTCCATGATTGCCGCGCACACGCGGCTCTCGGAAGCGACCGGCGGGGATCCGTGGGTGCCGCTCACCTGGCGACGCTGGCACAACCTGATCACGCCGCACCCGCTGGGAGGCTGCAACATGGGGGCATCCCTCGCGGACGGCGTCGTCGATGCGTGGGGCCGGGTATTTGGCTACGAGGGACTGTATGTCATGGACGGTGCGATCGTCCCGCGTCCGCTGGGCCTGAACCCTTCGCGCACGATTGCAGCGCTGGCGGAGCGCAACGTGACCATGCTCTTGCGCGAGCAGGGCTGACGCTGGCTTGTGGCGCATGACCCGCAAAGGGCAGATGCTCCCCCAAAGGGGAGCAATCCGTCCGCTGCCGAGCAATTCTATTGAGCGAGTTGGCTGGCGGACGGCTTACCGGACGGCTTACCGGGCGGCTTACATGCGTGCGAACTCGGTGTAGCCCTCCGCGCCGCCACCGAAGTAAGTGGCGGCCGGAGCGTCATGCAGCGGAGCTTCCAGCCGCAACCGCTCGACGAGGTCGGGATTGCCGATGAAGGGCTTGCCGAAGGCGATCATATCCGCGTGACCCGAAGCGGTGGCGTCCAGCGCGCGCTGCCGATCATAGCCATTGTTGGCAATGTAGGCACCGCCGAAGGCCGTGCGCAGCGCTTGCACGTCAAGCATGCCGGCCCCGTTACCACCGTGCAGCTGTCCTTCGACGACGTGCAGGTAGGCCAACCCCATCTCTCCCAGCCGGCGAGCCAGGTAGCCATGCGTCGCCATTGGCGTGCTGTCCAGCGGGGTGTCGCCGACCGCGGTGGAGAGCGGCGAAAGGCGAAGTCCCACGCGATCGGCGCCCCAGATGTCCGCAACGGCTTCAACAACTTCCAGCGGAAAGCGGGCGCGGTTCTCGATGGAGCCGCCGTAGCGGTCGTCGCGACGGTTTGTGCTGTCGCGCAGGAATTGCTCCAGCAGATAACCGTTGGCCGCGTGCACTTCTACGCCATCGAACCCCGCATCCTTCGCGCGACGTGCGGCCTGTCGGTAGTCTTCCAGGATAGCGGCGATCTCCTCGGTGGCGAGTTCACGCGGCATCGAGGGCGGCAGGTGTCCGGCTTCGGTGAAGACGGTGCCGCCAGCCTGGAGCGCGGAAGGCGCTACGGGCGCAGCGCCACCCTCCTGCAGGCTGGCGTGCGACATGCGGCCTACGTGCCACAACTGGATCACGATACGGCCGCCGGCTGCATGGACTGCCTCTGTCACGGGCGCCCAGGCCTCCACGTGCGCATCGGTATAGATGCCGGGCGTATAAGCGTAGCCACGGGCCTGACGAGAGATGTTGGTCGCTTCGGTGATGATCAGCCCCGCGGAAGCACGCTGCCCGTAGTAGTCGATGGCCAGCGGCGTCTGGATACCGTCCATGCCTGCGCGCGACCGCGTGAGCGGCGCCATGGCAATTCGGTTGCGTACGTCGATAGCACCCAGGCGGGCAGGGGAGAAAAGGGCTTCGGAAGACATGGCAGCTCCAGATGACTGAGGACGGTTGCAGTGTGAGGCGAAGGGCTCGCCGCCTGCCGGAAAGGCCAGGGCGGCGGCGCTTCGTTGCAGTGCAGTATGTGCGCCGGAGTTGCATTCATCCAATTTATTTGTTGAATTCAAGTTATATCGTCAGCAATATGACTACATGCGCTACGACCTGAATCTGTTGCCCGTTTTCCTCGCGCTCATGGAAGAGCGCAGCGTCACCCGTGCCGCCGAGCGGCTGGGGATGACGCAGCCGGCGCTGTCTAATGCGCTGGCCCGACTGCGCGAGATGCTGCAGGACCCGTTGTTCATCCGTGAACGGTACGGCATGCAGCCGACCGGGAGGGCTGAAGCCCTGGCCCCCGGCATCGCCGCCGCCGTCGCCAGCCTGGACGAACTGGTGCTTGGCCAGCAAGGCTTCGATCCGACGAAGGCGGATCGCCTGTTCACACTGGCGCCGAACAGTTACGTCGAGTTCGTGCTGGTGCCAGGTATCGTCGCGCGACTGCGCGAGCGCGCTCCGGGCATCCGGCTGCGACTGGTGCCGTTCGGGGCGGACCTGGCGGAAACGGGCGTGACCTCCGGGGCGACGGCGATGGTGCTGGGCCGCATCATCGACCCGCCCGGCAACCTTGTTGTGCAGCCCGTGATGGAAGACGGCCTGGCCTGCGTATTGCGCGCCGGCCATCCGCAAGTCAACAAGCGAATCTCCACGAAGCAGTATGAGCAACTCAAGCACGTCAATGTGCTGCCTCCCGGCCGCTTGCGTGCTGGCCTGTTCCAGGCGCTCCAGCGCCATGGCCTGCGACGCGAGGTCGCGATTTCGGTGACGCACTTCCTGGCCGTTCCGGAAATCGTCGCCGCGACAGACTACTGCGCGACATTGCCGGGCCTGATCTGTCGCCACCTGGCGCGCGATGCACGGCTGAAGATACTGGCCGCGCCGGTCGACCTGGGCACATTCCCGGTGGAGATGGCGTGGCATGTGCGCTACCGTCACGATCCTGCGCACCAGTGGTTGCGCGACCTCGTCATCGAGGTGGCTCGCGAAACATTGCCCGGCAAGACGGCCTGAAGGGCGGCCAGGAGTTGGCTCCGGCGGCTCAGTGGCGTGGCTCGACCCGACGCAATGCGCGCAGCATCGCGAGATCACAGGCTGTCTTCAGCACGCCGCAGGCGAGCAGCGGCGTACTGGCCTAACCGTAGGCCGTCAACGCGGCGGCGATGCTGGAGCGAAAGCGTTCCGCTACTGCTTGCTACTGCCGGTATTGGCGCCATCGGTGAATGGATCCGCCTTGCCCGCCTTCGCGCCGTCGGTATAGGGATCCGCCTTGCCAACCCTTGCGCCATCGGTGTACGGGTCAGGCTTCTTGGCCGGCGCCAGGTCAGTGCGGGTCGAGGACTTGGCCCCATCCGTATAGGGGTCGAATTTCCCGGATTTCGCACCGTCCGTATACGGATCCGGCTTTCCCTTGGCTCCTTGCGTATAGGGATCCACCGCCTTTTGCGCATAGCCGGGCAGGGCTAGCGATGCTCCGAAGGCCGCAATTGCCGCGATAACTATTGCTCTCATTTCTTTCTCCTGAGAGTATCAACTTCGCTCAAGCGTAGAACCCGACGGACACTGGCGAACCGCCATGAACTGGCATTGCCAGGCGCGCCCGCGCTGGGTTGCCTCCCCATAGTAGGTCGTATTGTGAAGGCATTCAGATACTTGCGCGGCTAATCGCGGGTCAGGCTGGCCCGAGGTGTCCCATGCTCCGCTCTTCGGCCAGCAGGCTATGAATCTGTGCCACCACGGCCGCACCTTCTCCCACGGCGGCGGCGACGCGCTTGGTGGACGCAGAACGCACGTCGCCGATCGCAAAGATGCCTTCGATGCTTGTCTGCAGCGGCAATGCCTGTACCGCGTCGGCGCCGGTGCCGGTCAATACGAAACCCTTGCTGTCGAGCGCAACCCCGCAAGACTTCAGCCAGCCGGTGTTGGGTTCGGCGCCGATAAATATGAACAGATGATGCGTGGTCATGCTGCCCTCCGTGCCGCCTGCCCCGCGGTAGTGCACGCGCCTGAGCTGCACGTCTCCCTCGAGCCCCTGAAGCTCGATACGGGTATGCAGTGTCAGGTTTGGCAGCGACCGGACCCGCTCGACCAGGTAGCGCGACATCGTCTGCTCAAGGCTTGGCCCGCGGATGAACAGGTGCACATGCTCCGCATGCGATGAAAGGAATACGGCGGCCTGTCCCGCGGAATTGCCCCCGCCGACCAGCACCACAGGCTCCTTGCGGCATAGCCTGGCTTCGATCGGCGTCGCCCAGTAATAGACGCCGGAGCCCTCGAAGCGCTCAAGTCCGTCGAGGACAGGGCGCCGATACTCCGCGCCCGTGGCAATGACCGCGGTCCGGGCAAGGATGCGCTTGCCATCGGATAGCTCGATGACGCGCGGGTATTTGTCGCAGTACAGGGCCTTGACCTCGCATGGAATCGCGATATGGGCGCCGAACTTCTGGGCCTGCACGAACGCGCGGCCCGCGAGTTCCTGTCCCGTGATGCCGGTGGGGAAGCCCAGGTAATTCTCGATGCGCGCGCTCGTGCCGGCCTGGCCGCCCGGTGCGCGGCAGTCGAACACGGCGACAGACAACCCATCCGATGCCGCATAGACGGCCGCCGCAAGCCCGGCAGGGCCGGCGCCGATGATCGCCACGTCATAGACATGCATCGGATCGAATTCGGGGATCAGTCCGAGGCAGGACGCGAGCTGGCCGACATCGGGATTGCGCAGCACGGCGCCGCTCGGACAGACGACAAGCGGAAAATCGTCGGCCAGTGGCGCGAGGCGCCTGAGAAAGGCAATCGCTTCCGCGTCCCGCTCCGCGTCCAGCGCGATATTGGGATAGTTGTTACGACGCAGGAAATTCTGCAGTTCAAGGAATCGTGCATTGCCGGGTGCGCCGACAACGACGGCCCCGCGTCCACGTTCGACTGCCAGAACGCGCCTCAGGATCAGGGCGCGCATGATCTTCTCGCCAATATCGGCTTCCTTGATCACCAGCGCGCTCAGCTCATCGGGCCGCAACAGCACGGCCTTGACGTCTTCGAGAACCTGCGCGTCGACAATCGCAGGCTTGTTGGAAAGCTGCGTGATATCCGAAGTGAACTCCCCGTGCCGCGTATAGGTGTGGATGATCTTGCGGTGATTCAGGCGGTCGCGGATGACGATCCGCACCTTGCCCGACAGGATGACGAACACTCCGGGGCAGAGGCTGCCCGCGCGATAGAGGAAGTTGCCTTGCGGGTAGTGGTGCAGCTTGCCAAAGCGGCGCACCCTTTCCACCTCGGTATCGGTGAGGACCGGAAACATCTGCTCGAAACGAGGATGGTCGCGTATGGCCGCATCTTCCTCGATGGCCGCCTCGCCGAGGTCTGCACTCGCTTCGAAGTCTGGCGACGGCGTCTCGCGTGCTTCGTCCGGGTCGTTGTTCATCGCCGATCCTCCACGGTGTAGCCTTGGCCACGTCAAATATAGGCGCAAACCGGAATGAGTTCGGGTTGCGCTGGATTCACGCGACGCACTTGAGCGCATTCGGTCACATCGAGCCATGCGCTCCACGACGCAAGGGTGCAGCCTGCGCCTCGTGCGTGTCGATCTCGCTATGCCAGCCTTTGGCCTTTCGGCCGTTTTTCTGGTCAGGCAATGACCCGCTTGCCGCGCTCGCCGGATCCACAACTATCGGTTGCGAGTGAATCAAGATTGCTCAGCCTAGTGCTACCTCCGGCCGGCTCCTAGAGTGGTTTCCAACGGCGACGCGCTCCAACCCACCAGCGCAAGCCGCCTGAAGCATCCGTTATCCATACCCTCAGGAGTTGATCATGTTTGCCCATTTCTCTCGCGTGCTTGCTGTTGCTTCCTTCACCTTGGCTGCTGGCGCGGCGCTGGCCTCCGGCAGTGCCCATGCCGGTTCGCTTGTCGCCGGCATGGATACCTCCGGCGTATCGTCTTCGCCGGCGCGCTCGGTCGATGCCTTTACCGACGGCGCCCGCAACGGGCCCCGCAATCCGTATGTCGACGGCGCACGCGTTGGCAACCGCAACCCGTTTGTGGATGGTGCCCGGATCGGTGGCCACGATGTCTTCACCGACGGCGCCCGCATCGGCCCCCGCGACACGTTCTCCGCAGGCGCCTGAGCCGCTACTGTCACCGCTCCATGGCTGGCAGGTCTCGATCGCGTTGAGCGGAAGAGGCCTCCCTGAATTCCCATCCTCCGGCCCCGCTGACCATCCCGGCAGCGGGGCATCTTGCTCCGGAACGCTTGAGGAAATCGCAAGCGAAGCGGGCGAAAAAATCGTTTGCCAGCGAGTGCTGCGGCAACAACTATCCAATGGCGAGCCAGCCAGGCGCGTACTGCGGCCCGCAACCGGAAACCACCCCAGCCATCAGACAAATGCAGACATTGCCAGGCGCCGCGCGCGTTTCAGCACCTTCTTGAAAAAGCCGGCGTTGTGAATAAAGTTAGAGCGCGCCGCACCGGCGGTGCCTCTGCGACAGCGTTCCCCACGCTTCCGAAACGGAGAAAGAATATGGAAGACCACACCACTGCGCCCACGGCAGGCCATGGCACTGCTGCTCCTGGTGACGACGCCGTCACGCTTACGCGCCGCCGGTTCCTGCAATCCGTCTGCGCCTCCGGCGCGGGGATCACAAGCGTGGGCTGGGCACCTGGCGCATTCGGCCAGTCCGTGCCGCAGGTGCCCGCGCAAGCCGGCGCTGCCGAGGGATATCCCGTCACGCTGAAGGTCAACGGCACCACGCACCGGCTGACGGTAGCCGCCAACGCCATCCTGCTCGACACGCTGCGCGACCAGCTTCACCTGACCGGGACAAAGAAGGGATGCGACCACGGCCAGTGCGGCGCGTGCACGCTGATCGTGAACGGGGTCACGGTCAATGCCTGCCTGTCGGTGACGGTCATGCACGACGGCGACGAGATCACGACCATCGAAGGGCTGGCGCGCGATGGCAGGCTGCACCCGGTGCAGCAGGCGTTCTGGGACCACGACGCCTACCAGTGCGGCTACTGCACGGCGGGGCAGATGATGAGCGCGGTCGGCATCCTGCAGGACAAGCGGATTCCGGCCGACGACGCTGCGGTCCG
This sequence comes from Cupriavidus oxalaticus, assembly GCF_016894385.1. Taxonomy (NCBI): domain Bacteria; kingdom Pseudomonadati; phylum Pseudomonadota; class Betaproteobacteria; order Burkholderiales; family Burkholderiaceae; genus Cupriavidus; species Cupriavidus oxalaticus. The sequence continues at coordinate 1,880,156 of NZ_CP069812.1, forward strand.
GGAAGCCATGAGCGGTAACATCTGCCGCTGCGGCGCGTATAAGAACATCGTCACGGCAGTCCAGGACGCGCGCGGCAAGATGCGGAGGAACGTCTGATGCGCAACTTCGAATACGCGCGCGCCGCCGATATCGAGCAGGCGATCATGCTGCATGCGCGCGGCAGCGACACGGTCTTCCTGGCCGGCGGCACGACGCTGCTGGACCTGATGAAGCTCGACATCATGCAGCCCGCCCGCGTGGTGGACATCCACAAGCTCAAGCTCGACCAGGTGGAGCCGCTTGGCGACGGCCGGGTGCGCATCGGCGCCATGGTCAGCAACACCGACCTGGCCCGGCACGACCATATCCGCAAGCACTATCCCGCGCTGTCGCAGGCACTGCTCTCCGGTGCCAGCACGCAGCTGCGCAACAAGGCCACGACCGGCGGCAACGTGATGCAGCGGGTGCGGTGCGGCTATTTCCGTGACGGGGTCTCGGCGTGCAACAAGCGCAACCCGGGTTCGGGCTGCGCCGCCATCGAAGGCCTCAACCGCAATGTGCACGCGGTGCTTGGCGGCAGCCAGCACTGCATCGCGGCGCATCCGTCCGATATGTGTGTCGCGATGGTGGCCATTGGCGCGACGATCCACTTGCAGGGGCCGAAGGGCAGGCGCGACGTGCCGTTCGCGGATTTCCACCTGCTGCCCGGCGACACGCCGTGGAAGGAGCACGCGCTGGAGGCCGGCGAGATGATCACCCATATCACCCTCGACGCGCCGATGCCCGGCAGCCGCTCGGCATACCTGAAGCTGCGCGACCGCGGCTCGTACCAGTTCGCGCTGGCTTCGAGCGCCGTGGTGGTCGCGCTCGACGGGAACGTCGTTCGCGATATCCGCATCGCGCTTGGCGGCGTCACGACCAAGCCCTGGCGCGCGGCCAATGCCGAGGCCGTGATGCGCGGCAAGCCGGCGTCGGAGGCCTTGATCCGCGAGGCCGCCGCGACGGCCATGGCCGGCGGGCAGTCGTACGGACAGAATGGCTTTAAGCTCATGCTCGGCCAGCAGGCCGTCATGCGGAATTTGTCGCTTCTCATGGCCTGAAGGGGGTGCGAGCGTGAACAACACTGCTATCGGCGCGTCGCCGCGCCGCATCGACGGCCGGCTCAAGGTATCCGGCAGCGCCCTCTATACGGCGGATCGCACGCTGCCCGGCATGCTGCACGCCTACGGCGTGTACAGCACCGTGGCGAGCGGCCGCGTCACCGGCATCGAGATGGCCGACGCGCGCCGCGTGCCCGGCGTGGTCGATATCCTGCACAACGGCAACTTCCCGCGGCTCTACCGGATTCCAAAAAGCCCGATCTCCGGCGCGACGATCCTGACCGCGTCGATTACCGACGAACACCGGCTTCCGTTCGAGGACAATACCATCCACTACGGCGGCCAGATGGTGGCACTGGTCGTGGCCGACACGTTCGAGCACGCCCGTGAGGCGGCATACCGCGTCAAGGTGTCGTACGCCCGCGCCAAACCGGTCACGGACCTCGAACACGGTATCAAGGCGAATGGGCTGCGCGATGGCGGCAGAGGGCATGCGCGCGGCACGCCGGCACCGGCGTTCGACCGGTCCGCCGTCAAGGTCGACGCCGTCTACCGTACCCCGGTCGAGACCCACAACCCGATGGAAATGCACGCCACGCTGGCGTGGTGGGAGGGGGGTGAGCTCCATCTCTACGAAGCCACCCAGGGCGCCACCGTCCATCGCAATACCATCGCGCAGATCTTTGGCCTGACGCCCGAGCGCGTCACCGTCGACGCGCCCTTTATCGGCTCGGGATTCGGCTCCAAGCTGTTCCTGTGGCCGCATTCCGTCGCGGCCAGCGCGGCGGCGCGGATGACCGGCCGGCCGGTAAAGCTGGTGGTGCCGCGCGCATACATGTTCACGACCACCGGACAGCGGCCTGAAACGCGCCAGCGCGTGCGCCTGTCGGCAGGGGCCGACGGCAAGCTCACGTCGATCCGGCATGAATCGGTCAACACCACCTCGTTCATCGAACAGTACGTAGAAAATTGCGGCGGGATGACGCAGAGCGTGTATTCGTGCCCGAACCTCATGGTGAGCCATCACACGACCAACGTGCACCGGGGCGCGCCGACGTCGATGCGCGCTCCCGGCGCCGCGCCGGGATTGTTCGCGCTCGAATCCGCCATCGACGAGCTGGCACTGGCCTGCCGCATGGATCCCTTGCAGTTCCGGCTTGCCAACCTGTCCGCGCGCGATGAAAGCCTTGACCTGCCGTGGTCCAGCAACCACCTGCGCGAGGCCATCGAGCAGGGCAGCCGCAAGTTCGGCTGGGGCCGGCGCGATCCGCGGCCGGGTTCGATGACGGCCGGCACCGAGATCGTCGGCTACGGCATGGCGGTGTGCAACTGGGACGCCTGGCGCACGCCAGCCGAGGCTCGTGTCCTCCTGCGCAGCGATGGCACCGCCGCGGTGACCTGCGCAATCCAGGACATCGGCACGGGCATGTACACCATCGTCGCGCAAACGGTCAGCGAACTGACCGGGCTGCCATTTGAAAAGATCGATGTCAGGCTGGGCGATTCGGCGTTTCCGGCGGCTCCGGTAGCGGGCGGTTCGTGGGCGACGGCCAGCGTGCTCCCGGCCGTCGCCGAGGCCACGCGCAACGCGATCGGCCAGCTGCGCACGTTCGCGACGCAGGACGGCGCCGCCTTCGCAGGTGCCAGGCCCGAAACGCTGAAGATGCAGAACGGCCGCCTGACCGACGGCAAGCGCGCCGTCGACCATGCCTCGATCCTCAATGCCCAGCGCTTTGCCAGCGCGGAGGGCTTCGCCCGCACCGGCGGCACACCGACCGACAAGCTGTCCTTCATGTCCTTCGGCGCCCACTTCGTCGAGGTGCGCTGGGATCCCGGCATTTCACGGTTGCGCGTCGCCAGGGTCGTGAGCGCGATCGACGTGGGGCGGGTCATCAACCCGGTCACTGCGCGCAACCAGGTGGAAGGTGCGATCGTGATGGGCGTCGGCATGGCCTTGTTCGAAGCCACCGAGTATGACGAACGCGACGGCATGCCGGGCAACAACAACTATGCCGAGTATGCCGTTCCGGTCCATGCAGACCAGCCGGAGATCGAGGTGATCCTGCTCAACCATCCCGACCTCGAATTCAATGAATTCGGCGCGCGCGGCATCGGGGAAATCGGCATCACCGGCTTTGCCGGCGCTGTCGCCAATGCGGTGTACCACGCCACCGGCAAGCGGATCCGGGATCTCCCCATCACGAAGGAGAAGCTGATGGCGTAAGCGTGTCACCGGGTTGCCGGAAGCGCCAAGGCAGTGTGCGCATCAGCCCAGTTGCGCGAGTCGATAAACTCTTCCGCGAGCGCGCCTTTCGACAGTGATCAAAGCGACCCGTAAAATGGCAGATCCAGCCTCTTCTGCCATCGCGGACGGGCACTCTCCGACCGCTCCATGGAGTTCGCTATGCACCACGTAGCCCTGGCGCTGTATCCCGGCTTCCAGGCGTTGAACCTGGCAGTCTCGACGGTGCTGGAATTTGCCAACCGCTCGCTCGCACAGCCGATGTACAAGGTTCACCTGCTGTCCGAACATGGCGGGCCGGTGCCGAGTTCAGGGGGGTTTTCGGTCAGCACCGAGCCGTTCGGCAGGCGCCGCTTCGATACGGTGCTGGTGGTCGGAGATAACGACGTCCTGCCCACGCCGCCCGCACTGGTGAAATTCCTGCAGCGCGCGGCGCGGACCTCGCGGCGCATTGGCGCCACCTGCACCGGCGCCTTCAACCTGGCGGAGGCCGGGCTGCTGGACGGCCGCCGCGCCACCACGCACTGGTACTACGCGGAGCAGCTGCGTCGGCGCTTCCCGGAAGTCGGGGTGGAGGAGGACCGCATCTTCATCATCGACGGCCCGGTCTGGACCTCGGCCGGCATGTCGGCCTGCATCGACCTGGCGCTGGCGCTTGTGGAGAAGGATGCCGGTGGCGCCGTTGCGCGCGATGTCGCCAGGAAGCTCGTCGTGTATCACCGGCGGGCCGGCGGGCAGTCCCAGTTCTCGGCGCTGCTGGACCTGGAGCCGCGCTCTGACCGCATCCGCGCCGCGCTGGATTTTGCGCGGCAGAACCTGCAGCGGGAGCTCTCCGTGGATCAACTTGCCGAAGCGGCGCACCTGAGCCCGCGCCAGTTTGCCCGCGCATTCCGGGATGAGACCGGGCAGACCCCGGCCAAGGCCGTGGAGCACCTGCGCGTGGAAGCGGCCCGGCTGATGATGGAAAGCGGCCGCCACGCCATCGACGTGGTCGCGCGGGATACCGGCTTCGGCGACCGCGAGCGCATGCGGCGGGCATTCCTGCGGGCATTCGGACAACCGCCGCAGGCGATCCGCCGCATGGCGCGCGGCGATGCGTTGCAGGTCGCGTAGCTTCGTATTCCGCGACGTACCGGCGAAAAAGGCCGGCCATGCGCGGACCATTCAGGCTACCAGGGAACTACCGCGCCACGCCGTACCGGGCCGCGGGCTGGTCGCGCGACAGGTTGGGGCCAAGCGCGGCACGTGCAGCCTCGAACGCCTTCCAGTCGGCTTCGTCAGGCAACGATGGCACGGTAATCACTTCACCCAGGTCGAGCCCGGCCAACGCGGCATCGACCAGGTCGTCGCCGCTCATCACGATGCCTTGCGGCAGGTTCTCGACCGGCTGGCCCGCAATGTCCCAGAACTCGGTCCGCGTCGCGCCGGGAAGCACGGCCTGCACGCGTACCCCCTTGCCGGCGAGCTCATGCTGCAGCGACTGGGTAAAGGCCAGCACGAACGCCTTGGAGCCGCCATAGACTCCATTCAGGATCTCGGGCGCCACCGCGACGACGGACGCGATATTGATGATGGTGCCTTCGCCGCGCGCCACGAATGCCGGCGCAGCGGCATAGGTCAGGCGAGTCAGAGCCGTGACGTTGAGCTCGATCATCGCCTGCATCTTGTCGACATCCGACACCAGCAACGGTGCCGCCGCGCCAATGCCGGCATTGTTGACCAGCGTGGCGATGCTGGCATCGGTGCGCAGCAGGTCTTCGATACGCCGGACATCGGCAGGCTGGCCCAGGTCAGCGGCCACGATCTCGACCGAGCGGCCAGTGTCGTCGGCGATGCGGCGGGCCAGCGCCTCGAGCCGGGATCGGTTGCGTGCCACCAGGATCAGGTCGTGGCCGCGGCGGGCGAGGCGGTCCGCATAAATGGCGCCGATGCCGGAAGATGCGCCGGTAATGAGGGCGGTGCCGGCATGGATGTCAGTCGTCATGTCAAAGTTCCTGGTTCACGGGAGGGACGTCTCGCCGGCTGGCCGGCTGCGTGAGCTCAAGATTAGGTACGGAAGGCCATGGCGACAATGTCATAGATACCACCTTTTCTGCCACCACCAACGAGGGGGGCTTTCACGGGAAGGAAAGAGTCCCACATGACCCGCGCGCGGTATCCACCGACGATGGCGGTGCCCCGTGAGCAAGCGGGTATGTATCGGACTGTGGCGTCTGCTGCACCAGATACAGTGCGATACACGGAAAATCGCCGGCACTCATACAATGGCGTCGACGCAGACTGGCGGTTCAGCGTACTTTTCTGAGGGGACAGAGATGGATGCACACGTCGACCATATCCTGGTTGTCGATGACGACCGGGAAATCCGGGAGCTGGTATCGACCTACCTGGCCAAGAATGGACTGCGCGTGACCGTGGCGCAGGATGGCAGGCAAATGCGCTCGATCCTGGAGGCCAATGCCGTCGACCTGATCGTGCTGGACGTGATGATGCCGGGCGACGATGGCCTGGTACTGTGCCGTGAACTGCGGGCCGGCAAGCACAAGACCACCCCGGTCCTGATGCTGACCGCGCGCAGCGACGAGACCGACCGCATCCTCGGCCTTGAAATGGGTGCCGACGACTATCTCCCCAAGCCGTTCGCCGCGCGCGAGCTGCTGGCCCGCATCAAGGCGGTGCTGCGCCGGACGCGCATGCTGCCGCCCAATCTGCAGATCACGGAAGCGGGCCGGCTGCTGGCGTTCGGCGACTGGCAGCTGGACACCACGGCGCGGCATCTGATCGACCACGATGGCATCATCGTCGCGCTGAGTGGCGCGGAATACCGCTTGCTGCGCGTGTTTGTCGACCATCCGCAGCGCGTGCTCAACCGCGACCAGCTGCTCAGCCTCACGCAGGGCCGCGAGGCGGAAATGTTCGAGCGGTCGGTCGACCTGCTGGTCAGCCGGTTGCGCCAGCATCTCAAGGACGATGCGCGCGAGCCCCGCTACATCAAGACCGTGCGCAGCGAGGGCTACGTGTTCTCGATGCCGGTAGCGATCCGGGAGGCGCGGCAGTGAACCTCCGGGCCTTGCCGTGGCCCCGCACGCTGGGCGCGCGGCTGTTCCTGATCCTGCTGGCCGGGCTGGTGGTGGCTCATGGCCTGTCGTTCGGCGTGCTGTTTGCGGAGCGCTACATCACCGCGCGCCAGGTCATGCTCGGCACGCTGGAAACCGACGTATCAACGTCGATCGCGATCCTCGACCGCGTGCCGGCGGCGGAGCGGCCGCAGTGGCTGCGGCACGTCAACCGCGGCAACTACCAGTATGTGCTCGGGCCGGGCCTGCCGGGCGTGCCGGAGATGAGCGCGCAGGCCCAGGAGATCGCCGACCGCATTACCGAAGCGAGCGGCGGCCGCTTCCCCGTCAGGGTCGAATCGATCCCGGGGCAGGGCAAACGCCTGCAGGCGCACCTCACCCTCAGCGATGGCAGCCCGCTGACCATCGACGTGCATCCGAAGCCGCCCGCGATCGCGCAATGGCTGCCCTATGTGCTGGTGCTGCAGTTGTTGCTGCTGGTGCTGTGCTGCTGGCTGGCGGTACGGCTGTCGCTGCGCCCGGTGGTGGCGCTGGCCAATGCCGCCGACGCCCTCGACCCGAACGCCGCGAGCGAGCCGCTGGCCGAGACCGGGCCGACTGAACTGGTGCGTGCCGCGCGCGCGTTCAACGCCATGCGCGAGCGCATTGCACGCTTTGTCGAGGAGCGCGTGCAGATCCTGGCGGCAATCTCGCACGACCTGCAGACGCCGATCACGCGCATGAAGCTGCGCGCCGAGATGGCGGATGACTCCGAAGACAAGCGCAAGCTGGTGCACGACCTTGCCGAGATCGAGACGCTGGTCAAGGAGGGGCTGACCTATGCGCGCGCCATGCATGGTGACGGCGAGAAGGCATCGCGGATCGACATCGGTTCTTTTGTCGAGAGCCTGGTCTACGATTACCAGGACACCGGCAAGGCCGTCACCATCCGGCAGAATATCGGCGGCGCCATCCTGACGCGCCCGCACGCCCTGCGCCGCATCCTGACCAACCTGACCGACAACGCCATCAAATTCGGCGGGGCGGCGGAGCTGAGCGTGCGCCGCGACGGCGCCGCGGTGGTGATCGGCGTGCTTGATCGCGGGCCCGGCATCCCGGCAGAGAAGCTTGAATCCGTGATACAGCCGTTTGTCCGGCTCGAAGCGTCGCGTAACCGGGAGACCGGCGGCACGGGCCTGGGCCTGGCCATCGCGCACCAGCTGGCGCTGGCGATCGGCGGTTCGCTGACGCTGCGCAACCGGGAGGGCGGTGGGCTGGAGGCGCAGCTCAGGCTTGGCTGAGGGGACAAGCCTCGCTCAGGACGCGCGGATTTCAAGAGTTCCCGCATAGGCGGGAACCCAGTGACTTCATCGGCCCCCGCTGACGGCAGGTTGCCCCGGCGAGCCCCGCAGCGCTGCACCGCGCCACATCGCGTTGGCGACCGCCGTGACGCAATTCTCCAGAAGTTGTCTATGCTTGCGCGTAAGCCGGCGACGATTGCTGGCCGATCCTCAGTGCGCATGCAACGCTGCGCATGGTGAGTGCAGCGGGCACGGCACAAGGCAAGGAGGAACGCGATGGCCAAGGGATTCGACGCAATCATCATCGGTACCGGACAAGCCGGCCCCGCACTTGCCGCGCGGCTGTCCGGCGCGGGCATGAACGTGGCCGTCATCGAGCGCGCGCATTTTGGCGGCACCTGCGTGAACACCGGCTGCATTCCTACCAAGACCCTGATCGCGAGCGCTTATGCGGCCCACCTTGCGCGGCGGGCGGGCGACTATGGCGTGACGATTGGCGGGCCGGTCGCTGTCGACATGAGGCAGGTGAAGGCGCGCAAGGACGGCATCGCCGGGCACTCCGCCAGCGGCGTGGAACAGTGGATGCGCGGCCTGGCCAACGGCACGGTCTACCAGGGGCACGCCCGCCTGGAAAGCGCGCACGGTGTGCGCGTCAATGGCGAACTGCTGCAAGCCGACCGCATCTTCATCAACGTCGGCGGCCGGGCCCTCGTTCCGCCGATGCCCGGGCTCGACACGGTGGCGTACCTGACCAATTCGGGCATGATGGACGTGGACTACCTGCCGGAGCACCTGGTCGTCATTGGCGGCAGCTACATCGGCCTGGAGTTTGCCCAGATGTACCGCCGCTTTGGCGCCAGGGTCACCGTCGTGGAAAAAGGCCCGCGCCTGATCCAGCGCGAAGACGAAGACGTGTCGGAGGCGGTGCGGGAGATCCTGGAGCGCGAGGGGGTGGAAATCCGCCTCGATGCCAACTGCCTGAGCGCGCGCCGGGCCGGAGAGGGCATCGCCGTCGGGCTCGATTGCGCGACCGGTTCGCGCGATGTGCACGGCTCGCACCTGCTGCTGGCGGTGGGGAGGGTGCCCAACACGGAAGACCTGGGGCTCGACAAGGCCGGTGTCGAAACCGACGAGCGCGGCTATATCAAGGTGGATGAACAGCTGCGCACCAGCGTTCCCGGCATCTGGGCGCTGGGGGACTGCAACGGCCGCGGGGCCTTCACGCATACGTCGTATCACGACCACGAGATCGTCGCCGCCAACTTGCTCGACAACGATCCCCGCACGGTTGCGGACCGCATCACCGCCTATGCCTTGTTCACCGATCCCCCGCTCGGGCGCGCCGGCATGACGGAAACGCAGGCCCGCCAGAGCGGGCGCAAGGTGCTGGTCGGCAGGCGCACGATGAGCCGCGTCGGGCGCGCCGTGGAAAAGGGCGAAAGCCAGGGCTTCATGAAAGTGGTGGTCGATGCCGAGACCCGCTTGATCCTGGGGGCGGCAATCCTGGGCCTGAACGGCGACGAGGTGATCCACTCGCTGCTCGACGTGATGTATGCCGGGGCACCCTATACCACCATCAGCCGCGCCATGCACATCCACCCGACAGTCTCCGAGCTGGTGCCGACGATGCTGCAGGAGCTGGCATAAGCCGGAATGAGTGAATGGAAGGGAGGCCGGCCTCAGCCGAAGGTAAAGGCATAGGCCTGCGCACCGGTGTCCAGGAAGCGGATCTCGAAGGTATGCTCTCCCACCTTGCCGGCCTGGCGTACCAGTTGGTAGAGCCGCGTCTGCGTGACCGCACCGTTGCCGGCGGCATCGATGTCGGCGCCGTGGCTGTCGCCAGGGGGCTTGCCGTCGATCGTCACCAGGAAGCGCACCGCCCGGCCGTCGGGCGCCGGACCCAGCACCAGGTGCAGGTCGCGTGCATGGAAGCGATAGGCGATGCTGCCATCGGCCTTGTCGACGGTAGCCCGCTCGGCGCCCACGGTCCATTGGCCGGCCAGGCCCCACTGGTTGAGCCGGAGCTTGCCGACGCCGTACCGCTGCGGGGCATCCTGCCGCATGCCGCCCGGCGAGGCGAAGTTGGCCGCTTGCAGATAGCCCAGGTAGGTTTCGCCGGAGCGGAGATTGGACAGGTCCGGTGCGGCCTGGGCGCCTTCCGCAAGCGGGGCGACGACATCGCGCGCCGTGGACGGCTGGCCGGCTTCCGCCAGCAGCGCCTGGATCACACGCTCCGAGTTGGCGTAGTCGCCTTCGCCGAACTGGTGGTGGCGGATATTGCCGTGGGCATCGACAAAATACGCGGCGGGCCAGTAGCTGTTCCGGAAGGCGCGCCAGATGCGGTAGTCGCTGTCGACGGCGACGGGGAAGCCGATGCGGAAGTTCGCGACCGCGCGCTGCACGTTGTCCGGCGATTTTTCGAAAGCGAACTCGGGCGTGTGCACGCCGATCACCGTCAGGCCCTGGTCCTTGTACTTGTCCGCCCACGCGCGCAAATAGGGCAGGGTGCGGATGCAGTTGATGCAGGAGTATGTCCAGAAGTAGACCAGCGTGACTTTGCCGCGCAAGTGATCGCGCGTGAGCGGTGCCGAGTTGATCCATTGCACGGCGCCGTCGAGTGCCGGCATGCGGCCCTCCACTGGCAGGCGGCTCGGCATGGCCACCGGCATGTCATTGGCGGCCAGCAGCATGCCGGTGCCGGGCTCTGCCGCCGCGTGCGCGGCCTGGGGCGCAGGGCGCGCCTTGTGCAGCACGTCGACCAGCGCCTGTTCGATCCGCGCCGGCCCGCTCGCGGACAGGCGGGCCAGCAGGCCGGTGTCGGCGCCCAGCCCGATGGCAAGCACGCTGCCAAGCACGCCGGCACCCAGCCCCCGCCGCACCCATTCACCGGCACCCATCGACCGCTTCATGGCTGCCAACACGTGGGCGCCGATGCCGAGCGCGGCCGCCAGCGAGGTCGCCGCGCCCGCGGCATAGGCGGCCAGCGCCAGGGAGGTCGAGACGCTCGCGCCCTGCAGCGCCGCAGCGGTCAGCACTATGCCGAGGATCGGCCCCGCGCAGGGTGCCCATAGCATCCCGGTGGCGATGCCGAGCAGCAGCGATCCCCAGGGCGAAGGTGAGGCTGTCTGGGTCGAAGCTGAGGCCGCGGCAGCGTTGCCGGCCAGGCGGTTGCCAAGCGCCACCAGGGGCCGGGCCAGCGTATCCGCCACCTTTGGCAGGAGCAGGGAGAGCCCGAACAGTGCCAGCAGCGACAGCGCGGCCAGGCGCCCGTAGGCATTGGCCTGCACAGCCCAGGCGCCGCCGGCCGAGGCCAGCGTGGCGATGGCGGCAAAAGTCAGCGCCATGCCGGCCAGCATCGGCAGCTTGCCGCGCAGGAACGGCTGGCCGGCGCGGCTCAGCACGAAGGGCAGGACCGGCAGGATGCAGGGGCTCAGGATGGTCAGTACCCCCCCGAGGTAGGCGAGTATCAGCAGGCTCATGATCAGTGTTTCCCACAGGGCTTGGCTTCCCCGTATCAGACACCGTCCGCGTAGCCGGATTGTGTCGTGGATCGGCGCCTGTGTACCGGATTGTCGAGCCCGTGCCGCCAGATACACTGCCATACAAAAACCTGCCGCGGCACGCATCGGGCAGGGCGAAAGCGTCCCGCCGGTCTGCTCAACATCGAGAGTGTCGAGAGCGTCGTATTCGCACCCGCCCTGGCTGAGCGGGACGGTCCGGCGACGTACCGACTTTGTACGCCTTTGTATCAACGCGACCTCCCGACACGTCCGGCGACAAAAGTGCCGCCCATCCGCTAAGGGGCAGATACATCGGTCGCCTTCAATGCAATCCGTGGCACGGCGGTGAACTGCAACACAAGCAATCCCGGTGAGCCGCAACTCCGATGACCATTTACTGGAAGCTGATCATGACTGCCAACACTGCAAAGACTGTCAATATTGCCAAGCGTTTTGTCTTCGCCATCGCCCTGCTGGCCGCCGCCGCTGGCGCACAGGCCGCGTCGTCCGGCGTCGGTGCGCGCGACCCGTACACCGACGGCGCCCGTGCCGTGCACGATGCGCGCAGTCCGTTCAACGACGGCGCCCGCTCGGTGCAGTCGCCGCGCAGCCCGTACAGCGACGGCGCCCGCTATGTCGATCCGTTCACGGACGGCGCACATTCGCTGGCCGGCATGGATCGCACCGGCGTATCGGCCGAGCCGGCGCGCAGCATCGACCCGTACCTGGACGGTGCCTACGCCTGACGCCATGCAACCTGGGTGGCCAGGGCCGCATCAGGCGCGGAGCGCGCCGATTCGCCGCGCTCCGGCAGACGCCGGAGCGGACGGGCCCCTGGGGCATCCGCTTCCCTCACAATTCTGCACGGACCAGTATCATGCGCACGACGTTATACCGCCTCGTACCGATAGGGCTGCTGATAGGGCTGCTGATCGCGGCAGCCGGAATTGCCGCCTTCGGCCAGCGAGGCCTCGCACCGGCCGTTGGCGACCAGGGTCGCGCGCCCGAGTTCGCAGGGATCCATCAGTGGCTGAACTCGCCGCCGCTGTCCATGGAGGGCCTGCGCGGTAAAGTCGTGCTGGTCGATTTCTGGACCTATGCCTGCGGCAACTGCATCAACACGCTGCCATACGTAAAGCAGTGGCACCACAAGTACAAGGACCAGGGCCTGGTCGTGGTGGGCGTCCACACGCCGGAATTCCCGTTCGAGAGATCGACCGCCAACGTGCAGGCGGCGATCAGGCGCTTCGATATCCGCTATCCGGTTGCCCTGGACAATGCCTACGCCACGTGGTCAGCCTTCAGCAACCAGTACTGGCCCGCCCTCTACCTGATCGATGCCAATGGGCGCATCGTGTACAAGCACTATGGCGAGGGCAGCTACGCCGAAACCGAGGACACCATCCGCAAGCTGCTGGCGCAACGCCAGTAAGCGCCTCGCACAGATCTCACGGACGGGATTTCACGGACGCGCGGCAAAGCCGCGCCAGTGGATATAGGCCGCGCTGGCAGCGCGGCCTTTGGCCGTCCGTTTGCTGGTCATGATTACATCGGTGAGCGCCTGCGCGTCACCGAGTCAGTGCCGATACCCGTCTGCCGTTTTTCCACGCGCTCTCGCCGGGGCATGCCGCTCCATATGCAGCGGTGGCCGGAACCACCAAGCTCCGAAGCGAGTGCTGACAGGGTCATGGCAGCCAGTATCAATACTCTGCGCAGCATGGCGGTTCGCCCCGTCAGCGCTTGTCGACGTCCAGTACCGCCTGCGCAAAGGCCGTGGGCGCTTCCTGCGGCGGATTGTGGCCAATCCCGCCGGCCAGGTCCCGATGCTCGTAGCGGCCGGTGAACTTGCTGGCATAGGTGCCGGGTTTGGGGTGCGGCGCGCCGTTGGCATCGGCTTCGATGGTGATGGTGGGCACGCTGATGGCCGGCGCCGTGGCGAGGCGCTTCTCGAAGTCGTCGAACCGGGCCTCGCCGGCAGCCAGCCCCAGCCGCCAGCGATAGTTGTGAATGGTAATGGCCACGTGATCCGGATTGTCGAAGGCGGCGGCACTGCGGTCGAACGTGGCGTCATCGAAATCCCACTTCGGCGACGCCAGCTTCCAGATCAGCCTGGCGAACTGCCGGGTGTACTGCTTGTAGCCGGCCTGGCCGCGGTCCGTGGCGAAATAGAACTGGTACCACCACTGGAGCTCGGCCTCGGGCGGCAGCGGCTGCTTGCCGGCCGCCTGGTTGCCGATCAGGTAGCCGCTGACCGCAACCAGTCCCCTGCAGCGGTCCGGCCAGAGGGCGGCCATGATGGCGGCGGTGCGCGCGCCCCAGTCAAAGCCGGCCACCACGGCGTTGCGGATGTTGAGCGCGTCCATCAGGGCGATCATGTCGACGGCGATTGCCGAAGGCTGCCCGTTGCGCATGGTGTCGGCGGAAAGGAAAGTCGTCGAACCATAGCCACGCAGGTAGGGAACGATCACCCGGTAGCCGCGGGCCGCCAGCAACGGCGCCACGTCGACGAAGCTGTGGATATCGTAGGGCCAGCCGTGCAGCAGCAGCGCGACGGGCCCGTCGGCCGGGCCTGCCTCGGCGTAGCCGACGTTCAGCACCCCGGCGCGGACATGCTTGATCGGGCCGAAGGTCTTGTGGGTGCCTGGTGCCGTCGCCGGCAGGGGTGCCGCCCTGGGCATCGCGGTTTGCGCGCGGGCGGCCTGCGACAGGCCCAGCTGCGCGGCGGCCAGCGCCATCGTTGCTGCGCCCAGAAAGCCTCGACGAGGCAAATCGATCGTGTTCGACATCTTCTTCTCCTGTATGCGGAATCAACCTGAGGCTGAGTGTAGGAGGCCGTGGCAAGCGGCATGTGTCGAACGTCATGAGTTTTGTACCGCCATGTATATGCCGGCGTCTGCCAAATGTGCTGATACAAAGCGATCGCCCCATGAAATGCAAAGAGGGCGATCCCCCGGATCGCCCCTTTCCTTCCTGCCTTGTGCCCTCAGGCCACGACGATGTGCCGCGGGTCAGCCAAGGCAAGCGCTTCTTCACGACTGGCGCTCGGGGGATAGATCCACTCGGTATTGATCCGCGTCTTCAGCGCCTTGGCGACGCCGCCCGTCATCTTCACCTGGCGGTTCCAGCCTTCCGTGTAGACAGCACCCCAGGGCCCCAGGTCCAGGCAGGTCACGTACTTCGGCTGGCTATAAGGGATTTGCGCCGCGCCCACCAGGTCTGCTGCCACGTTGTGGCCCGCCGAGCGGCCGAGATTCATGGCGTGCTGGCAAGACATGGTGGCGAAGTTGCCTTCGTCATCGGTCGCGGCATAGGCGCAGTCGCCGGTGGCGAACACCGCGTCGACCCCCTTGACCTTCAGGTTGCGGTCAACATGAAGCCGGCCGAAGTTGTCCCGCTCTGCCGGAATCTGTGCGGTGAGTTCGCTGGCCCGGGCACCCGCCGTCCAGATCACGGTGTCTGCCTCGATGCGCTCCCCGTTCTCGAGCGTGACGCCTTTTGCATCAACAGCCGCGACACCCGAGCCGAGCTTCCATGTCACCCCAAGCTCGGTCAGCGCCTGCGTGATGACCGGACGCGGACCCTCGCCCAGGTCAGGGCCGATCTCGGCATTGCGCTCGACCATGATCACGTTCACGGCAGCGTCCTCGCCGAGGACCTCGCGCAGGCGAGCCGGCATTTCGGCAGCTGTCTCGATACCGGTAAAGCCGGCACCCGCGATTACCACCGTATTGCGGCCGCGGCCCTCCGGGCGGGAGGCCAGGCCATGGATATGCGCTTCAAGTTCCGCTGCGTCAGCGACCTGGTCGACATTGAAGGCATGCTGGTCCAGCCCCGGAATCTGCGGCCGGAACAGGCGGCTTCCTGCGGCAAGCACCAGACGGTCATAGCTGATGCGCTGGCGCGGCGCATCCGCGCCAACGCCCGCAACGCTCACCGCCTGGTTTGCGACATCGATGTGCTCCACCTTGCCCTGGATGAACCTGACGCCAACAGCCTGGAAGATGTCCTGCAGCGGCGCTTTCATCCCGTTCGGATTCTGCTCGTAGAGGCGAGGGCGGACGTGCAGTTCCGGCTTCGGTGCGACAAGGGCGATCTCCACATCGGTGCGCCCAACCTGGTCAAGCAAACGGGCCGAAGCCAGCGCGCTCCACATGCCGGCAAAGCCGGCGCCGATGACAAGAATCCGCTTGGACATCTTTCATGCTCCTGAACAAATCTCATATAACAGGCCGACGCCGCTGCGGCGTAGCGCGCCCGATCTAAACAGCGAGCGCTCATCCGCGCCGCATAACTACGATCATAGTAGTCGTAGTTATGCGGCGCAAGATTTTTTTCGACTGCTACCCGCGGACCCGCGCGCCTGGCTTGCGCTCCGGCACGCAATCCATTATCGTTACTACGACTTATGTAGTCGTAGTTTAAAGGAGATAGACATGAAACCCAAACGCCTGCTTTTGTCCCTCATGGCCGCCACAACGATGGCATTCTGTGGCGCCGCAGCCGCGCATGGAACCGGCGAGACGGTGAAGGAGAACTTTGCCCGACCCGTCACCAACATCCCGGGCAAATCACTGATCGCAGTGGAAGTGCTTTATCCGCCCGGGGCTGCCTCCGCACCGCATTTCCACGCCAAGTCGGCATTCATCTATGCCTATGTCGTCACAGGCAGCATTGCGAGCAAGGTCGACAATGGGCCGGAACGCATCTACAAGGCGGGCGAGAGCTTCCATGAGGAGCCCGGATCGCACCATGCAGTCAGCCGCAACGCGAGCAAGTCAAAGCCCGCCAAACTGCTGGCCGTGTTTGTGGTGGACAGCGATGACAAGGAACTGACGACGTTGGAAAGGAGCGCGAAATGAGGCTCGCGATCAGCTTCCCATGCCCGGCGCCGCCAGACCCCTGATCCTGACTATCCTGGCTGGACTTGCCTTGACTCTCAGTGGCGGTGGGCGCCTGATGCCTTCACGTCCGGCACCGTGACTGCCACGGACTCGGTAGCGAGGATCTTGTGGCTGGGGTCGGCAAGCTCCAGGCGGATCTTGTGATCCCCGGGAGCAAGGCCGACCACGATAACTGGATCAAGACTGGTATGTGCCCATGTGCCGCGCCAATCGTCGATGGTCACGTGAAGATGACCGATTCGCGGAGATACCTTGACGGCATCTTGTCCGAAGACCGGCATCACACGAAAGTTCTCTGTCTTGAATTGAATGATCACCACGCCGCGTGCCAATGGGTCGGCCAGCGGAGGGTAGGCGACGAGCCTCGGCGCTGCTTCCGACTCGAGCGGAAGAATCGCGGGGGGCTGCCCGACTTCCGGTCGCTGCTGCGCCAATGCGGGAACGCATACCGTGAACGATACGATTGTTGCAAACAGCCTGAACGAATTTAGCATGATGTTCCTTTGGGCGCGCCAATCCTGTACAAGGCCGGCGCTTCGTGCTGGTTCTGTCAGATGAAGCGCCGCCGGCTAGCCCGACTACACAAGCAGCGTTACGACGTCAATATTGCCGCGTGTGGCCTTCGAATACGGGCACGTCTGGTGCGCTGTCGCAATCAGAGCCTCCGCCAGCTCACGGTCGATGCCCGGGAGGCTCACGTGAAGCCGAGCCTGCAGCAAATAGCCGTCGTCATTCATGCCCAGATCGATCTCCGCATCAATGGCAGTCTCTTTGGGTAGGGCAATTCCCTTCGTCTGCGCAGCTTTGCCAAGGGCGCCGATAAAACACGCCGACCAGCCGGCCGCGAGCAACTGCTCAGGGTTCGTTCCGGTGCCAGTGCCCAGATGAGACAGTTTGATGTCCAGGTGACCATCAGAGCTACGTGCTGCGCCGTCCCGTCCACCTGTGGTACGGGTCTTTCCAGTGTAAATAACCTTTTCCAGTCGAGGCATTGCGATGCTCCAAAATTTGCATTCAAAGAAAGCGCAGGAGGAGGGCTCCCGCTGCTTCGGAGGACATTAGATTCGACCCATGTATCTGGCGTGTACCTTCCAGTTGGGAGAGCGTATGCCTGCGTATCTGGGCTGGAGTGGAGATACAAGAGAATACAAAGCCTGTCTCCGGACCTGGAAGCAGCGTGTGCTGGCCTTGTGGTCCCCAAGGAAGTTGTATAGCATTGCAACTACGACAAATAAAGTCTGAGTAAGCCATGTCCTACATCAGCACAGGCGTCGAATACAGCCTGCACTGCCTGCTGTACCTGACGCGTTCGCGGGCGGCCGTGGAGGAAGCCAGCGTCCGTGATCTGGCTGAGCTTCAAGGCGTTCCGCACGACTTCCTGGCCAAGCTGTTCACCAAGTTGGCCAAGGCCGGGCTCGTGGTTGCGACGGAGGGCATCAAGGGCGGATTCCGACTCGCTCGGCCCGCCAATCAGATTACCGTTCACGATGTCGTGGTCGCGATCGACGGCGAGAAGGCGCTGTTCGACTGCCTCGAGATCCGTGGGCGCTGTGCCGTCTTCGATGATCACGCACCGGGCTGGGCGACGCGTGGCGTCTGCTCGATTCACGCTGTCATGCAGGCCGCGGAGAAAGCCATGCGGGCGGAACTGAAGCGGCACACTTTGGCCGACCTTTCCCAGCGCGTTAACGACAAGACACCGGCCAGCTACGGGATGCAGGTTGTCCAATGGCTGTCGGATCGTGCGGCAAATCGGCGCGGCGAAAAGCCTGCGGCCACGCGCTCGGGTCCGCGCAGGAGCAGTTGAGGTCCGCTACGCAAATCCCCTGCGCACATCATCGTGACGACAGCTTAGTCCCTACATGTGATGTCCAGCGGGTTTTGAAAGGTCGCACCGCCCGCTATATTCAAATGTCGACATGGGCGTGCTTTTCTCTGTGGGAGTGTGACTGGCGATGCCTCAGGACCGGGGGAGGGCAGCGCCTTGTCGCGACGGATGCGCAACGCCGCATCGCCCCCGCCGGCGCAGGGCACGCTTGCGTTTTCCTGCTAGACGAATGGCAGAGTTCTATCCGCAGAGAGAGCCATCTCTCTAACGTGATAAACCGTCGGCTCTCCCGCCAGGTATCCCTCCAATCCGGCCATGAACATCCGATGATCATCGCTCGGTTCGAAACCCAGCCGATGATCCTCGAGCGAGGACCATCGTACGATCAGGTTGAAGACTTCGGGCGTTTCAATGCCCTGTGCAAGCAGATGGCCGCCATAGCCCTTCGCTCGGGCGAGCAGTGGCGCGACCTCGGCGAGAGCATCGGTAAACGTGTCGAGATGTTCCTCATGGACGGGCAGTAGTGCAATTTCGTAGATCATGATGTTCCTTCAATGAATCAGGCGTTCGCACTGTCGAGCTGCGCCAACGATCCGACCGCAATCGCGATTTTTCCCTGTAGGCCGTTGTTGGAACTCTCGAGTCGGGCGTGGGCGAGTGGGATGTCGGCGAGGGAATAGACTGCGCCTACATGCGGCCGCAGTTGGCCGCGCTCGACCAATGCGCTCAGTTCATCGAGCTTGCCGCGGTTCTGCCGTGTGAACACGAAGTGGTAGCTCGCGTTCTTGCCCCATGCCTGCATCACGTTCTGCGGCTGCGCGGTATCGACGATCGTGACGACGCGGCCGAGCTGAGCGAGGGCGTCGGGGCTGCGGGACAGCGTGTTGCCGCCGATGGTGTCGAACACCACATCGACGCCTCGGCCGCCTGTTTCGCGCAGGATCGCGTCGACGTAATCCTCTTTCCGATAGTCGATGACCACGTCGCCCCCCAGACGTCTTGCGAACTCGAAGTTCGTGTCGCGTACGGTCGTGAACACTCTGGCCCCCATCGCTTTCGCGAGTTGGATCGCGATATGGCCGACGCCGCCCGCGCCGCCGTGGATCAGGATGTTTTCTCCCACGCGCAGCGCCGCACGCGCGACCAGCGCTTCCCACACCGTGCCGCCAACGAGGCTAAGGCTTGCCGCTTCGACGTGGCTGATGGACGAAGGCTTCTTCGCTACGATGCTCTCGGATGCAACATGGTATTCGGCATAGCTTCCGGGGCCGTCGAAGATCTTCGGGGTATACCAGACTTCGTCGCCGGGGATGAAGGCAGTCACACCGGGGCCGATTGCTTCGACGACGCCGGAGACGTCGTGGCCGGTAATGGCGGGCAGTGGCACCAGGTCGGCGTAGTCACCGCGCCGGACCTGATAGTCCAGGGGATTAATCGAAGTCGCCTCAACCCGGACCAGAACTTGTCCCGCCTGAGGCGAGGGCTTAGGTACTTTGCAAAGTTCGAACGCGTCGGGGCCGCCAAATTTCGTCAGTATCAGTGCTTTCATTGCGAGGTGTCTCCGGTTAATTTCGATAAAACGGGATATCGGTAAATATCGATATACCTAGACAAAAAATTACAGATCATTCCCGATGAGCCGGGCGAGGGCGCTGATGGTTTCTTCGTTCCGCTTGTAGTAAGTCCACTGCCCGATACGCCGGACCTCGACCAGGCCCGCGCGTTGCAGCGTGGCAAGGTAATCCGACACCGTTGATTGCGACAGTCCAACCCCTTCCTGGATGCTGCTCACGCAAACGCCCACTGTGTGGACGTCGCCCTCATCCTGCGGCGGGAAGTTCTTCACGGGATCTTTCAAGCCGCGCAGGATCTCGAGGCGTGTCCGGTTCGAGAGTGCTTTGAAAATTTCGAGCAGGTCCATGACGGAATTATATCGATATTTCCCGATATGTCAATGAGGGGTGCAGCCGGTGTTGAATCGCCGGGTGACCGTAACAAGCCATCTAGCATTACATGTGATGTCCAGCGGTTTTGATGGGTCGGAGCGCCCGCTACATTCAAATGTCGGTGCGGGCGTGCTTTTTGTGCGGGGTTGGAGTCTTTTGCGGGGTTCCCGTCGGGCGGTGGTGCTGGCCTGAGACGACAGAGTTGTGACCAAGGGTGGGGCGGTTGAACGCGCGCCGGCAAAGTTGAAATGTCCGCGCGCTTGGCTGAGTCCGCAGCCCCCGCCAGGGCCGTCCTCCTGAAGCCGCAAGACCAGCCGTCTGACGTGCCGGGCACTGATGCCCAGCCGCTCGGCAGCGCAGCACCAGACGTTCCACCTGACGCCGCGACAAGCCGAGCTTCTCGGCGGCGCGCCAGACCGCCAGGCCATGGTCGACCACGGCCTGAATCACCTTGAGCCGATCGAGTTCGCGCATCGTCATCGTGATGGTCTCTGGTTGGCGCATCGCGGCCTCCGGTCTCGGACGGACGGAAAGCCGCCAGCATGCCAGTCCCGGCAAGGGGGTACGACATGTCTATTTGGCTCAGGTACGACAATTCTATTTGGCTCAGGTACGACAATTCTATTTGGCCGTGACACCGCTGGTTCGCATAATGTATGTTATGTCAAATCACTGATCCGGCTCCGCAACCCAATGCTGGCGCAGCATTCAGGAAAGAAACTCCTCTATCGCGTGATGCGCGCCGGCTTTGCCGCCCAGCCGTGAATCGCCCAGGGCCGCGGAGGCGCGGATCCCGACAACGCGGACGGCCAGGTGCCGACTGAGCGCCGGCATCTGGCCGTCCGCGTTTCAGGCTTCAGTGAACCTGCATGCCACGCATGGCGTGGATGCGCCCATGATGCCGCATCAGTTCGTCATACTGGCGCTGGAGCATGGCGCTGGCTTCCGGTGGCAGCGGCTTCATCATGACCGACTGATACTCGCGCCTGGCGGCTTCTTCCTCGTGCTCGCACATGCCCAGGATCGCATCGTCGTTGTTCGGTTGCAGCATGTGGCGCAACGCCATCCAGCTGCGGAACAACGTGCCTTGCATGCTGCCGCGCTCGGCCGGGTCGCCGCCCATGGCGCTGACCATCGATTGCAGTTCCCGCACCGAGCCGCGGCAGGATTCCGCGGTGCTGGCGAGAATGTCGCGAAGCTGTGCATCGTGCACATTGCTGGCCCCGCTGGTGCAGGCCAGTTCGCTGTCCTTGCCAGCCGCGATCAGCTGGTTCAGGGCGAAGACACTTCTTTGTTGCTGGGTTTCGGCCATGGCTTTCTCCCATCATTTCAGCCGGCGAGGCCGGCGTTTGCGCGAATCGCCAGATTGCCACGAGTGTCATGTCAGAGTCTGAGCATTGATCCCCGTGGCGCGTGACGAACCTCGTAAGAATTTTAGGCGCGAGTTCTCCGTATGGGATAGAAACTCAGGCGCATGGCGGATGTCACGCATGAGTTCTGGCGCTGATGGATTGTGGAGCACCCCGGACCAGGGGCGTCAGTAGCGTGAGTGGCCTGAGTGGCGTCAAAGAACGATATTGTGCTCCACCTTTGGCTTGGCAATATCGCTCTTTTCGCCAAGCATCTCCATGAGCTCGCGTTCGATCTTCTGGCAGATCTGGGCCATGGGCACGTCATTGGCGTTTCCTTCAAACGGATTTTCCGTGCTTTCGCCCACCTGCTCCAGTGAGAGGTACATCCACGAGATCATCGTGCTGAATGGAATGACCAGCCAGATCATGTTGCCATGCATGAACCCTGAAACGCCGGCATTGAGCTTTTCGAATTCCGTCAGCATGCCAAAAGGCAGCAGCAGGCAAAAGGTACGGACAAAGAGCTTGTTGATGACCGCATATTGCCTGGGATACGGATAGTCCTTGATACGCTCCGCCCGTCCTTGCTGCGTGAAGAAGCCCCTGATCGATCCTCCCAACTCCATATAGAAGGCATTGCTGATCTCGCCGGCGTCAAGGAACCGCTTGATCGTCGCTGACTGGGTGCCCAGCAACTGGCTGGCCTTGCTCTCGGCCCGCGCAAGGGAGTCGAGTTCGGCTTGTGACAGATACCGCGCGAGCGCCGCTTCCAATGGCGTCTCCCACTCCGGGACCCGGTAGTACTTTCTTCGGTACTCCACGCTGGACGCCTTGCCCGCGCTTTCCCAGATCCTTGGTGTTCTTAGCTGGTAGCGCAGCGCCGTCAGCCAGGCGCAATGCCGGAGAATCAGTTCCCTGGCGCCCGCCTGCCCTGCCAGGAATTCCCGGCTCATCACACCCAGACTCCGGCTGCCATTCAGAATCTCGGTCCAGATCTGATGGGCCTCCAAGGCCCTGCTGTAAGTCTGCACGTTCCTGAAGCCCACGATGAATGAAGTGGCCGTTCCCAGAAGCACCACAACCGCGACGGGGATCGACAGCCATTTCAGTCCGAGCAGCTGATAGAGGAGGACTGGCAGTGATGCGCACGCTACCGAGGCATAGAGCTGCCGTCTCGACCAGAACGTGAACTCGGATATTGAGTACGATTTTCCAAGGTGCATGGTGCATGCGCTCTTAGCGGCGTGTCAGGTCACAGGATCGGGGGTGGCGGGTCGAGGTTCGAACCGTCGACTGCCAACATGGCCGACCGTCCTCATTCTTGACAAGATAGCTGCCAGGAATCCGGTTTTGTCATGGTGATGTGGCCAGCCGCCGGACTAATTGCGCCCCGCCGCCAGCCGCGCCAGTGCGGTATCGATGGCGCCCACGGACGCGTGCAGGCCGGCCGCATGCGCTTCGTCCCTGAGCTGGTGCAGATTCTCGTGAAGCGCCGGCGTGCCGCCACCCTCCTCTTCCTGTCCGGCGCTGACCAGGGCGCGGCCCCGGCGGATCAGGAAGTCGCCCCACGGAAACGGCTCAGGCCGCATGTAATCCTGTAGCGCCGCGAGGTAGCGATCCGCCTCCTGCCAGCGTCGCAACGACACGGAAACGTCGATCGCGGCTTCCAGCAGGTCGACGTGGCAATGGCTCACGCAGCCCTGCGCCAGGATCGCCTCGGCCTGCCGCAAGGCGTGGAGCTGCCGGCCGGGATCGCGTGCGGTGCGTGCCAGGAAGCCCAGCACGGTGGGCCCGGAGTAGCGCAGTCCGCTGGCGTGGCTCAGTTGCAGCGCCTCGTCGAGCAGTGCCTCGGCTTCCTGCATCTGGCCGAGCGCGCCGAGGGCGAGGCCAAGCCGCGCCAGCACCTCGGCTTCGAAGCGCCGTGCGCCCAGCCGGCGCGTCAGCGCCAGCGCCAGCCGCGCGTGCGCTTCGGCGTGCGGCCAGTCGCCGGCCAGCTGCGCGGTCGAGGTCATCACATCGTAGGCCAGCATCTCGCTGCGCGCATCGCCGATGCGCTGCGCCAGGCGCAGCCCTTCCTCGCAGCTGGCCCGCGCAGCATCGAGCTGGTTGCGGAACAGCTCCACCGCGCCCACCATCGGCAGGTTGGCGCATTCGATGCGGACAAAGTCGTGTGCCCGCGCCAGCCCGACGCAGCGGACAAAGTGCGCATGGGCGGTCATCATGCGGCCTTGCTGGTAGTAGGCATCGCCGAGCCCGCCCAGCGCACGCGCCTCGCCCAGCACCGATCCGGCCGCGCGCGCGTGGCCGAGGGCGCGCTGGTGGGCGGCGAGGCACCGGTCCATGTCGCCCATCGGAAAATAAAGATTGCCGCGCAGCGATTCGATCTCGGCCAGCCGCTCGGACTGGCCCAGCTCGGCGGCGGCCTGCTCGGCCTCGTGCAGCGCTGACAGGGCCTCGTCATGGCGGTCGAGCAGGCGCAAGGCAGCCGCAGTGCCCTGCCATACCCGGGCCTGTTGCGCCGCCCCGCTCGCAAGCGGCTGGGCCTGCCGGAACGCTTGCAGGGATTGCGCGGCCAGGCCCAGGTCCAGCGCCAGTTCGCCATGCAGGCAGGCAAGCGCATGCCGGCAGGCGGCATCGCTGTCCAGCCGCTGCGCGCGCTCGACCAGGCGCAGCGCGCGCTCGCCGCGGAAGTGCACCGCCTCGTGCCGTGCCGCAGCGGCATAGGCCTCGGGCGCACCGGGATCGCCCGCGGCATCCAGGTGCTCGGCCATCAGTGCCGGGTCCCTGCCCTCGTACCAGGCCGCCGCGCGCCGGTGCAGGTTCTGCCGGCGCGACTTGAGCAGCGACGCGTACACCGCCTCATGGATCAGCGCGTGCATGAACAGGTAGTCGTCGCCTTCCGGCCGCGTCATGGCGGCCATGACCAGGCGCTCGCACGCGTAGTCAGGGTCCTGGATCAGGTGCCGCAGCGCAGCGGGGCTGAAGCGCTGGCCCAGCACGGCAGCGGCCTGCAGCGCCTGCCGGTCCGCGGTGGAAAAGCGGTCCAGCCGCGCCAGCACGATGCTCTGCAGCGTCCCGGGCAGTTCCTCGATGCCCTCTTCCGCGCCCGCCTCGGCGCCGCGCAGCAACTGGTCGAGGAACAGGGGATTCCCTTCGGCCCGGCGGATGCAGGAAGTGGCGACTGCCGGATCGACCTGCCGGTAGCAGGCGGCCAGTTCGTGCGCTTCGGCATCGTCGAGCGGGCCGAGGTCGATGGTGGTCAGCGGCGCGCCCTGGCTGGTCGCGCGCCAGGCCGCATCGACCGGGTCGTGCTCCGGGCGCACGGTCAGCACCAGGACCAGCGCATGGCTGCGCGTTGCCGCCGCCAGCTGCGCCAGGCAATCGAGCACCGTGCGCTCGGCCCAGTGCACGTCTTCAACCACGATCAGCAACGCTCGCGCGGCGCTGCGGCGGGTGGCCAGCGTCACCATCAGCCGCTGGGCGCCGCGCTGCCTGCTGGCGGGGTCCATCGCGGCCAGCGCGGCGGCATGCTCGGGGGACTGGGGCAGCTCCAGCATGTCGCGCACGAACATCAGGTCTTGCTCGGCAAGTTGCCAGGCCGTGAGCGTGCCTTCGGTGGCAGCCGCGTTGCTGCCTTTCGCGCCGGAACCCCGCGCGGCGCCCACCAGGCTGTGCGCGAGCATGCGCATGGGATCGCCGCCGCTGCCCGCGCCGAAGTCAAGCACCAGGACCCGGTGCGCCTCCAGGCCGCGTTCGCGCGCCAGCGCGACAAAGCGTCCGGCCAGCCGGCTCTTGCCGATGCCGGCCTCGCCACGGATCAATACGACGCGGCCGTGGCCCGAGCGCAGGCAGCTGTCGGCCACACCGGCCAACTGGGCCAGTTCCGCGTGCCTGCCGACGAAGGCGTGCTCGGCCGGCGCCTGCTCCACCCCAAGGAAACGCCGCACGCGCCACAGCGGGATCGGTTCGGCTACGCCGGGTAGCACGGCGCGGGCCACGCAATCGGCTTCCAGGCGTCCGGGCAGCGCCTGGTAGACCCGGTTGGATACCATCGTGCCGCCAGCCTCGGCGGCTTCCATCGCCTGCAAGGCCACGCCGACCGGGCCGCCGGTCAGCGTCATGTTGCTGTCGTCACAGGCCGCCAGCACCTGCCCGCTTGCCAGGCCGACGCGGGCCTGCAGCCGCGACCCGGCGGCACCGGCCAACCGCGCCAGCGCTGCATGCAGCGCCCCGGCGGTGTGCAGCGCGCGCTCGGCGTCGTTGCCGTGCGCCACCGGAACCCCAAACACGATGGTCAGCCGGGTGCCGATCTCATCGGTAATGTGGCCGCCACAGGCGCCCGCCAGGGCGCGGGCCTGCTGGCGCCAGCCGGCCAGGGCCTGGTGCAGCGGCTCAGGTTCCAGCGCGTCGGCGGCGCCCTCCTCCAGGCTGGCCACGAGTACCACCGCGTGGCGCAGTTGCGGCTCGGGTATCAGGGCGGCCGCCGGCGTGGCAGGGGGTGGGACCGTGTCCGATCCGGCCGCTTGCCCGGCACCGGCGTCGTCGTCACCACCCAGGCTGCCTGCCGCCGGCTCGCGCCGCGCGCGCAGGATGGCCTGGTACAGCGCTTCGGTCTCGGGCTCCGGCGACACACCGAGCTCGCGCTGCAGCGCCGCCCGGCACAGACGATACTGCTTGAGTGCCAGGGCTTGCCTGCCCTGCCGCTCATAGAGCCGGATCAGCGCCCGGTGCACGCCTTCCTGCAGCGGATCGAGCGCAAGCAGGCGCGTGGCACTGGCGATGGCCAGATCTGTCGCGCCGGCCTGTTCGTGGTGCGCCAGCAGCTTCGCCAGGGCGCCCAGCGCCACGCCGCGCAGGCGCTCGCGCTCGATCGCCAGCCAGTGGTCGAAGGCCGGCGCGGCGGCGTGGAAGCCCTCCAGCAGGTCGCCACGGTACAGGTCCGCCGCGCGGGCCAGAGATGCCGGCGAGGCTTCACGGGCACATTGCTCGAACTCGCACACGTCGACCGAGATCTCGCCCAGCATCAAGCAGTCGCCTTCCGCCAGTACCACCTGCTGGCCCTGCGTGCCCGCATCGTCGAGCGCGCGGCGTGCCGCGCTCAGGGCCTGTCGCAGGCTGCTGCGCGCCTGCTCGGCATTGCTTTCCGCCCAGCACAGCGCGGCGAGCTTGTCGCGCGGCTGGGCTCGCCCCCGGGCCAGTGCAAGGTACGCCAGCACGGCGCGCGCCTTGCGCGCGGTCAGCGATATCGGCATGCCGTCGGCGGAACTGAGCTGGAAACCGCCGAACAGGTCGAGACGGGCGCGGGTCATGGGAGGGGAAGCTGGCAAGCCCATCCTTTATAGGCGACGGCAAAGGACTACGCTGCGCCCCCAGCCGCAAAGTCAGGTAGCCGTTACTTTCCGGCCCGCGGCAATTTTCACGATTCTTTCACGCCGGACTGCCGGCCCCCTTCACGGCCCCTGCCTAGTATCAGCACAACCCCGGCTCGCGCGGCATCACCGCAGCTCGCATTAACTGGCTGTTTAAATGGGCTGTCTATCGAGACAAAAGCTGTCTCCATCACACTGGAAGGACTTGCATCATGGCACACACGGATTCGCGGAGTGTTTCGCTCTCAAGCACCAACGCCAGCTCGATCGAGCGCTTCGAGGCGGCCCTGGAACTGCTGCACGGCTACTACGGCGACCCGCTCACGGTGATCGATCATGCCCTGGCGGAAGACCCCGGCTTCGTCATGGGGCATGCCCTGCGCGCCGGGATGATGATCACCGCCGGCGACGGCACCGTAGCGCCGCTGCTGCGGGAAAGCGTCGAAGCCGGCGAGGCGCTGTCCGCCAGCGCGAACGAGCGCGAGCGCCGGCATATCGCCGCGGCGCGCGCCTGGCTGGATGGCCACTTCACACGTTCGATCCAGCTCTACGGCGACATCGTGATCGACTACCCGCGCGACAGCCTGGCGCTGCAGGTTGCCCATATCGGGGACTTCCTGCTCGGGCAGTCCACCCTGCTGCGCGACCGCATCGCCCAGGTGCTGCCCCACTGGAATACCCGCGTGCCGGGCTTCGGCTATGTGCTTGGCATGCATGCCTTCGGCCTGGAGGAAACGAACTTGTACGAGCAGGCCGAGGAACGTGGCCGCTTCGCGCTGGAACTGAACCCGCGCGATCCCTGGGCGATCCACGCCGTGGCCCACGTGATGGAAATGCAAGGCCGCCAGGACGAAGGCATCGACTGGCTGAGCGGGCGTGCCAGCGACTGGTCGCAGGACAACATGATGGCCGTGCACAACTGGTGGCACCTGGCGCTGTTTCATCTGGAGCTCGGCCATGCCAGGCAGGTGCTGGACATCTACGACGCGCATATCCGCGAAAACCAGTCGTCGGTCGCGCTGGAACTGATCGATGCCTGCGCCATGCTGTGGCGCCTGCACCTGCGCGGCAGCGATGTGGGCTCGCGCTGGAACGAGCTGGCCGACACCTGGCAGGCCCGCGGCGCGCAAGGGTACTACGCCTTCAACGACACCCATGCGGCGATGGCCTTCCTGTGCGCCGGGCGCGATGACGCGCTCGCCGCCCTGCTCGCCGGCATGCGCGCCGCGGCAGCCGGAGGCGGCTGCAACGCGATGATGACGCGCGCGGTCGGGCTGCCGGTGACCGAGGCCCTGGTTGCCTTCTCGAGGCGCGATTACGATCGCACCATCGAGCTGCTGATGCCGGTACGCCAGATCGCACACCGCTTCGGCGGCAGCCATGCCCAGCGCGACCTGATCAACCTGACCCTGATCGAGGCGGCGCTGCGCGGCGAACGCGCCAACCTGGCCTGCGCGCTGGCGGCCGAGCGCATGGAACTCAAGCCGATGAACCCCAGCCTCAGCAAGCTGGTGCAGCGTGCCTCCGCGCTGCAGCGCGAGGCGGCGGACGGCGCGCGCGACGCGGCAGCCGTGAAGGCGGCATAGGGCTGGAGCCGGCTGGTGTGGAGAACCCGCCGGCGACCTGAGCCAGCGACAACCGCTACGTCTCCGGCGGACCATAAGCCACGGTGGCCAGGGCACGTGCGCCCGCGGCCACTCCCACCGTCTGCGAGGGCGGCTGCGGCCTGAGGAGCCCACTGCCCGTCAGCACGCTGGCGGCACTGACGGTATAGCTGCCAGCAGCGAGGTTGGACAGCGTGGACGGCTGGGTCACGGTCTGGCGGAACTCGCCAGGGCCCAATACCGTGATGGCCGCCGACGTTCCGGACGGCAGGCCGGAGATGGAGATCGTCAGCGTGCCGGTGCCGTCATTGCCCTCGTCTTCCCCGCCCCCGCCGCAGGCTGCGATGCCAAGGCAGCAGGCGACGAGGAATTGGTAAAGCGAGGATCGAAGTGCTACGGACATGGCACGCTCCTTCCCCGGCTCGGAAACAGCCTGTCATCCCATCGCGTGCTGGGGCGAAGCAGCTCAGTTGGACAGGGCGCGGAATATTTCAATTGCAGGGCGTGCCAGGGAGCGGCGTCCCATAGCTGGTTATCCCATAACAGGCATCGCCTGGCTTGAGCGGGCCGTCGGCACTCGATTCCGGGTCAAGGGGAAATCTTCCGACCTTGGTGCAGCAGAAACGAAACTCTGTCAAAGGCGCTGGGGAATTCGCCACTGCCGGAGAAGCCATGCCGGATTGCTCGGCCGGCGCGGGCTCGGGGGCCGGAAGTCTGGTCGTCATTGGCGCAGCCTTGGGAGCTGGCGCAGGCGCCGGAACATTCCTCGTTGCCGGCGGAGCCGCGGCGGGCTGCCCAACTCTTGGAACGCTTTTCGGGGCCGTGGGAGCACTGCCGGGTTGCTGGACATTCCGATGATCCTGTGCGCCGGCGCCGGGCGTAACGCACTGACTGTTTTCGCAGATGCGCTCCCCTTTGCACTGCATATCAAATTGGCATCCAGCGGCTCCGGCGTGAGGCGCAAACCACGCCGCCATTGATATGCCGAGAAGCATGCCTAGTGCTTTCATATCTGCTTTGGCCTCTTTACCGTTTTGGCGCCCCTCGAGCTTCCCCCAGAACGAGCGCTGTTGCGCCAGCCTGAGCCCCGTGGCCCCATTGCCTGCAGGGGCACCACTTCCAGTATGGAATGCGCGCGCGCTGAGCGCCACCCTGGCCTGCCGTTTCATTCCCCGGCGACTGGACGACGCAGTCAATGCTGGACGAACTCGTAGCCTGGCGGCTGACACTTGACCAGGATCATGCGAGGCCTCGCCCAGCGTCGCTACACTTTTCCAGTCGTAGTCCGACGTGCGCCCGAGTTATCTTGATGGGCAGGTCTCGAAGCCGTGTTCGCCCCCACCTCAGCCATGCAGCCTGCTATCGCCCGACACACCCCCATAGAAAACTGGCAGGCACTGCTTATTGGCACACTGCTGGTCGCACTGGCGGTATCCATGTTCAAGCAGGCAGGTTTGCTGTCGGGCGGTACGGCTGGCCTGGCATTTCTTGCCCATTACCTCGGCGGCATATCGTTCAGCCTGGCGTTCTTCGTCTTCAACCTGCCCTTCTACTGGCTTGCGTGGAAATACATGGGCGGGACGTTCACCTTCCGGACGTTCGTGGCCGTGCTGTTGTTCTCCGTCGAGACCGACTTGCTGCCGCGCTGGCTCAGCTTCGCCACGCTCGACCCCACGCTTGCCGCAATACTGGGAGGCGCACTATTGGGCAACGGATTCCTGATTCTGTTCCGGCACAAGGCGAGCCTCGGCGGTATCGGCATCCTTGCGGTCGTGCTTCAGGAACGGCGCAACTGGCGTGCCGGCCATATCCAGATGGCGATGGATGCGGCGATCGTCGCAGCGGCTCTCCTGACCGTTCCATGGCCACGCGTCGCGCTCTCCATTCTCGGTGCCGTGGTCCTCAACTTTGTGTTGGCAACCAACCACCGCCCGGGACGCTACGTGGCCCAGTGACCATGGCGGGCCGATTTTCTCGGTCGCTGCCCCCACCACGGCAGTCAGGGAATTCGCCTCCGCTTTGGCGCGGCCATGCGCAAGCGCGATTGCCCTTCCGTAGTGCCTAGACCGCAGCCCGCGTCACGACTACCATCGACGCCGGGATCTGCGCGCAGGGTGAAACGATGACCAACGGACGACGCGGAAGCGGTCCAAAGCTTTTCGGAACCGGACGGATCGTGCTCTGGCGCGGCGGAAGCATCTGGATCGGTCATGCGGAAGAGCAGACCGGTTTCCATGCGCATCACGCAATTCAGGTTACGCTCGCGCTCTCCGGTGGTCCGGTGCGCGTCCAGAGTCCCGGAGAAGACTGGGCGGCCTATCAAGCGGCGATCATTGCTGCAAATCACCCTCACGCCTTTGAGGCACGCGGCGCGCTGATTGCGCTGATTTTCACCGAACCCGAATCACATGAAGGAAGGATGCTGCGGGAACGCTTCCGTGCAGGAGTCGCATCGCTGACCCCAGGTGCCTTCGCCACCGAGGCGGCGGCACTCGCGGCCGCCTATCATTCGGACGCCCCTGACAAAGACCTTATCCTCCGCGCCCGGGCCGTGACTGCAAGGCTCACCCTGGCCCAGCCTTCGCCGCCAAAAGTGCTCGACAACCGGATAGAACGCGCTATTGAAGTGCTGCGTGAACGGATCGGCGAGACGGTTACGATGACCGAGATCGCTGAGGCCGTCCATCTCTCCCCGGAACGTTTCCGTCATCTGTTCCTGAAGGAAACCGGCATCCGGTTCCGGCCCTACGTGCTATGGCTGCGCCTTGAACTCTCCCTCGCCTCATATGCTGCCGGACACAACCTGACCGAAGCTTCCTGTGCCGGGGGCTTCGCCGACTCCGCTCATTTCTCCCGCACCTTCAAGCGCATGTTCGGCGTCCTGGCGGTGGGAGTCCGCGTCCAGCGGGTCCGGGGCGGAACTTAGCCGTTTCGTTCAAGCTGCCCGCAATCCGGGACGGCACACTGGCGACTCGTTTCCAACAGAAAGGAGCATCGCCATGTATCCCACCACCCAATCCCCCTGCCAGTGCACCGCTTGCCCGGGCGCCAGCTGCGCCTGCGGTTGCCAGAAGACAGCCGAACGCAACGCATGCTCCTGCGGGCCGCAATGCCCTTGCAGAGCCGGCAGCACCCCTGTGAAGAGCTGATTCACAGCCCGCGGCCGCGGGGCCGGCCTACGTTGCTTGGCCGGCCCGGTGGCGTTCTCATCCTTTCCGATTTTCCCCAAGTGAATCCATATCAACGAGCAACTGCCGTGTTTCGAAACCTTGCGTTCATGCTTTCATTGATCGGGCTCACGTCCCTTGCCGCCTGCATGCCGCTGCCGTCGGGGCTGAACCTCTCGCTGGACCGGCCAACCGTTCACGACAAATATCACGTCGCGATCTATCCGCCCGGCGAGCCGATCGCCATCAACAAGCTGCACGCTTTTGAGATCCGCTTGCGCTCGCCCTCGGGCGAGCCGGTATCGGGCGCCCGCATCAGCATTGACGGCGGCATGCCCCAGCACGGCCACGGCTTTCCGACCCAGCCCAGGGTCACGCGTGAACTCGGCGGTGGCCGCTATCTGCTCGAAGGCATGAAGTTCAGCATGCCCGGCTGGTGGGAAATCAAGCTCAGGATCGACGCCGCGTCCGGAACCGATGACGTGACGTTCAATACGATCATCGCTTCCCGCACCGCGGTGCCGGCCGTCGCGGGTGATCCGGCGCAGCGCTGAAGAGGTGCTGCCATGAATCGTAGAGCACTCCGGGTGGCCTGCCTGTTTGGCGGCGAACTGCTTGCTGCCTGCGCCATCGCAAGCACGATCGGCACAACGGCCGTCGACGGCTGGAATGCCGACGAGACCGCCATTCTGTCCTCGATACGGTTAAGCGCACTGCCACCGGCACCGAAGGATCCGTCGAACGCCTACGAGTCGTCACCGTCCGCGGCCAGACTTGGCGAGCGGTTGTTTTTCGACCGCCGGTTCAGCGGCAACGGCTCGGTGTCTTGCGGAAGTTGCCACCAGCCAGACAAGCAGTTCCAGGATGGCCGTCCGGTGGGGCTCGGCGTGGGCACTGGCATGCGCAGAACGATGCCGGTCGTCGGTGCCGGATATAGCCCGTTCCTGTTCTGGGACGGGCGCAAGGACAGCCTGTGGTCGCAGGCCCTCGGACCACTCGAGGATCCCGCCGAGCATGGAGGAAACCGGCTTGCCTATGTGCATCTGCTTGCGGCGCACTACCGCGCTGAATACGAATCGGTATTTGGCGGCATTCCGAATCTTGGGCGGCTTCCGTCGCAGGCGAGCCCGGTGGGTACGCCGGGGCAGCGGGCGGCGTGGGACAGCATGAGCGAGAAGGAACGACAGGATGTGTCCCGGGTGTTTGCCATCGCTGTGTGGAAAAACCGCTGCCTCTCAACAAGGGGCAGGCTCATTCGAATGCCTTCCCTTCGTAGGGAATCTTGACCACCAGGCAAAAGCCTTGTCCGGGCGCGCTGTCGACGGCAACTGTGCCGCCAAGCAGCCGTGCACGTTCCCGAATACCGAGCAGTCCGAGAGACTTCCGTGGCTCATCGTTGGCAGACAACTTGTCCCAACCAACACCATTGTCTTGTACCTGCAGCGCCAGTTGGTCTTGCGCCCGGGCAACGTGAATATGGACGGCCGTCGCGTTGGCGTGCCGGACGACATTGCTCAACGCCTCCTGGACGATACGGAACATTGCAATTGCCACTTGCTCGGGAACGTCAGCATCCACGCCGTCTACGGTTACTGTTAGTCCGTAGCGGGTCGCGCAGTCGTTGGCAAGCCACTCAATGGCTGGCAGCATCCCCAGTTCATCAAGCAAGGCCGGCCGCAGGTCGCTTGCTATCCGCCGAACCGAGGCCACCGTTTCGTCAATGACGACGTTCATGGCGGCAACCTCCGCCAGCAGGCATTGAATACTCCTTTCCTCCTTCAGGTCTGCGCCGAGCATGGCGAGATCCATTTTCAGGGCACTTAGGCGCTGGCCAAGATCGTCGTGCAATTCACGTGCGATCCGACGCTTTTCCTCCTCGCGCGTGGCAAGAATGCTGTCCGACAGGTGCTGTAACTCCTCGCGCGAATGCCGCATCGCCTCCTCCGCCCGTACGCGTTCGGTGATATCGCGCAGCATCACCGTGTACAGCCTGGTGCCTCTATCGGCAATCTGTGAGATGGAGGCTTCTATCGGAAACTCGCTGCCGTCACGACGCAGCGCGTACAGCGCGCGCTGGCGCCCCATTTCGCGGTCCGACACGCCGGTAACACCAAAACGGCGCACATGCTCTTCGTGAGCAGGCCGGAAGCGTTCTGGAATGAAGTCGCCCAGCGGACGACCGATCGCATTCTCGGCAGGCCATGCGAACAGCTTCTCTGCCATGGGATTGAACAGTATGACCCGTTGCTCGCTGTCGACGGTAATGATCGCCTCCATGGACGACCGGATAATGCCCGCCAAACGCGCTTCGCTTTCCTCCACGCTCCTGCTTTTTCCGCCAGAAGGATGCCCGAACCGCCGCTGGTGAATCAGGAACAGCCCCAGGACAAGCCCGAATCCGGCCCCCAGCCACTCGAACCGCGGAGGTGACATCTCCCAATAATGCCGGACTATTTCCTGCAACAGAAAAGACAGCGCCGCAAATAGCACGACTGTGCCACTGCCGATCGCGATGTCGATAGCAAGAGAAGTCAATCTGTTCAGCGGCAGCGGCTTGCCCTCTGGGGCGAAGGGGCTGGTCATGCGGCGCAATGTCTGACTGTCGCGGTGCCTCTTGCGGCTATTCCGAACACCAATATAGCCCTCCCATTGCTGATCACAACCGGCAATAGTGCGATAACGCATCCCATAAGGCCCGTTTGCAGCGCAGCGGCTCAGTCTGAAAAGTGTTCCTGATATCGGCGCTTGACATCTGCCAGCTGGCAAAGGCCGGTTCCTGCACTCAGCCGCCTCTGACTCGATCGGGATCAACGGCCCGCCTGCTGCGGTGCAAAGATGGCAGCGGCGGATGGCAGTTACCTGCCCACGCAGGCGCCAGAGGCTGCGCCCCGGTATCCGGGAGATCGCGGCGTTATGATGGGCTGGTTTCAGGCTTGACCAACACCACGGGGCATGGCGCGCGTGCGATGACGCGGCTCGCAACCGAGCCCACGATCGCATCAAGGAATGCGCCGCGCCCGTGCGTTCCCATGACAATGGCCAAGGCCTTGACAGACGTCGCGTACGCGACGATACGCTCGGGAGCAAAGCCGACCAGGCCCTGCCATACTGTCGGCACGCCTGCTTTTTGCAGGATGTCGATCGCGGATTTCATGACCCGCCCGCTTTCGTCGGTATGCCAGGCCTCGAGGTCACCCTTGCTGATGTAGGACTTCACCTCTGCGGAAACGTCCGGCATGCAGTGCACCACGTGCACGCAGAGGTCTTCCTTGAATAGTTTCCGCTTCGCGACCCATTCCGCCGCAGCATCGCTATAGACCGAACCGTCTGTTGCCAGGACAACATTTGCCATTTCACCCTCCGTTTCAGCATGGGCATGTCAGGCACCTTGTCTTGCGTCGGCGTGCCTGAGTCGGTATCGAGCTGCCATCTGTGCATTGCCGATGGCACTCCTCCCTAACCTATATCCGCGGGGGGATTGGTAGTTGACATACATCAACAGTGGGCGCACCAGCCGGACGGTGCACGTCCACAGGCTTGTCACCGTATCGGAGCCGGGCAATCAAGGACGGCGATCCGGGTAATGCCGTTCAGTTAACCACTGTCGTTCCCGCGAAGGCGGGAACCCAGTGACTTCGAAAGACGCTGGATTCCCGCCTTCGCGGGGAATGACAGTAGTGGTTGAGACCCCAAGAGATGACCAGTCGGGCGCATAATGACCACTTCCCCGCCGCTCGCCATTGCTGCGCCATGTTTGACGACCCAAACTCAGGGGCCATCAGGCGCCTCAGGGCCATCGATGCCGTATGCGTACTGGATATCGCAACATTGACCTGGGTCTGCTGCCAGTCGCCGTTGGCACGCTGAGCGGCGGCATGCTGCTGCTTGCCTTCGGCCAGGAAGCTGCCGCGGGCCTGTCGTGGGCGGCGGGCGCATTGGCCACCACGGCAGCCTTGCTGGTCGCCATGGTGCGATCGCTGCGGCGCAAGGAAGCTGGTGTCGATATCCTCGCGCTCCTGGCGCTCGGGCTGGCGCTCGCGCTTGGCGAGTTTCTTGCCGCCGCCGTACTCGCTTTGATGATTGAAAGCGGCAAGGCACTGGAGGGTTATGCGCAGGCGCGTTCCCAGCGTGAGATGAGTGCCCTGCTCAGCCGTGCCCCGCAGTTTGCCAACCGGTTCGAGGATGGCGAATGGCGTACCGTCTCGCTGGAGGCCGTCCGACCGGGCGATCGCCTCCTGGTCCGGCAGGGAGAAGTGGTGCCGGTCGACGGCGCACTGGTGGGACAAGCGCTGCTGGACGAGTCTGCGCTGACCGGCGAATCGCTGCCAACCCAATATGAACCCGGCGAAACCGCGCGCAGCAGTGTGCTGAATGCCGGCGCGCCGTTTGAGATGGTGGCTGCCACGACCGCGGCGGAAAGCACCTTCGCCGGGATTGCCAGGCTGGTGCAGACCGCCCGCGCCGAGCGCCCGCCCGCGGCTCGGCTGGCTGACCGTTACGCGCTGTGGTTCGTGCCGGTCACCCTGCTGGTTGCGGGGATTGCCTGGTACGCCAGCGGAGATCTGCGCCGGGCGCTGGCCGTGCTGGTGGTCGCTACACCGTGCCCGCTGATACTCGCGGTGCCGGTGGCGATTGTCGCAGGCATGTCGCGCTGCGCCCGGCACGGCGTGCTGGTAAAGGGCGGTGGCGCGCTGGAGCGGCTGGCACAGGCCAGCATCCTGTTTTTCGACAAGACCGGGACGCTGACACGGGGCAAGACGCGGCTGGCTGCCGTCGATTGCGCACCCGGCTGGGCGGTGGCCGACTTGCTGCGCCTTGCGGGCTCGCTGGCGCAGGCTTCGGGCCATGCCGCCGCCGAGGCCATTGCAACCGCGGCGCGCGAACGGGGACTGGTTCTGGATCTGCCATCGGAGGTGACGGAGACGGCCGGGGCAGGCGTTGCCGGACGCGTCGGCCAGCATGCCGTCGTGGTGGGCTTGCCTGCATTCGCCAGCGGCCCGGAAGCCTGGCCGCCCTGGTGCAAGGCCGCGCTGCAGCGCGCGGCCTATGAGGGCGCATCCGTCTCGCTCGCGACGGTCGACGGCGTACTGGTCGGAGCGCTGCGCTTCGAAGACCAGATCCGGATGGAGACACCGCGCGCACTGCGCTTGCTGCGCAAGGCCGGCATTCAGCGCCTGGCCATGCTGACGGGAGACAGGCCCGACGTCGCCGAGACAGTTGGCGCTGTCCTCGGTGTCACGGAAATCCATGCAAGCGTCAGCCCCGCCGAGAAACTGGCGAAGATCGAAGCGGCGCGCCATGATGGCATCGTGGTGATGGTGGGCGACGGCGTCAACGATGCACCGGCGCTGGCTGCGGCGGATGTTGGCGTCGCCATGGGGGCGCGAGGCGCCGCGGCCTCATCGGAAGCCGCGGATATCGTTCTGCTCGTCGACCGCCTTGACCGGCTGGCAGATGCAATACGCATTGCCCGGCACTCGCGCGCACTTGCCGCTCAAAGCGCCTTGGCCGGCATGGGCCTGTCTTTCGTGGCGATGGCGGCGGCTGCGCTCGGCTATCTTCCGCCGCTGGCTGGCGCAGTGTTGCAGGAGGTTATCGATGTGCTGGTCATCGCCAATGCGCTGCGAGCTCTCCGCGCCGGTGGGCCGGTAGGGGCACAAGGGTTGTCCGCAGCCAAGGCGGCAAGCCTGGACCGAGAGCATACCGCGCTCGGTCCGCTGATGGAGGATATTCGCGGACTCGCCGACAGATTGCCCACTCTGCCCGGACCGTCTGCCGCGACCGAGTTGCGCCGTTTATGCACGGCCCTCGGCACGACGCTCCTGCCCCATGAACAGCGCGATGACGCCGAGCTCTACCCGCAACTGGCCAGGCTGGTAGGGGGCGATGACCCGCTGGCAGCGATGAGCGGCATGCATCGCGAACTCTTCCGCCTGATTCGCGTCCTGCAACGGATGGCGGACGATCTGCCGCCGGAGGGCCTCGACGACAGCCGGGCCAGGGAGTGCCAGCGATTGCTCTACGGGCTCGAGGCGGTATTGCGTCTGCACTGCGCACAGGAAGACGAACTGTTCCACACGCTACGCGAAGATGCGCGTGGGTGACACGATCCGGGTCAACCCGCCCCAAGATCCAGGGCGTTCTCGGCAGTACCGCTTTCGGCCTGAATCAACACCCTTCCCAGCCAGGACCGCCCGCGGACAAGCGGCATTTCCGTCCACCACGCTGTCAGATTCCACTGACAGCGTGGTAAGCGGGCCAGACGCTCGGCTTCGCGCAACCCGTACAAGACGAATGGCACCAGGCCGACACCATTTTCGGCGTTGGATGATTCAGGCATTGCCGACCGGAAACGATACTTGAAGCGTACAAAGCGCACGGAGCGGACGGCGACCCGACAAGCCGGAAGAGATGAGCACGGCAAAGCCAGCAAGGGGACAGCGATGAGCGACGGACAACACATCGACGATGCACAATGCCTGCCGGCAATCGCCGTGGACATCCCCCTGGGCGCGCACCTCACGACAAGCCGCCGTGGCTATGTCCACCATGGCATCTACGCCGGCAACGGCGAGGTGGTTCACTATGTAGGATTCAAAGGATTCATGCGGCGCGGACCGGT
The DNA here is from genome assembly GCF_016894385.1 of Cupriavidus oxalaticus. NCBI lineage: Bacteria > Pseudomonadati > Pseudomonadota > Betaproteobacteria > Burkholderiales > Burkholderiaceae > Cupriavidus > Cupriavidus oxalaticus. Next base: position 1,918,124 of record NZ_CP069812.1, read on the forward strand.
CGAGAAGACCACACTGGCAGGCTTTGCCGGCGGCTACGGATTCCAGATCGAGCCGGCCCCGCAGGCCCGCTACCTCAAGGCGGAGGTTGTCCGCCGCGCGGCCTCGCGGCTTGGTGAGGACGATTACCGCCTTCTTACCAACAATTGCGAGCACTTCTGCTCGTGGTGCCTGTATGGCGAGAGCCGCAGCACGCAGGTGGAGGCACTGTTGACACATCGCTGGCGGGCGGCGATTGCCATCCTTGGGGTGATGTGCAACGCGGTCGTCACCGCCGGCCAGACTGCGGCTGCACAGGTAACGGCTTAGGGCAGGGCAAACCAGCCGAAATGATGCGCGAGTACGATCTGCGCCAGGCACGTCCTGCCGGCCTGCCCGAGCAACCCAGGCCGGCAATTGGCTGGTCGGTCAATGACGCCGCGCCCCCCTGCTCTCCCTACTCTTCGGCTTGCCGCGCAAACAGATGTTCATGGTGTCGCTGGCAAGCGGTGCATCGCTTGGCGGTCGGATATGCCTGCAGCCGGACAAACATGATAGGCTCCCCACAATCGACGCAGATGCCGTACTGGGCGCGCTGCATACGACTGCGGGCAGCTTCAATGTCGGCGAGCTGCGTACGGTAGTGTTTCAGCATTGCGTCAGCCTGGCGCTGCGTAGTTTCTTCGCCGGCCAGGTCGCTTTCGTCCCGCGACTCCCGCGGTACCAGGGAAGGCATGGGCGTGTCGGCGGAGCCAGCAACAGCATGGATATGGGCTTCTTCGGCATCAAGCTGAGCGGCCAGCGAGGCGATTTCCTGCGCGGTAAGCTCGTTCATGATCGATCTCCTGAGCAAGGCAATTCTTGCAGCGCCTGACGAATGCCGGCTGCCAGTTGTTGAGCGACGGCAATGCAGTTGGATGGATGCGCGATGGTGTCGCAAGTCGCTACGCCGGCCGCGATGGCTTTCAGCTCCGCATAGGCTGTCCCGGCGAACAGGGCATGGATGCCAACGCAGACCGGCGCACGATAGCCATACTGGCGCAGCAGCCGGCACGACGCCACCATGGTGCGGGCGGTAGACACCACGTCGTCCACCAGAACCGGCGTGCGCCCGTCCGGCGCGGGCAGGTCGGGCGCCTTGACGGTGACCGCGCGGTCCCCAAGGCGCTGTTTGGCCAGTACAACGCTGTCCGCGCCGCAGAGGCGGGCTATCTCGTCCACCCATTGCCGGCTCTCCTCGTCCGGACCGACAAGCAAGGGCTGAGGCACAGTCGCACGAATCCATGACGCAACCGCCGCGGCGGCATGCACGACGACTGCAGGCTGGGGAAAAATTTCCCCGACGTTGTGGATCCTGTGCAAGTGTGGATCTATCGTGACCAGCCAGTCGAAGGTGCGCCCGAGGAGCGCAGCGAAGTAATGGGCTGAGACGATTTCCCCGTCGCGAAAGATCGCGTCCTGGCGCATATACGCGAGGTATGGTGCCACCAGACCTACTCGCGCTGCACCTCCTTCCGTCAGCGCGGCGGCCAGCCACAACAGCGGCACCAGTTTCGTATCCGGATCGTTCAGCGAGCACACCACCATGACGTCGCAACGCGCTACGCGACTCAGCAGCCTGACGTACGATTCCCCGTCAGGAAAATGCCGGATTTCGGCATCCCCGGGCTGCCCGGGCAGGCAAGCCGCCAGAGCCGCCGCTTGCCGTTCATTGCCCGGCATGGCAAACAGGATTGGGGTCATTCGCTACGGGCGATTGGGCCGGCGTGCGGCATGTGCACGCGCTAGCGGTGCGTTACGGCCAATGCTGCCATGGCACCCGCCACGGCTGCGACCGCTGCAGCAGAACCCACGCTCTGCCACGGATGCTCGCGGACGTAGCGATCGGTGGAATTCGCCCATTGCGACAATTGGCCTTTTGCTGCCTGGCGCTGCACGCTCAATCGTTTTTGGAGTGCGCCCAGGCGCACCGCCAGTTGCTCGCGAGCTTGCGCCGATTCATGATTGGCTTCGGCCGCGACATCCTGCAACAATGCCTGGACATCGGCCAGCAACGCGCTGGCGTCGCGGACCAATGCATCCTTGTGGACCACCAGATCTGCGCGGATATCGTTCATGTCATTCCCCTGTTCACTGAATCATTGCCGTGGATGGCACGGCGACCATCGAACCGGCTTTGCATTGCTTCGATTCTGTCCAACCACGCGGCCTTCGGGTTGCGGCAAATCAAGGCCTCGTGTTTTCGCTGCATTGCATGACTTTCATTGATGCGACTCAACAGGCTACGCCATCGCACCACTATGCTCGTTTATGCGAATGCCTCGCGCGATACCAGAGCCGGACTGGCATCCTCTCAGGCCAGAGGAACTTGTGAGGAACACTGCACCGACAGACAAACAGGAGCTAAGCATGATCAATGAAACGAGCCAGCCCAGACCACTGGATCCGGGTCGCGTCAATCTGATGGATCCGCTTGAAGTGCAGTACTGGTGCCGCGAGCTACGTTGCAGTGAGCGGCAGCTGGAGGAGGCCGTCAGTGTCGCCGGAGACCATATTGCGGCGGTAAGGGAAAGACTGGAGGCCAGCCGGCCGGGTTAATTGTTCCCCAAGGCGGCCCAGTGCCTCGCTGTCGCGCCTGCGCTTCCATCGGGACGTCAACTAGGCCGAGGCAACGAAGTTTCGTCTCTGTTGACCTGCCTGCGAGCTTACGCGCTCTGCATGCCCGATCTGGTCTTCTCTGCGAACTCGAAGGCCGCCATGCCAGCCAGCATCGCGACCAGGAACCCGACAGCCTTCGGGTACCCTGCGCCCAGGGCCACGATAGCCGGGCCAGGGCAAAATCCCGCCAGGCCCCAACCCACGCCGAACGCTGCGCTGCCGAGTATCAGACGCAAGGTTACTGCCGTGCTTGCGGGCAACTGGACCGGCAAACCAAGCAAAGACCGCCGACGGCGTTTGGCGATCGCGAAGGCGATCGCGCTGACGACAATTGCGCCGACCATCACAAACGCCAATGAGGGGTCCCAGGTTCCCGCAAGATCGAGAAATGCAAGCACCTTGGCTGGGTTGGCCATGCCGGAAATCATCAGCCCAAGGCCGAACAGCAGGCCTGCAAGCCATGCGGTCACGACGATCATTTCAACCTCCGAGCAGATGGCGTTGGATGAGCACGGTCAGAAATCCCGCCGCCATGAATGTGGCGGTAGCGACCAGTGAGCGAATGGAGCCGCGAGAGATGCCGCATACACCGTGGCCACTGGTGCATCCGCTGGCGTAGCGGGTGCCAACGCCTACAACGAAGCCGGCGACCATGATTTCGCTCCAGCCAGCCTGGATGTCGGCAATTGCCGGCATGCCAAGCAGGCCGGCGATAACCGGGACACTGACGAGGCCGGCAAGGAAGGCAAGGCGCCAGGCCATGTCATGGCGTGGCAGGCCCAGCAAGCCGCCGACGATGCCGCTGATGCCTGCGATTCGGCCATTGAACAGCACCAGCACGGCTGCCGCAGCGCCAATGAGGATGCCTCCTGCCATGGACTGCCAAGGCGTGAAGTTGGCAAGGTCAATCAACATGTTGCTTCCTCGTTTCTGGCACAGAATTGATCATAGAGTACGGCCATCACGGCAAGCGCCTGACCGCTCGCTACCGAATAGAAGATGTTCTTGCCGTCGCGGCGCGTCGCGACAAGGCCGTTCTCGCGCAGCACGCCGAGCTGTTGGGACAGCGTCGGCTGCCGGATCCCGAGTTGCTCCTCGAGTTCACCAACCGACAGTTCGCCTTGGGACAGCCTGCACATCAGCAGCAGGCGGTCCGGATTGGCTAGCACCTTCAACAAGGCGCACGCACGGGTCGCGGCGGCCTGCATGGTGTCGATGTCAATGACGTGATGGTTCGGCTTCATGGTCCGCACATGCCTTCTACGTTAACATTATACTCACCAATATTATATCATCAAATATAATGAAATCCGGGAGGCCCGCGTGGCAGTGACTTCAAACGACGCTGAATTCCCGCCTGCGCGGGAATGACAGTAGTACTTGATGCACTAACTGAACGGCATTAACGCCTCAGCTGTACCCATCCTTGCTGCCGATTCGCCCACGGGACCGATCGTGTCTCGCGCGGTTGACGTCGATCAAGGGCCAACCTGCACTCGCCGCTATGTTGGAAGCACGCAAGACCGCTTTGCGGCCGGACGCATATGTACGCAAGGGCAAGACAGGAGCTACGAGGATGATGGACCACCAACGGATTGCCCTGGTAACGGGAGGTATGGGCGGCCTCGGCGAAGCGATTGCTCAGAGGCTGCTGGCCGATGGCATGCGTGTCGTGGTAACACACTCGCTGCACAACGACCACGTAGCGCAGTGGCTGCAAGCGCAGCGCAACGCGGGTCGCCTGTTCACGGCATTCCCGGTGGACGTGACCGATTTCGCGTCATGTCAGGACTGTGTCTCGCACGTGCGCAGCGAAGTGGGCGAAGTCGACATCCTGATCAACAACGCCGGCGTGACCCGGGACCGGACCTTGCGCAAGATGGACAAGGCCGACTGGGACTTTGTATTGCGCACAGACCTGGACTCGCTGTTTCATATGACGCGCCCCCTGGTCGATCCCATGATCGCGCGCGGCTGGGGACGCATCGTCAATATCTCATCGGTCAATGCCTCCCGCGGCGCCTTTGGCCAGACCAACTATGCAGCAGCCAAGGCCGGCGTGCATGGTTTCACCAAGGCGCTGGCGCTTGAACTGGCTCGCAAGGGCATCACCGTCAACACGGTTTCACCTGGCTACCTGGACACCCGGATGGTGACCGCCATGCCCGCGAAGGTCCTGGAGCGCGACGTGCTGCCTGCCATCCCGGTGGGCCGGCTTGGCAAGCCGGCGGAGGTCGCGGCGTTGATTTCTTACCTCTGCGGCGACGACGGCGCCTTTGTCACCGGCGCCAATTTTGCCATCAACGGCGGACAGCATCTGCAATGAAACTCGATGACGGCATAGCGCCCGCCAAGGGCCCGGCGATACCGGAGTGCGTGCCCCAGCAGGAACTCCCCGCCCATGTCTGGCTGGACAAGCAGTTTCGCGCGTGCCTGGCGCGCGCCACAGGCGGGCTGTCGGTGATCTCGGCGAGCATGGCGGGACTTGACTGGGCGCTGCAGTTGGGCATTTCGCCGGCAAAGCTCATGCAGGCGTGGCAGGTGTGGCTGCGCCAGAGCATCGAAGATTCGCCGCGGCTATTGCCCACGACATCCGAACCGCCGTCTGTCCCGCAGAGCGACCAACGCTTTGCCCACCCGGGCTGGCGGGACTGGCCCTATCGCTGTTGGCGCGATGCGTTCATGCGCAGCGAGGTCTTCTGGGAGACGCTGACACAGGATATCGATGGCCTGTCGCGCCACCATCAGCACATCGTATCCTTCTGCGCGCGGCAATGGCTGGACCTGGCAGCGCCGGGCAATGCCTGGTGGATGAATCCCGAGGTGACCAGTGTCGCTTCACGCACGCTCGGCAGCAATTTCTTGCGCGGCTTCCATCACTGGCTGGAGGATATCGGCGAGTGGCTGTCGGAGCTTCCCGCGAGTCCGCCGGCCCGCCCCGTTCTCGAGTACCTGCCAGGCCGGGACGTCGCGGTGACGCCGGGCAAGGTGGTGTTCCGCAACGCGCTCATCGAGCTGATCGAGTATGCGCCGCTCACCGACACCGTGTGGCGGGAGCCGGTGCTGATCGTGCCGTCCTGGATCATGCGGTACTACATTCTGGACCTGAAACCGGAGGACTCGCTGGTGCGCCACATGGTCGAGCGTGGCCACACAGTGTTCATGATCTCGTGGAAGAACCCGGACGCGTCCGCCCGCGATTTCGGGTTGAATACCTACCTGGAATCCGGGTTGTTCGCCGCGCTCGATGCCGTTCTCGCCCGTTGCGATGGTGCCCCGATCCACGCCGCCGGATATTGCCTTGGTGGCACGTTGCTTGCGACAGGCGCCGCAACGCTGGCGCGCGATGCCGGCGGCGGTCCCCTCGGCAGCCTGACCCTCTTTGCCGCCGAGACGGATTTCCATGACCCGGGCGAGCTGGGGCTGTTTATCGACAAGAGTTCGCTCGCTACGCTGGATGCCTTGATGTGGAGTCAGGGCTTTCTGGATGGGCCGCAGATGAAGTCCGCGTTCCAGATGCTCAACGCACGGGACCTGATCTGGTCGCGCGCAATGAGCGAATACCTGCTCGGCCAGCGGTTGCGCGCCAATGACCTGATCTCCTGGAACCGCGACGCCACGCGCTTGCCCTACCGGCTGCATTCCGAATGTCTGCACAAACTGTTTCTTGGCAATGAACTGGCCACCGGCAAGCTGTGCGTGGGTGGCCGGCCCGTGGCGCTGTCGGATCTCGACCTGCCGCTGTTCGTGGTGGGTACGGAGCACGACCACGTCTCGCCCTGGCGCTCGGTATACAAGCTGCACTTGCTGACGCAGGCCGAACTTACCTTCCTGCTGACTTCGGGCGGCCACAATGCCGGCATTGTGTCGGAGCCAGGGCATCCGCGCCGGCGCTATCGCGTGCATACACGCCACGCTGGTACGCCTTACCTGAGTCCGGACCAGTTCCTGTCCCGGTCCACGTACCACGAAGGTTCCTGGTGGCCCGCCTGGCAGCAATGGCTGGCGGCACGCTCGAGCGGGCGTTGCGTGCGTGAACCGTTGCCATCCGGGAGCCCGGAAGCGCCTGGCACGTATGTACTGGAAGCCTAGCCGGCGCTCCCTCGACTACGGGGCGGGGCCGCAACGATACATATCGCCGCTCGCACACGAATGCAGGCATCGAAGAAGTCCCCGGCACTGAAGCCGGCCGCCAGGGCACGCGCTCGCCAGACGGCGCAGGTACGGCGTTGCACTTCGATATACCGCACGCGAAGAGCCGGATCGAACGGAAACATGCCGTCGGTGGCGGGGAATACCGGACGGCGGCGCAGGAACTCGCTCCAGAATCCCTGCGCCAGCAGGCGTAGCCGGTCCGCCGCTGTCTCCGTCGCTTGAGGCAGGCTTTCCGTAGCGTTCGCTCGCGCAGGCATGTTTTCAATGCGACATGAGGACCGGTACGGTCATCGACTGGAGCAGCGTTCTGGTGACGCCGCCCAGCGCGAGTTCCCGGACCCGGCTATGGCCGTAGGCACCCATGACAATCAGGTCGGTATTCCGGTCGGCGGCGTGGGAGAGCAGCCGTTGCCCGATGTCATGGCCATCCTCGTCCGGATAGCTGCGCAACTGTGCTGTCACGCCATGACGGGCCAGCCACTCGACCGCATACTGCGGCGGTGACAGCCATGGACCCTTCAGCGCGTGCGACGGCGTCCATGACACCACGTCGATGGTTTCGGCACGCCTGAGGAGCGGCAGCGCGTCATGGATGGCGCGGGCGGCCTCGCGGCTGCCGTTCCAGGCCACCAGGACAGTCTTGCCGACGCTGGGGAACCAGCCCGCGTAAGGTACCACCAGGACGGGCCGCCCACATTCAAGCACGATGGATTCCACAAAGGCCGGCTCCGCGTACGCCTCTTCGTCGGTCGGATCACGCTGCCCGAGTATGACGAGGTCGGCCAGATGCGCCTCTGCCTGGACGGTCGAGGCCGTGGCCCAGTCGGGAGCGAGCCATTGCGTCGTGATGACGGCCTCGTCGGTGGCATCCATCAGGGCATGACGTGCCCGTTCGCCAACCTCGTGCTGCCATTCATTGTACGAAGCGAGATAGCGGTCGCCATCGACCAGATAGCGCACGGCGGTGGGATCGGGCTTGCCGACTGCGAGCAAGCCCACCAGGGTCGACTTGAACTGCACTGCCAGTTGCGTGGCAAGGTGCAGCCGCTGGTACACGCGTCGGCTAGCGTCCAGGTGAACCAGGATCGTGGCGTAGTCCATGAATCGTCTCCGTCAGACATGCCGTGACAGACTGCCGGCGCCGAACTCCGCATGCATGAAACGGAAGGCGGCCAGCGCGTTGGCGTCTTGCTCCAATCCCACGACTATGATTGTCTCGTAGGGTCTGCAGGAACCAGCACCTGCTGGCGTCCTTTCTTCCCCGGAGGCAGGATGTGACTGAAACAAGACGTTCGTACAAAGGGTTTCACTTTGTTCTATGCGTGCCGGACACCGTCGAACCGGGCAAGCCGTGCGGTCACGTGGACCTCACCGCGCCAGACGGTGGTCTCGGCATTCGCTTTACGCCAGACTGGCCCAACCCGCCCGCCAGCCCGCAACAGGCCGAAGAATGGCTCTTTGCCTATGCGGCAGGCATCGTCGACTGCGAGCTGGCCGGCGGTTTTGGCATCGACCTGCACTACGACTAGGCTTGCGCCGCGGCAGGAAAGCCCACATGCCGGTGCCAGGCCGCCTGGCACTGGCGCCGCCGCGCGCGGTTTCGGCGGTCGCCAGAAATCCGGCATCGCAGAACAGGCTGCGCAAAGCGCGACCAGCGTGGTGGCCGCAAGCATGCGCCGTACTGGTCGACCGGCCGGACGAGGGCGTGAAATGCATGGCGTCATGGCAAACGCCCTTGATCAGACCGCAAAGCGGAAATGACCGCTGTGCAGCACGATATGCTTCGCCCCGGTCATCTCGAACAGGGCGCCGGCCACGCGTTCGATGTCCTGGCGGTTGCGGAGGAATGCGGGCACCAGGTCTTCGCTGCGGTAGGAGCGCGCGCCAAAATGGTCTTCGAGCGCCTCCGCGGTAATCTCATAGGTTGCCGGTGCACCATCCACCTTCACGGGACACTGCAAGCTGGGCCCGGTCGGGCAGTATTCCGGCACATCGCCGGTGAAGTCGATCTTGTACATGGCTGAATGGGGGTAAGCCCCTCCTGAATGACCAGTGGCCTAAGCCTCCTGGGTGCGGATAAGCAGGACAGGCGCGAGCGCCTGTGCGACGACCCCACGCGCAACGCTGCCCATGACCAGGCGCCGGACGCCCCGGCGGCCATGTGTGCCCATGACGATCAGGTCGGCGCCCCAGCCGTTGGCTTCGGTGGCGATTGTCATGGCAATGTCGCCCTGCACCATCGGCTTGCCCAGCAACCGGGTGGCATGGCGGATATGGCCCGCCGCCAGCCGGCTGCGCGCGGCGGCGAGTATGCTCTCGCCGGCGGTCGTGAGATCCTCCACCAGTCTCACCGGGTCCAGGCCCGTCACGTCCATGAACGGGCTGCGGTCATCGACGACGTAGATCACTTCCACTTCGGCGTCGGCGGCGCGGGCAATGACCATGGCCTGATCCAGCGCCAGCTCCGAAGCTGCGCCGCCGTCCATGGCGACAAGGATGCGTTGATACATGGCGCCTTCTCCAGGAATCTCAGGCATCGGCCCTTCTGCCCGTCGGGGTTGATTTCAGCGTAGGACAGCCCACCGTCTCGCAATTGATGCGCATCAAGGCCCTTGCTGCGTGTTCTCGGCCAATGGGCACGCCTTTGCGAGCACGCACCTGGCTTGACAGAACCCGACTGTCAGAGTGCGTCACCATCGGACCGATCGCGCACCAGCAGCACTGGACGAACCGTCCTCGCGACGACATGCTCCGAGACGGAACCCAGTATGGCGCCCCGGACGCCCCGGTGCCCGTACGTTCCCATCACGATGACGTCCGCGCTCCACTGATCGCCCTGTGCAATGATCGCTTCGGCAATCCTTGCGGGGCTGCCTGACTCCTCGGCCAGCCGGCTGCTCCAGCGCACGCCGGCAGCACCAAGGCGTCTCCCGGCCTGGGCCAGTACCTGCTTGCCGTAGGCAATGGTATCGGCCATCAGTGCCGGGCGGTTGAAGTGGGCAATCTCAAGGAAGAAATCGCTGTCGTCGGCGACAAACATGGCGCACACCTCGGCGTGCGTGACCAGCGCCAGTGACACGGCTTGCTCCAGCGCGAGCAGCGACGAGCGGCTGCCATCAATGGCTAGCAGAATGCGGCGGTACATGGGCAACCTCGGTTCGATGACGGCTTGTTTCCAGCCTTTGCGGTTGCAGGCTCTTCCAAGCACCAGCCGCAAGGCTATTCGATGACAAACGGCACGTGCGCCAGCGCATAGCTGAATGCATAGTCAAGTTCCCCGGACGCCTGAGCATGCAGCGTGCAGAGCGGCGCGCCGGCATCGACTGCGTCGCCCACCCGGACATGGAGTTCCAGGCCGGCTACCTGCCGACGCGGTGCGCCAGCGAGCTTCGCTGCGCGTGATACATGGCGATTGTCGATTGCCGCGACGACGCCACTGCGGGTCGCGACCAGGTCGCGTCGGAATACCGCTTGCCCCGGCATTCGAAGTCCGCCTTGCGCTTCACAAATGGCCTGGAAACGCGCCCATGCGGCACCGTTATCGAGCAGGCGGCCAGCCTGAAGCCGGCCCTGCCCGGCCGGCACCACACCACAGAACTCAAGGAGTTCGCCGGCCAGCAACAGTGAGCGCTCGCGCAGCGCGGCAGGCGCCTCGGCCTGGCACTGCAGCACCGCCAGCACGTCAAGCGCCTCCAGCGCTGGCCCGACGCCGCGCCCGACAGGCTGCGACCCGTCGGTTGGCACGATCCTGAGGTTCAGCCCAAAGGCCTCGGCGACCTTGGTCATGGTGGCGTGCAGATGCGCAAGCTTGCTTTCCTCGCGGATTTTCGCCGTCTTTCCGACCGGCACATCGATCAGCACATGGGTCGATCCCGCGGCAATCTTCTTAGACAGGATCGAGGCGACCATCTGCGCATCGCTGTCGATGTCCAGCGCACGCTCCACGCGAATCAGCACGTCGTCGGCAGGACTCAGGCTGAGCGCTCCGCCCCAGACCAACGCCGCCCCGGCGTGCTCGACCACGCGCCGCATTTGCGCCGCATCCAGGGTCACGCACGTCAGTGCCTCCATCACATCGGCGGTGCCCGCCGGCGAGGTGATCGCTCGCGAGGACGTCTTCGGCACCAACAAGCCCGCCGCCGCTGCGATGGCAACGACAACGGGCGTGGTGCGGTTTCCCGGCAGTCCGCCGACACAGTGCTTGTCCGCAACCACGTCGCGGTCCCAGTGCAGCCGCTGTCCGAATTTCACCATGGCACGCGTCAGGTCGACGGTTTCGCGCAGGGTCATCCGCTCGTTGGCGCATGCGGTGAGGAAAGCCGCGATATGCACATCGGCATACCGGCCGGCACTGACATCGTCGATGATGCTGTCAAGCTGTACGCTATCCAGGTGCGAGCCATAGATTTTCGCGCGCAGTGCTCGCACGGACTCCAGCGCCGGCGCATGGCTCACACGGACGACATCGCCGGCGCGTGCCTTCAGTATCCGTGACGCACTGAGCGACAGGCTGGCTTCGCCCGCGGCGAGCAATGGCGCGCCCAGCAGCGTCAGGGTGGCAATCAGCGTATTGTCCCCGATCTGTACGCGCACGCGCGTCTGAGCGGAGAATCCTTCTGCCCTGCAGACCGCGCAATCCGGATGCATATAGATGACATGTTCCTGCCAGGTATCGATATCGAGCGGCCGGAACAGCAGCGTCCTGACCTCTCCCTCCAGGTCACCGCCCGCTGCCTCAGCTCGCGGGGCCGGCGCGGCGGGACGCTCGGCGGGCGCATTCATCTCACACCTGGCCAGAGCTGAAGCTAGCGCGCGTCCAGCGCATCGAGGTTCAGCAGGTCGAGGGACTTGCCTTGCACGGCTAGCAGGCCTTCTTGCTGGAACTTGGACAGTGTCCGGCTCACCGTTTCGAGCGTAACCCCGAGGTAGCTGCCAATGTCCTCGCGGGTCATGCGCAGGACAAATGACGTGGCCGAATAGCCGCGCTCACGATGGCGGGCTGAAATGCTCAGCAGAAAGGTGGCAACGCGCTGCTCGGCGGACATGTTGCCCAACAGCATCATCTGGTTCGCCTCCCTGACGATTTCAGCACTAAGCATCTTGTGAAATTGCCGCTGCAGCGGCTTGAGCTCCCGGCAAAGGGCTTCCAGCAGGTGATAGGGAATCACACAGACCACGCTGTCCTCCAGGGCAATGGCATCGGAAGTGTGAGTCTCCTCGCAGATTCCGTCCATGCCGATGGCGTCGCCCGCCATGTAAAAGCCCGAGATATGTTCCTTGCCGCGCTCGGATGTCACCACGGTCTTGAAGGAGCCGGCCCGCACCGCGTAGAGGCTGCGGAACGGATCGCCGGCGCGGAACAGTTTCTCGCCCTGCCTGACCGTGCGCCAGCCCTGCATGACACGGTCGAGCTGCTCTACGTCATCCGCTTCCAGGCTTGCGGCCATGCAGATGTGCCGCATCATGCAGTTGGCGCAGCGGGCGCCGGCGTTTGCTGCGGCAGGCCGGGACGCCGCCACGGGCCGGGGCGGCTCGGGCGAGGCAAACGTGTCGGCCGCATCGCTAGCCGGATTGGCCTTGCCAGGCATTCCATACATAGTCGTCTCCGGCCCCATGGCCACCTTGGTCCCGACCCGCTGTCACCCGTCTGTCGAAGGCTGCATCGGTGTGCGCTGCCCTCTTGTGACAGCAAGTATCGGCGGCCACCGCTTTCTCTCCTAGAAGGCTTCGCTGAGTTGTTCGTCAGAATTGGGGGCCATCTTGTCAGGTTTCCCTGACATGGGGCTGACCACTTGTCCAGGGACTCACAGGACGAAAGGACACGATGTCGGCATTGGTGCACGAGTGCGGCGGCAAACCTTAGTCGATTTGATGCAAAACAAATCGAAACGGCCGCCGCTTGCCAAAGTGAAAGCACCCGGCGCGCACCGCGGCCGCTTCTTCAGGAGACGACGATGAGCAACATCCGACGCTATGACCCGTTCTCGATCGAACCGCTTGGCGACATGCTGCAAGGCATGTTTCGCAACCTGCGGCTCGGTGCCGAGGCCGAACTGCCCTTCAAGGTCGACGTGACCGAATCCGACGGCAGCTATGCCATTACCGCCGACTTGCCAGGCGTGAAAAAGGAAGACATCAACGTCAGCGTGGATCGCGGCACGGTCATGATCACCGCCAAGCTCGAAAAGGCATCCGAGGTCAAGGAAGGGGATCGGGTAATCCGGCAGGAGCGCTACAGCGGTTCCATGCAGCGAGCCTTCACGCTGGACGGCAACATCGACACAAACAAGATCGATGCCAGCTTCCAGGACGGTGTGCTGCGTGTCGTGCTACCCAAGAAGGAAGCGTCGCCGCAGCAGCGCGTGACCATCCGCTAACCCGGCGCGACAGGACGGCGCCGCTTGCGGCGCCCGCTTCTTGCAGGGGGACATGATGAAAACCGATCATCAAATTCAGAAGGAAGTGAGCGAAGAGCTCGACTGGGATCCGTCCATTGACGCGGCGGCCATTGGTGTCGAAGTCAACGAGGGCATCGTCACGCTGAATGGTCATCTGCCCAGCTATGCCGCGAAGCTTGCTGCCGAACGGGCGGCGGAACGCGTTGCCGGCGTGCGGGCGGTCGTCGTCAAGCTGGACGTGCATCCACCCGGTGCACTCGATGACGAGTCCATTGCCGAGGCGGCCCGGGATGCGCTGCAATGGCACGTACATGTACCCGCGGATGCGATCATGGTCCGCGTCGAGCGAGGCTGGGTAACGTTGGCCGGCGATGTCGACTGGGGCTATCAGAAAAAGCTTGCAGAGCGCACGGTGGGCCAACTGCGCGGCGTCATTGGCGTCGTCAACAATATTCGCCTCAATGCCACGGCCGTGCCACCCGACATCGAAAGACGGATCGAAGAGGCCCTGAAGCGGCACGCCGCACGCGAGGCGCACCATATCACCGTCAAGGTGGAACGGGGCACGGCCACCCTCCAGGGCGAGGTCGACTCGCTGGCCGACCGTCGTGCGGCCGTCGGCGCGGTGTGGTCTGCGCCCGGCATCTCGGCCGTTATCGACCAACTTGAAACCAGGCGCTGACGCACTATCCCGGGCGCGCGCAAATCAGACAAGGACACCCTGGATGATGATCCGCCATGACAGTCCGTAACCTCCATGCCCTGTTTCGCCCCCGCTCGGTCGCTTTGATCGGCGCGACGATGCGGCCGCTCAGCGTCGGGGCCACCGTACTGGCCAACCTGACCGCGGGCGGCTTCGCCGGCCCGGTTTACCTGGTCAATCCCAAGTACGCCACGCTCGCCGGCAGGCCCTGCTACCCGTCTGTCGACGCCCTTCCCGCGCCGCCCGACCTGGCGGTGCTCTGTACGCCCGCTGCCACCATACCCAGGCTCATCACCGAGCTCGGTGCCGCCGGCACGCGCGCGGCCATCGTGCTGAGCGCCGGCTTCGAGGGACCGGCGGACAGCGCCGCCGGCGCCATGCGTCAGGCCATCCTGGAAGCGGCGCGGCCCCATCTGCTAAGGATCCTGGGACCGAACTGCGTCGGCCTCGTTGCCTCGGGCATCGGCCTGAACGCGAGCTTCGCGCCCGGCACGGCCATCCGTGGCAGCCTGGCATTCGCCACGCAGTCCGGCGCGCTGGCCACGGCGGTACTCGACTGGGCACGATCGCGGCAGATCGGCTTTTCTCACTTCATCTCTCTCGGTGACAGTGCCGACGTGGACGTGGCCGATGTGCTCGACTACCTGGCTAGCGACAGCGCGACGCGCGCCATCCTGCTCTATGTCGAGGCCATCCGGCATGGTTCGAAGTTCATGTCGGCGGCGCGCGCTGCGGCCCGCAGCAAGCCGGTACTGATCGTCAAGGCCGGGCGCTCGGCGCAGTCAGCGCGCGCCGCCGCTTCTCATACCGGCGCGCTGGCCGGCGCCGACGGGGTCTATGACGCCGCGATCCGGCGAGCCGGCATGTTACGGATCGATAGCACGGAGGCGCTGTTCGACGCGGTCGAGATGCTGGCGCGGCTGCACGGCGTGCATGGCACGCGCCTTGCCATCCTGACCAACGGCGGCGGCGCCGGCGTGATGGCGACCGACGCGCTCGCGGACGGCGGCGGGATCCTGGCCAGCCTCTCGGACCAGACCTTGGCCAGGCTGGACGACGTGCTTCCCGCCACTTGGCCGCGCGCCAATCCGGTCGACATCATCGGCGATGCGCCCGTCGGGCGCTACCAGAAGGCGCACGCCATCCTGTGCGATGCACCGGAGGTCGATGCCGTGCTGATGATCCATGCCCCCACGGCCATCGTCCCCGCCACGGAGATTGCTGCCGCGCTTGTCAGTGCGCCGCCCGGCGGCAAGCCGCTGCTGACTGCGTGGCTCGGCGGGGATGCGGTGCAACAGGCGCGCCGCTTGTGCCAGCGCGCCGGCTTGCCGACCTTCGAGACACCCGAACAGGCCGTGCGCACATTCCTGCAGGCCTGCGAGTACCGCGACAACCAGCAGCTATTGATGCGCACCCCGCCTGCCGACGACACGTCGGCGCCAACCGACAAGGTCACAGCGCGTGGGATCGTCGCCGATGCGCTGCGCAGTGGCAGACGGACGTTGACAGAACCGGAGGCAAAAGAAGCATTGGCAGCCTATGGCATCCCGGTGGTCCCGACCGCAACGGCGGAAAACGTCGACGACGCAGTGCGGCAGGCCGCATTGCTGGGCTATCCCGTTGCACTGAAGATCCTTTCCGGCGATATCACACACAAAGCCACCGCCGGAGGCGTGGCATTGGGGCTGGCCGACGCTGCCGCCGTGCGTAGCGCCGGCAACGCCATGCTCGCGCGGATCCGGCAGGAGCTTCCGGATGCACGGCTGGACGGATTCACCGTCCAGCCAATGGTCAGCTTCAGCGACAGTTTCGAACTGATCGCCGGTGTCACGACGGATGCCGTGTTCGGGCCGGTGCTGCTGTTCGGCCACGGCGGCGTCAACACCGAGCATATCCGGGACACCGCCATCGCGCTGCCGCCGCTCGATGCCTTGCTCGCCCAGGACCTGGTCTCGCGTACCCGCGTCGGCCGCCTGCTGCAAGGCTGGCGGGGGCATCCGGGCATCGATCGGGAGCGCCTGCTCCACGCACTGGTGCAGCTGTCCCGCATGGTGTGCGACATCCCCGAGATCGCCGAACTCGACGTCAATCCCTTGCTGGCAAGCCCCCATGGCGTGATTGCGCTCGACGCGCGCATCGCCGTGGCCGTTCCGTCCGGCGGAGGACCGCGGCTGTCCATCCAGCCCTATCCGGAAGCGCTGGAGGAGCGCATCGCGTGCAATGGGCACGACTACCTGATACGTCCGGTGCGGCCGACGGATGAGGCTGCCTACCAGGCCTATTTTCGTCAGCTCACGCCGGAGGATATCCACGCACGCTACTTCTGTGCGTTCCGCGAGCCCGACCACGACCGACTCGCGCGGCTGACGCAGATCGACTACGCGCGCGAAATGGTCTTTGTTGCGACGACCACGGATGCTTCGGGCCGGTGCGCGATGCTGGGCGAGGTGCGCGCCATTGCGGACCCGGACAATGTCCAGGCCGAGTTCGGCATCGCCGTGCGCTCGGATTGCCACGGACAGGGATTGGGAAAGCTGTTGCTCGACAAGATGGTGCGCTATGCACGTGCAAGAGGCATCGGCGCGCTGGTGGGCGCTACCTTGCCGCACAACGCCGCCATGCTTGGGCTGGCGCGCAGCTGCGGGTTCACCGTCAAAGCCACGCCAGGCAACGAAGGCGTCAGCCTGCACCTTGCACTGGGGGAAGATGGCTCAAGGCCAGTGCGCCCGGACCTTGTCAGGAAACGCTGACATGGCCTTCTCCGGCCCTGACCCCACGTTCAGCCGTCACCTATTTGCCACTGCGGGGATAAACCAGACACTAGTGTCATGCCCGAGGCCAGTCCAACCCACATCCCTACGCTGTATCTCGTCGAGCCGTCGAATTCGCTCCGCGGTCGGCAGTTGAGCATGCTTGCCCGCATTGCCGGTATCCGCGTCATCGCGGCCGGCGCCAGCGCCAGCAGCGAGCTGGCTTGCCTCTCGCACTACCAGCCCGACATCGTGGTCATCGGCCTGGGCACCGCCAGCACGCGCGCGCTGCACGACGTCAGGGCGATCCGGTCCGCGTTGCCTGGCTGCATCCTGCTCGTGCTGGTCGATACCCTGGCGCAACCGCTTCGGCGTGCCTGCCTGAAGGCAGGTGGCGATTATTGCTTTGACCGAACCCTGGAGCTGGATGCGATACGTACGACGCTGGGACGCCTGGCGCTCGGTGCATGACTGCGATGCCCGTCCTGGCCGGCCCCTCCCGGCCCCTCCTACAGATCCACGTCTTCATCGAACAAATGGTTTCGCATCGCGTAGCGCAATAGCATGGCCTCGTTGGGCATCTGCATTTTTTCCATCAGGCGCATCTTGTATGTGCTGACCGTCTTTGCACTGACGCACAGAGCCGAGGCAATGGCCGTGATGGACTCACCCATCACGAGCCGCCGGTACACTTCCAGCTCCCGGTCCGATAGCCGCAGGTGAGGCAGGTCATCGGTCTGGTCCTTGATGCCACTGGCCAGCTTGGCGGCCATGCCCTGGCTGACATAAGTCCCGCCGCGGGCCACCTGTTCGATGGCGGATACCAACTCGGTCGCCGCGCTCTCCTTGGTCAGGTAGCCAGCCGCCCCCGCCTGGAAGGCTCGTACGATGTATTGCTCTTCGGCGTGCATGGTCAGGACCAGGATGCGCAATGCGGGCTCATCGGCACGCAACAGCCGGATGAGCTCCAGGCCGCTCCGTCCCGGCATGGACAGGTCCAGCAACAGCACTTGCGGGCGACAGTCCCTTACCATTTTCGGCACCTGTGAGCCGTCGGCCGCTTCGCCCACAACCTGGAACACGCCGGCACGCTCCAGAATATGCCGTAATCCGTCGCGCACCACGGCGTGGTCATCCGCAATCATCACGCGTGTCATGCCTTGTCTCCCAGGTCGCTGGGCCAGTGAACAGTCAAGCCCGGCTTCAGTGCGACATGAAGACCGGGAAGGCAGACTGGCGTAGCAGGCAGCGGGTCGATCCTCCCAGCACAAGCTCGCGCAGGCGCGAGTGGCCATAGCCGCCTGCAACGAGCAGGCCGGCCTGCACGGCGTCGACAAGCCGCGGCAGCGCCTCATCCGGGTCACCCTGCTCCACGTGCAGGTCAGCCTCGACGCCGTGGCTAGCCAGCCAGGCCACGAGGCGCTGGCCGCTCTCGTGGCTCGCGTCGCTTTCATGGGTTTCGTGACCCGGCGGCTCACGGCTTTCGTTCACCGTCGCAACCACCAGGACAGACACCGCGGCGGCACGCGCCAGCCACGGCATCGCATCCGCTACAGCCCGCGCGGCCGCCCGCGAGCCATTCCACGCTATCGCGACGCGGCCTTCCAGTGTCGGGCCGGCCAGCCCCGGCAACAGCAGGATGGGCCGTCCGGCTTGCAGCATCACATACTCGGCAACGCCCGACAGTCCGACGGGAACGTCGGTATGTACGGAGGGCGGTCCGGGCAGGATAAGGTCGGCGAAACGGCCGTGTGTAGCCAGCGCCCAGCCGGCTTCAGCTTCAACCACGACATGCCGCGTTGGAATTGTCGGCGAGACGCGCCCGACCCACTCCCGCAGCGCCTCATGGTGTCTCGCAGCCAGGCGCTGGAGCTTGTCCCGTGCGAGGGCGGCGTATTGTCCAGCCTCTTCCCCTGCACTGCGAAACGGCTCCAGCTGCGTCCCGGTTGCGGTGAGTCCGACCACGCTGCCGGCAAATGCCGCGGCAACCTGCGCTGCGCTCTCGACGCGGGCCGCACACGCCGGCCCATCGGTCAGGTCGACAAGGATCGTCTTGAAATTCATGGTTCAGGCCTGCTGGTTGTGGAGGATCGGCATGTCTTAAGTCACCTGGGCTGATACGACGCGGCCGCCCGTGGCCATGCCGCTACCAGCAAGGATGATCTTAGGACTACGATCCCGGTTCAGCCAGATCGATTGCTCCCTGCTCTGCACGGCATCGACAGGCGGCAGGCGGCGGCACATCCGGCACGAATCCGTTTGCTGACAGGGAGTTTCCTGTTATTCCCGGATACAGGCCATAACCTGTTTATCAGTAATACAGGCTACAGCTTGTAAAAGCATAAAACAGGTTATATCCTGTATGGCAACAGCAAACAACGGTCGACCACACCGGGCCGGCAGCCGCCGATATGCACTATTCCATCCAGACACTCAGCCAGTTGCGGCCGATCCTGCAGGGCTTCCGGAAGTCCAGGGGCCTGACGCAGGCAAATATGGCGGCTTACCTCGGCGTCAGGCAGCAGACCTATGCCGAACTGGAAGCCAACCCTGCCGCGGCCAGCGTAGAGCGGCTGTTCAAGGCGCTGCGCGTGCTGGGCGTGGAGATGGTCCTTTCCCCTGCTCCAGATACCGCCATGCAGCCGGAACCGGAGCCTCCTTCCGGCTCCGTGACGCCGCCGGAAAAGGATCCGCGCCGGGCTACACAGGAAGAACAGCCGAAAATGCCCGCGAAGCGCAAGGCAAGCCGCACCGCCCTCGAGACCGGTCAGCCAAAGCGGGAGGACTGGTAGCCATGACGCGCGGCACGCACGCGAAGCGTCTCGACCTGTGGATGAACGGCTTGCCGGTGGGTCACTGGGAAACCGCGCCCGCCGGCGACCGGCTGGCCTATCGCGAAGACTGGATTGCCGACC
Organism: Cupriavidus oxalaticus; assembly: GCF_016894385.1. Taxonomy (NCBI): domain Bacteria; kingdom Pseudomonadati; phylum Pseudomonadota; class Betaproteobacteria; order Burkholderiales; family Burkholderiaceae; genus Cupriavidus; species Cupriavidus oxalaticus. The sequence goes on from NZ_CP069812.1 coordinate 1,937,680, forward strand.
CGCAAGGCCGGCCGCTGTCCTTGTCATTGCCCTTTACGCCGGGCAACCAGCCACACCGCGGACCGGTAGTCGCCAACTATTTCGACAACCTGCTGCCCGACAGCGATGCCATCAGGCGGCGCATCGCGGCCCGGTATCAGACCGGCGGGACCGACGCCTTCGCGCTGCTGGCCAGGCTCGGCCGCGACTGCGCCGGCGCCCTGCAGATGCTGCCGCCGCAGGAAGCGCCGATGGCGTTGAAGCGCGTCCAGGGCCGCCCGCTGTCGGAGACGGAGATCGCCACCCTGCTGCACGAGGCCACGGCCGAGCCCGTGCTCGGGCTGCGCGAGCCTATCGATGACCTGCGCCTGTCAATTGCCGGCGCACAGGAAAAGACCGCGCTGCTGCGCTGGGACGGGCAATGGCTGTTGCCGCAAGGCAGTACGCCGACCACGCATATCTTCAAGCTGCCCATGGGACTGGTGGGCAATATGCGCGCCGACATGCGGACCTCGGTGGAAAACGAATGGCTCTGCGCCAGGATCGTCGCCGCGTTTGGCCTGCCGGTCGCTGCCTGCGAGATCGCCCGCTTCGGGGATACCAAGGCGCTGGTCGTCGAACGCTTCGACCGCAAGCCCTCGGCAGACGGTTCCTGGCTGCTGCGCCTGCCGCAGGAAGACATGTGCCAGGCCACCGGGACGTCGGCATTGCAGAAGTACGAGTCGGACGGCGGGCCTGGCATCCAGCAGATCGCAGACATCCTCTCGGGCTCGCGCTCGGCGCTGTCCGATCGCCGCAACTTCTTCCTCGCGCAGATCGTCTTCTGGCTGCTCGCGGCCACGGATGGACATGGCAAGAACTTCAGCATCAGCCACCTGCCGGGCAGCCGATATGAGGCGACGCCGCTGTATGACATCCTGTCGGCGCATCCGATCATCGGCAAAGGCAAGAACCAGGTGGCGCCGCAACGGGCCCGGCTGGCGATGGCGTTGCACGGCAAGAATTCGCACTACGCCATCCAGGAGATCCAGCGGCGGCACTGGTTTGCCCAGGGACAGCGCATCGGCTTCTCGCCCGACGATGTCGAGTCGATGCTCGACGAGGTCATGTCGCAGACCAGCCGGGCTATCGACGCCGCCGCTTCCGCGCTGCCGCCGGAATTCCCCATGGACCTGGCCGATGCGATCTTCGATGGCATGCGCCGGCAGCAGCGGCGCCTGGCCGCCTGAGACTGGCGCCGGCTTTCATGGCGGTTGCGCCTCACCACCGCCCTCACCTTGCCACGCCGCCCAAATCTGCCTCTAATAGTCTGAACAGGCGGGTCGGCATGACCCGGGCCGGTCAGGAGGCGAAATGCGCTGCACGCATTGCGGCTTCGCGAACCTTGCGGGCGCCAACTTCTGCGAGGAGTGCGGGGCAAGGCTTGCCCGCATTTGCCCGCAATGCGGCGCAGAAGCCACTCCGGCGGCCAAGTTCTGCCGGGCCTGCGGCGTTTCCCTGGCCGATGCACCCGTGCCGCAGCGCTTGTCGCCCCAATCGCCCCAATCGCCCCAATCGCCCCAATCGCCTCAATCGCCCCAATCGCCTCAATCGCCCAGGCCACCCGCGACCGCCCCGGTCCATTACACCCCGCCCCATCTCGCCGAACGCATCCTGGCCGAACAGGCCGCGATGGAAGCCCGCGGCGATGCCGCCGGCGAGCGCAAGACCATCACCGCGCTGTTTGCCGACATGGCCGGCTCGACCGCGCTGACGCAGGACATGGACCCGGAAGACGCGCGCCGCCTGATCGACCCGGTGGTGACGCTGATGATGGAGGCAGTCCACCATTACGAAGGCTATGTCGCCAAGTTCCTCGGCGACGGCATCCTGGCGCTGTTCGGCGCGCCCATCGCGCACGAGGACCACGCCCTGCGTGCGCTGTACGCCGCGCTGCGGATGCAGGGCGCGATGCATCGCCACAGCGACCGGGTCCGGCTGGAGCAAGGCATCCCGCTGCAGATCCGCATCGGCATCCATACCGGCGAGGTGGTGGTGCGATCGATCCGCAAGGACGACCTGCATACCGATTACGATCCGGTCGGCCACACCATCCACATTGCCTCGCGCATGGAAGGGATTGCCACCCCGGCATCGATCCTGGTCAGCGAATCCACGCACAAGCTCGCCGAGGGCTATTTCGAGTTCACGGCGCTGGGCACCACGCATGTCAAGGGCGTGCGCGAACCGCTGGCGGTGTACGAGGTGGTGGGCCTGGGGGCATTGCGCACGCGCCTGCAGGTGGCGGCGCACCGCGGGCTGGCCCGCTTCGTCGGGCGCCAGCAGGAACTGGAGCACCTGCATGAGGCGCTGGAGCACGCCAAGGCGGGCAGCGGGCGCATCGTCGCCGTGGTCGGCGAAGCGGGCGTGGGCAAGTCGCGGCTGTTCCATGAGTTCAAGACCCGCTCGCAACAGGGCTGCCTGGCGCTGGAGACGTTCTCGGTCTCGCACGGCAAGGCTTTTGCCTACCTGCCGCTGATCGAACTGCTGAAGAACTACTTCCAGATCACCGCGCAGGACGGCGACCGCGCCTGCCGCGAGAAGGTGACGGGACGGCTGCTGACGCTTGACCGTTCGCTGGAAGATCACCTGCCCTACCTGCTCTACCTGCTCGGCACCACCGAACCGGGTTCGCCGCTGCCGACCATGGACCCGTCGATCCGGCGCCAGCGCACCTTTGACGCGATCGCCCGCCTGCTGGTGCGCGAGAGCGTCAACCAGCCGCTGATGCTGATCTTCGAAGACCTGCAATGGCTCGACGGCGAGACCGAGGCCTTCCTCAACATGATGGTCGACCATGTGCCCGCCGCGCGCATGGTGCTGCTGGTCAACTACCGGCCCGAATACACCCATCGCTGGGAAGCCGGGCCGCATTACTCGCAGCTGCGGCTGCAGCCGCTGGGCCCGGCCGAGGCGCAGGGCCTGCTGACCGCGCTGCTGGGCGACGACCAGAGCCTGGTGCCGCTGAAGCGGCTGATCCTCGACAAGACCGAAGGCAACCCGTTCTTCATGGAGGAAGTGGTCCAGACCCTGTCCGAGGAAGGCGCGCTGCTGGGCCAGCCCGGCTGCTACCGCATCGAGCAGGCGCCTGCCCTGCTCCATATCCCCACCACGGTCCAGGGGGTGCTCGCCGCGCGTATCGACCGGTTGCCGCTGGCGCAGAAAGAACTGCTGCAGACGCTGGCGATCATCGGCAAGGAATTCCCGCAGAGCCTGGTGCTGCGGGTGGCCGGGCTGGAGGGTGACAAGCTGCATCCGCTGCTGGCCGACCTGCAGGCTGCGGATTTCATCCATGAACGACCGGCGTTCCCCGAAGTCGAGTACGCCTTCAAGCACGCGCTGACCCAGGAAGTCGCAGGCAATTCGCTGCTGACCGAACGCCGCAGCGCCTTGCATGAAATCACGGCGCGCGCGATCGAGGACTTGTTCCAGGGCCGGCTCAAGGACTATTGCAGCGAGCTGGCCCACCACTACAGCCTCAGCGGCAACGTGCCCAAGGCGGTCGAGTACCTGCACTGCGCCGGCCAGCAGGCGCTGCAGCGCTCGGCGCAGGTCGAGGCGATCCGGCACCTGAGCACCGCCATCGAGTTGCTCAAGCGCCAGCCCGATACCGCCGAGCGCGCGCGCCAGGAACTGACGCTGCTGCTGACGCTGGGGCCGGCGCTGATGGCGACGCGGGGGCAGGCGTCGCAGGAAGTCGAGGCCAACTACCGGCGCGCGCTGGCGCTGTGCGAACAGGGCCGGCAGACGCCCTACGTCTTTTCCGCGCAGCTCGGCCTGTGGGCCTTCTACCAGTTGCGTGCGCAATACCAGGTGGCGTTGCCGCTGGGCAAGCGGCTGCTCGGCCTGGCGCTGCAGTCGCAGCGCCCCAAGCAACTGGCCGAAGGCCATCGCGTGCTGGGCGCCACGCTGTTCCGGATGGGCAAGCTCGACGCCGCGCGCTCGCATATGGAGGCCGTGCTCGCCCTGCCCCACCCCGACGCGCAGGCCTATGACTTCCTGATGGGCTACGGGCGCGATCCGGCCGTGCACGCGACCAGCACGCTGGGCTGGATCCTGTGGTACCTCGGCTGTCCCGACCATGCCCGCGCGCTGTGCCAGGAAGCGCTGGTGATGGCGCGCGCGCCCCGATGCCTACAACCTGGCGCTGTGCCTGGTATTTGCCGCGGAAGTGCACCAATGCCGGCGCGAGGCGCAGCTGGCACGCGAGTATGCCGAGGCCGCGATCGCAATCTCCGGCGAGCAGGGTTTCCCGATCTACCTGGCGTGGGCCACGGTGGTGCAAGGCTGGGCCATGGCAGAACTGGGAGACGTCGAAAAAGGGATCGCCCGTATCCGCCATGGCCTGGCCGCCTACGAGGCCACCGGCGCGGTGCTCGGCACGCCCAACCTTTTGTCGCTGCTGGCCTACGCCTGCAACAAGGCCGGACAGACGGACGCCGCGCAGGAAGCGCTGGCGCGAGGGCTGGCGCTGGCCGAAGAGAACGGCGAGCGGCTCGACGAAGCCACGCTGTGGCGACTGCGCGGCGACATGCTGTGCCGGCTGCAGCCTGACGAACACCAGCAAGCGGAAGCCTGCTTCCGGCAGGCGCTCGACATCGCCACCGGGCAAGGCTCCAGACTGCTGGCGCTGCGCGCCGCGCTAAGCCTGGCCAGGCTGTGGCGCGCGCAAGGCAAGACCGGCGTGGCGCGCGAGACGCTGGCCCGGCACCTTGCGCCGCTGACCGAAGGCAGCGACACCGCCGACCAGCAGGAGGCCGCCGCGCTGCTGGCGGCGCTGGGAGGCGAGGTATCGGGCACTGCGGGCGGCACCTCCGCCGGCACCCCGGCCGGCACCTCAACCCCTGCGCGCCCATGACCCCGCTCCAGGCCCGCCAGCTGCAGGACCGCTTCGCTGCCGTGTGGACGCGCGCGGGCGGCACGCATGCGGGCGACGCCTATGCCGATCTTGCCGGCCGCTATGGCGAGCCGGGCCGCCATTACCACACCCTCGACCATATCCGCCGCTGCCTGCGTGACCTGGATTGGGCTCGCGGCGCCATCGCCACGGCCGATGCCGATGCGGTGGAACTGGCGCTGTGGTGCCATGACGTGATCTTTGTACCTGGCGCGGCCGACAACGAAGCCCGCAGCGCAGGCTGGATCCTGCAATGGGGGACCGGCATCGCCAGGGCCGACCGGATCGCCGCACTGGTGCTGGAAACCGTCCACGACGGGATCCCTGCCAGCACAGCGGGCCGCTTCACCGCCGATATCGACCTGGCGGCGCTCGGCTGCAGCCGGACGCGCTTCCGTCATAACGGCGCCTGCCTGCGCGCCGAGCGCACCGACCTCGACGACCAGGCCTACGACGCAGCCGAGCGCGCCTTCCTGCGCGCGCTGCTGGACAGCCCGCGCATCTACCATACCGAGCCGTTCCACGCGCGCTATGAAGCCCGCGCGCGCGCCAACCTGGCGTGGCGGCTGGCGCAGCCGGGCCTTGCTGGCGTCACAGGCGTCACAGGCGTCACAGGAACTCGCCGCTGATGTCGATGCTGGAGCGCTGGCCGATGCTGTCGTAGTGCTGCGCCAGCCAGTCCGTGGCCTGCGCCCTGCCCTGGTCGCGCAGCGCGCACAGGAAGCCCCAGTCGGCGTTGTACTTGGTCGACACGCCAAGCGCAGCCATGGTCTCGTCGGAGCGGATCGAGTGGATCCACATCTCCTTCATGTCGCGCCCGTCCACCTTGCCCTGCTGGATCAGCGCGGTGACAAAGGCAATGGCGCGCATCTCGCGCATCAGCGATGAGTTGAAGCTGAGCTCGTTGACGCGGTTGAGGATATCCGCCGCCGAGGTCGGCACGCCGTGGCGCACGATCGGGTTGATATGGACGATGACCACGTCGCGGGTCTGGCAGTGGTAGATCAGCGGAAAGATCGCCGGGTTGCCGACATAACCGCCGTCCCAGTAATACTGGCCATCGATGCACACCGCCTGGAACAGCGTGGGAACGCAGGCCGACGCCAGCACGGCATCGATGCTCAGCTCCTCCGGCGGGAAGATGCGAATGCGGCCGGTCTCGATATTGGTGGCGCACAGGTAGAGCCGGATCGGGCAATGCTCGCGCAGCGCGGCGAAGTCGACTTGCGTGCCGAGCACTTCGCGCAGCGGGTTCAGGTTGTTGGGATTGAACTGGTACGGCGACAGCAGGCGCAGCGCAATGTCGGCCATGGCATACAGCGGCGAATGGTTCAGCCCCAGGGTATGGCCGGTCTTGAACCACGGCATCCAGCGGAACGGGCTGTAGCGCTGCGCGGAGCTCGAGATCGCCAGCCAGAACGCGTGCAAGGCCTCGCGCGCGCCCGCGCTGCCGCCTTGCAGCAGCCCGTAGGCCAGCACCGCGCCGTTCATGGCCCCGGCGCTGGTGGCGCTGACGCCCTCGATCGCCAGCCTGCCGTCCTCGAGCAGACGGTCGAGCACGCCCCAGGTGAATGCGCCGTGCATGCCGCCGCCCTGCAGGGCAAGCGACACGGGTTTGCGGTCTGGCTGGTCCGGCTGCATCCGAGGCTCCCTCCCTGGCGTGCCATGCGGCTGCGCCAGGCTCCGTGCTGCGGGCGGTTATCCGTATCCATCCAGTGTAGGGAATAAGCCGTTTGCCGGCAGCCCGGCGCGTGGCCTGGCGGGCGGACCGATGGCGGGCTTGCCGCTTGCGCCAGGCCTGGACATCCGTCAGGCGCTGGCGGCGGCCATCACGACGTGCGCCTGCATCGGGCCGGAGACGGGGCCGTTGCCATATGCCGCCCGGAACGCCTGGGCGCAAGCGTCGGTCGCCCGCGCCAGCGCATCGGGACCGCGCCGCTCCAGGTCCGCGCGCAGCGGCGTGCCCTGGCAGTACGCCACCGCCGGGATGCGGGCGGCATCGGCGCGGCTGGTGGCGGTGACGGTCTCGAACAGCGGCGGCGCGGTAAAGCCGCCGTGCCGCAAGTCCTGCTCGATCGCCGCCTGGCTGTGATAGCCGTGCGGCGTGCGCGCCATGAAATCCGGCGGCGACCCGGGGAACAGGCGGGCCAGCGCCGCCGTGACATCGCGGGCAAAGGCATTGAATTCGATCCGGTCCCACACGTTGAACACCAGCGTCCCGCCGGGCACCAGCACGCGGCGCGCTTCGGCGAAGGCGCGGGCCTTGTCCGGGAAGAACATCACGCCGAACTGGCAGGCTACCAGGTCGAAGCTGGCATCGCCGAACGGCAGCGCCATCGCATCGGCCTCGCGCCAGGTCACGGGGCGCTCTGTGCCTTCGGCCTGGGCCCGCGCCAGCATCGGCGCATTGAGGTCGGTGGCGACGATGATCGCGCCGGGCGCGAGCCGGCGCGCCAGCTCGCGCGTGAGCACGCCGGTGCCGGCGGCCAGTTCCAGCACACGGCGCGGCTGCAGCGCGGCGATGCGCTCGGCGAGGTCGGCGGCATAAGGCGCAAAGATCATGGGCACCATCAGCGACGCATACACGTCGGGGATCGCACCGGCGAAAAGGTTGTCGGCATTCGGGTAGTCGACACTCGGGCGGCCGGCATTCGGCAAAGCCATGGAAATCCCCTTGCCCGGCGCACTGGAAGCCGGGATCGACTCAGTGGGTGTAGGACACCCGGCCGCGAAAGTAAACCGGCCGGCGCTGCCTGCCGGGGCGCAATGGTGTCACGGCCGACCCAGTGCCCGCGCTTCCTTCATCTGTGCGTTGGCGAATTCGAGCATGCGCAGCACTTCGTCAAATACCGGCAGCGCGTATTCGCGGCCCGGCACGTCCGGCATGCCGGCGCGGTCGGCGGCAACGCCGCGGATCAGGTCCTCCAGGAAGCCGGGCTGGCTCGCCTCGGCGCGCTGCAACAGCAGGTGCAGCAGGTATGCGCAGGCGTCAAGGCGCGAAACTTGCATGGCATTCATGGAACTTTCCCCCTGTCATGTCGGGCACGGCGCGCACCGCGCGTGGTGCGCGCCATTGAAAAAATACAGGGCACACGCGGACAAGGCAATGATCCGGATCGGCATCTCGGGCTGGCGCTACGACGGGTGGCGCGGCGTGTTCTATCCCAAGGGGCTGGCGCAGCGGCGCGAGCTGGAGTTCGCCTCGCGCGCGGTCGATTCGATCGAGATCAACGGCTCCCACTATGCGCTGCAGACGCTGCGCAGCTATCGCGCGTGGTACGAGGCCACGCCCGAGGATTTTGTCTTCAGCGTCAAGGGATCGCGCTACCTGACGCATATGCTGCGCGTCCGCGACGACAAGGCGCGCCCGGCCATGGCCAACTTCCTGGCATCCGGCGTGCTGGCGCTGGAGGAAAAGCTGGGTCCGATGCTGTGGCAGTTCCCCCCGAACTTTGCCTTCGATCCGGAGCGGATGGCGCGCTTCCTCGCCCTGCTGCCGCACAACACCCACAGCGCGCGCGAACTGGCGCGCGAACACGACAGCCGGGTCAAGCAGCCCTGGTGCGAGACGCGGCGCCGGCGCCCGATCCGGCACGCGGTGGAAATCCGGCACGACAGCTTCTGCACGCCCGAATTCCCGGCGCTGCTGCGGCGCCATCGCGTCGCGCTGGTGATCTCCGACGCCGTCGCCGACTGGCCCTACGCAGAAGACATCACCAGCAATTTCCTCTACCTGCGGCTGCATGGCAGCCAGACGCTGTACGGCGGCAGCTACTCCGACAAGGCGCTGCACCGCTGGGCCGACCGGCTGGACAGATGGGCCAGCGGCCACGAACCGGCCGATGCGCAGCGGATCTCGCCCAGGCGCCCGCGCAAGGCCGCCCACCGCGACGTCTACTGCTATTTCGACAACGACCAGAAGGTCAAGGCGCCGTTCGATGCGCAGCGCCTGATGCGCCTGCTGCAAAAGGCCTGAGCGGCCCTGGAAGGTGGCAGGCGCGCCGCCGTGTACAGCTACTCCCGCATCCTCTCTGCCATGAACGCCCGCAGCATCTCCATCGCGGGCGTCTCAGTCCGTCCCAGCAAGGTGATCAGCGCGAACTGCGCGCTGGTGTGCAGTGGCGGCGTCAATGCCAGCTCCACCAGTTCCCCGCTTGCCATGGGCTCGCGCGCGGCAGAGATGATGCCGAGGAACACCGCATCGGTGATGCGGGCTGCTTCCACCAGGCTGGCAATCTCCTCGCAGCGCAGCGTGACCATCTGGTCGGGATGGGCGCGTGGCCCGAAGTGGGCGATCAGGATGCGCGCCACCTCGTCCGACAGTGGGCTGGAAGCGATCGGATAGGCCAGCAGATCGTCGAAGCTCACGCGGCGCAGCTTGCACAACGGATGGCCGCTGCGGCAGATGAAGCCGGCGCGCAGATCCGGCAGCCGCTCCACACGCAGGTCGGGGCCCGGCACTAGCGAGCGCAGGTCGATGACCACGCCGTCAAGCGCGCGGGCGCGCAACTGCTGAAGCTGCAGATTGGTCGCGCCGCGAGAAATAGTCAGCCTTACCCTGGGATGGTGCTTGGCCATATGGACCAGCAACGGCGTCATCAGCATGGCGCCCGGCCCGGATCCCATGCCGATGCGCAGCGTGCCCGCCTGGCCGGCCTGCAACTCCAGCGCGCTCTGCCTGAGCTCGCCGGCCTCGAAGGCGATGCGCCGAGCCCTTTCCAGCGCCAGCTGCCCGAACGGTGTCAGTTCGTTGCGCTTGCCGATACGGTCCACCAGCGGCATGCCCAGTTCCGCTTCCAGCGCCTGGATGCTGCGGCTGAGTGCCGGCTGTGTCAGATGCAGCCGCGCGGCGGCCCGGCTGAACGAGCCCGTCTCCGCCAGCGCGATCAGGTGCTTGAGCTGTATCAGGTTCATCGCCGCCCCTCCATGCAATTTTGTAATGATAATGAGAAAAATGATGCATTGGACATCCGGTTCTCGCCTTCCTAACATTGCTGCGAGCCGCGCGTCCCGCCGGGGCAACAAGACAGACGCGGCACCCATGCTCAGGAGACGACGATGTACCTCACCCAATGCCTGCGCCGCTCGCTGGCGAAACTGCCTGGCGGCCTGCTCGCCGCCATGCTGGCCGGCCCGCTCTGTGCCGGCGCGGCCGGCGCAACCGCAATCACGGGGGCGAACGGGGCGGCCACCGCCTATCCTGCCAAGCCGATCGCACTGATGGTGCCCTATCCCGCCGGCGGCGCCTCAGACGCCATCGCCCGTGTGCTGAGCCAGCCCATCGGCAAGCAGCTCGGCCAGACCGTGCTGGTGGAGAACCTGGGCGGCGTCAGCGGCGCCATCGGCGCGCAGAAGGTGCTGTCGGCGCCGGGCGACGGCTACCATCTGTTCCAGGGTTCTCCCAACGAAGTGATCCTGTCCCCGCTGGCCAATGCCGCGGTCAAGCTGCAGGCGGAGGACTTCCAGCTGGTGCAGCCGATTTCCACCGCGGTGCTGGCACTGATCGCACGCAAGGACCTGGAAGCCAACTCCGCGGACGAACTGATCGCCCTGGCACGCAGCCGCAAGGACAAGCCGCTGTCTTACGGGAGCGTGGGAGTGGGCTCGCTGTACCACATCCTGGCCGAGCACATGCAGCAACTCACCGGCACCAGGATGACCCACGTCCCCTACAAAGGCGCAGCGCCGCTGGTGCAGGACCTCGGCGGCGGCCAGCTCGACTTCGCCATCGTGCCGTTCAACGCCGCGCTCGGCGCGATGGCCCAGCAGGGACGGCTGAAGCTGCTCGCCACCGCGGGTGCCACCCGGGCGCCGCTGCTGCCAAATGTGCCCACCATCAGCGAAGGCAAGCTGCTGAAGAACTTCGCCTTCACGATCTGGACCGGCTTCATGGTGAAGAAGGGAACCCCGCCCGAGGTGATGCAGCGCCTGAACCTGGCGCTCGGCAATGTGCTCAAGGATCCCGCCGTGCGCGCCGGGCTGGAAGCCCAGATGCAGATCGTGGCCACGCCGATGACGCTGCAGGAGGCGGCCCGTTTCTATGAAGGCGAGACGGCACGCTACCGCGGCCTGGCCAAGGCCATCGGACTGCAGCCGCAATGACGCAACGCCAACGCATATAGAGAGGGGAAGCCCCATGCACGCCATCCTGGAATCCTTGCGCTCCCGCGCGGACAAGTTCGTTGCCCTGCGCCGCGACATTCACCAGCATCCGGAACTCGGCTTCCAGGAGCACCGCACCAGCGACGCCGTGGCCGAACGCCTCGCCCAATGGGGCTACGACGTGGAGCGCGGGCTGGGCGGTACCGGCGTGGTGGGCAGGCTGCGGCGAGGCAGCGGCAAGCGCCGGCTCGGGCTGCGCGCCGACATGGATGCCCTGCCGATCGGCGAGGCGACCGGCCTGCCCTACTCCAGCAGCCATGCCGGCGTCATGCATGCTTGCGGGCATGACGGGCACACCGCCATGCTGCTTTGCGCCGCGGAATACCTGGCGCAGGAAGCGCAATTCTCCGGCACGCTCAACCTGATTTTCCAGCCAGCCGAGGAAAGCATGGGCGGCGCCGTGCGCATGATCCAGGACGGGCTGTTCGAGAAGTATCCCTGCGACGCGGTCTTCGCCATGCACAATATGCCTGGCATGGCGCAGGGCCAGCTGGTGCTGCGCGAGGGTCCCACCATGGCCTCGTCGGACTACGCTACCGTCACGATCAGAGGCGTGGGCGGCCACGGCGCGCTGCCGCATCGCGCGGCCGATCCGCTGGTGGCCGCCGCCGGCATCGTGCTGGCATTGCAGACCGTGGTTTCGCGCAACGTCGACCCGCTACAGATGGCCGTGGTGACGGTCGGCGCCATGCATGCCGGCAAGGCCAACAACGTGATCCCGCAGGAAGCCACGCTCGAAATCAGCGTGCGGGCGCTCGACCGCGACGTGCGGGCCAATTTGGAGCAGCGTATCAGGGCCCTGGTGCGGGCCCAGGCGGAAAGCTACGGCGTGCGCGCCGAGATCGATTACCGGCAAGGCTATGCGGTGCTCGTCAACTCTCCGGAAGAGACGAAATTCGCGCGCCAGACCGCCCTCGCCTTGCTTGGGCCGGACAAGGTCGTGCCGCAAGGCCCGGCGCTGCCCGGCAGCGAGGACTTCGCCTTCATGCTGGAGCGCTGCCCCGGCAGCTATCTGCTGATCGGCAACGGCGACGGCGACAGCGCAGGCGCCTGCATGGTGCACAACCCCGGCTACGACTTCAACGACGATAACATCGCCATCGGCGCGGCCTACTGGGCGCTGCTGACGCAGCGCTACCTGGTCGACTGAGGCTGCAGATCGCTGTTTCGGCCAAGAACTCATTTCAAGATGCAGTCTCGTCACGCTGAAGGATGCGCCAGCGAATGAGGCAACAGGCCAGCTTGAGGAGAGCTTCACAACGGACGAGGTTAACAGCTTCGCCTTGCGGTTAGCAGTACCCAACTGTTCTTTTTGAAACAGGTTCCCAGTCAGTCACGGATGCGCGGCATCCAGCCGCTGCCGCGCGTGCGCGGGTCCACCGGCAGCTGGCGCTGCAGCGCGGCCTTGGACAGCATATGGGCACTGATCGGCGCGGTCAGGAACAGGAACGCGGTCACCAGCAGCTCATGCAGGCTGGCATTGCCACGGAAACTGAAATACGCCACCGACGCCAGCACGACGCCACCCACGCCCAGCGTGGTCGACTTGGTGGGTCCGTGCAGCCGCATGAAGAAGTCCGGCAGGCGGAACAGCCCGATCGCCCCCACCAGCATGAAGATGCTGCCGGTTACAAGCAGCGCGCAAACGACGAATTCCGCGACGGGATGCAGCATGGCCGGGCTCCTTAATATTCGATGATGTCGCCGCGCTGCAGGTACTTGGACAGCGCCACCGTGCCGACGAAGCCCATCACCGCAATCAGCAGCGCAGCCTCGAAGAACATCGCCGAATCCAGGCTGATGCCCAGCAGCACGATCAATGCGATGGCGTTGATATTGAGCGTATCGAGCGCCAGGATGCGGTCCGGCAGGCTGGGCCCGCGCAGCAGCCGCGCAAAGGTCAGCAGGAAGGCCAGTCCGAGGATGGCCAGGCACACCGGTATCACGATGGCAAGCATTGGAAAATCTCCTTCAGCGGGACTTCATAGCGCGACTTGATCCGTTCGACCAGGGCCGCCTCTTCCTCCAGGTCTAGCACGTGCACCAGCAGCGCGCGCCGGTCGTCGCTCAGTTCGGCGCACAGCGTGCCGGGGCTCAGCGAGACGATGCTGATCAGCGCGGTGGTGGCCAGTTCGTGCTCCGCGTCCAGCGGCACCACGATAAAGGCCGGGCGCAGCCGCGCGGTGCGGCCCAGCACCAGGATCGCCACTTGGACATTGGCCATGACGATATCGATCAGCACATGGATGCTCAGGCGCAGGATCAGGTCGGGACGCGACAGCCGGAACGCGCCCAGCACCAGCCAGCGGTCGGCCAGGCGGCCGATGGCCCAGCCGAGCAGCGCGCCCAGCAGCCAGTGGCCGGGCGCGCTGCTGTTGGTCAGCATCAGCCATACCAACAACAGGATCAGGCTGAGCCAGGGATGCGGCAGCAGGCGGTGCAGCATGGCCTACTCCTTCTGCGCGGGCAACACGGCCCGCATGTAGGCTGCCCGGTCCAGCAACTGCGCGGCGGCGTCCGCCATATATTCGGTGGCTGGCCGCGCGTACACCGTCAGCGCGACGTTGCCCGCCAGCAGTAGCGCGCAGCAGGCCAGCTTGCGCGGGTCCGGGCGCACGCGGGCGCGCGCGACGGCGGGATGGTTCTCGTCAAGATGCTCGGCGCCTTCCGGCACCTGCGCCGCCTCATGCGGCAGGCGCCACAGCAGCCGCGTGCCGGTGCGCGACACGGCGATCAGCAGCAGCAAGCTCGACAGCAGCACCACCGGCCACAGCGCCGGCATCCATGGCACCGGGGTTGCGCGCAGGATCATGGCCTTGCCCAGGAAGCCCGACAGCGGCGGCAGGCCCACCGCCGACAGCACGCCGACCAGGTACAGCGTCCCGGCCAGCCGCGAGGCCACCGGCACCGCGCCGTCACGCGCAGGATCCGGCTCCAGCGCATCGGCCAGCAGGAACAGGCCCGCCGTGCACAGCGTGGTGCTCGGCAGGTAGTACAGCGCGGCGGCCCAGCCGGCTTGCGACTGCATCGCCACGCACGCCGACAGCAACCCCACCGACGCCACCACCAGGTAGCTTGTCATCGCGCGCAGCGTGCGGGCAGCTACCGCGCCGATGCCGCCGATCGCCAGCGTCACCAGCGCCAGCGGAAACACCCAGTCATGCAGGAACGGTTCCAGCAAGCCCTGCGCGCCGCCGAACAGCAGCGCGGCACAGCGCAACATGGCGTAGATGCCCACCTTGGTCATGATGGCGAACAGCGCGGCGACCGGGCCGGTGGCGCTGGCATAGGCGCGCGGCAGCCAGAAATACAGCGGGAACAGCGCCGCCTTGAGCCCGAACACCAGCATCAGCATGACGCCGGCGGCCACCGCCAGCGGCAGGTCCTGCGCCGGCAGGCCGGCCAGCCGCAGGCCCAGGTGCGCCATGTTAAGGGTGCCGCTGAGCCCGTACAGCACCCCGATCGCCACCAGGAAGAACGACGACGCCACCAGGTTCAGGATCACGTAATGGAGCCCGGCACCGATGCGTGCGCGGCCGGCGCCATGCACCAGCAGCGCGTAGGACGCGATCAGCAGGATCTCGAAGAAGACGAACAGGTTGAACAGGTCGCCGGCCAGGAACGCGCCGTTCAGGCCCATCAACTGGAACTGGAACAGGGCGTGGAAATGCCGCCCCTGGCGTGCGGTGCCATCACCTGCCGCGGCAAGCGCCGCGACCGCCAGCACCGCGGTCAGCACCAGCATCATGGCGCCGATGCGGTCCAGTTGCAGCACGATGCCGAACGGCGCGGCCCAGTCACCCATCGCATAGACGTCGATGGCGCCCGTTGCCGCATGCTGCATCAGCATGACGGCCACCGGCAGCAGCAACAGCGTCGCGACCGCGCACACGGCACGCTGCGCGCGCAGGGCCTGCGCCGGCATCGCCGCCAGCAGTGCGCCGGCGAACATCGGCAGCAGGATGGGAAGCAGCACGGCGTGGTTCATGGCCGCCGCTCCCGCGATTCATCGTCGCCGTCCGGGTCTGGCAGCGTGGCGCTTTCCGGCATGCCGACGGCGTCGACATGGTCGCTACCGGCCAGCCCCAGCGAACGCAGCGCCAGCACCACGGCAAACGCCGTCATGCCGAACGCGATCACGATAGCGGTCAGCACCAGCGCCTGCGGCAGCGGATCGGCATAGCTGGCGCCTGGCACGATCACCGGCGGCTGGCCGATCGACAACCGGCCCATGCCAAGCAGGAACAGGCTGACCGCATACGACAGCAGCGTCAGACCCAGCACCACGGTGAAGATGCGCTCGCGCAGCAGCAGGTAGATGCCGCAGGCCGTCAGGATGCCGATGGTCACGGCGTAGAGGGCGGCCATCAGTCGTCCTCCTTGGCGGGCGCGGGCGGCAAGTTGCGCACCCCAAGGTGCGAGATGATGACCACCGTGGTCCCGGTCACGGTGCAGAACACCCCAAGGTCAAAGATCATGGCCGTGGCCAGTTCGATTTCGCCGATGCCCGGCAGGTGGAAGTGCCCGAACGCCGTCGTCAGGAACGGATAGCCGAAGGCCAGGCTGCCGAGACCGGTCAGCCCCGCCAGCAGGATGCCGGCGCCGGCAATAGCACGGTAGTCCGGCGCGATGCGCGCTTCTGTCCAGCGCACGCCGTTGGCCACGTACTGCAGCAGCAGCGCCACTGACGTGATCAGCGCCGCGATAAAGCCGCCGCCCGGCAGGTTGTGCCCGCGCAGCAGGATAAACACCGCCACCAGCAGCGTCAGCGGCAGCATCAGCCGCGCCAGCATGGACAGCAGCAGCGGATGCGCCTGGCTGGTCCACGGCAGCCCGTCGGGCGCGGCCGACGGCGTCAGCAGGCGCATGCCCTTGAGCAGCGCCTGCACCGCCAGGCCGGCGATCAGCAACACGCAGATCTCGCCCATGGTGTCGAAGCCGCGGAAGTCCACCAGCAGCACATTGACCACGTTGTGGCCGCCGCCGCCCGGCACCGCTTGCTCGATATAGAAGACCGACACCGGGTCGTACGGGCGCGTCATCACCGCGTAGGCCGCCACGGCGAGCAGCGCGCCGCCGCCCAGCGCCAGCACCACGTCGCGGATGCGGCGCGCAGGGCCGCCCTGTGCGGCCGTCTCGCGCGGCAGGTAGAACAGCGCCAGCACCAGCAGCACCACCGTCACCACTTCCACCGACAGCTGCGTCAGCGCCAGGTCCGGTGCCGAGAAGCGCAGGAACACCAGCGACACCATCAGCCCGCAGCCGCTGAGCAGCACCAGCGCCGCCAGCCGTTGCCCGCGCGCGACCACCACGGCAATTGCCAGCACCGACAGCAGCACCAGCGCGGCAGTGCCCATCGGATCGAGCGCGCCGGCCGGGACGGTGCCCGCGAGCGCATCGAGGTCTGCCAGGAACCAGGCCGGCAGCGCCAGCAGCGCCAGCAGCATCCAGGCGATATAGCCCGGCAGCGAGCCGCGCTCCAGCGCGCGCGTGATCGCAGTGGCCATGCGCTCGAGCGCGCGCATGCCACTCTCGAACGAACGGCGCGCATTCAGGTGCTCGAGCGACTGCTGCCAGCGCCGCAGCGCATCGCGGCGCAGGAAGAACAGCGCCGCGCCGCCCGTCATGGACAGCAGGCTCATCACCAGCGGCAGGTTGACGCCATGCCACAGGTGCAGGCTGTACGGCGGCAGCGGCGCGCGCAGCGTGGCCAGCGACGCCGCCGCCAGCAGGCTGCCCACCGTGTACGCAGGCACCAGCCCCACCACCAGGCAGATCACCACCAGGCACTCCACCGGCACCTTCATGAAACGCGGCGGCTCGTGCGGCGGATAGTTGGGTACGTCAGGCTGCCTGCCGCCGAAGAACACGCCGTAGATAAAACGCAGCGAATACGCCATCGTCAGTGCGCCCGCCATGGTCGCCGCCGCCGGAATGACCCAGCTGAACTCGCCCAGCAGCTCCTGCTCCAGCGTCTCGCCAAAGAACATTTCCTTGCTGAGGAAGCCGTTGAACAGTGGCACGCCCGCCATCGACAGCGACGCCACGATTGCCAGCACCGCCGTATGCGGCATGTAGCGCGCCAGCCCGTGCAGGCGGTCCAGGTCGCGCGTGCCGGTTTCATGGTCGATGATGCCGGCGGCCATGAACAGCGACGCCTTGAATACGGCGTGGTTGATGATGTGGAAGATCGCCGCCACCGTGCTGAGCTGCGTATCGAGGCCGAACAGCAGCGTGATCAGCCCCAGGTGGCTGATGGTGGAATACGCCAGCAACCCCTTGAGGTCCCGCTGCAGCAGCGCCATCGCGGCGCCGAAGATCAGCGTGGCCAGTCCGGTTATGCTGACCAGGTAAAACCAGCCGTTGGTGCCGTCCAGTACCGGGTACAGCCGCGCCAGCAGGAACACGCCGGCCTTGACCATGGTGGCCGAATGCAGGTAGGCGGACACCGGCGTGGGCGCGGCCATCGCCTGCGGCAGCCAGAAGCTGAACGGGAACTGCGCCGACTTGGTAAACACCGCCAGCAGGATCAGCACCAGCATCGGCATGTAGAGCGGGTGGCGCTGCACGCTGCCGGCCTGCGCCAGCACCGCCGACAGCTCGAAGCTGCCGCAGATATGGCCCAGCAGCAGGACCCCGGCGAGCAGCGCCAGCCCGCCGCCGCCGGTGACGGCCAGCGCCATGCGCGCGCCCTGGCGGGCATCGCGGCGCCACGACCAGAAGCCGATCAGCAGGAACGACAGGATGCTGGTCAGTTCCCAGAACACCGCCAGCAACAGCAGGTTGCCGGCCAGCACCACGCCCAGCATGGCCGTCATGAACAGCAGCAGCAGGCAAAAGAAGCGCATGGCCGATTCATTGCGGGCCAGGTAGTAGCGCGCGTACAGGATCACCAGCAGGCCCACGCCGACCACCAGCAGCGCAAACAGGTAGGCCAAACCGTCCAGGCGCAGCGACAGGTCGAGTCCCAGCGCAGGCAGCCAGCTCACGCGCCAGGCCAGGCCGTCCCCGGGCTGGTCGAAGACCGCCCCGCTCAGTTGCAGCAGCAGCACCAGCGCGGCCAGCGGCAGGCCGACGATGACGGGCGCCACCAGCCGCGGCGCGCGCATGCCGATCACCCAGGTCAGCCCCGCGGCAAGCAGCGGCAACGCGAGCAGCAGCGGCAGTTCCATGGGCGCCGCCTCAGGCCTGCGCAGGCGCGCGCGCCTGCGCGGCGCGCGGATTGACGACGATGACCGGCACCGTGGCCTGTGCCAGCACCGCCGATACCACCGATCCCAGCAGCGCCGCCACGATGGCGCCGCGCCCCTTGGCGCCCAGCATGATCGCATCGGCATCCAGCGTCTCGGCCAACTGCACCAGTTCGGCCGCGGGATCGCCATGCAGCCAGTGCCGCACCAGCGGCAAGCCGGGCAGCACCGCCTCGGCGGCGGCAAAGGCGCTGTCGGCCTGGCTGCGGTTCTCGGCATCGAGCGCGGCGCCGGACAGCCCGGGGCTGCCCAGCACCGGCGAGACATGGGCAACATGCACGGACAAGGACCCGGCCAGCAGCGGGCGGCTGGCCAGGCGGCGGGCGGCGGCAACGCTGTCGGGCGATCCGTCCATCGCGAGTACGACGACTGTCATGGGCAAAGTTCCAAGCTTAACAAGGCAGCGGGCAGGCGTGCCCCCTACTTTCCGGATTCTGGGGGTATTGCGCAAGTCATGCCTGACCTGTTAGTGACCGCACGAAAGAATTCATCGCCCTGCATAACATACTGAAGTCCTGAGAATCGCCCCGGCAATCGATACATGCCCGCTATCGCCCGCCAACAAATGAATATTGGACGCGGCGGGCCCGGCTGCCTTAGCCTTGGCGCCAGCAACTGAACCCGATGCCCCCGGAGACACCGACCATGAGCAACTTCCTCCTCTACGAACAGGACGGCCACATCGTCACGCTGACGATGAACGAGCCCGAGCGCCGCAACCCGCTGACCGGCAACACCGCGGTGGCGGAGTTCCTGGCCGCGATCGAGCGCATCCATGCCGACCGCAGCGTGCGCGCCGTGGTCATCACCGGCGCCGGCACGGCGTTCTCGTCGGGCGGCAACATCAAGGACATGGAACGCCAGGCCTCCGGCCAGGTGCCCGGCATGGAGATCCGGCAGGACTACCGCTGCGGCATCCAGCGCCTGCCGCTGGCGCTGTTCAACCTGGAAGTGCCGGTGATCGCCGCGGTCAACGGCGCCGCCATGGGCGCGGGGCTGGACCTGACCTGCATGTGCGATATCCGCATCGCGTCGGAACGCGCGCAGTTTGCCGAGTCGTTCGTCAAGCTGGGCATCATTCCCGGCGATGGCGGCGCCTGGCTGCTGCCGCGCGTGATCGGGCTGTCGCGAGCCGCCGAGATGACCTTCACCGGCCAGGCGATCGACGCGAAGACCGCGCTGGAATGGAACCTGGTGTCGCGCGTGGTGGCGCCCGAGGCGCTGCTGCCGACCGCATACGAACTGGCCGGGCGCATCGCCGCCAACCCGCCGCACGCGGTGCGGCTGGCCAAGCGGCTGATGCGCGAGGCCATGCACACCCGGCTCGACACGCTGCTGGAATTGTCGGCCGGCTTCCAGGCACTGTCGCACCAGACCGCCGACCACCGCGAGGCGGTGCAGGCGTTCCTGGACAAGCGCACGCCGGTGTTCAGCGGCAACTGATCAAACCGGCGGCCAGCCCGCTTCAGGCGGATTGCGTTTCCGCCGCCTTGAGCTGGTTGACCAGCGCCACATAATCGCGCATGGCCTGCTCGCGCGGCAGGCCGCGCCGGGCGGCCCAGGCGTCGTACTTGGCACGCCCGACCATGTCCATCATGCCCGGGCGGTCGCCGCTGACGTCGCCGGCGCTGCCTTGCTTGTAGAGCGCATAGAGCGACAGCAGGGTGTCGTTGTCGGGCGCCTGGCGCAGCGTCTTCGACAACGCCGCGGCGGCCTCGAAGGCCTGTTCGGCAGGACTTGGGCCCTGCAGCGCCGGCGTGCCGCCGAAGTGCGCATCTTCCAGCGCCACTTCGTCCGGGAACCACCGCCCCTCCAGCAGCTTGCCGTCGCGCAGCGCAAACGCCAGCACGCCCTGCGAGGCCAGCGTGCCGCTGCGCAAGGTCGCAGGCACCACGGCCATGCCGGTGTTGAGCACCGGCGCGCCGAAAGCGGTGAACGCCAGCCCCGCATCCGCCCATTCGCGCAGCCGCGCCAGGCCACGGTCGCCACGGTAGACCCCGCTGGTCCGGTTGGCGCCCGGCTGGAACCACGCAAAATCGCCCTTGCCGCGCGCATACAGCGCGGCCAGGTCCCCTTGTTCAAGGTCCGCGCGTGCCGCCGCCAGCAGCCCGGTCATCTGCTCCGGCGTCATGCGCGCATCGTCGCGCTCCGCACCCGCCATCCCAAGCGACGTGCCCACGCTGGCCTCGAAGAATTCCAGCACGTTGCGCGCCACCAGCTCGCGGTCATTGTCGACGCAGACCATGTGGTAGCTGTCTTCCAGCACCAGCATGCGCGCCTGCCCGGCACGCTTGCCCTGCCCGATCTGCTCGACCAGGAAGTTGGCCGAGCGCAGGCTGGTCAGCTCGTCCAGCCGCGCGTGGACCACCAGCGTGGGGCAGGCAATGCGCTGCAGCCCCTTGCGCACATAGCCGCGCAAGCGGTCCACTTCGCGGATGCACGCCAGTGGCACCCACTGGTAGTGGAAGTTCTCGCCGCGCGCGAACTTGGCCTTGACGATCTCGCGCAGCTGCTCGTTCCTGATGCCGAACGGCTCTTCCTCTTCCACCTTCATCCGGTTGGGGACGCCAGGGATCCGGTACAGCAGCGGGCGCAGGCCGCGATACCACGGCGTGGCCCAGCCGTCGATATAGACCGGCGGCGCCAGCGCCACCAGCCGGCCCTTGGTGTGCTGCTCGCGCTTGACCGTCTCCACCGCCAGCAGCGCGCCCATGCACATGCCCATCACGTGCAGCGTTTCATGCTGGTCGATGATCTCGCGGTATTTGGCGCGCACCGCTTCGAGCCAGTCCTCGGCGCGCACGCCGCACAGGTCTTCGGGCTGCGTGCCGTGCCCCGGCAGCGTCAGCGAGTGCGTGACGAAGCCGGCGCGCTTGAGCCGCTTGTGCATCGAGCCCAGGTCATACTGCGTGCCGCCCAGGCCATGGATCAGGAACACGCCGGGGTCAGGCATGCGCGGGCTCCGCGCCGGCGCGGCGCAGCAGTGCCGCCACCTGCTCCACCTTGCCGTCCGCGCCGCGGATGCCGGCCAGCCGCTCATGCACGCGCAGCCGGCCGCTGCCCGGCAGCGTCACGGCGTATTCCTGCACGCTGTCGGGCGCATCGCCGCGCGCCACGGCAGACCAGGTGGCCTGCACCAGCCCGCGGTCGGTGGCGTCGATGCGGTCCAGCCATTCGTCGACACTGTTGACGTCGCGGATCGTGTCGCCGAGCAACGCCGCCGCGCCCTCGCTCCATGTAGCACGGCCGGTGACCGCGTCATACTCCACGCTGGCCACGCCCACCGCCTGCAGCGTGCGCGCATAGCGCAGGCGCCAGGCACGCGCTTCCTCCAGCGCGGTGCGGCGGCCCTCGGACAAGGCGCGGCCGAGCAGCATCACCAGCGCCCAGACAATGACAAAGCCCTGCACCTCGACCACCGCCTCGCCCGGAAAGCCTTCGATGACGTTGAACGGTCCCGCGCCGGCCGCGGTGCGGTGGATGATCAGCAGGCAGCCCGCCAGCGTGGCGATGGCGCCGCCGCGCGGCCCCCACAGCAGCGCGGTGGCCAGCAGCAGCGGCATCGGCACGTACGCAAGCGTGGGCGCGAGGCCGCCGAAGCGCTGCGCGGCGTTGTCAGAAAACACCGCCAACACCGCCACGATAAAGACCACGAAGGCCAGCCCGCCGGCCGCGAACTGCTGCATCGGCATGCCGCCCGAGCGCCGCACGCGGAAGCCGCGGAATGCCACCGCCAGCGGCCCGACCAGCAGCAGCCCGGCCGCGGTGGAGAAGGCCCAGGCGCGCCATTCGACCGGCAGGTCCAGGCCCGGCCGCTGCCAGCGCCACAGCTCGACCGCCAGCGAGGCGCCCAGCGCCGAGCCGGCCAGCGCCCCCGCGATCAGCAGCGTGGCGCCCGGCGGGCTTTGCGGGTCGCGGCGGCCATAGGTGGCGATCCAGCCGGCGGTGCCCAGGCTGATGACCTCGATCAGGCCGAAGGCGACCGCGCCGCGCAGCGGCAGGCCGTGCGTGGCCATGCCCCACCCCGCCAGGGCCAGCCCGGCGCCGGCCAGCACCGCCGGCCATGACCAGCGCGCACAGACCAGCAGCGCGGCAAAGGTGACGCCGCTGCCGAGCCAGACCGGCACCGCCTCGGTCGACGCCTGCGCCAGCGAGCGCGACACCACGCCGGCGGCAAGGACCAGCACGGCGACGATGGCCGCCAGGCGTATCTGCTGCATTGGCATACCCCCAGGAGGCTGTTCTTGACGGGTTCCCGATGTCCTGTTTGTGACTCAGGATAGTCGCCAGCCCGCCGGGGGCCAAGGTAAGTCACCCGGCCAGGCCTGGGCTCCTGCGCGTCAGCCGGACACGCCGAGTGCTCCCTCCACGTTGCGCACCAGGCTGACCAGCCGCGGGCCGATGTCTTCCTCGACCTGCTTGCTCTGCGGGCTGAACACCGGCACCGACGCAGCAAAGATCCACGCCTCGCCATCGCGCCGCGCGCGCATCGGCACGGCAATGGACTCCACCTCGCGATGCAGGTCGCGATGGCCGCGGCAGAAGCCGTGCTCCTGCAGGTCGCGTGCGGCATCGGCCAGGCGCTGCTGCAGCCAGTCGGCGCGCGCGGGATCGGCGGCGCGCAGCTGGGCGAGATACGCCTCGCGCTCGGACTCCGGCATCAGCAACAGGTAGCCGCGGCCCGAACCGGTACGCGAGATCGATACCCGGGTGCCGACCTCGGGCCGGAATACATGGCTGCCCACCCCTTGGGCGATCTCGACGTAGGTCATGGCGTGGCCGGTGCCGACGATCAGTTCGACCTGTCCGGCGATATGGTCGGCCAGCTCCTGCATGGCCGGCCGCGCCAGCTGGCGCACCGTCATCCGCGCCAGCGCGGGCGCGGCCAGGTTGACCAGCCCGACCCCCGGCACATAGCGCGACAGGCGCTCCGAATAGCGCAGCAGGCCCAGCTCGCACAGGGTGTCGAGCAGGCGGAACAGCGTCGGCTTGGCCAGCCCGGTGCGCTCCATCAGCTCGCGGCTGCTCAGCTCCTGCACCGTCGGCGAGAAGCAGTTGAGGATCGAAACGCCCCGCGCCAGCGCGCTGACAAGGCGCGACTCGCCATCGGCATCGGCGGGCGGCGGGATCAGGGAGGCGTGTGCTTCATTCGTCATAACCGGGCCTTCGTCTGGATTTTTTTGATACCAGCGTCTCAAAACCCGGATGTTGCCCTTCGTTGAATCCGAAGTCAAACGTGGGATTTTGAGTTTACATCGCGAATTTCCGACGCGAGAATCCCGATTCATCGTATTGGACGATCACTTTCTGAAACTGACGTCTCAATATCCCGACTCCACGCCTCATCCACGACTCGCAACCGCTCTGCATCAGGAGACACCCCATGCAACAAGCCGTCATCGTCGACGCCATCCGCAGCCCGATGGGCCGCTCCAAGCCGGGATCGGCCTTCACCGAGCTGCATGCCACCGAACTGCTGGCGCAGGTGCTCAAGGGCCTGGTCGAACGCAACCAGCTCGACCCCGGCCTGGTCGACGACGTCATCACCGGTTGCGTGACGCAGGCCGGCGAGCAGTCCGCCGGGCCGGGCCGCGTGGCCTGGCTGGCAGCGGGCTTCCCCGACCATGTTCCCGCCACCACCATCGACCGCAAGTGCGGCTCTAGCCAGCAGGCGGTGCACTTTGCCGCGCAGGGCATCATGGCCGGCGCCTATGACATCGTCATCGCCTGCGGCATCGAGTCGATGAGCCGCGTGCCGATGGGCTCGGCCCGCATCGGCCAGAACCCGTACGGCCCGTCGATGGAAGCGCGCTACGCGCCGGGGCTGGTGTCGCAGGGCGTTGCGGCGGAGCTGGTCGCGGCGAAGTATGAGCTGTCGCGCCAGGACATGGACAGCTACTCGGCCCGCTCGCACGAGCTGGCCGCCGCGGCGCGCGAAAGCGGCGCCTTCCGCCGCGAGATCCTGCCGATCAGCACACCCAACGGCGTGGTGGAGCATGACGAAACCATCCGCCCCGGCACGTCGGTGGAAAAGCTGGGGACGCTGCAGGCCTCGTTCCGCAACGACGAACTGAGCGAGCGCTTTCCGCAGATCGGCTGGAACGTCACCGCCGGCAATGCCTCGCAGATCAGTGACGGCGCCTCGGCCATGCTGCTGATGAGCGAAGCCATGGCGCAGCGCCTGGGCCTGAAGCCGCGCGCGCGCTTTGTCGCCTTCGACGTCTGCGGCGACGATCCGGTGATGATGCTGACCGCCCCGATCGCGGCCAGCCAGCGCGCCATCAGGAAGAGCGGCCTGGCGCTGGACCAGATCGACCACTACGAAATCAATGAAGCCTTCGCCTGCGTGCCGCTGGCCTGGCAGAAGGCGCTGGGCGCCGACCCGGCGCGCCTGAACCCGCGCGGCGGCGCGATCGCGCTGGGGCATCCGCTGGGTGCGTCGGGCGTGCGCCTGATGACCACCATGCTGCATGCGCTGGAAGACAGCGGCCAGCGCTACGGCCTGCAGTCGATGTGCGAGGCCGGCGGCATGGCCAACGCCACCATCATCGAGCGCCTGTAAACACCCGCATCCGCATCAACACCTGCGTCGTTCCCGCGAAGGCGGGAACCCAGCGACTTTCTTCTAGGAGACACCCATGAAACTCGAAAACATGTCCGCCGTCGTCACCGGCGGTGCTTCCGGCCTGGGCCTGGCCTGCACGCGCCGCCTGGTGGAGCGCGGCGTCGGCGTGGTCATCGCCGACCTGAACGAAGAGCGCGGCAACGCGGTGGTGGACGAGTTCGGCGGCAAGGTCCGCTTCGTCAAGGCCGACGTCACCGACACCGACCAGATGAACGCCGTCTACGACGCCGCCGAGGCCATCGCCCCGCTGCGCGCGCTGATCCACTGCGCCGGCCTGGGCGCGGCGGTGCGCGTGGTCGAGAAGGACGGCTCGCCGGGCTCGCTGGAAAAGTACGAGTCGGTGGTGCGCATCAACCTGATCGGCACCTTCAACGCGCTGCGCCTGGGCGCCGCGCGCATGGCCAAAAACGAAATGGTCGACGGCGAGCGCGGCGCCTGCGTGCTGACCGCCTCGGTGGCGGCCTACGAAGGCCAGATCGGCCAGATCCCGTACAGCTCGGCCAAGGCCGGCATCGTCGGCATGACGCTGGTGGCCGCGCGCGACCTGGCGCAGCGCGCCATCCGCGTGTGCACCATCGCCCCGGGGCTGTTCGACACGCCGCTGCTGGCGAAGCTGCCGGAGAACGTGCGCACCTCGCTGGGCGCCATGGTGCCGCACCCGGCGCGCCTGGGCGCACCGGACGAGTACGCCTCGACCGCGCTGCACATCCTGGAGAACCCGATGCTCAACGGCGAGACCATCCGCCTGGACGGCGCCATCCGCATGGCCCCGCGCTGAGCGCCATCGATCCACATCCAGCACTCCCCAATGGCCTTCTTGACCAGGACACCTGCATGAGCGACACGCTGCAACTAGAGACCCGCGGCAATACGCTGCTGATCACCATGAACCGGCCCCAGGCGCGCAACGCCATGGATTTCGAGACGGCGACCGCGCTGGCCGCTGCGATCGACCAGCTGGAAAGCCGTGACGACCTCGCCGTCGCCATCCTGACCGGCGCCGGCGGCACCTTCTGTTCCGGCATGGACCTGAAGGGCTTCCTGGAGGGCAAGCGCCCGAGCCTGCCCGGCCGTGGCTTCGGCGGGCTGACCGAGAAGCCGCCGCGCAAGGTGCTGATCGCCGCGGTGGAAGGCTATGCGCTGGCCGGCGGCTTCGAGCTGGCGCTGGCCTGCGACCTGATCGTCTCGTCGAAGGCGGCAAAGTTCGGCCTGCCGGAAGTCAAGCGCGGGCTGGTCGCCGGTGCCGGCGGCCTGATGCGCCTGCCGCGCCGCGTGCCGTACCACATCGCCATGGAATATGCGCTGACCGGCAATATGCTCGGTGCCGAGCAGGCGCATGCCTACGGCCTGATCAACCGCCTGACCGAACCGGGCGAAGCGCTGCAGGGCGCGCTGGCGCTGGCCGACGAGATCGGCGCCAACGGCCCGCTGGCGGTGGCGGTCAGCAAGCAGATCGTGGCCGATTCGGCGGACTGGAGCAACGAGGAGATGTTCGAGCGCCAGCGCCCGCTGATGGCGCCGGTGTTCACCTCGGCCGATGCGCGCGAAGGCGCCGCGGCCTTTGCGGAAAAGCGCAAGCCGGTGTGGACCGGCAAGTAATGCGCAGGCAAGCAATACCGTAGTCACGCTTTTTCGCCTGGACGGCCGGCCGCAAGCCGGCCGTTTGCACATGGCACCGCAGCCCAGACATCACAACATGGAGGAGACCCATGAACACCAAGCTGCCGCAATCGCTGTGCCCTTCCTTTTCCCTTTCCCTTTCCCCTTCCCTTTCCCGTCCCCTTTCCCTTTGCGCCAGCCTGCTGGCCGTCACCGCCGCCACGCTGCCGACAGCCGCGCACGCCGCCCCCGCCTGGCCCGACAAGCCGATCACCATCATCGTCCCCGGCGCGCCCGGCGGCACCACCGACATCCCGACCCGCCTGGTCGCGCAGAAGCTGTCGGCCATCCTCGGCCAGCCCGTGGTGGTCGACAACAAGCCCGGCAGCGGCGGCATCATCGGCACACAGGCTTTGCTGCGCGCGGCACCTGACGGCTACACGCTGGTGGTCGGCAACACCGGCTCGCATGCCATCAACTACAGCGCCTACAAGCAGCTGGCCTATCAGCCGCAGGACTTCATGCCGCTGACCGACATGATTTCCTTCCCCAACGTGCTGGTGGTCAATGCGCAGGCGCCGGTGCGCAGCGTGGCCGAGCTGGTCGCGCAGCTGAAGCAGTCGCCGGGCAAGTATTCGTATGCCTCGGCGGGCATCGGCCAGACCACGCACCTGACCGCCGAGCTGTTCCGGCTGCGCACCGCCACCGAGGTGCTGCACGTGCCCTACAAGGGCTCGACGCCGGCCACCACCTCGGTGCTTGCCGGCGAAACCACCTTCATGTTCGACAACCTGACGCAGGCGCTGCCGCACATCCGCGCCGGCAAGCTGCGAGCGCTGGCGGTGACCAGCGCCGAGCGGCTGCCGTCGCTGCCGGACGTGCCGACCATGGAGCAGGCCGGCGTGAAGGATTTCGTGGTGATGGGCTGGCTCGGCGTGTTCGCGTCCGCGAAGACGCCGCCCGCCGTCGCCGCCATCCTGCAGGACGCCCTGTCCCGGGCCATGCGCGATCCCGACGTGGTGGCGAAATTCCGCGACATGGGCGGCATCCCCGGCGGCGAACCTCAGCCCCGCTTCGCCGCGCTGGTCAACGGCGACATCAGGCGCTGGGGCGACACCATCCGCGCATCCAGGGTCAGCCTGGACTAGCGCGGCGCCGGGCCGCCTTCGGCAAAGCGGAAGGCGGCCCGGCCCAAAGCCAAATTGACACGGTACAGGCTGCCGCTTACTCTCGGCCTACCCTGCGGTATATTCAGCGCATGCTTAACATGCCAGGCGCCGCCGCGGGCACATAACGACAACGACAATCCCGCGAGACGACCACCGTGCCTGCCCCCACCACGCCTTCCCGCCTGGACAGCCTCCGTCCGGCCCTGCCGATCCTGCTTGGCGCCTCCGTGATGCTCAGCCTGGCCATGGGCCTGCGCCAGAGCCTGGGCATCTTCATGCCGCCGCTGACGCGGGACATCGGCATCTCGGTCTCCGACTTCACCGTGGCCATCGCCGTGCAGAACCTCGCCTGGGGCCTGCTGCAGCCGCTGGCGGGCGCATGGGCCACGCGGATCGGCTTCCGGCCGCTGATGCTGGCCGGCTCGCTGTCGTATGTGGCCGGGCTGGTGCTGCTGGCGACCGCGCAAGGCATGATCGGCGTCACGCTGGGCGCGGGGGTGGCGATCGGCGCTTCGATGGCCTGCACCGGCAGCGCGCTGGCGATGGCGGTGGCGGCACGGCCAGTGCCGGCGGCGCTGCGCAGCACGGTGCTGGGGCTGGTGTCGGGGGCCGGCTCGCTCGGGGCGCTGCTGGCGGCGCCGATCGGGCAGATGGTGACGCAGACCTACGGCTGGCGCGCCGGGCTGGCCGCGTTCGTGCTGCTGGCGCTGGTGATGCTGCCGGCGGCCTGGATGGCGGGGCGCGTGGACAAGCTGCCGTTGCCCGCATTCGTCGGCGCCGACCAGAGCAATGCGCGGCAGGCGCTGGGCACGGCGCTGCGGCACGCGCCGTTCATCGTCATGGCGCTGGCGTATTTCGTCTGCGGCATGCAGCTGGTCTTCCTGACCACGCACCTGCCGTCGTACCTGGATGTCTGCGGCATGGACCCGATGCTCAGCGCGCAGGCGCTGGGCGTGATCGGCGGCTTCAACGTGCTCGGCAGCATCTTCTTCGGCTGGGCCGGCGGGCGCTTCAACAAGCTGATGCTGCTGGGCGGCATCTATACCGTGCGCTCGCTGGCGCTGACCTGGTATTTCTCGTCCGCGCCCACGCCGGGCAGCACGCTGGTGTTCGCTGCGGTGATGGGCTTCCTGTGGCTGGGCGTGGCGCCGCTGGTTTCGGGCTGGATCGCCGAGACCTTCGGCCTGCGCTGGCAGGCGATGCTGGGCGGCGTGGCCTTCTTCAGCCACCAGATCGGCAGCTTTACCGGCGCCTTCGGCGGCGGGATGGTCTATGACGCGCTGGGGTCGTACACCGTAGCCTGGCAGGCGGGCGTGGCAATGGGGCTGGCGGCCGGGCTCGCGCAGATCGCGTTTGCGGTGGCGACGCAGCGCCGGCCACCGCTGATGGCAACGTCCTGACGGCGCCGCGCCATGTCAGAATCGGGGGTTCCGCATGGAACCCCTTTTTTCATTTCCGCTTCTTCCATACCTTGGACCTGCTTCGCATCGCCCTGCTCTTCGCCGTGACCGCCGTTGCCGAAATCGTCGGCTGCTACCTTCCCTGGCTGGTGCTGCGCCAGGGCAAGAGCGCGCTGTTGCTGCTGCCCGCCGCCGTCTCGCTGGGCCTGTTCGCCTGGCTGCTGACGCTGCATCCCGCCGCCGCGGGGCGCACCTACGCCGCTTATGGCGGCATGTATATTGCCGTGGCGCTGCTGTGGCTGCGCTTCGTCGATGGCCTGGCGCTGACGCGCTGGGACGTGGCCGGCGCCACCATTGCGCTGGCCGGCATGGCCGTGATCGCGCTGCAGCCGGCGGCGCGCTGATGTTGCGCTGATGCCGCGCGGTCAGTGCCAGGCGCTGCCGACCTGGATGTAGAACGCGTTCTGCCCCTTGCTGTGGGCCACGTCGATGCCCATCGACAGGCCCAGCTTGCGCGCGATCATGTAGCGAAAGCCCGCCCCCACGCTATACACGTTGGCCGCATCGGAAAAATCATGCCAGCGCCCGTATGCCTTGCCCGCGCCGGTGAAGCCCAGCACCGCCCAGCGCGGCGTGACGTCCCAGCGCAGCTCCACTTCCGCCATCACCGCGTTGCGGTCCTGGTAGCGCCCCTTCTGCACGCCGCGCAGGTCGATATAGGGCTGGGCGTAGAACGGCACATCGCCGCTGGAAAAGCGCGTATCGCCCCGCAGCCCCAGGATCAGCGTGCGCGCCAGCGGCAGCCAGGTAAAGGCGCGCGCGTTGTACATGTCGAAGGATTGCGTACTGCCGAAGCCGCTGCGCGCGAACTGGGCTTCCAGCTCGGCGTAGATGCCGCGGTTCGGGTAGAAGATGTTGTCGCGCGAGTCGTAGTCGATCACCAGCCCGGCCTTGCCGATGCGCTGGTCGTGCTCCACGCTGCCCAGCTCGGCGGCATTGCCGAACTTGAAATTGGTCCGGGAATCGAAATACACGTAGCGCGGGCCGATGTACCAGCGCGTATCGGCAACCCGGACCAGCAACTGCTGCACCAGGAAAAAGCCCTGCAACTGGTAGGCGCGTGGCTGGTTCTGGATCCCGTAGTAGTCCAGGTTGGCATTGACCTTGGCGACCGCGCCCAGGTAGCGGTAGCGATCGCCGCCCCAGGTGTGGAAATGCGCCAGCCCCGCGCCCCAGGTGCCGTTCTCCGTATAGGCGCCGCCGACGCCGGTGATATTGGGCGGGGCAGGCCCCCTGCCGCCTGCGCGGGCGGCGGCATCGGCCATCGACTCCGACAGGAACATCAGGCCAAGCCCGGCGCCGTAGCCCACGGCGGGCTCGGTGATGATGGTCGGCACCGGCAGCGCGCCCTTGTGGTTGAGCATGAAGTCGCTCATGTCGAGCTTGCCGTCCTCCGGATCGAAGAACGACAATTTTTTGGGGGCGGCGGCCTCGGGCGCGGGTTCGGACTGTGCGAGTGCCGCCGGGCACCATGCCAGAACCATCGCGGCGATGACGCCGGCACAGGTAGTCCTTGCGCTGGGGCCTGCCATCAGTGCGCCGCCGCGACGGCGAACAGGAAGTAGTGAACTTGCATGGCTTCGGTCAGTGGGTGCGATGGATGCCGGCCCGCTGCCCGGCCGTACCGGCCAAACAAATTTAGCGGCATCGGCGCATCGATGGCGAGCGCCGCGTCATGAAGATTTTTTGGTGGCGTATTAAGCAGATTGCCCATCGGCGCATCAAGGGGAACTGGGTGATGATGCTCGACCGGGTAATCGTCGCGCTGTGTCCCCTGCAGGAGTTGCGATCCCAAGAAGAGGATCCGCTATGAAGCAAGCTCTCTACTTGCGTCGCCACGCTTTCGGGACGCTCGGATGCGCCAACACCGACGCTATGCCCCATTGCTCGGTTTTCGCGAGCAAAATGTGCCGCATGATGACTAGGATTTATCCGAAAATACTTCTCGATCGGCAAATGTTGCACTAATTGACACTTGAAAAGCACCTTCTGCGGATAACATGCCTTCGCTCCGCAGAAGGTGCTTTGTGCGTATCACGGGTGCCCTGCGGTAATCCCCTTCCACTTGCTTCGGAAGAATTCTTAGCCTTCCTGGTCGGCGTACCAAGTTGGCCGTTCCTTGTCGTGTTGTTCGCTGTGAATGTTGGCATTCTGCTCCTGGATGACACCGCCACCCTCAAGTGGACCAAACGCTGTGGTTTCAGCAAGGCGTCGACCAGCGAGAAGTACAGCAGCCTGGACGCGGAATCCTTTGAGTTCGTGCAACTGGGTCTCCAGGACTCGAAGTAAGGGGGGCGATGAAATTCCCGACCATAGATGAGCGCACACCGTTCTATTTTAGGCAGACAGGCAAGCCGCTGGGGAAGTGGGAGCTGGACCACCGGTTGTCCATTATCCGCCCCGCCATTGAGGAGGCCATGGAGTACGGCAACGTCTATCGAATCGATTCGACTTGCCTGGAGATCACCGATGAATCGCAAGCGCGGATGCAGAACGTGGGGATGCTCTGGATCATCTGCTCGTTTGCGACGATCTTTATGTTGCTCGGAACAGTATTCTTTGCTTCCGCCCCATTCCGAGAAGCTGCGGAGGTGATGGCTCGTAAAGGCAACTGGGCAGGCGTGATTCTTGGCGCAACCGTCGGGATAATGGGAACTGGTTTCTTTGGCTTGTTGACCTTCGATCCGATGCGCCGGAACATGTTCACGCTGAAGCGACGCCCGATTCGGCTGAACCGCAAGACGCGCCGTATCTATGCCATCCGCACCAAGGAACCCGGAGGCATCTGGGAAGTCCCTTGGAGCGAAGACGAGTTCTTCTGTGTCGGCCATCGGCGCATGGGGGGACTCTCGCGCGCCTATGACATGTACGACATCCGCCATTATCAACTTGACGGGGATGGCAACGTCGTGCGGGCCTTCGTGCTCGGCCAGTTCACACTGACGCTGGAAGCGGCTTACGCGCAATGGGAGTACTACCGGCGCTACATGCAGGATGGGCCGTCCAAACTTCCGGAGCCCTATCGTTTCTGGGCTCCACGGGAAACGTTTTGGGAAGGCTACAAGATTTGTCGGGGCGGGAAATTCTCCGGCGCTTTCTGGGCCCTGAGCGACTTCATATTCTTTCCGTTCGCCCTGCTCGATGCCTTCGCCCGTTGGCTCGTGCTGGCTACCTGCAGCGACCCCGTGTGGCCGCCCGAAATCGAAGCCGCTTGCAAGCCCACCCCTTACGATCCGTATGCGCGTCCCTACGCTGATGACTACATCGGCGTGCCAAGTGGGCCTGATGCGAAGCCATCGCGCGAAGATCTGAAAAGGATGTGGGAGCAGGAGCCGCGGCGCAGGCGCGAAGGCGCATTGATCCGCGCCGAGGCAGAGGCCCTATTACATCAGGACAGCATTGGAGCTTAATATGACTGTCAAGAACGCTCGCTTTCGAAGCAGGCTGCGCGGTACGTCATCGCAAAGACCTGATTCGGCAGCAAACGGAGGCTACGGTATGACGACCATACTGACGCCGCCTCGCCTTTATTGCGTGCGTCTCACGGACCGGTTGCCCAACGGCAAGTGAAGTGCGCGCCTACCGGCGATGCAATGGGAAGGTGAAATCATGCAGACGGGCTACCTTTCACCGCTCGATGCCATGCTGCACTCGTCGCGGCGCGGCAAAGCGTCGTCAAGCACGCACATGCATGTTCCCCTCGACCAGCTTGCCCCCGGGTTGGCTTAGGCTAGCCGCGCGGATGGTTTTGCTCGTGTCAAGGTCATCTGCGGCTTCTGCGCGAAAGATGAACATCTGGTTATGGGGCCGCACTGCCAGATCCGCTTATTCGACACCGGAATAAGGTGCAGCGTTTTCATAACCAAAACGCTTATGATAGGAAATGGGCCTTATCTTGGCAGACCCCATCAAGGCGGGATCACGCACGAATGCGGCCTGCACCCCGAACGGGGGATGTGCAGCCGCTGCCAGGCAATTAGGATAAATACCGAGCGGTCCTCTAGCGGATCCTCAGGCCTTTGCGGCCCGCGTCCGCGCGGGCCTTTTTCTATTTGGGCCGGCAGCCGCACGCGGCGCAGGTAAGAAGCGCCCGCGGTTGTAAATCTGCCTGCCAGGCTGCCTGCCGCCGGCACTCAGCGAGCGTGGCGGCGCCAATGCCACAGCGCGAGGCCCGCCAGCCCGGCCGCCACCGCCACGCCGGCAATCCGAAACTGACGCATCCGTTCCGGCGAAGTCCAGCCGCCCTGGACATCCATGTGCCCCAGCGAGGCATGGAACAGGTTGCCGTCGGAGACCGGTATCTCGTGCGCACCGCTGAAATGCCGATGCAGGATACGGCCGTACGCCTGCTGCAGCAGGCCCGGCGCCAGCAGGTTGGCAATCCGCGCCAGCCTTGCGACAACGCCTACCGTCACGGCCTGCGAGGTGGGCGCCGCCACCGCACGCAGCACCGCACGCGCGACCGCGCCGGCATCGACCAGCGGCCGCGGCGGGCGCAGTGCCTTGCCGGTGTAGTTGGCACTGTGGCGCATCCCAGGCGTGTCGGCGGTGGCCGGGAAGATGTCGCAGATGCGGATCTGCGGATAGTCGACCAGCTCGGCACGCAACGCCTCCGAAAAGCCGCGCAGCCCGAACTTGCTCGCCGTATACGACACGCCATATGGCGACGGCGCCCATGCGCCCAGCGACACGATATTGACCAGCACGCCCTTGCGCGCCGCCTTGAAGAACGGCAGCACCGCGTGCGCGCCGTGCAGGTAGCCCAGCAGGTTGATGCGGACCACCTGCTCGTGCGCGGCCACCGGCGTTTCGTCGAACAGGCCCACGGCGCCGACACCGGCATTGTTGACCCAGACATCGATGCCACCATCGCCGAACTCCGCCGCACGCTCGGCCAGCCGGTGCATGGCCGCCGGCTGCGTGACGTCGCCCGGCACGGCCAGTGCCCGCGCGCCCAGCTCGCGGCACGCCGCGGCGGCGCGCGCCAGCGGTGCCTCGCCGCGCGCGCACAGCACCACGCGCGCCCGGGCGCGTGCGAAGGCCAGCGCGGTGGCCAGTCCGATGCCGCTCGAAGCGCCGGTGATGACAACGGTAAGCGGTCGGGTCGGGGGCATGGTGGACCTCTTGCAGTGTTAACGGCTTATTCCTGACGGGCCAGCAGGTTCCGTTCCAGCGCCGCGCCGCTGGAATGCAACTTGCCTGTCTGCCATCCAGACGGACCGTGCGGCCGGCATGCCGCCCCGCCCTGCCTGGAACCTGCACAAGGAGCCCTGCCATGACCTCGACTGAACAGGAAATCCTGGTGTGCGGCCCGGAAAACGGCCGCTGGCACCTCGAAATGCGCATCGGTAACGGCGCACCGGAGCGGCTCGCCGGCGAGTTCGATTCGCCCGACATGGCCATCGCGGGCGCCCAACAGGTCTATCCGTCGATTCCGGTACACGTGACCGATATCTCCGGCGCGCCGGCACCCTCGGCCCCCGCGCATGAAGGATCGCTGACCGACTACCACTACGGCGGCCACAGCGTGACCCGGGACGAGAAGCTGACCGGCCGCGCGCATCCGTCGAGCGACACCTCGCAGCCTCCGCCGGGCCCGCATCCCTACCAGGCCACCGATCTCGGCAACCTGCCGGCGGGCACGCCGCGCCACGGCATGTACGGGGTCGCTTCCACCCCGGCCGAGGCCGCCAAGGCCGATGAGGCCGACCGCAAGGACGAGGCGGCGCGGCGCCATACCGGTTCGCGCGACGCGGAAGACTAGGCGCGGCGGCGCCACGGCAGGCGGCAGCACGTACAATCCTGGTTTTCCCTTCGCCCCGCCGCCTTGCCGCCATGACCACCCTCGGAACGCCCCTTTCCCCTTCTGCCACCAAAGTGATGCTGCTCGGCTCCGGCGAGCTGGGCAAGGAAGTGCTGATCGCACTGCAGCGCCTGGGCGTCGAGACCATCGCCGTCGACCGCTATGACAATGCGCCGGGCCAGCAGGTGGCCCACCACGCGCGCACCATTGCCATGAGCGACCCGGACCAGCTCAGGGCGCTGATCGAGGCCGAGAAGCCTCACCTGGTGGTGCCCGAGATCGAAGCCATCGCCACCCCCATGCTGGAAACGCTGGAAGCCGCCGGCACCGTGCGCGTGATCCCCACCGCCCGCGCCGCGCGCCTGACCATGGACCGCGAAGGCATCCGCCGCCTGGCGGCGGAATCGCTGGGCGTGCCGACCAGCCCGTACAAGTTCTGCGATTCGCTGGCAGAACTGCAGGCCGCCATCGATGGCGGCATCGGCTATCCGTGCGTGGTCAAGCCGGTGATGAGCAGTTCCGGCAAGGGCCAGAGCAAGATCGACGGCCCCGAAGGCGTCCAGGCCGCCTGGGACTACGCCATGGCCGGCGGCCGCGTCAGCCACGGCCGCGTGATCGTGGAAGGCTTTATCGATTTCGACTATGAAATCACGCTGCTGACCGTGCGCGCCATCGGCGCCAGCGGCCAGGTCGAGACGCAGTTCTGCGCACCGATCGGCCACGTGCAGGTCAGCGGCGACTATGTCGAAAGCTGGCAGCCGCAGCCGATGCACCCGGCCGCGCTGCAGAAGGCCCAGCAGATTGCGCAGGCGGTCACCGCCGACCTGGGCGGCACGGGCCTCTTCGGCGTGGAACTGTTCGTCAAGGGCGAGCAGGTCTGGTTCAGCGAAGTCAGCCCGCGCCCGCACGACACCGGCATGGTGACCATGGCCACGCAGCACCAGAACGAGTTCGAGCTGCATGCGCGCGCCATCCTCGGGCTGCCGGTCGACACCTCGCTGCGCAGCCCCGGCGCCAGCGCGGTGATCTACGGCGGCGTGGACGCGCAGGGCGTGGTGTTCGACGGTGTCGAACAGGCGCTGGGCGTGCCGCAGACCGAGGTGCGGCTGTTCGGCAAGCCCGAGAGCTTCGTCAAGCGCCGCATGGG
Source organism: Cupriavidus oxalaticus (assembly GCF_016894385.1). NCBI lineage: Bacteria > Pseudomonadati > Pseudomonadota > Betaproteobacteria > Burkholderiales > Burkholderiaceae > Cupriavidus > Cupriavidus oxalaticus. Next base: position 1,973,810 of record NZ_CP069812.1, read on the forward strand.
CGTGGCGCTCGCCTATGCGGACGATATCGACACCGCACGCACCCGCGCCAAGGAAGCCGCCAGCCGCGTGCGTCCGCGCGCGGTGGGCTGATAGCTGAAGGAGCGGCAGGCCTCAGAGCACGTGGCTGCCCGCCGCGGCGTGGCCGTGCGGGTGTGGCGCGGCAACCTGTGCCGCAGCCTGCGCCGCGGCCAGCACCGGCGCCATGCGCACGCCGCTCAGGTCGGCGCCGGACGGGGCCTGGTACAGCCGCAGGCCCAGTTCGGGCAGGATCGCCAGCAGGTGGTCGAATACATCGCCCTGGATGCGCTCGTAGTCCATCCACGCCGTCAGCGCGGTGAAGCAATAGATCTCCACCGGGATGCCCTGCGAATCGGGCTCCATCATGCGCACGTTCAGCAGCAGGTCGTGGTGGATCTCGGGATGCGCCTTCAGGTAGGCAATGCCATAGGCGCGGAAGGTGCCGATATTGGTCAGCCGGCGGCGGTTCACCGGGTCATTGCCCGCGGCGATCAGCATCCGGTTGGCCTCGTCGACCTTGGCCTGCTTCTCCGCCAGATAATCGTGCAGCAGCTGGAAGCGCATCAGCGCATGCACCTCGTCGTCTTCGAGGAAGCGCACGCTGCTCGCATCGAGGCGCAGCGTCCGCTTGATGCGGCGCGCGCCTGATTCGAACATCTGCCGGTAGTTGCGGTAGCTCTCCGAGAACAGCTTGTAGGTCGGCACCGTGGTCACGGTGTTGTCCCAGTTCTGCACCTTGACCGTATGCAGCGCGATGTCCTTGACATAGCCATCGGCGTTGCATTGCGGCATCTCGATCCAGTCGCCGATGCGCAGCATGTCGTTCGAGGTCAGCTGTGTGCTGGCCACCAGCGACAGCAGCGTGTCCTTGAACACCAGCAGCAGCACCGCCGACAACGCGCCCAGGCCGGACAGCATCCACAGCGGCGAGCGGTCGATCAGGATCGACAGCACCAGCACCGCGCACACCAGCCCCAGCCCGAGCCGCCCCACCTGGATATAGCCCTTGATCGAGCGGGTCTGCGCGCGCCGGCTGCTGGCATAAACGTCCTGCCACGCGCCCAGCACGCCGCCCAGCATCAGGAAGAAGCAGACCCACAGGCTGGAATGGGCCAGGCGCTCCACCAGCAGGGCGTAGCGGCCCATGTGCGGCACCTCGCCGATGCCGACGGTGATCACCGCGAAGCCCACCGCGTAGCCGAAACGCCGGTATGCGCGATGGCGCGTGAGCGCCTTGCTCCAGGGCGCCTTGCCCCAGACCGTCAGCACGCGATGGGCAATGCGCGACATCACATGGCCGAACAGCCATTGCGCGAGCACCGCGATCAGCACCAGCACCACCAGGTACAGCGTGATCTGCGCCCAGGGATGGGCCGGAATACGTTGCTGGAACAGCTCCAGCAGGGCATCGAAACTCATAAGGGGGCGACGTCAAGCCAGTGATTCGGCCAGATAGTGTACAAAAGGTGCGCGCTCCCTTCGTAAATTTGCGGCCTTTGCCTCGCATGCTGCCGCAAGGCCGCACTGAGCAGGAAGATGCTCGCCAGTGCGGCCCCGATCCCCAGCACCGTCGGCCCCGGCGAAGCTCAGCGCATCGCCGTGGTTGAAGCCGGCACCGCCACTATGAAGCATTTGTATTCGTGTACATCGCCATCAACTGCTCATCCGTGTAGCCCCAGTCAGCGGCATTCTCAAATGCCACCACCGTTTCCTCGCTGTGCCGCAGGTCAACCAGCTCGGTCGGCAACGGTTTCGACTGCGACACCGAAAAGAACACCATCACCAGCGGCCGCAGCGGATCGGCGTCGTTTTGCCCGCAGACCACTGCCAGCCGGTTCGAACGCAGCCGCAGCACGGTGCCGAGCGGATAGATGCCAACCGTTCCGGTGAAAGCCTTGAACACACGCCGGTCGAACAGCGTGTCGACGCGTACGGCCATGTACTCCATGGCGCGGGCGGGAGACCATTGCTGGTGGCCGGGACGCGCCGAGGTCAGCGAATCATAGGCATCGCAGATCGCCGCAATCCTGGCGTGGATGCTGAGCTCGCGGCCGACCAGGCCGAAGGGATAGCCGCGCCCGTCCACGCGCTCGTGGTGGTGAACGCAGACATCGAGCGGGATGTTGGAAACCAGCCGCGCCTCGTTGAGGATGCGGTAGCCCGCCGACGGATGGCGGCGGTAGCTTTCCTCTTCTTCGGGGGTGCGCGCGGTGGCCTTGTGCTGCACGGACTCGGGCAGCGTCAGCTTGCCGATGTCGTGCACCAGGCCGGCGAGGCCGAGTTCGCGCACCTCGTCGTCCGGCAGGCCCAGCGTGCGCCCGACCGCGATCATCAGCGCGCAGACGGCGAAGGCATGCAGGTAGTTGTAGTCGTCACGCGCCTTGAGCCGCGCCAGCGCCAGCAGCGCCTGCCCGTGGCGGGACAGGGAGCGCGAGGCGGCGTCGACCAGCGGCAGCGCGCGCTCGACCTCCAGCGCGCGGCCCATGCGGATGTCGGCGAACATGGAACCGACCACGGCCTTGCCGGACTGGAGCAACTCGCGAGCGCGGCCGAGCTCGGCTTCGAGCGACGCGACCGGCTGCGAGCCCGCAGGCTCATGCGGCTGTGGCGCGGGCTCCGCCACGGGCGCCGGCGGCGCCTCGGGCACGCCTGCTGGCGGCAGGTTGCGGCCCTTGAGAATATCGATCCAGACTTCGCGGACGCCCGCGGACTGGATCTGCCGGATCTGGTCTTCGTGGCTGACCAGAAACTTTGCCCGCCAGAACGGGTGGCTGATCCACGGCCCGCCCAGCCTGGCGACAAACATCCCGACCTGCAATTGTTCCGACCCGATTCGTCTCAGCATGAGATGTCCCCCGGACGTTGGTTTTCTTCTTGCCGGAATGACTATCGGCAAGCCGGCGCCAGACTTGAGGGCTGGTTTTGCCTGCCGGAGCCGCGCCGGCCGCCCTTGTCAAGGGGCGGCCAAATGCCCGGACGGCGTCGTCAGGCATTCCGGGCGGGCCCGGCGGCGGCGCTACAATGGCGCGCCCAGTGCTTACCAGACGCCAGCCAGTCGCACCCGTTCAACCATGTCCGGAACGTACACGCTAGTCGGCATCGCCCGTGCCAAGTCCCATCGCCGCGAGGCGCTGGTGTCCCAGCTCACCACCCTGCAAACGCGCGGGCTGAAGGAGCCCGGCTGCCTGGACTACCACGTCGGGCAGGATGCCGAGGATGCGCGGGTCTTCGTGATCTACATGGTCTGGGACTCGAAAGGCGCGCTGGAATCGCACCTGAACCGGCCGTACATGCGCGATTTCCATGCGTCGCGGCAGGAATTCGTCGAGGGCGATTTCAGTTTCCGCTGGCTGAACGCCGCCTGACGGCGCCTCATACCCCCTGTCGCGTCTTGCGCCCAGGGCGCCAGGCGTCAGGCACGCCACTTCCACGCGGCCCGTGCGGCCACCTCCCCCGCTTGTCATTCCCGCTGCCCCGGTCTATCAATCAGATTGACCCTCATCCAGGGCCGCGGCCCGGCAGGAGTGCATCATGGAAGTCAGGGACGGATTTGCCGGCACCATTGGCCACACCCCGCTGATCCGGCTGGCGGGGCTGAGCGCCGAGACCGGCTGCGATATCTACGGCAAGGCTGAATTCCTGAACCCGGGCGGCTCGGTCAAGGACCGCGCCGCGCTCTACATCATCCGCGACGCCGAGCGCCGCGGGCTGCTGAAGCCCGGCGGGACCGTGATCGAAGGCACTGCGGGCAACACCGGCATTGGCCTGGCCCACCTGTGCGCGGCGCGCGGCTACCGCTGCATCGTGGTGATCCCGGATACGCAGTCGCCGGAGAAGATGGAACGGCTGCGCATGCTGGGCGCGGAGGTGCGCCCCGTTCCCGCCAAGCCCTATGCCGATCCCGGCAACTACCAGAAGATCGCCGGCCGCCTGGCCGAGGAAACCGACAATGCAATCTGGGCCAACCAGTTCGACAACCTCGCCAACCGGCAGGCCCACTACGAAACCACCGGCCCGGAGATCTGGCACGCCACGGCGGGCCGCATCGATGCCTTCACCTGCGCCACCGGCACCGGCGGGTCGCTGGCGGGCATCGCGCGCTGCCTGAAGGAGCACAAGCCGGCCGTGCGCATCGTGCTGGCCGATCCGCACGGCAGCGGGCTGTACCACTACGTGAAGCACCGCGAGGTGAAGGCCGAGGGCAGCTCGATCACCGAGGGCATCGGCTCGAGCCGCGTCACCGCCAACCTGCAGGACACGCCGATCGACGATGCGGTGCGGATCGACGACCAGACCTGCGTCGACATGGTCTACCGGATGCTGCGCGAAGAAGGGCTGTTCCTGGGCGGCTCGTCAGGCATCAATGTCGGCGCCGCCGTGGCGCTGGCCCGCGAGATGGGGCCGGGCCATACCATCGTGACACTGCTGTGCGATCGCGGCGACCTGTACATGGGCCGGCTGTTCAACGAGGCGTGGCTCGCCGGCAAGGGCTTGCAGCCGATTCCGTTCCGGCGCGTCGGGCCGGGGGTATAGGAACGACCAGCGGGCACGGCCGGCGGCTACGCCGCCTTCAGCCGCCGCCACAGCGTGGTCGGGCTGATGCCCAGCACATGGCACGCGGCGGTCCGGTCGCCGCCGCATTCGGCCAGCACGCGGCGGATATGCTCGACTTCGCTCGATTGCTTGACGCGCGCCAGCGAGTGGCCGGGCTTGCCCGCCTGCGCGGTGCGTGCGGCGGCTGCGGCGGCGGGTTGAGCCGGCGCCTGCGCCATGGCCATCGCACCGTCGCTAGCGAACAGCTCCGGCACGGCAGCCTGCAGCTCGCGCAGCAGCGCATCGGCCTCCAGCTTGCGGCCGGCCACCAGCACCGCGATGCGCTCGGTGACATTCTCCAGCTCGCGGATATTGCCCGGCCACGCATAGCGCGCCAGCCGCGAGCGCGCCGCTGCCGGCAGCCGCTGCGGGCGCTCGGTGCCCAGGCGTTCCTGCGCGCGGCGGTACAGCAGCTCGGCGAGTTCGGACAGGTCTTCGGCGCGCTCGCGCAGCGGCGGCATTTCAATGCGCAGGATATTGAGGCGGTAGTACAGGTCCTGGCGGAAGGAGCCGTCGCGCACCATCGCGGGCAGGTCGCGGTGGGTGGCGGCGATCACGCGCACGTTGACGGGCACGGCGTCGAGGCCGCCGATCGGCAGCACCTGTTTTTCCTGCAGCACGCGCAGCAGGCGGGTCTGCAGCGTCGGCGGCATGTCGCCCACCTCGTCAAGGAACAGCGTGCCGTTGTGCGCCGACTCGAACAGGCCGGCCTTGCCGCCGCGGCGCGCGCCGGTGAAGGCGCCCTCTTCGTAGCCAAACAGCTCGCTTTCCAGCAGCGCTTCCGGAAACGCGGCGCAGTTGACCGCCACGAACGGGAAGGCGCGGCGCGGGCTGGCGTCGTGCATGCCCTGTGCCAGCACTTCCTTGCCGGTGCCGCTCTCGCCGCCGATCAGCACGGTGGAATCGACCACGGCGTAGCGCCGCGCCAGCGTGCGCAGTTCGGTCATCACCGCGGAGGTGCCGGCCAGGTCGTCGAGGCTGTAGCGCACGCCCGCGGGCCGGGCGCGGCTGCGCGAGCGCAGGTTGCGGTCGACGCGCTGGATCGCGCTGGCGTCCTGGATGGTCAGCACCGCGCCGGTGGTGCCCGCGTCGCTGGCGATCGGGATGCGGTTGACCACCACCATCTTGTCGCCGAGCTTGTGGATCGCCTCCAGTTCCTTGTCGCCGCTCTGCATCACGCCTTCGAGCGACAGGTTGGGCGCCAGCGTCTGCAGCTTGCGGCCCACCGCGGCCGCGGCGGAGGTGCCGAGGAAACGCTCCATGGCAGGGTTGAACGACTGGATCCGCCCTTCCGCGTCGACGGCCGCCACGCCCTCGTTCAGGTGCGCCAGGATGGCGTTGACATAGTCGCGCCGGGTGGATTCGATGCGGCGCAGCCGTGCGGCCTCGATCGCGTCTTCCAGCGCCATGCGCACCGAATTGCCCGAATACAGGAACACGCCGGTCAAACCGTAGCGATCGGCCAGGTCCGTGACCAGCCCGGGGCCGACCACGACCTGGATGCCCTCCTGCTTGAGCGCCTTGACCCGCGCCACGGCATCGTCCTCGGTCAGGTAGGTATAGGCCGGGACCGCCAGCGAGAATGCCCGCACGAATTCATCGACCTCGGCATACGTGGAGGCATGCGTGACCAGCGCAACCTTGGGCGAGATGCGGCGCGCGGTGGCGAGCGCGCTCATGACGTCGAAGCCCGTCACCTTGACCAGCACGACCGGCACGTCGACGTGCTGCCGCAGGTAGGCGCCGTTGGAGCCGCCGGCGACCACCACGTCGAGCCGGCCTTCGCGCACTTCACGCGATACGGCGCTGGCGGCCGCTTCGAAGCCCTTGCCGACGATACGGAATTCCGCGCGTGCGGCATAGGACGGAATCAGGTCGGCAAAGGCACGCGCCAGGCGGCTGATACCGATGGCCCAGATGCGCGGGCGCGCGGGCGTGGAGGCGGGAGGACTCATGGTGCGGTGCGGTGTGGGGAACGGGTGAAACCCCGCCGGAACAGGCGTACAGTGCTGGCACATTGTCCGTCATGCCAGCCCCGATTTCAACTTTGAATTCACGATTTGCGAAGGTGAAATTCAAATGTGCTGAAATGATGACATCTGGCATCGGGGAAAATTTACCCTGGTGCCCGCCAGCCCAGCTATGACAAGGCTTTCCGGGTTTTTGCCGACGCCCGCACAAGGGCTGGCACGGCCCTTGCGCTTATGGCTCCGTCTTGTTCACCTCAACGCAAACGCCAAGCAAACGCCATGACCTACTCCGCTTCCGACCTCGCGCGCTCCGCAGGCGCCCGTTTCCGCCAGGCGCTTGCCGAAGAGCATCCGCTTCAGGTGGTCGGCGCCATCAACGCCAACCACGCCCTGCTGGCCAAGCGCGCCGGCTACCGGGCCATCTACTTGTCCGGCGGCGGTGTCGCGGCCGGCTCGCTGGGCCTGCCCGACCTGGGCATCTCCAACCTGGACGACGTCCTGACCGATGTCCGCCGCATCACCGACGTGTGCGACACGCCGCTGCTGGTGGACGTCGACACCGGCTTCGGCGCCTCGGCCTTCAACGTGGCCCGCACCACCAAGTCGCTGATCAAGTTCGGCGCCGCGGCCATGCATATCGAGGACCAGGTCGGCGCCAAGCGCTGCGGCCATCGTCCCAACAAGGAAATCGTCACCCAGGGTGAAATGGTCGACCGCATCAAGGCCGCCGTCGACGCCCGCACCGACGAGAACTTCGTCATCATGGCCCGCACCGACGCGCTGGCCGTGGAAGGCCTGGACAGCGCCATCGAGCGCGCCGTGGCCTGCGTGGAAGCCGGCGCCGACGCCATCTTCCCGGAAGCCATGACCGACCTGGCCATGTATCGCAAGTTCGTCGACGCGGTGAAGGTGCCGGTGCTGGCCAACATCACCGAATTCGGCGCCACGCCGCTGTTCACCACGGAAGAACTGGGCAGCGCCGGCGTATCGATGGTGCTGTACCCGCTGTCCGCCTTCCGCGCCATGAACAAGGCCGCGGAGAATGTCTACGCAGCCATCCGCCGCGACGGCACGCAGAAGAACGTGGTCGATACCATGCAGACCCGCTCGGAGCTCTACGAGAGCATCGGCTACCATGACTTCGAGCAGAAGCTCGACGCCCTGTTCGCACAAGGCAAGGGCAAGTAAGACACCATAGAGGCAGGCGCGGCCGGGCCGGGTATATTCCCTCCCGGCCGTTCGCCTGACAAAGACAGGCAACACCAGGCATCACACCAAGGAGACCCAGATGTCCGAAGCGCAACCGCTCGTCACTCCCAAGCCCAAGAAATCCGTCGCGCTGTCCGGCGTCACCGCCGGCAATACCGCACTGTGCACCGTCGGCCGTACCGGCAACGACCTGCACTACCGCGGCTATGACATCCTCGATATCGCCGAGACCTGCGAGTTCGAAGAAATCGCCCACCTGCTGGTGCACGGCAAGCTGCCGACCAAGTCCGAACTGGCCGCCTACAAGGCCAAGCTGAAGTCGCTGCGCGGCCTGCCCGCCAACGTCAAGGCCGCGCTGGAATGGGTCCCCGCCAGCGCCCACCCGATGGACGTGATGCGCACCGGCGTATCGGTGCTGGGCACCGTGCTGCCGGAAAAGGACGACCACAACACCCCGGGCGCGCGCGACATTGCCGACCGCCTGATGGCCAGCCTGGGTTCGATGCTGCTGTACTGGTACCACTACAGCCACAATGGCAAGCGTATCGAGGTGGAAACCGACGATGACTCCATCGGCGGCCACTTCCTGCACCTGCTGCACGGCGAGAAGCCGTCGGCACTGTGGGAAAGCGCCATGAACACGTCGCTCAACCTGTACGCCGAGCACGAGTTCAACGCCTCGACCTTCACCGCCCGCGTGATCGCCGGCACGGGTTCGGACATGTACTCGTCGATCGCCGGCGCGATCGGTGCGCTGCGCGGCCCGAAGCACGGCGGTGCCAACGAAGTCGCGTTCGAGATCCAGAAGCGCTACGACAACGCGGACGAGGCCCAGGCCGACATCACCCGCCGCGTCGAGAACAAGGAAGTCGTGATCGGCTTTGGCCACCCGGTGTACACCATCAGCGACCCGCGCAACCAGGTGATCAAGGAAGTGGCGAAGAAGCTGTCGAAGGATGCCGGCTCGATGAAGATGTTCGACATCGCCGAGCGCCTGGAAACCGTGATGTGGGACATCAAGAAGATGTTCCCGAACCTGGACTGGTTCAGCGCGGTGAGCTACCACATGATGGGTGTGCCGACGGCGATGTTCACGCCGCTGTTCGTGATCGCGCGCACTTCCGGCTGGGCCGCGCACATCATCGAGCAACGCATCGACAACAAGATCATCCGCCCGAGCGCCAACTACACCGGCCCGGAGAACCTGGAGTTCGTGCCGATCAAGGATCGCAAGTAAGACCGGCTGCCGGTTTGCCCTGGGTCGGGATGCATTGATCCGGGCCTGAGGGCAAAGGGGGTAGTTGGTCGCCATCATCGAACGATGGGGGACCACTACCCCTTTTTCATACCTATATAGATTTCCCTACACCATGAATTCTGCAAACCGCAAACCGCTACCGGGCACCAAGCTGGATTACTTCGACGCGCGCGCCGCGGTTGAGGCCATCCAGCCGGGTGCCTACGACAAGCTGCCGTACACGTCGCGCGTGCTGGCAGAAAACCTGGTGCGCCGCTGCGAGCCCGCCACGCTGGCGGATTCGCTCAAGCAGCTGATCGAGCGCAAGCGCGATCTCGATTTCCCGTGGTTCCCCGCGCGCGTGGTCTGCCACGACATCCTGGGCCAGACCGCGCTGGTGGACCTGGCCGGCCTGCGCGACGCCATTGCCGACCAGGGCGGTGACCCCGCCAAGGTCAACCCGGTGGTGCCCGTGCAGTTGATCGTCGACCACTCGCTGGCGGTGGAATGCGGTGGTTTCGACCCGCAGGCGTTCGAGAAGAACCGCGCCATCGAAGACCGCCGCAACGAAGACCGTTTCCATTTCATCGACTGGACCAAGAAGGCGTTCAAGAACGTCGACGTGATCCCGCCGGGCAACGGCATCATGCACCAGATCAACCTGGAGAAGATGTCGCCGGTGATCCACGCTGACAATGGCGTGGCCTACCCCGATACCTGCGTCGGCACCGACAGCCACACCCCGCACGTGGATGCGCTGGGCGTGATCGCCATCGGCGTGGGCGGCCTGGAAGCCGAGAACGTGATGCTCGGCCGCGCCTCGTGGATGCGCCTGCCGGACATCGTCGGCGTCGAGCTGACCGGCAAGCGCCAGCCCGGCATCACCGCCACCGACATCGTGCTGGCCCTGACCGAATTCCTGCGCAAGGAAAAAGTGGTCGGCGCCTACCTGGAGTTCCGCGGCGAAGGTGCGTCGAGCCTGACGCTCGGCGACCGCGCCACCATCTCCAACATGGCACCGGAATACGGCGCCACCGCGGCGATGTTCTTTATCGACGAGCAGACCATCGAATACCTGCGCCTGACCGGCCGCACGGATGAGCAGCTCAAGCTGGTCGAGACCTATGCCAAGGCCGCTGGCCTGTGGGCAGACTCGCTGCAGAATGCCGAATACGAGCGCGTGCTGAAGTTCGATCTGTCGAGCGTGGTGCGCAACATGGCCGGCCCGTCCAACCCGCACAAGCGCCTGCCAACCTCCGCGCTGGCCGAGCGCGGCATCGCCGTGGACCTGGACAAGGCCCGCGCGCAGGAAGCCGAAGGCCTGATGCCCGATGGCGCCGTGATCATCGCCGCCATCACCAGCTGCACCAACACCAGCAACCCGCGCAACGTGATCGCCGCCGCGCTGCTGGCACGCAACGCCAACGCGCGCGGCCTGACGCGCAAGCCGTGGGTCAAGTCGTCGCTGGCGCCTGGCTCCAAGGCGGTCGAGCTGTACCTGGAAGAAGCCAACCTGCTGCCTGACCTGGAGAAGCTCGGCTTCGGCATCGTCGCCTTTGCCTGCACCACCTGCAACGGCATGTCCGGCGCGCTCGACCCGAAGATCCAGCAGGAAATCATCGACCGCGACCTGTATGCCACCGCGGTGCTGTCCGGCAACCGCAACTTCGACGGCCGCATCCACCCGTACGCCAAGCAGGCCTTCCTGGCCTCGCCGCCGCTGGTGGTCGCCTACGCCATCGCCGGCACCATCCGCTTCGATATCGAGAAGGATGTGCTGGGCACCGACCCCGACGGCAAGCCGGTCTACCTGAAGGACATCTGGCCGACCGACGAAGAGATCGACGCGATCGTCAGGCAGAGCGTGAAGCCGGAGCAGTTCCGCAAGGTCTACGAGCCGATGTTCGCGCTGACCGCGGAAACCGGCGAAAGCGCGGAGCCGCTGTACGACTGGCGCCCGCAGAGCACCTATATCCGCCGCCCGCCATACTGGGAAGGCGCGCTGGCCGGCGAGCGCACGCTGCAGGGCCTGCGTCCGCTGGCGGTGCTGGGCGACAATATCACCACCGACCACCTGTCGCCGTCCAACGCGATCCTGCTGAACAGCGCGGCTGGCGAGTACCTGGCCAAGATGGGCCTGCCGGAAGAGGACTTCAACTCGTACGCCACCCACCGCGGCGACCACCTGACCGCGCAGCGCGCCACCTTCGCCAACCCGACGCTGATCAATGAGATGGCCGTGGTCGATGGCCAGGTCAAGAAGGGTTCGCTGGCGCGCATCGAGCCGGAAGGCAAGGTCGTGCGCATGTGGGAAGCGATCGAGACCTACATGGACCGCAAGCAGCCGCTGATCATCGTCGCCGGCGCGGACTATGGCCAGGGCTCGTCGCGCGACTGGGCCGCCAAGGGTGTGCGCCTGGCCGGCGTGGAAGTGATCGTTGCCGAGGGCTTCGAGCGCATCCACCGCACCAACCTGATCGGCATGGGCGTGCTGCCGCTGGAGTTCAAGCCGGGCGTGAACCGCCTGACGCTGGGGCTGGACGGCACCGAGACCTATGACGTGATCGGCGAGCGCCAGCCGCGTGCGACGCTGACGCTGGTGGTGCATCGCAAGAATGGCGAGCGCGTGGAAGTGCCGGTGACTTGCCGTCTCGACAGCGACGAGGAAGTGTCGATCTACGAGGCCGGCGGCGTGCTGCAGCGGTTTGCGCAGGACTTTCTGGAGTCGAACAAGGCGGCGGCTTAGGACCGCAGCGTAACTGGTTGCCGAGTGTTTGCTCCCCTCTCCCGCGCGCGGGAGAGGGGCCGGGGGTGAGGGGCAGCGCGTGCAGTACCCAGGCGCATCACTTCGTGGGGGCTCCCACCCTCACCCCCACCCCTCTCCCACTTCGCGGGAGAGGGGAGCCTCCGCCAAGGGTGTCGGCTCAATCGGCTTCTTTCGCATACCTAACCACGACATTCATTCCCATGGCCCACGTACCCCAGATCAAGATCCCCGCCACCTACATCCGTGGCGGCACCAGCAAGGGCGTGTTCTTCCGCCTGCAAGACCTGCCCGAGACCGCCCAAGTCCCCGGCCCCGCCCGCGACGCGCTGCTGATGCGCGTGATCGGCAGCCCCGACCCGTACGGCAAGCAGATCGACGGCATGGGCGGCGCCACCTCCAGCACCAGCAAGACCGTGATCGTGTCCAAGAGCACGCGCCCGGACCACGACGTCGACTACCTGTTCGGCCAGGTCTCGATCGACCAGTCCTTTGTCGACTGGAGCGGCAACTGCGGCAACCTGTCCGCCGCGGTCGGCCCGTTCGCCATCAGCGCCGGCCTGGTCGACCCGAGCCGCGTGCCGCAGAACGGCGTCGCCATCGTGCGCATCTGGCAGGCCAATATCGGCAAGACCATCATCGGCCACGTGCCCGTCACCAACGGTGAAGTGCAGGAAACCGGTGACTTCGAGCTCGACGGCGTGACCTTCCCCGCCGCCGAGGTGCAGCTCGAGTTCATGGACCCGGCCGCCGAGGAAGAAGGCGCCGGCGGCGCGATGTTCCCGACCGGCAATGTGGTCGACGATCTGGAAGTGCCGGGCGTCGGCACGCTCAAGGCGACCATGATCAACGCCGGCATCCCGACCATCTTCGTCAATGCGGACAGCATCGGCTATACCGGCACCGAGCTGCAGGACGCCATCAACAGCGACACCAAGGCGCTGGCGATGTTCGAGACCATCCGTGCCTATGGCGCGCTGCGCATGGGGCTGATCAAGGACGTGGACGAGGCCGCCAAGCGCCAGCACACGCCCAAGGTTGCATTCGTGGCCAGCCCGGTGGACTACACCGCCTCCAGCGGCAAGAAGGTAGCCGCGGCCGACGTAGACCTGCTGGTGCGCGCGCTTTCCATGGGCAAGCTGCACCACGCGATGATGGGCACGGCAGCCGTTGCCATCGGCACCGCGGCGGCCATCCCCGGCACGCTGGTCAACCTGGCTGCCGGTGGCGGCGAGCGCAACGCGGTGCGTTTCGGGCACCCGTCCGGCACGCTGCGCGTGGGCGCCGAAGCTGCGCTGGTCGACGGCGAATGGGTGGTCAGGAAGGCCATCATGAGCCGCAGCGCGCGTGTGCTGATGGAAGGCTGGGTGCGCGTGCCGGGCGACGCGTTCTGAGCTGAGCCCCTCCCGCGAGGCCGTTCATGTCCACCGACACGCCGTCCGCGCAACGCCCCGATCCGGATCAGGTGCTGGTCGACATCGCCGACTATGTCACCCGCTACGAGATCAAGAGCGGCCTCGCCTACGATACTGCCCGCAACTGCCTGATCGATACGCTCGGTTGCGGGCTCGAAGCCCTGTCCTACCCGGCCTGCACCAAGCTGCTCGGCCCCATCGTCCCGGGCACGATCGTGCCCAACGGCGCGCGCGTGCCGGGCACCCAGTTCCAGCTCGACCCGGTCCAGGCCGCGTTCAACCTCGGCACGATGATCCGCTGGCTGGATTTCAACGACACCTGGCTGGCGGCCGAATGGGGCCATCCGTCCGACAACCTCGGCGGCATCCTGGCCACCGCCGACTGGATCTCGCGCAATCACCTCGCCGCCGGCCGCAAGCCGCTGACGATGAAGGCCGTGCTCACGGCCATGATCAAGGCGCATGAGATCCAGGGCTGCATCGCGCTGGAGAACTCGTTCAACAAGGTGGGCCTGGACCACGTGGTGCTGGTCAAGGTGGCCTCCACTGCCGTGGTCGCGCAGATGCTGGGGCTGGCGCGCGACGAGATCATCAATGCGGTCTCGCTGGCCTGGGTCGATGGCCAGAGCCTGCGCACCTATCGCCATGCGCCCAATACCGGCAGCCGCAAGAGCTGGGCCGCGGGCGATGCCACCAGCCGCGCGGTGCGTCTGGCGCTGATCGCGCGCACCGGCGAAATGGGCTACCCGTCGGCGCTGACGGCAAAGACCTGGGGCTTCTATGACGTGCTGTTCAAGGGCCAGCCGTTCAGGTTCCAGCGGCCCTACGGCTCGTACGTGATGGAGAACGTGCTGTTCAAGATCTCCTTCCCCGCCGAGTTTCATGCACAGACGGCGGTGGAAGCGGCCATGCAGCTGCACGGGGCGCTCGCGCGCGCAGGGCGCTCGGCGGCGGATATTGCAGCCATCACCATCCGCACCCATGAGGCGTGCCTGCGCATCATCGACAAGAAGGGCCCGCTCAGCAATCCCGCCGACCGCGACCATTGCATCCAGTACATGGTGGCGGTGCCATTGCTGTTCGGCCGCCTGACCGCCGCGGACTATGAGGATGACGTCGCGGCCGATCCGCGCATCGACGCGCTGCGCGGCAGGATCGCCTGCCTGGAAGACCCCGCGCTGACGCACGACTACCACGACCCGGACAAGCGCTCGATCGCCAATGCACTGACCGTCACGCTGAACGACGGCACCGTGCTGGACGAAGTGCTGGTCGAATATCCCCTCGGGCACAAGCGCCGGCGCGCCGAAGGCATCCCGCTGCTGGTGGAGAAATTCCGCACCAACCTGGCGCGGCGTTTTCCGCCGAAACAGCAGCAGGCGATCCTGTCGGTATCGCTGGACCAGGCTCGCCTGGAGGCGATCGCCGTTAACGACTACCTCGATATGTATGCGATTTAGGTTATCGGGTGCGGATTTTCATGCCGAATCGGCATAACCCCTGAAGATTCTCCTAACGTATAGTCTCAGCCGCTGCCCGGCCGGCGCCCTCGCGCGCGCGGCGGCAAGCCGTTGAAGGAAGACGGACCGCATCGCACCACCCACAAGGTCTGCCGTGCCGTTCCGATCGTGCCTGTACGTGCCTACACGTCCGTATAACATCCGAGGAGAACCATGAAGAACTTTGCCCGCGCCACTACGCTGGTCGCCGCCCTGCTTTCCGCCAGCCTGATCAGCGCCACTGCCCACGCACAGCCGGCAACGGTCGCCCCGCCCGCCGCTGCGCCCGCCGCGCCGGCCACGGCCCAGCCCGAAGCCCGCAAGGCCAATATCGTCATCATCGGCACCGGCGGCACCATTGCCGGCGCCGGCGCATCGGCCATCAATACCGCGGCCTACCAGTCCGCCGTGGTGCCGGTCGACAAGATCATCGCCTCGGTCCCGGAAATCTCCAAGGTCGCCAACGTCAAGGGCGAGCAGATCTTCCAGATCGGCTCGGAGAGCTTCAACAACGAACGCCTGCTGAAGCTGGCCAAGCGCGTGTCGGAACTGCTCAAGCAGCCGGATGTCGACGGCATCGTCATCACCCACGGCACCGACACCATCGAGGAAACCGCGTACTTCCTCAACCTGACGCTGAAGAGCGACAAGCCGGTGGTGGTGGTCGGCTCGATGCGCCCGGGCACGGCGCTTGGCGCGGACGGCGCGCTCAACCTCTATGACGCGGTGCTGGTGGCCTCCAATCCCGCATCGAAGGGCAAGGGCACGCTGGTGGTGCTGAACGACGAGATCCACACCGGCCGCGACGTGACCAAGAGCAATACCTTCAAGACCGAGACCTTCCGTTCGCCGTTCGGCCCGCTGGGCTACGTGGTGGAAGGCCGCTCGCTGTATTACCGCCTGCCGGCGCGCCCGCACACGCTGCAGACCGAGTGGGACATCGACAAGATCGACAAGCTGCCTGAAGTGGCCGTGGTCTACGCCTACGGCAACGTCAACCCGGCCAGCATCGACGCGGCGGTAAGGAACGGCGCCAAGGCCATCGTCTACGCCGCCACCGGCAACGGCAGCGTCGGCGACTACATGGTCGAGCCGCTCAAGGCCGCGCGCGCCAAGGGCGTGCAGATCGTGCGTGCCTCGCGCACGGGCAGCGGCGTGGTGATCCGCAATGCGGAGCAGCCGGACGACAAGTACGACTGGATCGTCACCGACGACCAGCTGCCGCAGAAGGCGCGCATCCTGATGGCGCTGGCGCTGACCAGGACCAACGACCCGAAGGCGCTGCAGCAGGTTTTCTGGAAATATTGATGGCGGCGTGAGGCGGGCGGTCTTGCCGCTAGACGCTCCCGCCCTCTCCCCCGACCCCTCTCCCGTGCGCGGGAGAGGGGAGCAAACCGGCGGTTTTCCCAACCGGCGATGGCTGCCCGGCCTGCGCCGCTTCTCTCTCCGCCTCTTTCTCCGCTTCTCCCCCACCTTCCGCCCGCTCAAGCCATTGCCGCGGCGACTCTCCCAGCCGCGCCGAGAATGCGCGGGACAGCGCCGATGCATTGGCATAGCCCAGTTCCACCGCCACAGATTTCACCGGACGGCCCAGCCTGAGTTGCGCCTGCGCCAGCGACAGCCGCCAGTCGGTCAGGTAGTCGGCCGGCGGCTGGCCCACGATGCGCCGGAACGCGGCGGCAAACGCGCTGCGCGACATGCCCGCGCGCTCCGCCATGCGCGGCAGGTCCCACGCCGCGCCGGGATCCTCGTGCAGCGCCACCAGCGCGCGCGCCAGGCGCGGGTCAGACAGCCCGGCGATCAGTCCGGCCTGGATGCCGGCCTGCTGGTGATGGTCGATCAGCCAGCGCAGCAGCTGGATCAGCACGACTTCGAACAGCCGGTCCGCCAGCAGCCGGTGGCCGCAGCGCACCTGCCCGGCCTCGGCGAACAGCAGCGCCAGGGCCTGTTCCAGCCCGGCTACGCGCGCCAGCGGCAGGGCAATCAGCGGCGGCAACGCGCGCACTACCGGGTTGCGCGCGCCGCCGTCGAAATCCAGCGCCGCGCAGGTGAAATCCGATCCTTCCACTGGCGGGTTGTGGAACATGTGGTGAATCGGGCGCGGATAGAACAGCAGCGTCGGTTCCTCGAAGCGCAATGTCGGCGGCAGCCCGGCGCCCGGCGGATGCCGCAGTTCCAGGTCGCCCCGCCGCAGCACATGCAGGAAGCCGCGGCCGGGCTGCGCCGCGAATTGCGTCAGCCCGCACAGCGGACCCTGGTGGAACAGGTGGGCGCGGGCGCGGAAACGCTCCAGCAGCGCGGACAGGCGGTCGACCGGGGCATTCATGGCAAGCGTGGACGAATTGGTATGCATGAAGGACGTTGCGTATCTCATAGTACGCGATGGCCGACCATAATGGGTTCCAGGGCGATCGCAACGCCTGTTCTCTCAAACCAGTACCAAGGAGTCCGTCATGTCCCGCGTTCCTCTCGTCACCGCCGCAACCGCGTCCGGCGACGCCAAGGCCCTCCTGAACGAAATCCACGGTGCCTTTGGCGCCACGCCTAACATGTTCCGCGCCGTTGCCAACTCCCCGGCTGCGCTGCGCAGCATGTGGGGCGCGTTTGGCGCGCTGGGCAGCGGCGCCCTGGGCGCTGCGCTCGGCGAAAAGATCGCCGTCGCCGTTGCTGACCGCAACCAGTGCGAATACTGCCTGGCAGCCCACACCGCACTTGGCCGCAAGGCCGGCGCGACCGCGCAGGAAATGTCCGAAGCGCAGGCCGGACGCGCGCAGGACCCGCAGACCGCCGCCGCGCTGTCGTTCGCGCTCAAGCTGGTCAACGACCGCGGCCAGGTCACGGATGCCGATATTGCGCAACTTCGCGAAGCCGGCTTCAACGATGAACAGATTGTCGAGATCCTGGCCCACGTGGCGCTGAACCTGTTCACCAACTACGTGAACGTCGCCTTCGCCGTGCCGGTGGATTTCCCGAAGATCAGCCTGCGCGCCGCCGCGTGAACGGGCTCAGTCCTCGCGCGCCGGCATGCCCAACGCCGGGTCGCGCGGGGCGCCCGTCATCGGACGGGCTTTGCTGAAGGTCCGGCCCGACCGCCCTTCCCTTGGAAGCAGATCCGCGCCAGTTCACTGGCGCGCAATAGTGTGGGGGAAATATTTTCGGCGGTTAATTGCATTTTTAAGCAACCAGCGCGTCTACGCTGGTCCATGCGACTCAGAACATGGCGCTGCTCATCAGCGCTTTTGCCACCAGCACGCCTTCGTTGGCAGTCTCGGCATAGACAGACACCTCGGTGGCCACCTGCCGCCGGCCCCGCCGCACCACTGCCGCGACGGCGCGCAATGCCGCGCCCTGCGCGGGCGCCAGGTACTGGATCGACAGCGAACTGGTCGCCCCGCCCTTCACTTCGTCGGCATTGGCGCCCGACGCTGCCGCCGCGGCGCCGGCAATATCGATCAGCGTGGCAATGACCCCGCCATGCACGGTGCTGCCATGGGTCACATTGGTCGGCAGGAACGGCATTTCGAGTTCGATGTGTTCGGGCGCCAGGCCGGCCAGCCGCACGCCCAGCGCCCGCGCGACCGGCGAGCCCAGCAGGATGTTGTCGATCATCGCGTGCATGCGGGGGTCGACGGCGGCATCGCGGCGCGATGGGACGAGGCTGGCAATGGCTTGCGGCATGGTGCGGCTCCTACAGGTTGTCAGGTATCGAGGCTCTGCCAGGCAGCGTAGTGGCATGCCGCGAGCGGCTCAATTACGTCGGACATAGTTGAGCGGCAATTGCGCCGGCCGTGCGCGGCATGGCTCATATCGAGCACATCGCCGGCAGGGAGGTCCGGGCATTTCCGCTTGCCCGCCGGGCCGCCAACGCTGCGGCGGTGAATTCACCTACACGGGGACAGGCCCCTATTCCCTTGCCAGGGCACGAATGCTATCGTGCAGCGGCTTGCCGGTGCCACCGCACCCCGCCTGCCGGCAAGGCATCTACAGGATTGCGTACCACCGCTATGTCGAGACAGATTCCCCCACTCAACCCGCTCAGGGCGTTCGAAGTGGCTGCCCGGCATCTGAGCTTCACGCGCGCCGCCGAGGAACTGTTCGTCACGCCCTCGGCGGTCAGCCACCAGATCAAGGCGCTGGAAGAAAGCCTTGGCGTGCAGCTGTTTATCCGCGAGGCCAAGGCCCTGGTGCTGACACCGGCCGGCAACGCCTACCTGCCCAGCGTGCAACTGGCCTTCAAGCAGCTCGCCGATGCCACGCACCGCCTGCACAGCAAGGACCGCCCGGCGCTGAAGGTCAACATGCCGCCCACGTTCGCGGTCAAATGGCTGATCCCGCGCATGGACCGCTTCATGAAGGCGCACCCGGATATCGACCTGAAGGTGTCGACCTCGAACCATCGCATCGACTTCGAGCGCGACGATTTCGACATGGCGATCCGCTATGGCCGCGGCGATTACCCCGGCCTGCACTGCGAGCTGTGCATGGCGGTCGAGGTCATTCCCGTGTGCAGTCCGGCGCTGCTGCAAGGTCCGCAGCCGCTCGAGACACCGTCCGACCTGAAGCACCATACGCTGCTGCACGACGACAGCACCTATACGGATGTGAGCAACCCCGACTGGGCGATGTGGCTGGAGCACGCCGGCGTGACCGATGTCGACGCCAGCCGCGGGCCGTCGTTCTGGCCGAGCCACCTGGTCATCAACGCCGCGCTCAATGGCCTGGGCGTGGCGCTGGTGAAGAAGAACTGGATCGAACAGGACCTGGCCGAAGGCCGGCTGGTGCGGCTGTTCGAATCGATCCGGCTGCCGGTCGAATTCTCTTACTTCGTGGTGTTCCCGAAGGAACGGCTGGAGGATCGCCGCATCCGCTGCTTCACTGACTGGATCCGCGCGGAAGTGTTGGAGGACCAGCAGCAGCCGGCCCCCGTCTGAGCGCAGCTTCAGGCCGCGGCGGGCATCGATGCCGTCTTCTTCTGCACGCGTGCGCGCAAGCGCTCGACATCGACCACGAAGCGGCGATGCGTGCCGCTGCAAACCCGCTCGACCGCATCGTCGGCAGTCACGCTGAACGTGACACTGCGGCCATCGATGGCCGTGACCTCGGCGTGTATGCGCACCTCGCCGCCCAGCGGCGTGGCCCCGGTGTGCTGCACCGAGACCTCCGCACCCACCGAGCTTTCGCCGTCATCCAGAAAGCCTTGCAGGAAGTCGAGGCAGGTCTGTTCGATATCGCGTACCAGCTCGGGCGTGGCGTAGATGCGCAGGCTTTCGCCGAGAAAATCGATGGTGCGCTGGCGGTCGACCGTCAGCGTGCGCGCGCAGTTCGCGCCGAGTTGCAATCCGTTCTTCATCAGGGGTTCCTTTCAGGTCTGGGGACGAAGCCGCCCGGCCCGCCACGGCGCGAGCCGGGCGGGTGGCGGATCCTTGTGTTGCCTTGCGCTGCGTTGCTACAGGCGATAGAAGCGCACGGCGTTGTCGTGCCACAGCGCGCGCTGCTGTGCGGGCGAATAGATCGCGATGGCGGCGCGGAAACCCGCCACGATGGTGCCATAGCTGGCCACCAGGCTGTCCACCGGGTAGTTGCTGGCGAACATGCAGCGCTCCGTGCCGAAGATGGTGATGGCGTCGCGGATCACGGGCACATTGTCGGCCTGCGTCCATGGCTTGCCCGGCAATCCCAGGCCCGAGATCTTCACGGCGACATTGGGCTGCCCGGCCAGCCCGGCCATCGCGGCACGCCAGCCGGCCAGGCCGGCTTCACTGCGATCGGCCGGCAGCCCGGTATGGTTCAGGATCAGCTGCGTGCCCGGAAAATCCCGCGCCAGCGCAGCCGCCTGGTCCAGGTTCCACCACGGTGCCTGCAGGTCGAAGGACATGCCGTGCCGGGCCAGCAACGCATAGCCACGCCGCCAGCGCTCGTCGTCCATCGAGCCCGGCACGCCGCGCCGCGCATCCTCGCGCCGCGCCGCGGTCACCGGCTTGTTGCGGATGCCGCGCATCATCGCGCAGGCGGCATGGCCTGCCAGCACTTCCCCAACATCGCCGCGGTCAAGCTGGGCATGGCCGACGATCACCGTTGGCCGTCCCGTCTGCGCGGCGAGCTGCGTCAGCCAGTCGGTCTCGTCGACGGGATTGGCGCGCGCCCATTCGGCTTCGACATGCACCGTCTTCACCGGCGCGCAGCCAGCCGTATCGCGAGCGAGATCCTCGGGAAGATAGCTCCTGCGCAGCGCCGAATAGTCGCCATAGCGGAAGTTGGGCACCGTTTCGCCCTGCAGCCAGGGGTACGGGTTGATCGCCAGGTTCCAGAAATGCTGGTGCGCGTCGATAAAGGGCTCGACGGACGCCGCGCCCTCCGCGGGTGTGTCGCGCATGGCTACTCCTTGACGCTGATGCGGCTGGCGAGCTGCTTGAACTGCGCCGACTCCTTCACCATGGCCGCCTGCAGCGTCACGTCATCGGCATAGGTATCGGTGCTGAAGTGCAGCTTCTCCAGCGTCTGGCGCATCACCGGCTCATGCACGGATTTCGCAATCGCGGTCTTCAGTACCGCGATCACCTCGGGCGGCGTGCCCTTCGGTGCCGAGATGCCGCGCCAGATCCCCATCGACAGGTCGATATTGCGCTCCTTCAGCGTTGGCACGTTCTCGAAGCCGCTGACCCGCTTGTCGGCCATCACCGCCAGTACCTTGAGCTTGCCCGCGGCCACATGCGTGAAGACCTCCGCCGTACTGACCGTGACCGCGTCGATATGCCCGCCCAGCAGCGCGAGCGTGGCGGGAGCGCCGCCGGCATAGGGAATATGGTTGAACTTCGCGCCGGTCTTGTCAGCCAGCGCGGCGGCTGCCATGTGCCACGCTGAGCCCTGCCCGGCATTACCCACGCGGATATTGGCGTCCGGCTTGCGCGCATCGGCGACAAACTGCTCGATCGTGCTCCACGGCGCATCGGCCCGGACCGCCACGGCGGCCGGGTCCGCGTTCAGGCGGGCGATGGGGATCAGGTCCTGGTAGGTAAACTTGGCCAGCCCGAGGTAGTTCAGGAAGGTCAGCTCGCTGGACGACAGCACCAGCTTGTAGCCGTCCGGCTTCGCGTGGACCACTTCGCCCAGGCCGACCGCACCGGTGGCACCCGGCTTGTTGATCACCACGATCGGCTGCGGCAGGTGTCTGGCTGCCGCGGCGGACAGCGCGCGCGCCACCACGTCGGCCCCGCCGCCTGCCTGCCACGGCACGATCAGTTCGATGCGCCGGCTCGGGTAGGTTTCCGCACTTGCCGTGGCCGTACCACCCAGCAGCCCCAGCACCACGGCCGCCGGCATCGCCCAGCGCCGCATCAGCGAACGTGACATCGTCATGGTTGTCTCCTGTCTTTTTGTCGGTATAGATAATCGGTATAGATGATGGCCGCGGTGCGCTCAGGCGGCGCCGCGTTCCAGTTCCTGTGCCCGGGCCGGTGCGCCGAACGCCCCCTGCGCACGCAGCCGCGTGACGGTGGCCGCGTCCAGGCCGAACTCGCCCAGCACCTCATCGGTATGCTGGCCCAGCAACGGCGCCGGATAGCGCACCCGCTGCGGCGTGCCGCTCAGCTTGACCGGAAAGCCCAGCGCCTTGACCCGCCCTTCGACCGGGTGATCGATCTCCAGCACCATGTCCCGCGCCACCGCCTGTTCGCTGGCCAGCGCCTCGTCGTAGGTGAAGATCGGCGCCGCCGGCACACCGGCCGCCAGCAGCGCATCGACCCACTCCGCCGCCGGCTTGCGCGCGAATTCTGCCTCAATTTCAGGGATCAGCGCGGCGCGGTTGCGGATGCGGGCGGCGTTGTCGGTAAAGCGCGGGTCGGCAAGCAGGTCGGGCCGCTCGATCACCTCGCACAGCGCGGCCCACAGCTTGGGATTGGCCGCGCCGATGACAAAATGCCGGTCGGCGGCGCGCACCGCCTGGTACGGCGCGCTCATGCGGTTGGCGCTGCCGATCGGCACCGGCACCTCGCCGGTGCCCCAGAACTCGGCCGACTCCCATACCGACAGCCCCAGCGCCGTCTCGAACAGCGACGCATCCACGTATTGCCCCTGCCCGGTATGCTCGCGCCCCATCAGCGCGCTGAGCACGCCATAGGCGGTGAACAGCCCGGCCCCCAGGTCGGCGATCGGCACGCTGGACTTGACCGGCGGCGCGTCCGGGTGGCCCATCACGCTCATCACGCCGGACATGGCCTGCGCGATCAGGTCCAGCCCCGGGCGCCGCGACCACGGCCCGGTCTGGCCGAAGCCGGAGATGCTGGCATAGACCAGGCGCGGATTGATCTCGCGCAGCACCGCATAGTCGATCTTCAGGCGCGCGGCCACGCCCGGACGGTTGTTCTCCACCAGCACGTCGGCGCCGCGCACCAGTTCATAGAAGGCCTCGAGGCCGGCCGGGTTCTTCAGGTCGATCTCGACACTGCGCTTGTTGCGGTTCAGCGCCAGGAAGCCGCCGCTGTCGTCGCCCTTGAGCCGGAAGCCCATCGACTTGCGGGTCTGGTCGCCGGCACCCGGCGCCTCGACCTTGATGACGTCGGCGCCCATGTCGCCCAGCAGCATGCAGCAGAACGGACCCGCCATGATCTGGCTGACGTCCAGGACCTTGATTTTCGATAACGGCAAATTCATGGATACCACCTGTGGTTGGGGCGGCCGCATGGGAATGGCGGCGCCGCGGTGCTT
This sequence comes from Cupriavidus oxalaticus, assembly GCF_016894385.1. Lineage (NCBI taxonomy): Bacteria > Pseudomonadati > Pseudomonadota > Betaproteobacteria > Burkholderiales > Burkholderiaceae > Cupriavidus > Cupriavidus oxalaticus. The sequence goes on from NZ_CP069812.1 coordinate 1,997,219, forward strand.
GGAACAGAATGAGGTGCTTTCAACGGCCCACGAACTGCGGCCGGGTCTTGTCGATAAAGGCGCGGTGGCCGATGCGGAAATCCTCGGTATCGAAGCAGGCATAGGACTCGGCATGCTCTTCCGCACGCAGCGGCGTGGGATCGAGCAGCCTGCGCACGAACTGCTTGTGCCAGCGCGCCACCAGCGGCGCGCCGGCGGCGATGCGCCGTGCCGCCGCATAGGCTTCGTCGGGCACGGCCTCGTCCGCCACCACGCGGTTGACCAGGCGCTTGTGCAGGGCCTCGTCCGCATCGAACACGCGGCCTTCCAGGACGATCTCGAGCGCGGTCGCCGGCCCCGCCAGCGCCACCAGCCCACCCAGTTCGCCATACGACATCACCAGCCCGAGCCGGTTGACCGGCACGCCGAAGCGGCTCGACCTGCCGCAGATGCGCAGGTCGCACATCGAGGCGATCTCCAGCCCGCCGCCGACGCAGGCGCCCTGGATCAGCGCGATGGTCGGGTGCCGGCATTCGGCGATGGCGCGCATGGTGGCATTGGTGATCTCGCCGTATTGCTGCGCCTGCGCGGCGTTGGCGCGCATGGTGTCGAACTCGGCGATGTCGGCGCCGGCGGCGAAGGCCTTGTCCCCGGCGCCGCGCAACACCACGCAGCGCAGCGTGTCGTCGGCCGACAGGTCCTGGATGGCTTCGGTCAGGCCCTGCCACATGGACAGGTCCATGGCATTGAGCTTGTCCGGGTTGTTCAGCGTGATGGTGGCGACCTGTGCGTCGCGCTCGATCAGGATCGGTTGTCTCATGGTTGTCGTTGGTGTGGAGGAGGCCCGGCTGGTGCGGGCGGTGGTCCGGAGTCCGGCTGGTCTGCGCCAGTCTAGGGCCCGCGCCGCGCGCCGCAAAACGAGAAAATCTCAGCGCCGCTTCAAGAAAAACTAGGCGTCCGGTGCTGTGAGTTTTTCTTGGGCAGCCTTCAAGTAATTCCACGTTGTGACCCGCGGGCCTTGTTCCTAGACTTCGTCACCAATGCAGCCGGCCCGCCCCACGGCGCCCTGCTCACCCCACACAGCATGGAGACAAGATGGCTCTCATTAATTACATCACCCAGATCCAGATCGACTTCGGCGCGATCGGACTGCTGGCCCAGGAATGCGAACGCATCGGCATCACGCGCCCGCTGGTGGTCACCGACGCCGGCGTCAAGGCCGCCGGCATCGTGCAGCGCGTGCTGGAGCAGCTGCGCCCGGGCTGCGAGGCGGTGATCTACGACGGCACGCCGTCCAACCCGACCGAAGCCGCCATGCGCGAGGCCATGCGCCTCTATGGCGAGTACCGTTGCGACGGCATCATCGCGGTGGGCGGCGGCTCGCCGATCGACCTGGCCAAGGGGGTCGCGGTCTGCGCCACGCACGACGGCCCGCTGCGCCAGTTCGCCGCGATCGAGGGCGGCGTGGCGCGGATTACGGCGGCCACCGCACCGGTGATCGCGATCCCCACCACGGCGGGGACCGGCAGCGAAGTCGGCCGCGGCGCCGTGCTGATCCTCGACGACGGCCGCAAGGTCGGCGTGCTGTCGCCCTACCTGGTGCCGCGCGTGGCGATCTGCGATCCGGAGCTGACGCTGGGCCTGCCGCCGATGCTGACGGCGGCTACCGGTATGGACGCCATCGCGCATTGCCTGGAAACCTTCATGACCCCGGCCTTCAACCCGCCCGCCGACGGCATCGCGCTCGATGGCCTGCGCCGCGCCTGGCTGCATATCGAGCGCGCGCGCCGCGATCCGCAGGACCGTGCCGCGCGCCTGGCCATGATGAGCGCATCGATGCAGGGCGCGCTCGCTTTCCAGAAGGGGCTGGGCTGCGTGCACAGCCTGAGCCATGCGCTGGGCGGGCTGATGCCGACCCTGCACCACGGCACCCTGAACGCCGTGCTGCTGCCGGCGGTGATCCGCTTCAACGCGGACGCGCCGTCGATGCAGGCCGACGACAAGCTGGCCCGCATCGCGCAGGCCATGGGACTGCCGGATTCCGGCGCCGTCGGCCCGGCCATCACCGACATGAACCGGCGCCTGGGCCTGCCCGCGGGCCTGCGCGAGATGGGCGTCGATCCGGCCCTGTTCCCGCGCGTCATCGACTACGCGCTGGCCGACCACTGCCACAAGACCAACCCGCGCGAGGCCAGCGCCCAGGACTACCTGGCGCTGCTGCAGGCTTCGCTGTAAGGCCACCCCTTCCCTACACCAACAACAACATCAGGAGACAACACATGCGACGTCGCACATTCCTGTGCGCGGGCGCGGCCGCCTTGGCCACGCCGCTGGCAGCCTGGTCCCAGGCACTGCCGACCGGCCCGATCCGCATCATCGTGGGATTCCCGCCCGGCGGCGGCACCGACGTGATGGCGCGCGTGATCGCGCAGCAGCTCTCGGCGCTGTGGCGGGTGTCGGTCATCGTCGAGAACCGGCCTGGCGCCGCCGGCGTGGTCGCCGCCGAGTACACCGCGCGCCAGGCGCCGGACGGTGCCACGCTGCTGATGACCAATATCAGCAACCACGCCATCGCGCCCAGCCTGTACCCGAAGCTGGGCTACTCGGTGGAAAAGGACTTCACGCCGGTCATGCTGGTCGGTGTCACGCCCAACCTGCTGATCTGCCACACCGGCGGGCGCGCGCGCTCGGTGGCCGACGTGGTCGCGCTGTGCCGCAGCCAGCCGGGCAAGATCACCTTCGGCTCGTCCGGCGCCGGCGCGGCGCAGCACCTGGCGCTGGAGATGTTCAAGCTGCGTGCCGGCGTGGAGGCGCTGCACGTGCCGTATCGCGGCTCGGCGCCGATGCTGACCGACCTGATCGGCGGCCAGATCGACTTCAGCTTCGAGACCATGACCTCCGCCACGCCGCAGATCCAGGGCGGCAAGGTGGTGGCGATCGCGCAGACGCGCCCGCGCCGCGCGGCCAGTTATCCCAATGTGCCGACGCTGGCCGAATCCGGCTTTCCGGGCTTCGATGCCGGCACCTGGTACGGGCTGGTCGGCCCCGCCGGGCTGCCCGCGCCCATGGTCCAGCGCATGAACGCGGACCTGAACAAGGTGCTGGCGCTGCCAGACGTGGCGGGCAAGCTCGCCGGCTTCGGTGCCGAGGACGGCGGCGGCAGCGCGGCGCGCTTCGCGCAGTTCATCGCCACGGAGCGCGCCAAGTGGGCGCGCGTGGTCAAGGACGCCAACGTCAAGGTGTGACATGACACGACGCATCTCGGTTGAGGAAACCCTGCCGCGCGACGCGGATCGCGCCTTGCTGGTGGGACGCGCATGGCTGCCCGGCCCGCATGGCGGCCCCGTGACGGTGGTGGTGCGCGGCGCGGAACTGTTCGATATCACGGCCACCGCGCCAACCATTGCCGGCCTGCTGGCGCTGCCTGACTGCGCCGAGCGCGTGCGGCAGGCCACCGGGCCTTCGCTGGGGCCGCTGCAGGACTGGCTCGACGCGACCTGCGCGCACGGGCCGGATTCGGAGCATCGCCACCTGCTGGCGCCGAACGACCTGCAGGTGGTCAAGGCCGCCGGCGTGACCTTTGCCGCCAGCCTGGTCGAGCGCGTGATCGAGGAACGCGCGCGCGGCGACGCGGCCAGCGCCGCCGCGGTGCGCGAGAGCGTCGGCGCCATCGTCGGCACGGGCTTTGCGTCCATCCGCCCGGGTTCGCCCGAAGCCATGCGCATCAAGGATGTGCTGGTCGCGCAGGGGTTGTGGTCGCAGTACCTGGAAGTCGGCATCGGCCCGGACGCGGAGATCTTCACCAAGGCCGCGCCGCTGTCATCGGTGGGCACCGGCGTGGATGTCGGCCTGCATCCGGCATCGACCTGGAACAACCCCGAGCCGGAAGTAGTGCTGGCGGTATCGCCGCGCGGCCAGATCGTCGGCGCGGCGCTGGGCAACGACGTCAACCTGCGCGACTTCGAAGGCCGCAGCGCGCTGCTGCTGGGCAAGGCCAAGGACAACAACGCGTCCTGCGGCATCGGCCCGTGGATCCGGCTGTGCGATGCGCATTTCGGCATCGACGAGATCGCGCGTACCGAGATCGGCCTGACCATCGAAGGCGAGGACGGCTTCGTGCTGCATGGCGCCAGCGCGATGACGCAGATCAGCCGTTCGCCGCAGGAACTGGTGGCGCATGCGATGGGCGCGCACCACCAATACCCCGACGGCATGATGCTGTTCTGCGGCACGCTGTTCGCACCGGTGCAGGACCGCGACGCGCCCGGCGCCGGCTTTACTCATCACCTCGGCGACCGCGTCAGCATCTGCGCGCCGCGCCTCGGCGGCCTGGTGAACTGGGTCGGCACCAGCGACGCGCTGCCGCCGTGGACCTTCGGCATCGGCGCGCTGATGGCCAGCCTGGCCCGGCGCGGCCTGCTCGATCCGCCGCCCTGACCGTATGCGCCCCGCACGGGGCACCCCGAGCCCGGCACACATCGACCGGGCCGCATCACAAACCCAGGAGACACCATGAAACACGTTATCCCGCATATCGTGCTGGCAGCGCTATTGTCCGTTGCCGGCGTGGCACAGGCACAGGCACAGGCTCCGGTGAAGCTGCGCTTCGCCCATACCGTTCCGGAATCCGATTCGCAGCACCTGGCCGCGCTCGCCTTCAGCAAGAAGGTCAAGGAGCGCACCCAGGGCGGCGTCGAGATCCAGGTTTTCGCCAACAGCCAGCTCGGCAACGACACCACGCTGGTCACCGGCGTGCGCAGCGGCACCATCGATATCGGCGCCACCGGCAATCCCTTTGTCACGGGCCTGGCGCCACGCCTGAACGTGCTCGACCTGCCCTACCAGTTCGAGGACGGCCCGTCGGCGTACAAGGTGCTGGACGGCGCGATCGGCCGCTCGCTGCTCGACGAGCTGGGCGCGCACCGCATCAAGGGCCTGGCCTTCTGGGAGATCGGCTTCCGCAGCCTGGGCAACAACAAGCGCCCGGTCAACAAGGCCGAGGACATCCGCGGCCTGAAGATCCGCACCACGCCCAACCCTTCGCATATCAAGGCCTTCCAGCTGCTGGGCGCGAGCCCGCAGCCGATGCCGTTCGCCGAGGTCTTCGGCGCGCTGGAATCCGGCGCGGTCGACGGCCAGGAGAATCCGCCCACGCTGATGGTGTCGGCCAAGATGTACGAGGTGCAGAAGTACGTGTCGATGACGCGGCACGCCTATACCGCGCTGGTGGTGCTGATGAACAAGGCGAAGTTCGACGCGCTCAAGCCCGAATACCAGAAGGTGCTGCTGGATGAGGCCGCTGCCGCCGCCACCTACCAGCGCAAGCTCAATGCCGACAACGAGGCCGCGGCGATCGCCACGCTGCGCGCCCGGGGCGTACAGGTCAACGAGCATCCCGACAACGCCGGCATCCGCAAGGTGGTGCGCGAGGAGACGCGCCAGCTGTTCGTGCAGAAGAACGGCGACGCCGTGCTGCGCGCCATGGATGCCCAGCGCTAGGAGCACGCGATGCCTGCCATGCCCGCCGCCATCGTCGATGCCCACCACCACCTGTGGCGGCTCGGCTGCGCGCGCCATCCCTGGCTGCAGGAAGGGTACGACCCTGCCGCCTTCTTCCTCGGCGACTATGCCGCGCTGCGGCAGGACTTCGATCCCGCCGACTACCTGCGCCAGTGGGACGGCCTGCCGCTCGCCGCCAGCGTCCACGTGGAAGCCGAACGGCATGCCGACGAGTCGGTGGCCGAGACCGCGTGGCTGCATCAGGTCCACGCGCGCCACGGCTTTCCCAACGCGGTGGTGGCGCATGCCGACTTCAACAGCGACACGCTGGCGGCACAGTTGCGCGCACACCAGGCCTTCCCGCTGGTGCGGGGCGTGCGGTGCAAGCCGCGCACCAGCCGGACGGCGGATGGCAGCGTGCGTGGCCAGCCCGGCACGCTGCAGGACCCGCGCTGGCTGTCCGGGCTGCGGCAGCTGGCCGAGCATGGCCTGGCGTGGGACCTGCGGGTGCCGTGGTGGCATCTGGAGGAAGCCGCCGAGGCGATCGCGGCGGTGCCCGGCCTGGCCGTGGTGGTGGAACACACCGGCCTGCCGTGGGATCGCACGGAAGCGGGCTTGTCCGGCTGGCGCCGCGGGGTGGCGGCGCTGGCCAGCCTGCCGGGCGTGCACCTGAAGCTGTCCGAGTTCGGCTTGCCGGGTGCGGCATGGGATCGCGCCGGCAATGTCGCCGTCATCCGCCAGGCCCTGGAGATCTTCGGCTGGCAGCGCTGCCTGTTCGCCAGCAACCTGCCCGTGTCGGGGCTGCGCGCATCGCTGCATGAAATCGTCAATACCGTCGCCGCCGCGCTCGAAGGCCTGCCCGACGCCGCCGCGCAGGCGGTGTGGCACGACAACGCCATGCGCATTTACCGGATCGGGGCCGCCGCGCCACGCCTGCGCTGATCCCCGATCCCTCCAGGAGTTCCGAATCATGAACCGAATTACGCTGCGCCTGGTCCAGGGCGCGATGGTCGCCATGATGGCCGCCATGATCGTGCTGGTCTTTGGCAACGTGGTCCTGCGCTACGTCTTCAATTCCGGCATTGCCTTCTCCGAGGAAGCCTCGCGCTTCATCTTCATGTGGCTGACGCTGACCGGCGCCCTGCTGGTGATGCATGACAAGGCCCACCTTGGGATGTCCACCGTGGTATCGCGCCTCGGCGAGAACGGGCAGCGTGCCTGCCGCCTGCTCGCCGACGCGGGCGCGCTGGGCTGCTGCCTGCTGCTGGCCCATGGCGCCTGGCAGCTGGTGGCGATCGGCATGGACGACCGCGCCCCCGTCACCGGCGTGCCGCTGGGCGTGGTCTATGCCTGCCTGCTGGTTTGCAGCGTCGGCATGGCGGCGATGCTGCTGCACGGGCTGTGGCGCCTCGCCAGCGGCCGCATGGCGCAGCATGAACTGGTGCCGCAGTCCGGCGCCTCCGGCGAATAAGCGCAAGGAGCCTGTCATGACCATCTTTGTCTTTGTCGGCTCGCTGCTGGGCGCGATGTCGCTCGGCATGCCCATCGCCTTTGCGCTGCTGGCGTCCGGGGTCGCGCTGATGCTGCACCTGGGCAACTTCGATACGCAGATCCTCGCGCAGAACATGCTCGAGGGCGTCAACAACTATCCGCTGATGGCGGTGCCGTTCTTCATGCTGGCGGGCGAGCTGATGAACGCCGGCGGGCTGTCGCGGCGCATCGTGCGCGTCGCCGGCGCGGCGGTCGGGCACGTCCGCGGCGGGCTGGGCTACGTGGCGATCATCGCGGCGACGGTGGTGGCCAGCATCTCCGGCTCGGCCGTGGCCGATACCGCCGCGGTCGCCGCGCTGCTGATCCCGATGATGCGCAACGCCGGCTACAACGTGCCGCGCGCGGCGGGACTGATCGCGGCGGGCGGCATCATCGCGCCGGTGATCCCGCCGTCGATCGCCATCGTGGTGTTTGGCGTGGTCGCGCAGGTGTCGATCACTAAGCTGTTCCTCGCCGGCATCGCGCCCGGCGCGATGATGGCGCTGACGCTCGCCGTCACCTGGCACTTCTGCGCGCGCAAGGAAAAGCTGGCGCCCACCGAACCCTTCGATGCCCGCCGCCTGGCCAAGGCGGCCCTCGACGGCATCTGGGCCCTGGTGCTGCCGGTGGTGATCATCGGCGGCATGAAGATCGGCGCGTTCACGCCGACCGAGGCGGCGGTAGTGGCGGTGGTCTACGCCATGGTGGTCGGCCGCTTCGTCTACGGCGAACTGAAGCTGCGCGCGCTGCCGGAACTGATCGTCAGCGCGGCCAAGACCTCCAGCACGGTGCTGTTCCTGGTGGCCTGCGCGCTGGTATCGGCATGGCTGATCACCATCGCCAATATCCCGGCGCAGGTGACCGACCTGCTCGAGCCGTTCATCGACAACAAGATCCTGCTGATGTTCGTCATCATGATCCTGGTGATCGCGGTGGGCACCGCGCTCGACCTGATGCCGACCGTGCTGATCATGACCCCGATCCTGATGCCGGTGATCACCAAGGCGGGCATCGACCCGGTGTACTTCGGCGTGATGTTCGTGCTCAACAACGCCATCGGCCTGCTGACGCCGCCGGTGGGCACGGTGCTCAACGTGGTGGCCGGCACTTCGCGCTGCAGCCTGGACAGCGTGATCGGCGGCGTCTGGCCGTTCCTGCTGAGCCTGACTGCGCTGATGTTCCTGTTCGTGCTGTTCCCGCAGCTGATTCTCGTGCCGGCCGCATGGCTGCATTGAGCCCGCCATCGTTCCGCTTCTTCTCCTTGCAGGACACAAGATGTCATCCCTCAGCGATATCAACGAGATCGAGGACCTGCGCCGGCTCGCCCGGCGTCGGGTGCCGCGCATGTTCTATGAGTACGCCGACTCCGGTTCGTGGACCGAATCCACGTACCGCGCCAACCAGCGCGAGTTCGGCCACATCCTGCTGCGCCAGCGCGTGGCCGTGGATATCGGCGAGCGCCGCATCGCCACCCGGATGCTGGGCCAGGACGTGGCCATGCCGGTGGCGATTGCCCCGACCGGGCTGGCCGGCATGCAGCACGCCGACGGCGAGATCCTGGCCGCCCGCGCCGCGCGCGATTTCGGCGTGCCGTTCACGCTGTCCACGGTCAGCATCTGTTCGATCGAAGACGTGGCCGAGGCCACCGGCGGGCATCCGTTCTGGTTCCAGCTCTATGTGATGCGCGACCGCGCCTTCGTCGAACGCCTGATGGACCGCGCCCGCGCCGCGGGCTGCCCGGCGCTGGTGCTGACGCTGGACCTGCCGGTCAGCGCGCAGCGCCACAAGGACCTGCGCAACGGCCTGTCGGCGCCGCCGCGCCTGACGCCGTGGAACCTGCTCAACATGATGGGCAAGCCGCGCTGGTGCCTGGGCATGCTGGGCACGCGCCGCCGCACCTTCGGCAACATCATCGGCCATGTGCATGGCGTCGACGACATGACCTCGCTGGCCGACTGGTCGAGCCGCCAGTACGACCCGACGCTGGACTGGGACGACGTGGCGTGGATCCGCCGCCGCTGGCCCGGCAAGCTGGTGCTCAAGGGCATCCAGGATGTCGAGGATGCGCGGCTCGCGTGCCAGTCGGGCGCGGACGCGCTGATCGTGTCAAACCACGGCGGCCGGCAGCTCGACGGCGCGCCGGCATCGATCCGCGCCCTGCCCGCCATCGCGCAAGCCGTGGGCGAGCGCATCGAAGTCCATATGGACGGCGGCATCCGCTCCGGGCAGGACGTGCTGAAGGCGGTCGCGCTCGGCGCCCGGGGCGTCTATATCGGCCGGCCGATGCTGTATGGGCTGGGCGCCATGGGACAGGCCGGCGTGACGCGGGCGCTTGAGATCATCCGCAAGGAACTCGACCTGACCATGGCCTTCTGCGGCCACACCGACATCCGCGCGGTCGGCCGGGACATCCTGCTGCCGCCGCATCCGGCCGCCACGTAGCCCGCTTTCTTCCCGCAAACCCAACCACCAACAACCCATCAGGAGACAACCGATGACCCTTCGCACAACTTTCCGCGCCCGTCTGGCGTTCGCCATGCTGGCAGCCGGCGCGACCTTCGCCACCGTCGTGCCCGCGTCCGCCACGGCCCAGCCTGCCCCTTCGGCGGAATGCAAGGCAGCGCTCGATGCCCGTGCCCAGAACCCCAACTACCCGCGCGACAGCGTGCCGCGCTACATCAAGACCCCCACCGGCTACCTGCTGGTGCTGCGCATGGGCGACAACGTGTTCGAGCAGATCGAGGCCTTTGCCATCTGCGAGAAGGTGCCGAGCGCAAGCCTGTCCGCGATCGGCTTCGCCAACGTCACGTTCGGCTTCTGGGATGCCGGGAAGAAGCAGTTCAACCCGCGCACCTTCCGCAACGTGGAGATGGCCAGCATCGTCGGCAGCCTGGCGTGGAAGGAAGGCAAGCCGTCGATCCATGCGCATGGCGTGGCCGGCGACAGCAGTTTCGACACGTACGGCGGCCATATCCTGTCGATGGAGGTCGGCACCGGATCGCTGGAAGTGACTGTTACCGCATATCCGCAACAACTGGAACGCGGCATCGACCCGAAGATCGGCGCTAACGTGCTGGGACTGCGCGACAGCCACTGACGGGCCGGCGGATCGGGCGGTGGGACCGGTGGCGGCCGGTCCCACCCCGTATAATGTCCCCCCGTTTGAGCCCAACCCGCCCGTTAACATGCCGCAGTCTCCCGAATCCGCCCCGTTCCGCCCGCAACCGGACCGCGGCACCACGGATTCCACCCTGTCCGACCGCCCGGACAGCCCCTGCATCGGCATCTGCTCCACGCTGTTCGACGAGATCTGCCAAGGCTGCGGGCGCACCGCGGCCGAGGTCAGCAACTGGGTGTTCTTCAGCGATGAGGAAAAGCAGGCGGTGTGGGAGCGCATCACGCGCGAAGGCACGGCCCGCCGCTTCCGGCAGGGCTGAAACGCCTCCCCTGCCGGAAATGCCGTTCAGTCAAGGTATCAACCACTACTGTCATTCCCGCGAAGGCGGGAATCCAGCGTCTTTTGAAGTCACTGGGTTCCCGCCTTCGCGGGAACGACGGTCATTAGCTGGACGGCATTGCTCCCCTGGCGTCGCGCTCAGCCGCCCGCAGACGCCGCTCCATGTCTTCGACTGCGCGCCGCACCAGGCGTCCCCGTGCTCAGAGCCCCGCCTGCTCCAGCCAGCGGCCAAACATGCGTTCCCCTGCCGCCGCCACGCCCGCGCCGACTTCCGCCGTGCGCGCACGGATAGCGCGCGGGTCGATGCCTGCCTTGCCGAGTTCGACGGTATGGCCGATCAGCCAGGCCTCGATGTCGCCCGGCATCACCTCGGGATGAAATTGCAGCGCCAGCACCTGGTTGCCGATCGCGTACGCCTGGTTCGTGACCGCCGCCGTGGACGCCAGCAGTTCGGCGCCGGGCGGCAGGTCGAAGGTATCGCCGTGCCAGTGCAGCACTTCCCAGCTGGCCGCGGCGAGTTCGCCAAGCGCCGAATCCCGTCCGGCCGGCGTCGGCTCGATCGGCGCCCAGCCGATTTCACGCGTGCCGGGATACACGCGCGCACCGGCGGCACGCGCGATCAGCTGCGCGCCCAGGCAAACCCCGATCATCTTGCCGCCGGCCGCCAGCCGCTGGCGGATCAGCGCGATTTCGCCTTCCAGCCACGGATAGGCATCGGTTTCGTAGACCCCGATCGGGCCGCCCAGGATCAGCAGCAGGTCGGCCGGCTCGTCAGCGATGGGACGCAGGTCGTCGACGCCCGCCTGGAATACCCGCAGCGCATGGCCTCGCGCACGCAGCGCGTTGCCGATCACGCCCGCATGCTCGAATGCGAGGTGCTGGATCACATGGGTGGTGCGTGTGGCCATGGGCGGCTCCTGCCGATCGGAAAGGGCCCTCATGGTAGCGCCAATGGCTGCGCCGCGAGAAAACCACGCCAGGATATCGGCTGTTGCGGCGGCGCGCCGCCACGGTGCGCTATCTTGCCGCAGCCGGAACCAGCGTCAGGGCTTCGGCCTGCGCGGGAGCCGGGGGCATGGTCACGTACTCCACCGCCGCCCATTTTCCGGTCCAGTCGCGATAGCGCGGCAGCAACGCGTTGCCGGACTGCCCCGTCGAATCCATGAAGCGCGATCCCGGCAGGTCGGCCAGGTCGTACAGCGCCCGCACGCTGGCGGCATGGGTATTCTCGAACGGCGCCTTCTCGTCGCGCAGGTTGTGGCGGCCGACGTTGACGGTATACGTGTCGCCGCCGGTCGGCACGCGCAGGTTGAACAGCGGCGACAGGTACGCGACCTTGCCGAACGGCTTGTGCTCGGAGCGGGCCGTATGCGCCTCGCCCCAGCGCCAGCGTGTCGGATCGTCGCCATAGCGGCGCGACAGGTCGGCCATCGCCTGGGTCCAGGCATCGGCGATCGCGTCGTTGCAGCTTTCCGCGGGGCGCGTATGCGGGCGGTCGCACCAGAATGCCCCGAGCTTGCCGGGATCGCGCAGGATATTCAGCATCGGCTGCTGCACGTTGCGCTGGTCCCACAGCCGCACAAAGATCGGCTCGCCGACCTTTTCCTCGAATAGCCGCCGCGACAGCTCGCGCAGCCAGGCGGTGACCACCAGCGGCTCGGCGCGCTCGGCGTCCATGGTGCCATCCCACTTGCGCAGCGCATCGAGCAGTGCGCGCTCGCGCTGCGGCCGTGCGGCATCGCTGCCGACCGGTGCGGCCAGCAGCAGCGGCAAGGCGTCGCGCACGGCCAGCGACAGCACGTCTTTCTGGATCGCGGCGAAGGTGTCGAGCGTGTGCTTCGGCGTAGCCGACAGCAGGGCCTGGATGCGGTCATGGCGGTACGGCACCGTCCATTCGCTGGTGATGAAGTACGGGTAGTCCGGCGGCACGATGCGCTGGTTGGCGGTCACGATCACGCCTTCCGCCGGGTTGTAGCGCTGCGGCAGCGCCTCGAACGGGATAAAGCCGGCCCAGTCGTAGCGCGCATCCCAACCCGGCGCGGGCGCCAGGCCCTTGAGGTCGTTGTCGGCGCGGCGCAGCGGCACCCGGCCCGGCGCGAAGAAGCCGATATTGCCGTCGACATCGGCGTAGACGATGTTCTGCTGCGGCGAGTGGAAGTCGCGCAGCGCGGCGGTGAAGCTGGCCCAGTCGCGCGCCTCGTTCATCTTCATGCCGGCCTGGAAGGTGCGGTCGTCCGGCCGCAGCGCGGTCCACTGGAACGCGACCACGTATTGCGCGCCAAGCGGCCCGGCCGCGGCGGACAGCGGCTCGGCCACGTCCGAGACCACCGGCCCGTGGCGCGTGCTGCGGACCTTCAGCGTCACGTCGGGCGCGCCCTTGACGCGGATGGTCTCGGTGCGGGTCTCGAAGGAGACCCAGCCGTCCGGGGTCTGGTACTGGGTTTCGCTGCCGGGCCGCAGCCGTTCGATGAACAGGTCCTGCACGTCCGGCGCGGTATTGGTCAGGCCCCATGCGATGCGGTCGTTGTGCCCGAGCACCACCACCGGTATGCCGGGCAGCGTGGCGCCGGCCACGTCGAGCCCCGGCGCCGTCATGCGCGCGAAGTACCACAGCGCCGGTGCCTGCAAACCCAGGTGCGGGTCGTTGGCCAGCATCGGCTTGCCCGATTGCGTGTGCGCGCCCGACACCACCCAGTTGTTCGAGCCCATGCCCTCGACATAGCCCGGCGGCGCCTTGTCGGCGACGCTGGCCATGGCATTCGCCAGCGGCGCCAGCTGCTTGTACAAGTGGCCGTAATCCATGGTGCGCAGCGGCTGCTCGCCCGGGTACGGCGCCAGCAGTTCGCTGATGCGCGCCACCGGCAGCACCTGCGCCAGGCGCATGCGCAGCGTTTCCTGGTTCCAGTTGCCGCCCAGGTCCCAGGCCATCATGGTCTGCCAGCCCAGCGTATCGGCCGGCTCCCAGTGCTCCGGCTGGGTGCGCAGCAGCAGGAATTCAGGCGGCAGCGGTCCCTGCCGGTGGTCGATCCACGCATTGACGCCGTCGGCATATGCCTGCAATGCGGCCCGCGTCTGCGGCGAGGCCTGCGCCAGGATCGCTTCGGCGTTGCGCCGCACGCCCAGCGTGCGCAGGAATTTGTCGGTATCGAGCGCGGAGGGGCCCAGGATCTCGGCGAGCCGTCCGGCCACCACGCGCTTGTTCATCTGCATCTGCCAGAGCCGGTCCTGCGCGTGGACATAACCCAGCGCGAACCATGCGTCGGCCTTGCTGGCGGCACGGATCTGCGGCACGCCGTTGCCGTCGCGCACGATGGTGACCTGGCCGAGCAGGCCTGGCAGCGCGACAGTGCCGGATGCGGGCGGCTGCGCCGCGTGGCGATACCAGATAAAGGCCCCCGCCGTGCCGGCTATCGCCAGCACCAGCAGCCATCCCGCAAGCCTGGCCAGACGACCGAACCAGCGCATCGTTGCTCCCCTCTTATCGTTATCGTTGCGTGACCCCGGCGGCAATGCAAAAAATGCCCGGACCGGCCGGGCATTTTCCCATGTCGCGCAGGCCTCAGGCCGGCTTCCTCAACTGCAGGGCCTTGTATTCGAGGAATTCCTCCAGCCCGTACTTGCCGGCCTCGCGCCCGTTGCCGGACTGCTTGTAGCCGCCGAACGGCGCGGCCATGTTGAACGGCCCGCCGTTGATGTCGACCTGGCCGGTGCGGATGCGCCGCGCCACGCGGATCGCACGCGCCTCGTCGCCGGACCAGACGCCGCCGCCCAGCCCGTAGATGCTGTCATTGGCGATGCGCACCGCATCTTCCTCGGTGTCATAGCAGATGATCGACAGCACCGGCCCGAAGATCTCCTCCTGCGCCACGGTGGCGCGCGGCTCGACATTGCCGAGCACGGTCGGCCTGACGAAGAAGCCCTGGTCCAGCCCTTCCGGCGCCTCGGGGCCGCCGGCCACCAGTTCCGCGCCCTCTTCCAGCCCGCGGCGGATATAGCCGGTGACGCGCTCCTTCTGCACGGCGGAGATCAGCGGTCCGAGCCTGGTGGTTTCCTGCAGCGGATCGCCCACGGTAAAGCCGGCCACCACCTTCTGCGCAATCGCCTTCACTTCGTCGTAGCGGGCACGCGGCACCAGCATGCGGGTATGCGCCGAGCAGGTCTGGCCCGAATTCAGGAAGCAGGCGCTGATGGTGCCCTTGACCGCCGCCGGCAGGTCGGCATCGTCCAGGACCACCGAGGCGGACTTGCCGCCCAGCTCGAGCGCCACGCGCTTGACCGTCTGCGAGGCCAGCTCGGACACGCGCTTGCCGGCGCGGGTCGAACCGGTGAACGACACCATGTCGACCTCCGGATGGCTCGCCAGCACCTCGCCCACCACCGGGCCAAAGCCGGTCACCAGGTTGAACACGCCCGGCGGCAGGCCGGCGGCCTCGATCACCTCGGCCAGCACGAACGCGTTCAGCGGCGCCACTTCCGACGGCTTGAGCACCACGGTGCAACCCGCGGCCAGCGCCGGCGCGACCTTCAGCGTGATCTGGTTGAGCGGGTAGTTCCACGGCGTGATCGCCGCCACCACCCCCACCGGCTCGCGCACCACCAGCGAATTGCCCACTTCTTCCTCGAAGTGGAAGGTATCGAGCAGCTTCGCGGCCTGTCCCCAGTTGTAGACCGGGCCGCCCACCTGGATCGCGCGCGCCAGCTTGATCGGCATGCCGACTTCGCCGGCGATCAGCTGGGCCAGTTCTTCGCTGCGCGCCTTCAGCCCTTCGGCGATTTTGGCGATATAGCCGGCGCGTACCGACGCGGGCGTCGCCGCCCAGCCGTCAAAGGCAGCGCGTGCGGCCTGGATGGCGTCTTCCGCGTCGCGCGGCGAGCCTTCGGGAATGGTCCCCATCACCGCTTCGGTGCTGGAATGGATGACGTCGATGGTGCCGGTACCGTGAGGCGCGACCCACTTGCCGTTGATAAACAGTTTGTCTCGTTGTTGCATGGCCACAGTTCTCGGTTGGTGCTGAGTTTGACGGATGGGCAACCGCAATTTTTTGTTACTTTTATGGTGCACGCACATTGTAGAGCGGTTTGGAGACTATGTTTCCAGCCCTGGCAGC
This sequence comes from Cupriavidus oxalaticus, assembly GCF_016894385.1. Classification (NCBI taxonomy): domain Bacteria; kingdom Pseudomonadati; phylum Pseudomonadota; class Betaproteobacteria; order Burkholderiales; family Burkholderiaceae; genus Cupriavidus; species Cupriavidus oxalaticus. Next base: position 2,012,792 of record NZ_CP069812.1, read on the forward strand.
CCCCGCGCCGGCCGCTTCTCATCAAATGGCGATAATCGGCCGCACCCGCAAAACGGGATGCTCGCACGGACGGCCGGCATAACAAGGGAGCGAGACACATGGTCGATCCGGTCTACCGCAAGACAGATGCGGGACATGACGAGATCAGGACGCGCGCGCGCAAGCTGGACCACAAGCTGCGCGCGCTGCTGCTGATGGTCAATGGCGAGCGCCGCGGGCAAGACCTGCTGGCGCAGGTGGCAGGCATGGGCATGGGACCCGGCGCCATGGACATGCTGGTCGCCCAGGGGCTGGTCGAATCCGTGCCGGAGACGGCAGCGTCGGTTGCCGTTCCGGAAGCTCCGGCACGCCCTTCGGCAACCTCAGCGGATACCAACCTGTTCTCGGTGTATGCCATGCGGCACGCACCGGCAGACGGGCCGACGGCAATCCCTGGCCCGACGACGCCAACGCAGCCGACGCACTCCGCCGCCGAGATCGACGCCTTCCAGCGCCTGTATCACTTCTACACCGAGGTCATCGGCCAGCACCTGGGCCTGCGCGGCTACATGCTGCAGGTCAAGGTGGAAAAGGCGCAGGACCTGCCCGCGCTGCTGGCCCTGCGCGAGCCGCTGCATGCGGCACTGCTCAAGGCCAAGGGCGAAATCACGGCGCATGCGATCCTGCGTGAACTGGACACGATCGCACAGCACGTCCCGGTGGCAGCCGGCTGACCGGCCACTGGCACATCAGACAACAAAAAGGCCGCCTCGGAAGGCGGCCTTTTCCATGGGCACAAGTCAGCTCAGCCGTCGATACCCTGCGACTGCAGGTACTCGTCATACGTGCCGAGGTAATCGGTCAGCGTGCCGTCGGTGCGCACTTCGATCACGCGCGTGGCCAGCCCGCTGACGAACTCGCGGTCGTGCGACACGAAGATCAGCGTGCCCTGGAACTTGTCCAGCGCGATCTGCATCGACTCGATCGATTCCATGTCCATATGGTTGGTCGGCTCGTCCAGTGCCAGCACGTTATGGCGGCCCAGCATCAGCTTGCCCCAGATCATGCGGCCCTTTTCGCCACCGGACAGCACCTTGACGTTCTTCTTGATATCGTCGGCCGAGAACAGCAGCCGGCCCAGCGTGCCGCGCAGCGACGTTTCGTCATCGCCGGCCTGCGTCCACTGGCTCATCCAGTCCATCACGTCGCGGTCTGCCGGGAATTCCTCGTACGTGTCCTGCGGCATGTAGCCGACGTTGGCGTTCTCGGCCCACTTGACCGCGCCGCGGTCGACTTCCACGCCGCGCTGCACGCCGGTCTGCACCGCGCCGTTCAGCAGGCTGCGCAGCAGCGTGGTCTTGCCAGCGCCGTTCTCGCCGATGATGGCGACACGCTCGCCGGCCTGGATCGCCATCGACAGGTTATTGATGATCTTGCGGTCGTAGGTCTTGGTGACGCTTTCCACCTCGACCGCGAGGTTGTGCAGCTTTTTCTCGAATTCGAAGCGGATGAACGGGTTCTGGCGCGACGACGGCTTGATGTCCTCGACCTTGATCTTCTCGATCTGCTTGGCGCGCGAGGTGGCCTGGCGGGCCTTGGACTTGTTGGCCGAGAAGCGGCGCACGAAGTCCTGCAGTTCGCTGATGCGCTCCTTGGCGCGCGCGTTGGCGGCCATCTGGCGCTCGCGGGCCTGCATCGACGCTTCCATGTAGTCGTCGTAGTTGCCCGGGTAGACCTTGAGCGTGCCGTAGTCCATGTCGGCCATGTGCGTGCACACGGAGTTCAGGAAGTGGCGATCGTGGGAGATGATGATCATGGTGGAGTTGCGCTCGTTGAGCACGGTCTCCAGCCAGCGGATCGTGTTGATGTCCAGGTTGTTGGTCGGCTCGTCCAGCAGCAGCACGTCCGGGTTGGAGAACAGTGCCTGCGCCAGCAGCACGCGCAGCTTCCAGCCCGGCGCGACGTCGCTCATCGGACCCTGGTGCTGGCTGGTGGGAATGCCCACGCCCAGCAGCAGCTCGCCGGCGCGCGCCTCGGCGGTGTAGCCGTCGTACTCCGCATACCTGGCCTCCAGCTCGGCGGCCTTCATGTAGTCTTCGTCGGTCGCTTCCGGATTGGCGTAGATGGCGTCGCGCTCCTGCGCGGCGGCCCACATCTCGGTGTGGCCCATCATCACCACGTCCAGCACGCGCATGTCTTCATAGGCGAACTGGTCCTGGCGCAGCTTGCCCAGGCGGATGCCCGGCTCCAGCATGACGTTGCCCGACGACGGCTCGAGGTCGCCGCCCAGGATCTTCATGAAGGTGGACTTGCCGCAGCCGTTCGCGCCGATCAGGCCGTAGCGGTTGCCCTCGCCGAACTTGACCGAGATATTCTCGAACAACGGCTTGGGGCCGAACTGCATGGTGATGTTTGCGGTAGAAAGCACGTCTGGAACCTTGTCTGGAGAATGTGGCCCCGCGGCACTGGCCGCGTTGCGCAGGTTGTTGCACCGGGGTGCACCCCATGCCGTTCGGGGGGCCGGCCTTGCCGGGAGGCATCGCGCCGGCCGGAGCGCTCCGGAGCCATGGCTGGCGATGCGGCAGAGGCCGCGCCCGGTTCTTGCGAGAACCCGGCAGGAAGTCAGGAAATAACCGCAAATTGTACCATCCGGATGCATTCCTTGCATCCGGATGGCGGCTTGATGGCCAGCGCGTGGCGGCCGCCCTGCGCGCGCCGCGCTCAGGCCACCGGCGGCAGCACCGGATAGCCGGAAAACGCCATCGAGAACCCGTCGGCACGTGCAGCCAGCCGCACCTGCGCGCCCACCGGCAGCGTCAGCTTGCGCGCGCAGTGGCCGAACGGCAGGCCGGTCAGCACCGGCACTGGCAACGCGTCGCGCAGGTAGGCCACCACGGCCTCCATGTCGTAGCCGTTGTCGTAGTCGGTGACGCGGTAGTTGGAGAAATCGCCCAGCACGATGGCGCGCTGCGTGCCCAGCACGCCGGCCTGCTGCAACTGGATCAGCATGCGCTCGACCCGGTACGGCGGCTCGTTGATGTCTTCCAGGAACAGCACCCCGCCCTCGACCCGCGGCATGAAGGGCGTGCCGAGCAGGCTGCACAGCATCGCCAGGTTGCCGCCCCACAGCGTGCCGGCCACCGCGCCGCTGAACGGCTGGCCACCGGACTGGGGCGCCGCCACGTCGATCCGGTAGGCCGGATCGCGCAGGATGCCCTCGAAGTGCTCCCACATATACGGATCGACGCGGTCCGCGCCAAAGTCCGCCAGCAGCATCGGTCCCGAGAAAGTGATGCCGCCGGTCGCTGCCAGGTAAGCGAGCTGGAAGGCCGTGAAGTCGCTGTGGCCGACGATGGGCGTGGCGCTGGCAGCCGCCTGTTCGGCGATGCGGGCAAAGTCGACTTGCGCCAGCAGCCGCGCAATGCCGTAACCACCACGCACGGCCAGCGTCAGCTCATGCGGCACGCCGGTGCCGATGGCATGCAGGTCGGCCAGCCGCTCCGCGTCGGTGCCGCCGAAGCGCAGGTAGCGCCGGGCCAGCACGTCGGGGTTGGTGGTGTGGTAGCCGTGCTGCTTGAGCCAGGCAACGCCGCGCGCGGCAACGGCGACGTCGTGCGGGTAGCCGGACGAGGCGATCAGTCGGACTTCGGTATGCGGCGGCCTGCTGTTCGGCGTATTCATGCGTCGTTGGCGTCGGTGGCGTCGGTGGCGTTGCTCTGGTCCGGAGGGGTTGCGCAGCTGCACCCCGGTGCAGTGCCGGCAGCATCGCGCGCGGCCTTTTGCGCGCGCCGGCGCGCACCGAAGAAATCCTTCAGCATCTGCCCGCAGGTGTCGGCCAGCACCCCGCCGGTGATGGTGGTCTGGTGGTTGAGCTGCGCGTGCTCGAACAGGTTGAGCACGCTGCCCGCGGCACCGGTCTTGGGGTCGGTGGCGCCGAACACCACGTGGCGCAGCCGCGCGTGCAGGATTGCGCCACTGCACATGGCGCACGGTTCCAGCGTCACATACAGCTCGCACTCGGGCATGCGGTAGTTGCCGATCACCTGCGCGGCGGCGCGCAGCGCCTGCATTTCGGCATGGGCGGAGGGATCGACCGAGCGGATCGGCAGGTTGTGGCCGCGCGCGATGATGGTGTCGTTCCAGACCACCACCGCGCCGACCGGCACTTCGCCGGCGGCCTCGGCCAGGCGTGCTTCTTCCAGCGCGACGCGCATGTAGCGGGCATCGCGCGCGGCGGCCTCGGCCGGATCCTCCGGCAGCGCGCGCGGGGCCCTCAGTGGCATCGGCGGCATCGGCGGCATCGGCGGCATCGGCGGCAGCGGCGGCGTCTCTGGCATCGCCTGGGCTCAGTCTTGCGCCGGCAGCACTGCCGGGGCGCTGACTTCGGCCCAGCAATTGGGGGTTTCGAACAGCACCAGCCGGGTCAGCTGCAGGTGGTGGCCGAAACAGTCCTTGAACACCGGCGCCAGGATATCGAAGGCGACCTGGGCCAGGTTCTCGACGGTGGGGATGGCATCCAGCACCACGGTCTTGTGCCCTTCCATCGACTGCAGGAAGTTCAGCAGCGCGGTGTCGCCGCGGTAGATCAGGAAGGCATGATCCCACTTGTTGACCAGGTGCTCGTTGGCGAGCGCCTTGATATCGCCGAAGTCCAGGATCATGCCGTCATCCGAGGCACCTTCGCGATGCAGCACCTCGCCCGACAGCGTCAGGTCCAGCCGATAGCGGTGGCCATGGATGTTGCGGCACTGGCCACAGTGGTTCGGGATGCGGTGGCCGGAGTCGAACTCCAGCCGGCGGGTAATGGAAACTTGTTTGCTCATGTGTAGCGGCGCCCTTTCCGTGGTCAAGGCTGCCTGCGTTGGACGGGCACCGCGCGTGCGCCCGAAGCCTCTATTGTGTACGTTTGCCCCGGGTTGGGCAAAACCCCGCGGACCCGTGCTCAGCGGATGCCCAGCAGCTTGTGGGTCTGCAGCGACAGCCGCCAGCGCGGATGGCGCTGGCAGAAGTCCACCGCGGCGGCCGTATTCTCGCGCTGCAGCGGGCCGTCCATGGGCTGCACCAGCAAATGCCGGAAATCAAGCTGCTCGTATGCGGCAAAGTCCTGGCCCGCCTGCGGGATCACCACCTTGAGCTCATCGCCGCGCCTGACCACCAGCTCGGAACCCATCTTGGGACTCACGCAAACCCAGTCGATGCCGGGCGGCACGGCGATGGTGCCGTTGGTCTCGATGGCGATCTCGAAGCCCTGCGCGTGCAGCGCATCGATCAGCGGCGCGTCGAGCTGCAGCAGCGGCTCGCCCCCGGTGCACACCACCAGCGGCTTGCCCAGCGGCTTGCCACCCGCGCCCTGCGGCCATTCCGAGGCGACCACCGCGGCCAGTTCCCCGGCGGTACGGTACTTGCCGCCGCGGGTGCCATCGGTGCCGACGAAATCCGTGTCGCAAAACTGGCAAACCGCGCTGGCGCGATCCTCTTCACGGCCGCTCCACAGGTTGCAGCCGGCGAAGCGGCAGAACACCGCGGCGCGGCCGGCATTGGCGCCCTCGCCCTGCAGCGTATAGAAGATTTCCTTGACGGCGTATGTCATGCGTGGGGTCTCTCTGGGACCGTAAACGGATTAACGGCAGCGGATTATCGGCAGCCTTCGGGCCGGCCGGGTGTCTTGGTATGGTTGGGCAAGGCCAGGGGCCAGTCATGGCGGATCGATCGGCGAAACCGATGCCGCCCCAGGCGGCGCACGATCGGCAATCGCTGGCGGCGCGGGCGGGGCGCACCGGGTTTCCCGTGCAGGGCTCCGGACACTGCCGGAGTATCCGCCCTGTGGCCTGTCGCAGGCTGCGTCCAACCGCTCCGGACGCGGTTCGGACAACGGATAAGTATACCAGAGGGCTAAGGGTTTTCGCTTAGGGCCGGCGTGGAGCCAGGGCGACGCGCGCGTCGCCCGCCGGCGGGCAACCTGATTTAACATATCCGGCCATCGCCCCGGAATCCGGCGGAGCCACCGCCGCGCCCCCATGAACGCGCCGTTCCCCCTTCGCACGGAGTGCCCGCCCGGCGCCTGCATCTGCGGGCGCGAGGCGCTGTTGAGTGATCCCGACGCCGACCTGCGCGTGCTGCGGCTCACCCGCGCCGAGGAGAAGCGCCTGGTCGAACGGCTCGAGAACCTGGCCAGCCTGGCCGAACTGCGCCGCATGGAGGGCCTGATGCAGGCCCAGCTGAACATCGTGCTGACCATCACGCCCAGCGCGCGCGGGGTCAAGACCGTGCGCGGCATCAATATCCAGGTGCAGGAACAACCGGGCCTGTGCCGCAAGATCCGCCAGTCCATTCCCGCCGCCATCCGGCGCAGCATGGAGCAGCATCCGGAAATCGCCTATGCGATCGTCGATGAGCACGACCTGCTGGGCGGGATCTGACGCCTGCGGATAGCGGGCACGGAAGTCCGCCTCCTGCACCAATCATCCGGTTGCCCCTGCACTCAAGTCAGTGTCGACAGCAATATGTTCTGCGCTGCCTCGCCGTCATGCACAAGCTGACGCTGATAGTTTCCGCCAGGCGTCATCACCCAGCTGTCGCGCCGGTCGGAAAGGTAGGGCTTCAGGCCTTCGGAAACGACCCGTTCCTTCAGCCGGGGATCCAGGATGGGAAAACAGATCTCGATCCGCCGGGACAGGCTTCGCTCCATCCACTCCCCGCTGGACAGCATGACCTTCTCTGCCCCGCCGTCGTGAAAATAGAAGACGCGCGCGTGTTCAAGAAATCGGCCCATGACCGATTTCACTGCGATGTGCTCCGACAGGCCAGCGACGCCTGGTCGCAACGCACAAGCGCCTCTTACGACCAGGTCAATACGCACGCCTTCCCGCGAGGCGTCGTATAGCGCCTGGATCAGCTCCGGCTCCAGCAGCGCATTCATCTTGGCGATGATCCGTCCCTTGCGCCCGGCCCTGGCGTGCTCGGCTTCGCATCGGATCGCGGCCAGCAACTGCTTCTTCAAGGTAAACGGCGATTGCCAGATATGGGTCATGCGCTGCGTCTGCCCGCGGCCGGTCAGCTGGCTGAAGACCTGTGCCACGTCCTGCGTCAGCGATTCATCGCATGTCAGCAATCCAAAATCCGTATAGGTGCGCGATGTCTCGTGGTGATAGTTCCCCGTGCCGAGATGGACATAGCGCCTGAGCTTTCCGCCCTCTCGCCGCAACACCATGACCATCTTGGCATGTGCCTTGAAACCGACGACTCCGTAGACGACATGCGCGCCAACTGCCTCCAGTTGCCCCGCCCAGCCGATGTTCGCCTCCTCATCGAAGCGGGCCAGCAATTCCACCACGGCGGTGACCTCCTTGCCGTTGCGCGCAGCCTCGATGAGTGCCGACAACAGGACCGAGTCGTGTCCGGCTCGATACACGGTCTGGCTGATTGCCACGACATCGGGATCCTTTGCCGCCTGCCTGACAAAATCGACGACCGGTGCAAATGACTGGAATGGATGGTGCAGCAGGATGTCGCCATCGCGCATGGCACGAAAGACATCGGACTGTTCCTGCAAGCTCTTCGGCAAGCCCGGCCGGAAAGGCATGTATTTCAGCTCCGGCCTGTTAACCTGATCCGGCACCTGCATCAGGCGAACCAGGTTGACCGGCCCGTTGACCGAAAACACTTCGCCTGGCGCCAGCCCGAACTGTTGCTGCAGGAATGTCGTCATCGCCAGCGTGCAGTTGTCCGCGACTTCCAGCCGGACCGCGTCGCCAAGATGGCGGTGCGGCAGTTCGCCTTGCAGCGCCTCGCGCAGGTTCTTGACCTCCTCCTCGTCCACGAACAGTTCACTGTTCCGGGTCACACGGAACTGATAGCAGCCCCGTACCGACATGCCGCTGAACAGTTCGCCGACATGGGCATGAAGGATGGACGAGAGGAAGACAAAGCCATGCTCGCATCCCGAGACGTCCGCGGGCAGTGCGATGACACGTGGCAGCGCGCGTGGCGCTTGCACGATTGCATTGCCGGAGTTGCGGCCGAACGCATCCTTGCCCTCGAGCTCGACCGCGAAGTTCAGGCTCTTGTTGAGAATGCGCGGGAACGGATGCGCGGGATCCAGCCCGATGGGTGTCAGGACGGGCATCAGTTCGGCGAAGAAGAATTCGCGAATCCAGGCCTTCTGCTCGGCGTTCCACGAGGGCCGCCGCAAGAAGCAGATCTGCTGTTCCGCCATGGCTGGAATCAGCACATCATTGAACAGGCGATACTGCTGATCGACCAGTTCACGCACCCGCTGGTTGACCGCGGCATAGACGACCTGCGGCGTGAGCCCGTCCGGGCCGACCACCGGCGCCTGAAGCGCGCACTGTTCCTTCAGGCCCGCCACGCGAATTTCGTAGAACTCGTCCAGGTTGCTGCTGAAGGTGCACAGGGCACGCAGGCGCTCGAGCAGCGGAATGGCGGGATCGACTGCCTGCTGCAGGACGCGGCCGAAGAACTCCAGCTGGCTGAGTTCGCGGTTGATGTAGAACTCGTTGCCATTGGGCAAGCTCTCCTCGTCCGCCAGGGCGCCCAAGCGTCCCGCCCCCCGGGCACCCGACGACCCGTTCCGCATGGAGCCAGATTCATGTTTCATGATTCCCTGCCAAGGAGAGACCTTTTCAGATTCTAGCTGGCGTATCGCGCATATCGACACGATTCCTGGCCCCGGCGTTCGCGAAAGACGCACTACCGCGAAATATCGGCGACCTAGAATGATCCCACTTGCCCAAATGGAGTCGCCCATGACACCGGAACTGCCATATGCCAGCGAGACCACTCCCGAGGGCCTGGCGCGATTGATCGAGCACATCAGGCACGCCGCGGGACAAGGTGATCTTGACCCCGTCTTTGTCCGCAAACTGGCCAAGCGCATCGGCAAGGAATTTCAGGAGATGAAGGCCGCAAGGCCGGGAGACGCCGGGCTTGCAGGTCTCGAATCAGGCATCGAAGCACTGCTGCTGGCCGCGGACAGCGGACATGGCGCCAGGTTGACCAAATCCCTGCAAAGGCTGCGGGAGAATGAGGGCGCCAGCGGCGGCGCGAGCCCGGCTTCTCATTAGTGGCCGACACGACGCCAATTGACAGGGGCGCTTCATTAGCCGGCCAGGTCGCCCGCGCTTCAGTTCACCGCCGGAACCACAGCAGCGACAGCCCGCACGCCGCCACCAGCAGCAGGACCGAGGCCGCCGCCAGCAAGGCGCTGATCTCGATTTCCCTGCGCTCGAGCGCGAAACGGGCGCTCAGCCGGCGATACACCTGCGTCAGATCCGCGGCCGAGCCAGCCTGGAAGTACTCGCCGTCAGTGAGCGCCGCGACCGCGCGCAAGGTGGGTTCATCCAGCTGCATGTAGAAAGACAGGCTCGACACTGCCGCACCCGCGTCCTGCGTCGCACCGAAGCCCACGGTATAGACGCGCACGCCGCGCTGGGCGGCCATGCGCGCGGCGTCCAGAGGGTCCGGGCCGGTGGTGCGGCGACCGTCGCTGAGCAGGATCACCGCCCCGTGCTGGTAAGAGCCGGGCTGCACCGCCGGCTGCTCCTGATCGCGCTTGCGGACGGCGTCAGCGGCGGCGGCCTCGGTCAGCGACCTGCCACCCGGCCCGGGCGCGAGCGACTCGCCACTGAAGAGGATCGCTTCCAGGTCGATGCCATCGTCGGGGAACAGCACCGCCAGCGCCTGGATCAATCCGCTGCCTGTCGCCGTGCCGCGCTGGAGCTGGAAGCGATCGATCGCGTCGAGCATGTCCTGCCGGTTGTCGGTGGGGGGCAGCACCACGGTCGCCGTGGCGGCAAAAGAGACAATGCCCAGGCGCACGCTGGCCGGCAGCCCGACGATGAGATCCCGCGCAGCCTGCTGGGCCGCGCTGATCCGGGTGGGCGCGACGTCGGTCGCCTCCATGCTGCGGGAGGTATCCATGGCCAGTACCAGGGTGATGGCGTCGGACGGCAGCGTGACGGTCGCCGTAGGACGGGCACAGGCCAGCAGGGACGCGCCCAGCGCGAGCAGGAAGAGCAGCGGCGGGATGTGACGCCGCAGCCGTTGGTTGCGACCCAGCGCGGCGCGCGGCAGCGCAAGACTGGCATACAACAGGGCGATTTTCTTGCGCCGCACAATCAGGTACAGGTAAGCGGCTGCCAGCAGGGGGAGCAAGAGCAGCAGCCAGAGCATTTGCGGCCAGAGAAACTGCATGCCCTGCTCCTTGGCGCGTGGGTAGGACGATGGTACTACTGTACTTTCCCTGGCGGACGCTAGTCGAGGCGCTGGCGCTGGTCCTGGCTGAAATAGGCAAGCCGGTATAGCCGCCATGGTGCCTGCGCACTGTCGCGGCAATAGCCATAGCGGAAGATGTCTTCCACCGCGGGCAAGTCATAACGCAGGTCGGTGAACCAGACGCAGGCGGCCGCTTCGCCCGGCGGCAGCGGGGTTGCCGGCATCGCCATGATGGCGGAAAGGGCCGGATAGACGGCGAACCGCCTGAAATCGGCAAAGTCCGGCCGCACCCAGAGCTGCCATGCGAGCGCCCGCCCAGCCCGCGCCTGGGACAGCTGCGGCAGCTGTGGCCGCCGTGTCCAGGCCATGCGCGCGGGCGGCACATAAGCCCGGGCCATGGCGGGCAGGCGCCCCAGCACCTGCCATGGCGGCACCCAGGCAGGATGCCCGGCCAGGTTGACGTGGGCGACATGGTAGTCCGTCCCTGCGCGGGCGATCAGCTTCCAGTTGAACGGAGAAAACGGCTGGGGGAGCGCGTCCACGCCCTGCGCCTGGATGCCGGCGGCATGCAGGGATTCATTGCCCAGTTCCAGCGCCCGTTGCCTGAGCACACCCTGGACGCCGACATAGGCGCACAGCAGCACCATGCCCGCCAGCGCTGCCCGTGCGCGCCGCTGCAGTGGCAGGCACAATGCCAGGCCCAGGCCGGACACAACGATACCGCTCAGCAGCGGATCGACCAGGAAGGTGGTGCCAAGGCTGAAGCGCCGTTCGGAGCCGGGATAGAAGATGCGGGTGCCATAGACGGTGATCAGGTCCAGCGCGATGTGGCTGGCCACGCCGAGGCAACTGACGGCGAGTGCTTCGCGCCAGGCCTGGCGCCGGCGCGCCACCAGGCAGAACAGCCCGGCGAGCAATGCGCCCCAGGCGGGAAGCAGCAGCAGCGAATGCGTCGGCCCCTGATGCCAGTGGGCCAGGAAACGCAGCGGATGGACCAGGAAGCCCAGGAAATCGATATCCGGAAAGGCTCCGGCGGCGGCGCCAAGCAGCAGCCGTTCGCCGGTGCCGAGGCGCCGGCCTGGAGCCTCGTCCATGCGGACGGCCAGCGCAACCTGCGCGCCCATCAAGGCGTGGGTGATCGTGTCCATCCGGGCGGGGCTCCGGTGTCGCCAGGCCGGCGCCAGGCCAGGCGCTCGGCGCAGCGCAGTTGCCGATCGAGCCAGGCCCGCGTGCGGCCGGCATCCGGTGAACCGTCGCGCAGCCAGCAGCCGACGGTGGAGAGGAAGATGCCGGTCAGCACGACCTCACCCGCTTCGCGGCGCCAGCCGGATTCCGGCAGGCGGGCAGCTTCCCGCAGCCACTGCACGGTGCGGCTGATATGCAGCAGGCCCTGCACCTGCAGATGCACGTGCTCCGGCTGCAGCTTGTAGCGCAGCATCTGGGCAGTGAGTTGCCGGTGCGGGGCCAGCGCCTCCAGCCAGGCGAGAATGGCCTGCTCCAGCCGCTCGCGGTGGGACAGGGCACCCCAGCCTTCCCGCGCCGACACGCGCACCAGCGCAAGGTCCGCGCGCTCGAACCAGGCTTCGGCCACATCGTCCTTGTGCCGGTAATGCCGCTGGATTTCGTCCAGGCCGATGCCCATGTCGTCGGCGACGTCATGCAGATGCAGGGCGTCCCAGCCGCTGCGCTCGCCGAGCCTCAGAGCGGCCTCCAGGATCCGGCCGGCCGGAGCGGCATTGTCGTTCATGGCGTTCATGGCTTTGCCATCCTCCGGGAATACGTCTCCACGCTGCTTTCCAGCATAGAAAAGCAGCGCGCACGCGGGCGCCGATTTCTGGCCGGTCTTCGTACGCGGGCCCGCTGCAGACCGCGCTGGACGTGCCGGACGTGCCGGACATGCCGGACATGCCGCCGGAGCATATCGCCCTGGCGCCGCCGCCCGGCATCCTGAAGACGTCGGCCGGCAGGATCCGGCGTGCTGCCTCCTTTGCGGCGTGATGCGCCGCGGTTAGCATAGTGGCAACGTGCATCGCCCCGGATGCCGTGCCCACGGGCCCTTCCATGACCGATTTCCAAGCAGCCGTATGGGTACGCCGGAGTCTTCTGGTGTGCCTGCTCGGCGGGCTGCTCGCCCTGTCCTTTGTCATCGTGCGGCCGTTCCTTGTGCCACTTGCCTGGGCCGGAATCCTCACCTATGTCACCTGGCCGCTCAACGCGTGGCTACGCCGCGTGCTGCGCCAGCGGCGAACCTGGGCTGCGCTGATCTCCACGCTGGTACTTGCCGCGTTGCTGGGCGTGCCGCTCATCTGGCTCACCATCCTGCTGCGCGCCGAGATGGTCGCCGCCTACCGCGAGGCGGCAGATATCCTGAACGCGGGCGCCGCACTGCCGGATTCGCTCGCACGCGTGCCCTGGGTCGGCGAATGGTTGCAGGAATGGTTATCAGTGCTGTTGGGTGACCGCGCAGCCCTGCGTGCCCAGGTCGCGGCGCTGATCGAACGGTGGGGCGGCGCCCTTGCAAGGCTGGCCGGCGGCGTGGGACTCAACGCAGGGCTCATTGGCGTGACGCTGCTTACTGCATTCTTTTTCTTCCGCGACGGCGAGAAATTGCTCGCGCAGTTGCGCCTGGTCCTGCAAGGGGTCCTCGGGCCGCGCGCGCACGGCTACGTCATTGCCGTGGGCGACACCGCGCGGGCCGTGGTATTCGGGCTCTTCCTCGCCGCGGTCGCGCAGGGGTCGTTCGCCGGCCTCGGCTACTGGGCGGCAGGCGTCAACGCGCCGGTGTTCTGGGGCATTGCCACTGCCATCTTTGCGCTGATTCCCTTTGGGGCGCTGGTGATCTGGGTCACCATCGGCGTATGGCTGCTTATCGCTGACCACACCGTGGCGGGGATCGGGCTCCTGCTGTGGGGCGCTACCGCCGTGAGCTGGGTCGATAACGTCGTTCGTCCGCTGGTCATCAGCGGCGCCACCAAGGTTCCGTTCCTGCTGGTGATGTTCGGCGTGTTGGGCGGACTCGCCGCATTTGGCCTGATCGGGCTGTTCGTCGGGCCCGTGATCCTCGCCGTGCTGCTCGCCGTATGGCGCGAATGGCTGGAAAGCCAGGCAGAGCAGCGGGTGGGGCCACCGCCGGCGTGATGCCGGCGTAATGCCGGCGTAAAGCCGGCGTTATGTCAGCCACGCCGGCACCGGCGAACGGCGTCCGGGGCGTCGTCGCCAACCTGTGCAGCCAACTACACTCGCCGCCCTGCTCATTGCTGTTGCCTACGGAACCTGCCCCGCCTATAATACTTAGGCTCCTAATAATAGGGATCAAGGCATGACGGCAACGCACAATCCAATGTTCTGGCATGACGGCCTACTGATCGGTCATTCCGCGATTGACGACGAACATCAACGGTTTGCGGCATGCATCCAGTCGTTGCGCGAAGCGCCTGCCGACCGCCTGGCGCAGAGGCTGGAAGAACTGCTGCAACTGGCACGAACGCATTTCCTGCACGAGGACAGGCTGATGGAGGCAACGGCCTTTCCACCGCGCAAGTGCCACATCGGCGAACATGCGGCCGTGCTGGCCTCGATATCCGGCGTGCAGGCAAGGCTCGAACGCGGGGAGGTGGCGGTCGCGCGCCGGCTGGCGGAAGAACTGGAGCACTGGTTCCCCGCGCATGTCCAGCACCTGGATTCGGCGCTGGCGCACTGGATCTGCAAGCAGCACGTCGGCGCCAAGCCGGTCGTCCTGCGCAGGAACCTGGAAACCCGTCGCACCGCGGAGCCTGCGTGAAGCACAGGCAAGCCATGGCAGAATACGCCTTTGCCCTTGCTTCCCGCCCTTATGTCGAAAGCCTCCGAACTCAGAGAACAGGAGATTGCCCAGCGCGTCCTGCGCCGCTGGCACGACGACGTGCCCAATGACCGCCTTGCACACCTTGTGAAAGACGCGACGCGGGTCTTCCTGCGCGCGCTGCAGCACCGGCTCTCCCAGCATGACGTGCAGCTTGGCCACTGGACCTTCCTGCGCATCCTCTGGGAACGCGACGGCATCACCAAGCGTGAACTCAGCATCGAAGCGGGCGTGATGGAGCCGACCACATTCGCGGCCCTGCAAGCCATGGAGGCGCTCGGCTATGTCACGCTGGAGCGCCGGCCGAACAATCGCAAGAACATCTATGTGTTCCTCACGCCGTTGGGCAAGCGGCTGCGCAAGACGCTGGTACCGTTGGCCGAAGAGGTCAATGCCGTGGCGGTCCAGCATCTCGCCGCGGATGATGTCGCCACCACGCGCCGCGCGCTGCTGGTGATGATCGACAACCTGACCCGCGACCAGCAGGGGATCGGGCAGGCTTAAGCGACTACATCTCCCAGCCGTCCCCCTCCCTTTTAATACCCAAGGCTGCGACCCGCTTCGCGGCCGCCGGCACGGCCGACAGCGCATGCCGGCGTACCGGGCGGCTGTTTGTGATAGTGTGCCGTTCTCATGGCGCGGCGCGATGCCGCGGCCGGCTTTTCAGGAACGACAAGGAAGCAAGACATGGCCGCAGAAGGGAATGCAAGCCAGCTGGTCGGCATTGTCACGCTGCTGGGCGCAGCAGTGGTGGCGGTACCGCTGTTCAAGCGCATCGGGCTGGGCTCGGTGCTGGGATACCTGGCCGCGGGGCTGGCCATCGGGCCCTACGGCCTGGGGCTGGTGACCGACGCGCAGACCATTATCCATGTCGCCGAGCTCGGCGTGGTGATGTTCCTCTTCGTCATCGGGCTGGAGATGAACCCCTTGCACCTGTGGAACCTGCGCGGCCAGATCTTTGGGCTGGGCAGCATGCAGGTGGGGCTGTGCGCGCTCCTGCTTACCGGCGTGGGCATGGCCTTCGGCTTTCCGTGGCAGGTCTCGTTCGTCAGCGGCGCGGGCTTCGTGCTCACGTCGACGGCCATCGTCATGCAGGTACTGGCCGAGCGCGGCGACATCCTGGCGCCGCGCGGCCAGCGCATCGTCTCCATCCTGCTGTTCGAAGACCTGCTGATCGTGCCGCTGCTGGCCGTGGTGGCCTTCCTGGCGCCGGCCGACGCGGCGCTCGCGCCCAGCTCGTCGCTGTGGCAGCGCATCGGCATCGCGGCGCTGTCGCTGGGTGCGCTGGTGGCGGCGGGGCTGTGGCTGCTGAATCCCATGTTCCGCGTGCTGGCCAGGGCCAAGGCGCGCGAGGTGATGACGGCCGCCGCGCTGCTGGTGGTGCTGGGCGCGGCACTGCTGATGGAACTGGGCGGCCTGTCGATGGCGATGGGCGCGTTCGTCGCCGGCGTGCTGCTGTCCGAGTCCACCTTCCGCCACCAGCTGGAAGCGGACATCGAGCCATTTCGCGGCCTGCTGCTGGGCCTCTTCTTCCTGGGCGTGGGCATGGCGCTCAACCTGGACGTGGTGGCGCGCAACTGGCAACTCGTCACCGCCGGCGTGGTGGCGCTGATGGTCGCGAAGGCGCTGTGCATCTACGTGGTGGCGCGGCTGACCCGAAGCGACCATGCCGAAGCGGTCGACCGCGCCATCCTGATGGCCCAGGGCGGCGAATTCGCCTTCGTGCTGTTCACCGAGGCGCTCAAGCTCCAGGTCATGAGCCCGGAGGTCAATGCCAGCATGACGGCCATCGTCGTGCTCTCGATGGCCATCACCCCGCTGGTGGTGGTTCTCCACAAGCGCTTCAGGCGCGCCGACGCGGTGCGGCTCGACGGCGTCGAGGCGCCGCGGGACCTGCAGGGCAACGTGCTCATCATCGGCTTCGGCCGCGTCGGGCAGATCGCCACCCAGGGGCCGCTCGCCAAGGGCGCGCAGTTGTCCATCATCGACAACGATCCCGACGTGATCCGCGCCGCCGAGCCCTACGGCTTCAAGGTCTACTACGGCGACGGGGCCCGCGCCGACGTGCTGCACGCCGCCGGCGCGCACCGCGCCCGTGCCATCGTGGTCTGCGTCAACGACAAGGACGCGGCCACCCGCATCGTCGAGAACGCGCGGCGCGAATGCCCGCAGGTCAAGCTGATCGTGCGCGCCTTCGACCGCGAGCACGCGCTGGAACTGGTCAGGAGCGATGCCGACCACGTGGTGCGCGAGACCTTTGAATCGGCGCTGCAGATGGGCCGGCAGGCCGTGCTGGCGCTGGGCGCCACCGAGGACGAGGCCGACGCGCTGACCGAGCAGGTGCGCAGCCGCGACGCCGAGCGCTTTGCGCTGGAAACCGCGGGCGCCGCCTTCGCCGGGCGCGCGCTGGTGCTGGGCAATATCGAATACATCGAGCCGCCGCGGCACGACAAGAAGCCGGCGGCGGCGAATCCGGCGGCGCAGGGAGCGTCCGAAGCCTGAAGACTGGCCCACCGGGCGACCGCACGGGGACTGTGGCTGGCAGCCCCGTTTCCTCCAACACATCGCCGGCCGCTCCCCTCCCCCTTTCCCCTTCCCCTCCCGATCTTCCCGGCTGCGACCTGCCTGCTTCGCGCCGGCACGTTTTCGCCCGTCCACCGAGCATCTCGCAAGCCGATACCTTGCGTCCCCGCCGGCCGCCTACGCCCTCCTTTAATTAGCCCCCTAAGTATTTTCCCTTGGTTTCCCAATCCAGCCTTGCCATCGATGTTCACGCTGATTATTCTTAGGCCACTAAGTATTTTTCAAGCAAAGCCAGAACGCCAGACCGGCCAGCGCCCGGGATGCGATGGCCAGGAGCCCCCCAATGATGACGAAGGAAGAAAACGATCTGCTGTGCCGTGTGGAAGGCGATGCCCCGATGGGGCAGCTGATGCGCCGGCACTGGACGCCGGTTTGCCTGCTAGAGGAAGTGACGGAGCCCGATGGCGCGCCGGTGAAGGCGCGCGTGTTCGGCGAGGACCTGGTCGTGTTCCGCGACAGCGACGGCCGCGTCGGCGTGATGGACGAGTACTGCCCGCACCGCAGGGCATCGCTGGTCTTCGGCCGCAACGAGGAAGGCGGCCTGCGCTGCCTCTATCACGGCTGGAAGATGGACGTGGAGGGCAACGTGCTGGAGATGGTCTCCGAGCCCGCATCCAGCGGCATGGCGGAGAAAGTCAAGCACAAGGCCTATCCCGTCAAGGAATGGGGCGGCATGGTGTGGGCGTACATGGGACCGGCGGACGCGGTGCCGGAATTCGTGCCGCCACGCTGGGCGCCGACCGAGGATGCCCGCGTCAGCATCGCCAAAGTGCTGCTGCCCTGCAACTGGGCACAGGTGCTGGAGGGCGCGATCGATTCCGCGCATAGCTCGAGCCTGCACAGCTCGGACATGGTGCCGGCGCGCGTGGACTGCGCCAAGGCAACCGACAGCCTGTGGCTGCGCCCTTCGACCGACAAGGCGCCGCGGCTGCAGGTGCAGCGCGGCGGCTACGGCTTCCGCTACGCCGCCATCCGCAGGCCGATCCAGCAGGCGCAGACGCATGACTATGTGCGCTCCACGGTCTTCGTTGCGCCGGCGACCGCGCTGATCCCGCCGAACAACCTCTACAACGTCGCCAACATCAACGTGCCGATGGACGACACCAACACGGCGTTCTACTTCATCGCCTGGGGCCATCCGGCACAGACGCCTGAAACGGAGACGTGGCGCAAGTTCCTGCGCCAGACCGTCGGCGTGGACCTGGACGCGTACTACCGCCCGCTGCGCAACGTCGACAACCGCTTCTGGCAGGACCGCCAGGCGATGAAGGCGGGCAACTTCACCGGGATTGCCGGCTTCCCGAACCAGGACGTCGCGATGTGGCTGACGATGGGCCCGATCGCCGACCGCAGCCACGACCGGCTGGGCGCGAGCGATCTCGCCATCGTCGAGTTCCGCAAGCAGATGCTGGACGCCGTCAGGGCCTTCCAGCAAGGCGGCGAAGCGATCGGCACGGGCGCCAATACGATTCCCGCCGACGTCTGCGCATTCCAGGCGATCGTGCCGAAGGCCGATGACTGGCGTACGTTCAACGTGCAATACGTCTGGGCCGGCGGGCAGGACCTGCCCGAGCTGGAGCCGTCGTACTCCGTCACGGCGTGAGGCGCCCATCTCTCCATATCCCCGCTGGGCACTACCCGCATTCCCCCGAGCCCCCACTCCATCACCGATGACCAGACTCCGCCTCTCCGTCGCCATGGGCGACTATGACCGTACCCGCGCGCTGCTCGATGGCCGCGTCCAGATCGACGGCGTCGATCCCGTCTACATGACGCTCAACCCCGAGGAAATGTTCTTCCGCGCCATGCGCAGCCAGGACTTCGATATCAGCGAGCTGTCTTTCTCCAGCTACCTGGTCAGGCACGCGCGCGGCGACTGCCCGTACATCGCGGTGCCCGTGTTCCTCTCGCGGGCGTTCCGCCACACCTCCATCTACGTGCGCAAGGACCGTATCGGACGTCCCCAGGACCTGAAAGGCTGCCGCATCGGCATTCCCGAGTACCAGCTCACCGCGATCGTGTGGGCGCGTGCGATCCTGCAGGACGACTTTGGCATCCACCCGTCCGATGTGACCTGGGTACGCGGCGGCATCGATACGCCGGGGCGTCCTGAGAAGGTGAAGCTGCAGCTTCCCGCCGATGTCCGCGTCGAGGCAGCGCCCGAAGGCCGCACGATCTCCGACCTGCTCGACAGCGGCGAGATCGACGGCTTCATCGCACCGCGGCCCCCGGGCGCGGCGGCCCTGCGCAACGAAAACGTGGGCTGGCTCTTCGACGATCCGACCGCCGAGGCGAAAGACTACTTCCGGCGCACCGGCGTGTTTCCCATCATGCATGTGGTGGGCATCCGCAAGACCCTTGCCGAGGCGCAGCCGTGGTTGCCGGGCGCCGTATTCAAGGCGTTCAGCCAGTCCAAGGCGTACGCGCTGGCGCAGTTGTCCGATACCTCCGCGACCAAGGTGACGATGCCGTTCGTGGAGGAGATGCTGAAGGCCGCGCGCGAGACGCTGGGCGAGGACTACTGGTCGTACGGCGTGCAGGCGAACCTGCGCACGCTGGAGACGTTCTCCCGCCATCACCATGGCCAGGGCCTGTCCGAGCGGCTGGTACCGGTGGCGGAAATGTTCCATCCCGCCACCTACGAGTCCTACAGCATCTGACGAACGCGCGGGCGCCCCCCTGCCCGCGCACATCCAGGAGCAAAGATGTTCGAGTACAACGAAACCCTCGAGCAGGCGCTGCGCCGCAACGTCGACGACGCGCTGCGCGAGGACATCGGGCGCGCCGACTGGACGGCGCAGCTCGTGCCTGCGGCCAGGCACGTGCAGGCGCGCGTGGTGGCGAAGGAAAACGCGGTGATCGCGGGCCAGCCGTGGTTCGACGCATGCGTGGCGCGGCTCGATCCGGACGCGTCGATCGCATGGCGGATTGCCGAGGGCGAGGCCGTGCTGGCCGGCGCCGAGGTCTGCCGCATCACCGCAGACGCGCGGGCACTGCTGTCCGCCGAACGCCCGGCGCTGAATTTCCTGCAGACGTTGTCCGGCGTCGCCACCGTGACGCGCCGCTACGTCGAGCGGATCGCCGGGGTATCGCCCAATCCGAACGGCTGCGCGATGCTCGACACCCGCAAGACGCTGCCCGGGCTGCGCCTGGCGCAGAAATACGCGGTCCGCGTGGGCGGCGGCGCCAACCATCGCCTGGGGCTGTGGGACGCCATCCTGATCAAGGAGAACCATATCGCCGCGGCCGGCGGCGTGCGCGAGGCGCTCGAACGCGCAGCGCAGCTGGGTGCCGGCGTGCCGGTGCAGATCGAGGTGGAAGACCTGGAGGAGCTGGCGGCAGCCCTGGCCGCCGGGGCCACCAGCATCCTGCTGGACGACTTCAGCCTCGACGACATGCGGCGCGCCTGCGCGCTGAACGCCGGGCGGGCGCTGCTGGAGGTCTCCGGTGGCGTCGACCTCGAATCGCTGCAGGCCATCGCCGCCACCGGCGTGGACCGGATCTCCAGCGGCAAGCTGACCAAGGACGTGCGCGCGATCGACCTGTCGATGCGCATCGTCGACTGACAGGAATGCGCATCATGACTACCACACCGCACCATCCCGAACCCCATGCAGACACGCCGATGCTGCTGCGCATCGCGCGCATCCACGACGCCGCGCAAGGCATCCGCAGCTTCGAGTTCGTGCAGGCGGACGGCACCGAACTGCCGCCGTTCACGCCGGGCTCGCACATCAAGGTGCAGGTGCCCAACGGCATGCTGCGCAAGTACTCGCTGTGCAACGACCCCGCCGAGCGTCACCGCTACGTGATCACCGTGAAGCGCGACGAACAGGGACAGGGTGGCTCGAAGAGCCTGTGCGACGACGCCGGCGAGGGCGACCTGATCCCGGTCGGCCTGCCTGACAACGCCTTTCCGCTGCAGGAGGATGCCAGGGCATTCGTCTTCATCGCCGGCGGCATCGGCATTACGCCGATTCTCTCGATGATCCGCAGCTTCGACGAGCTTTCCACCGCAAAGTGGCGGCTCTATTACTTCACGCGCTCGCCGGAAAGCACGGCTTTCCTGGACGAACTGCAGGCGCCCGAACTCAAGGGAAAGGTGAAGATCCACCACGATTTCGGCGATCCTGCCAGGGCCTTCGATCTGTGGCCGGTGCTCGAGCGCCCGTGCGACACCCACATCTACTGCTGCGGCCCGCGCGGCCTGATGGAGGCGGTGCGCGACATGTCGGGGCACTGGCCCGCCACCCGGATCCACTTCGAAAGCTTCAACGAGGGCGGCGGCGTGCGCGCCGATGACAA
The DNA here is from genome assembly GCF_016894385.1 of Cupriavidus oxalaticus. Taxonomy (NCBI): domain Bacteria; kingdom Pseudomonadati; phylum Pseudomonadota; class Betaproteobacteria; order Burkholderiales; family Burkholderiaceae; genus Cupriavidus; species Cupriavidus oxalaticus. The sequence continues at coordinate 2,033,733 of NZ_CP069812.1, forward strand.
GCCGTTCGACGTGGTGCTCAGCCGCAGCGGGCAACGCTACGAAGTGCCGGTCGGGGCGAGCATCCTGAACGTGCTGCGCCAGCATGGCTGCAATGTGCCGTCATCCTGCGAGAGCGGCACCTGCGGCACCTGCCGCACCGGGCTGGTCTCGGGCGAGGCGGACCATCGCGACATGGTGCTGATGCCGGAGGAGATGGACCACCAGGTGATGATCTGCGTCTCGCGGGCAAAGTGCGCGGAACTGGTGATCGACCTATGAGCGCCAACGCAACCCGGCAAGTACGCCTGGGCGTGGTCGGGCTCGGCCGGGCCTTCTCGCTGATGCTGCCCACGTTCCTCGCGGACCAGCGCGTGCGGCTCGCCGCCGCCTGCGATCCGCGCGAGGCGGCACGCCAGCAGTTCGCGCGCGATTTCGATGCGCCTGTCTATGAGGATTTGGCGGCAATGGTGACGTCGCCCGACCTCGATGCCGTCTACATCGCGAGCCCGCACCAGTACCATGCCGCGCATGCGTGCCTGGCGGCGGAACACGGCAAGCACCTGCTGGTGGAAAAGCCGATGGCGATCTCGCTGGCCGAGTGCGACCGGATCATCGAGGCTTGCGGGCGCGGCGGCGTACGTGTGATCGTGGGGCATTGCCACAGCTTCGATTCGCCATACCTGCACGCGCGGCAACTGATCGCGTCAGGGCGCTTCGGCGCGGTGCGCATGATCCACGCGCTGAACTACACCGACTTCCTGTACCGCCCGCGGCGCCCGGAAGAATTGCAGACGGAGGCCGGCGGCGGCGTGGTATTCAGCCAGGCCGCGCACCAGGTCGACGTGGTGCGGCTGCTGGCAGGCGCTCCCGCCACACGTGTGCGCGCGACACTGGGCAGATGGGACCCGGCCCGTCCGACCGAGGGCGCCTATGGCGCCATGCTCTGGTTCGAGGACGGCGCCTACGCGTCGCTCACCTACAGCGGCTATGGCCGGTTCGACACGGACCCGTGGAACGGCGGCTTCAGCGAGATGGGATTCGCCACGCGCGAGGCGGACTACGGCCGCGCGCGCCGCAAGCTGGCGTCGATCGGCTCGGCGGACGCGGAGGCGCGCCTGAAGGCGGATGGCACCTATGGCGGCCCGTCGTGGCAGGCACCCGCCGGCGCCGAACGCGCCCTCTCAAACCAGCACTTCGGCCCCGTCATCGTGAGCTGCGAGCATGCCGATATCCGGCCGATGCCGGACGGCATCTGGGTCTACGCCGACTCGCAGCGCGAGCACATCCCCCTGCCGGCACCGGCGGTGCCCCGCTTCGAGGTCATCGACGAACTGGTCGATGCCGTCGTCCATGGGCGCGAGCCGCTCCATGATGGCGCGTGGGCACGCTCCACGCTCGAGGTCTGCCTGGCAATGCTGACCTCGGCGCGCGAGGAGCGGGACGTGACGCTCACGCGCCAGGCAAGGGCTTCGCCACATCCGGCCGACGTATCACCGGTCGCCTGAACCCATGGCTCGCCCAAGACCACCATCCGGATAACCCCAGCGCAGCGAGCCCACGAATGCCGTCGTCAGAACGGCATCGCCAGGGGCCGCCGCATGCACTACGATCGTAACGTGGAGACAACACATGAACCGCCCCCAAACCCGGCTTGCACGACGCAGGCTTTGCCTCAGCCTGGGCCTCGGCCTCACCGCAGCCTTCGTTCCCGCATTGGCCATGGCCAGCACCGATGCCTGGCCCGCCAAGGCCATCCGCTTCATTGTTCCCTATGCGCCCGGCGGCTTGCCTGACACCGTTGCACGCGTTCTGTCCCAGCAGCTCACCCAACGACTGGGCAAGCCGGTCGTCGTCGACAACCGGCCCGGCGCCAATGGCGTGGTCGCCGCCCAGGCGCTCATGACGAGCCCTGCCGACGGCTACACGTTCCTGGTGACCGACGGCTCGATGATGTCCATCAATCCGGCGATCTACAAGAACCTGTCCTATGAACCCAAGCGCGATTTCGTACCCGTCTCGCTTGCCGCCAGGTCCCCGCTCTTCCTCGCCGTCAATGCACGCGTTCCAGCCAACTCGCTCAACGATTTTGTCGCGCTGGCGAAATCCAGATCGGGTGCGCTGAACTACGGATCTTCCGGCATCGGCAGCACCCATCACCTGTCGATGGAAGCACTGAAAACCGCCCTCAAGCTGGATATCAAGCACGTGCCGTTCCGTGGCTCCGGCCAGTCCGTTCCGGCTTTGATCGGGGACCAGGTCCAGGTGGTGTTTGCCGCCTTGCCTTCGCTATCCGGCTTCGTCAAATCGGGGCAAGTCAAGATTCTGGGCACCAACTCGCTGAAGCGCTCCGATCTCGCGCCGCAGATTCCGGCGATCTCCGAGGTGGTGCCAGGCTACGACTTCGCCGTGACGGTCGGATTGCTTGCCGCAAAGGGAACCCCGGACGCCGTGGTCAAAAAAATGGCCAGCGCGGTTTCCGAGGCAGTCAAGATGCCCGAGGTGGTCTCGCAGTTCCACGTTGCCGGTATCGAACCCGTGGGAGGATCGAGCGCGGACTACGCGAAGGTCATTGCCGACGAGGCGGCTCGCTATGCGCAGACCATCAAGGTTGCGCATGTCATTGCCGAGTAAGAAGTAAGCGAAGCCCGTCCGCCGCTGTTCCTGAGCTGCCCGTCACGGGGCCGGCCGACCGTGCAATGAAGCCTCCCGATGCGCCGCCGCCCGGACGCAGTCCGCCAGCGCCTCGGCCATCGGCGTCAGCGTGCGGTCCTTGTGCCGCAGCAGGCCGACCGGTTCCTCGGTGCCGAGGGTATCGATCGGCAATGACACCAGGCCGCCTTCATCCATCGCGCGGCGGGCGGCGGACATCGGCGCTGCCCAGACGCAATCGCTCTGCTCGGCCAGCAGCCGCCCCAGGTAGGCGTCGGAGGTTTCCACGCATCCGTCCGGCAGGCGCAGCCCGTGGCGCGCCAGCAGGCTTTCGGTGTTGTGCCGGGGTATCGAACCCACGGCGGGAATCACCAGCGGCCACGCCAGGCAGTCCAGCATCGTGGGGCGCGAGGCCTGTGCCAGCGCATGGCCGGGACGCACGGCCAGCACCAGGGAGTCAGGCCCCAGCGACTCGAACCACAGGCTTTCCATGGCCATCGGATCGTCCATGCGGCCGATCACCAGGTCCAGCACGTCAGCCTTGAGCTGGTCGATCAGGTTGCGGTTCATGCCGGTCCGGATGTCCAGGCCGACCTCCGGAAAGCTGGCGCGAAACCGCAGCACGGCATCGGTGAGCACGGCGGGTACCACGCTCGGCAGCGCCCCCAGGCGGATGCGCTCGTGCGTCTGCGACGCTTCGCCCGTGACGCTGCCGGCGGCGGCATCGATGTCGGCCAGGATGCGCAACGCATGCTGCAGGAAGCGCGTGCCGGCGGTGGTCAGTTCGGTGCCCGCACGCCGCCGCACCAGCAGCCGGGTGCCGGCCAGCTCCTCCAGTTCGCTCAGTGTCTTGGAAACGGCCGGCTGGGTCAGCCCGAGACGGTCAGCGGCGCGTGCGAGATGCTGTGTTTGCGACACGGCCACGAAGCAATACAGGTGGCGCAGCCGCACACGGCTGCGAAAGATATCCAGGATGGCCTGCCCTTGCGGTTCCATATCAAAAATTCATCTAACTTTCCGAATATCTCAATTTACTTGAATTTAAGCGTGTCTTAAAGTCATTGCAACCCCCACAACACGGAGACGAACAGCATGCCCAGCCTTGCCCAGTACCGCCGTCCCTACTGGGACACCCAGCCCGAATACCGCTTCGATCCCTATGGCTCGACCGTGCTGCGCTCGCCGTCGCAGCCGCTGGTAAGGATTCCGCAGTCGTTGTCCGAAGTGACGGGGCCGACCTTCGGCGCCGAGTTTATGCGTGAGGGCGACAACGACCTGACCGTCGGCAATGGCGGCGAGCCGATCGGCGAACGGATCCTGGTCACCGGCCGCGTGCTGGACGAGAACGGCCGCCCGGTCCCCCATGCGCTGATCGAGGTCTGGCAGGCCAACGCCGCCGGCCGCTACGTGCACAAGCGCGACCAGCACGATGCCCCGCTGGACCCGCATTTCTCCGGCGAAGGCCGCACGGTGACCGACGCCGACGGCCGCTACCAGTTCAAGACCATCAGGCCGGGCGCCTATCCCTGGCGCAATCACCACAACGCCTGGCGGCCGCAGCATATCCACTTCTCGCTGTTCGGCAACGCGTACGCGACGCGCCTGGTGACGCAGATGTATTTCCCGGGCGACCCGCTGCTGCCGTTCGACCCGATCTTCAACTGCGTGCCCGACGAGAAGGCACGCCAGCGGCTGATCGCCGCGCTTGACTGGGAAACCACGCAGCCTGAATACGCGCTGGGCTACCGTTTCGATATCGTGCTGCGTGGCCGCGATGCCACGCCGATGGAGTAAGACCATGCTGTATGCCACCGCTTCCCAGACTGTCGGCCCCTACCTGCACATCGGCCTGACCGGCCTGAACTGCGCCGACCTCACCGCCGACGCCCCTGAACTGGCCGGCCAGCGCATCGTCATCGAAGGCCGCGTGACCGACGGCACCGGCGCCCCGGTGCCCGACGGCATGGTCGAGATCTGGCAGGCCAACCCGGCCGGCCGCTACCGCCACCCGGAGGACACGCGCGAGCTGCCGCTGGTGCCGGGCTTCACCGGCTTCGGCCGCGTGCCCACCGCCGAGGATGGTTCGTTCCGCTTTGTCACCGTCAAACCGGGCGTGGTGCCGGGCGAAGACGGCAAGCCGCAGGCGCCGCACATCATGGTGTCGGTGTTCATGCGCGGCCTCGTCAAGCATGTGGCCACGCGCCTGTACTTCCCGGACGAAGCCGAGGCCAATGCCGCCGACAGCGTGCTGGCACAAGTGCCAGCCGGGCGGCGCGGCACGCTCGTCGCTTCGGCCCAGGGCAATGGCACGCTGCGCTGGGACGTGGTGCTGCAGGGCCCGTGCGAGACGGTATTCTTCGACATCTGACGCATCACGCAACATCGTGCCGCCGATGTCGCGGCGGCACACATTTTCCACGCCCCCAATGCCAAGCTCGACCCGCCTCACCGATTCCATGTTCGGCAGCCCGGCCGCGCTGGAGATCTTCTCCGATACCGGCGCCGTGCAACGCATGCTCGCCGTCGAAGCGGCGCTGGCCCGTGCCGAGGCCCGCTGCGGCGTGATTCCCGCGGCGGCTGCCCCGGTCATCGCCGAAGTCTGCGCGGACCGTGCCGTCATCGACCTGGATGCGCTGGCCCAGGCCGCCGTGGCTGCCGGCAATCTCGCCATTCCCTTCGTGAAACAGCTGACCGCCGCCGTGGCGGCGCGCGATGCGGAAGCCGCGCGCTTCGTCCACTGGGGCGCTACCAGCCAGGACATCCTCGACACCGCGCTGGTGCTGCAACTGGGCGATGCCCTCCCCGCGCTGCAGGCAGACCTGCTTGCACTGGGCCATGCCTGCGCCGCGCTGGCCACGGCGCATCGCGGCACGCCAATGGTCGGCCGCACCTGGCTGCAGCACGCCTTGCCCACCACCTTCGGCCTGAAGGCTGCTGGCTGGCTGGATGCGCTGCGCCGCGACCTGGGCCGGCTGGACGCGGCCCAGGCGCGCGCCCGCGCGCTGCAGTTCGGCGGTGCAGCCGGCACGCTGGCCAGCCTCGGCGTTTCTGCTCCCGACGTGGCCCGCGGCCTGGCGTGCGAGCTGGGGCTGGACCTGCCCGCCCTGCCCTGGCATGCGCATCGCGACCGGCTGGTCGAGGTGGCCACCACCCTCGGCATGCTCACCGGCACGCTGGGCAAGATGGCGCGCGATATCTCGCTGATGATGCAGACCGAGGTGGCGGAGGTCGCCGAGCCCGCCGGTCCCGGCCGCGGCGGTTCCAGCACCATGCCGCACAAGCGCAATCCGGTCGGCTGCGCGGCGGTGCTGACGGCATCGGTGCGCGTGCCGCCGCTGGTAGCCACCATGCTGTCAGGCATGGTGCAGGAACACGAGCGCGCGCTGGGTGGCTGGCAGGCGGAATGGGATACGCTGCCACAGATCGTCACGCTGGCAGCGGGCGCGCTGCGCCAGATGGGCGAGGTGGTGGCAGGGCTGCAGGTCGATGCGGCGCGCATGCGCGCCAACCTCGGCCTCACGCACGGCCTGATCCTCGGCGAGGCCGCCATGCTGGAACTCGGCGGCCGCATCGGACGGCTTGAAGCGCACCATGTGGTCGAGCAGGCATCGCGCCGCGCGGTGGCGCAAGGCACCACCCTGCGCGAGGCGCTGGCGCGGACGCTCGGCGAGAACCCCGCCCACGCGGGGCTGCTCGACGATGCCGCGCTCGACCGCCTGGCCGATCCCGCCAACTATGCCGGCCAGTCCGCGGCCTTTACCGATGCCGCTGTGCAGGCCTGGCACGCGGCGCTGGCGCAGCGCGGCGCCGGCTGATTGCACACCACCACAGACAGGATTCCCGGAGACAGCATTGCCCTATCTCGATCACGCCGGCGCCCGGCTCTTCTATACCGTGGATGGCCCGGACCATGCGCCGGCCATCGTCTTTTCCAATTCGCTCGGCACCGACCACACCATGTGGCAGCCGCAGGCCGACGCCCTGGCCGGGCGCTTTCGCGTGGTGCGCTATGACACGCGCGGCCACGGACGCTCGACCGCGCCCGGCGATGCCTACACCATGGAGCAGCTGGGCGGCGACGTGCTGGCCATCCTGGACGTGCTGGGCATCGCGCAGGCCGTCTTCTGCGGCGTGTCGATGGGAGGCCTGACCGGCATGTGGCTGGGTGTGCATGCGCCGCAACGCTTCCCGAAGATTGTCCTGGCCAATACCGCGGCGAAGATCGGCAATGCCGACGGCTGGAATACCCGCATCGACAGCGTGCTGCGCGACGGTATGGACATCATGGTGGAGCCGTCCATTCAGCGCTGGTTCACCCCGGGATTTGCGGCCACCGCGGAGCGCGCGCTCGACCCGCTGCGCGCGGTGCTGGTGGCACTCGACCCGCGCGGCTACGCCGCCAGCTGCGCCGCGGTGCGCGATGCGGATTTCCGCGAAGCCGTGCGCACGATCCCCGTGCCGGTGCTGGTCATCGCGGGCAGCGACGACCCGTCCACGACGGCGCAGGAAGGCCGCGATCTTGCCGCCGCGATGCCGGATGCGCGCTTTGTCGAACTGCCGGCGGCGCATATCTCCAGTTTCGAGCAACCGGGCCGCTTTACCGCCGCGCTGCTCGACTTCATTCTGGGCCGCCTGCCCGTCACCGACGACCCGGCCCGCTACGAGGCCGGCCTGTCCGTGCGGCGCGCGGTGCTGGGCAGTGCCCACGTAGACCGCTCGCTGGCGCGCCTGACACCTTTCAACGAGGAATTCCAGAACCTGATCACGCGCTATGCCTGGGGAGAGATCTGGACCCGTGAAGGGTTGCCGCGGCACACGCGCAGCCTGCTGACCATCGCGATGATGGTGGCGCTGAACCGCGCCGAGGAACTGAAGCTGCATCTGCGCGCCGCCGCCAGCAATGGCGTGACGCGCGACGAGATCAAGGAAGTGCTGCTGCAGACCGCCATCTATTGCGGCGTGCCGGCCGCCAACTCGGCGTTCCACATGGCCGAAGAAGTGTTTGCGGCAATGGATGCAGCGAACCGCGGGCCGCAGGCCTGAGCTGGAACTACGGGAAGTGCCAGGCGCCCGGCGGTCGCAACGCATCTGGCCTCAGACCGATGGGCCGCTTCCCCTCAGCGGCCAGCGCCCTTTTACGTCATAGTGCGTCTTGCCAAACCAGCTGTGGATCAGGACAAATTCGCGTACGGTCCAGTTGATCGGTTCAATCGCACGCGGAGCGAACCTGCTTTCGTCGTACAGCAACGTGAGGTGGGGCGTGAAACGCGCGCGTGACACGCGCAGGCCGGCCCCTCTGAGAGCGTCCCCAAGTCCTTGCTGAAAGCCGATCAATGCATCCAGTCCGGCGCTCCCGGTCAGCACCAAAGGATGATGTCCCGGCCGCCCATTGAAGCTGGAGATCCGATCCAGCGTCACGCCGAATGGCGGCAGGTCAAGGCTTGTGGCCGCGGCGCATGCACGCGCGACGATTACCTCCGGCACACGTGCAAAGTCGCCAAGATGGTGCAGCGTAATGTGCAGGCGCTCCGAGCGCAGCGGCCTGGCCTTGACATGCATCTCGACCCGCAGCCCTCCGGCTATCTCAGCCATGCGCGCAGCGGCGTCCGGATCGGGCATCGCGGCAAAGAACAAGCGATGTTCCGCAGCCAGCTGGGGTGCCTCGAATCCTGGTAGCGTAAGTTGGGTCACGGCAGCATTGCAGGGATGCCGGTAGGGGAGCATCTATTATCGTCAACCGGCGTCCGGTATTGCTCGATTTGCTTCTGGACCTGCGCCACCTGCTGAATCGCGGTGACAGTGGTTTGCGACAGGTTGGTGCCGTCGGATTTACTGATGGTTCCAAGGATTGATAACAGTAAGCCCAGCGGCTTCGAAAGGGCTGGTGTCGCGTGTTGCTACGATAAATCCCTTGGAAGCCGCAATAGCCCCAATATATCCGTGGGGTGTTGGAAAACCCTTCCCGGCTGTGCGGGCCTTCGCCGCCAGCTCGGCATAATGGCGAGCTGCTTCGGTGTCGAACATCAGCACCCGCTCGCCGAACAGTTCGAGCAAGCCGTCCAGGGCTTCGCCCAGGCCTTTCTTACGTTTCCCGTTCGGCAGCGCGCCGATGCCGAACAGCAGTTCGGCCAGCGTCACGCTGGACAGGTAGAGGGTTTCCGCTACCTGCTCATTCAACCAAGCTTGCACGGCCGGGCTAGGTTCGGGCTTCATCGCCTCGGAGACGACATTCGTATCCAAGACAATCATTCAAACCTCATGGGTTCTGCCGGCACCTTGTCGCGCACCTGGTCCAACACTGCAAAATCATCGTTTGTCAGCCCTACGCGACGGCCAAGCTCCGCCAGAGCGTCGCCCATGCGGATGCGCTTTTCCGACTTCACTGCACTTTCCAGAATCGCGCGCACCTCCGCCTCTGTACTGCGGCCATGCTCGGCGGCCCGTAAGCGCAGCGCGCGATGCACCTCATCGGGCACATTCCGCACTGTCAGGATTGCCATAGTCAAAATCTCATTTATGACTTCATTGACTGCAATCTTACAAAATCGACAGCATAGAGGCAAGGGCGGCTGCGCCCTTCTCTCCGGGCGCTCCCGGTCTTCGGCGGTGGGGACTTGCCCCCGAACCGTTGGGCATGCTCGGCACACATGAAAAAAGCCCGCAGTTACGCGGGCTTAGAGGTGCTTTCGTGCTATTTGGTGCCAGCTCAGGCCGGACGTGGGATCACTCCCACTCGAACATCAACAAGACGCCCAAACCCGCGTGGTTAAAGGGATTGGCAGAGATCGACATGGAGCCTCAGTCGCTTTTACCGTCAGAAGCGCGCATCTTTTGCTGGCGCGGAAGATGGAGCGATTTGCGCGGCGACGACCCTAGCGACACCATCATCAATCGCTATAAGCGATAGCGCAGACGAAGAAGCGTTGTCATCCTCCCTAGACACCGCTTGTACGGCCGGATGCTTTCTCGATGGAGGCGAGGGATGCGGTGTTGTCGCCGCGGATTGCGGCTTCGTGCTCCCTTACCAACTGTTGGAAAGACTCAAACGCTCGATGGGCTCGATCGCACTGGGTCTCCAGCAACTCGACGACGCGCAGCAACGTCAGGGCCGGCGTCTCACCGAAGCCATAGGACACGGAGCCTGTGGCCTTGTTTACCCGTCGCGTTACGAGATTGGAAATCCCGATCACGATCCGGGGAGAGAACCGATGGTTGTAGGCGTTTCGGAAGTCGTGGGTGGCCGTCTGGTAGTCCTTAGCTCCGACCTTCTCCAGCCGAGCCTTGAAAGTGCTGTAGCGCTTCCAAGGCTTCCCATACTTGTCTGCCGCATCGAACCAAACCTCTCCATCCAAGGGAAACTCGTCCTTCCACGTGGCCCCTTGTTTCGCGTGATTGGCTTGGTGGCACAGGTGTGCCGACGCAAAAATGAAGCGCGAACGGATCACATACGGCAGATTGAGCGCCACGGTAGCAACCGGATCAATGAAATCCACAGCCGCATCCAGTTACCGCTGCTGATCCATCGGAGCCAGAAGATCGCGCCAAGCCGCCAACTGATGCGTGTAGTTAGCAAGCCCATTCAGCGCATTCGCCAACTCTCGGGAGAATTCGTCGAACATCTGGCTATAGGGTAGCCAGGCAATACACAGAGTCTGAGGAAGCTCCCCCCACCCATACGGAGCGTACTTTCCCTTGAAAGGAATGGTCTTCAGTATGCGGCGGTACCGGCGGTAGGTCTCGATCGTCATATGCTTTGCGATGGGGGGCTCGTTCTTGTTTTTCGTCGCCCACCGTCGTGCCTTGGAGGGAGATTTCCCCCTCCGCGGGCAACTCAAGTCAGGGAGCGATCGACGCCTCTGCGGCAGTTTTTGCAGCTTGCGCCACGCTCTCTCGAAGCCGCAGAGAGGCGGCAGCATCAGGAGCAGAACGGCTCAGCTTGATGGCGGCCTGCGACGGCCAGTCCGTAGAGCCAGCCGGAATGACCCCAGGCTTATCGCCGTACTCCTTGGCGAGCCGCTGTCGGATCGACTCGGGGATAAAGCCAGCGCCGAGCAGCGCATACGCCAGGTACTCCACGAAGTATGGGTGCTTGTGCCAGCGCCCGCCGTCGACGGCGCGCTCCATCGAACGCTCAAAGTGGGACAGCAGAACAGCCAGCGCACCTTGCCGCTGAGTTCCCGGATCGGGCGAACGCATCCATTCGTACCCGGTGCGCTTGACCTGCTCGCGCTCTTTGTACGGCATGGGTACGAAGCCCAGCGCCGCCTGCGCTTCCTCGAAGAGCTGATGCCGCTCGCTGTGCGCCTTGATGTCAGCTGGCAGCGTCCCATCAAAGGTGAAGGAGCAGAAGCGGCAGTGGTCCGCACCGCCGTCCACGTCAACGTGGCTGGCCACTTGCGCGTCGTAGCGCTTCTCCAGTTCGTGGAAGTGGCGCACTCCATACTCGGCCGCGGCAATGGCATTGAGCCGTTGCATATGCGTCAGGTCGGGGAGTATGGCTTTGGCCGCCTTGGCGGCCTTCTTGAGGCGGGCCAGATCGGCCCATGTGATGGTGCTCATCTTCATTGGTTCTCAATCGAAGACTCCTAGGGTCCGCTCGGTAGGAATCCGATCAAGGTTCCAATGGAAATCGCCATTGGTAGTGAGTGAACTTTGCCATTGCGGACGGCCAGCACCTACCCGTGCATGGCGCCATTTTAGCAAGTTCAGGTTGGAGCGCGCACCGGCAGGCTCTTCTGCGCTTTGCGGCGAAAGCCCCGATCCCCCGCCATGAAAGCCTCCAGCATGTGCGGGATCAGCGTGGCCGCATCGACCGCTTCGCCGTAGGTCTGCGCGTGCGTTGTCATTCATGATTGGCTCCGCTCCCAGTCAACCGGAGCATCGGTTCACTCGCTGTCTGCCTGTCGGCGCAGAGCATCGTCCTGCAACCCATGTCTCGGCCTAACTCATAGACCAGTGTGAAATCGTGAGCCATCGCGTCAGCCCTCCTCATCATCTGCCGCCTGCAACCCGTGCCAGCGCTTCTTCAAGCGCCTGGCGGTCTGCCGCACGCTTGTCTGCCGTGCGCTGCGCGAGGTTGTGCAGCTTGCGCCGCACACCCGGCAACTCCGCCGCATGCGCAAGCCCGATCAGGCCGAAGTCCGGCTGCTCGTTCTCCACGGACCACAGGAACGCACACGACGGCTCATCCAGCCAGGCTGCCACACGCGACAACAGGCGCTCGCGGCTTTCCAGCAAGGCTCCGACCTCAATGGGCTCGGTCGTCATGCCCTTGAAATGCGCCTCAAAAGTGGCCTCGAAATCCGCAGGCGCGCGCGGCGCCAGCATCTCCCGCGCCGGTTTGGGGCTGCAAGTCAGGTACACGAGGAAGGTGCGCCAGAGCATCTCATCCGCCCGTTCATCGTCCAGTAGGAAGCCCACATCGAAAAGATCGCGCGGATGCTGCCGCGACAGCGCCGCCGCGAGCTTGCCGGCATAGAGGTCGGCGAAGTCCAGCACCTGCACCTCGGCGAAGCCGAATGCGTCCTCCACCCGCGGGCGCACCACCATTCTGCGCACCGGATGCACCGTGCCGCGCATCACCGGCGTCGTCTCGATCTGCACGCGCGCGCGGCCGCGGCTAGCCACCAGCCGCGTGACCGTCCCTGCGCCCTCGCCCGCCGAGGTTTGCACCTGCAGTTGCAACGGGCGGGCGCGCAGCACATCTGCCAATCGCCCAAGGGCTTCGGCAATCAGCTTCGCATCCTCGGCGTAGTCGTGGACAGGCAGCCAGGCCAGATCGATATCCACCGACAAGCGCGGCAGGTCGTGCTCGAAGAGGTTGATGGCCGTGCCGCCCTTGAGCGCAAAGCGCGGCTCCTGCGCGAGCACCGGCAGGATATCGACCAGCAGCCGCACCCGGTCGGTGTAGCGCCGATCCCAATGGTCAAGCCAGGTGCTCATCGAGGTCTCCCGGTAGGGTGATCTGGTAAGTCGGATGCAAGCGCCCGCCGGGCACCAGCGCGCGCTTGCCCCGGCCCAGCTCGACCCCATCGAGGGGCACATGAGACAGCCACGCATGCTTGTGGCGTTCGGCCAGGGCCAGGAACAGCCGCTTCGCCTTGATGCTGCGGCAGTGGCGCAGCATCAGACCGACACGCTGCGGCCGCAGCGTCGTCATCGCCTGCATCAGCGCATCAGCCTCATAGACCAGCGCCGCATCCGACACGCCATCGCACAGCTCCAGCATGGCCCGCTCGGGCGTGGAGCACACCAGTGCCGACTCGGCACCCGAGTCCATCCGATGCCACGCCAGCCCCTGCCCGGCCAGCACGGACTCGGACACCTCGGCCGTGAACGACACGGCAGGCAAATCGAACGGACCCTTGCCCAGGAACGCGAAGCGCTCCTGCAGCGGCAGCTTGCTCATCCAGCCTGGCGGCCGCTCCGGCCCATAGAGGGTAATCGTCCCGGCATCGCCCAGGCGCAGGTAGTGCTCGTGCCCCTGCAGGGTCAGCGCGAAGCGCCCACCCACATGCAGCGGCATCCCTTCCCCGGCCTGCAGGCTGCGCACCACACCATCCCACTGCAGACGCCCGCCCTGGCGCATATACACGCCACGGGCCGGCGACACCAGCCAGCCACTGCCCACATAGCGTGCGACGAGGCTGTTCGAGTAGCTGTGCGCCCGTAGCCAGCGACTGGAAACCAGGCGCGTGTCGCCCAGATCAGCCAATAGGCGGTTCAGTTTTCCTGCATTTTGGTCACTCATAGTGCTCAAAATACAGCTTTCTCGAACTTCTGCCAAGACTCGATGGTTCGGCAAACGAAAAATTCGATCACTTACGGTGATCTTTTTACGACAATGGCAAACCACCCGCCGTCCATCAGCGGCACATTCCAAGAGGATCTGCATGCGCCCCCCTGTCACACGGTCGCACTCAGTACCGGCACCACCACGTTCTCCGGCATCAGCTTCGGCACGTAGGTCTGGCCATCGATCCAGGCATCGATCATGTTGGCCCACTCCTGCAGCATGTGGCGCCGCTGCTCGGCGTACTCGGCCTTGTTGTAGATCGAGCGCGAGGAACCGCAGCGCCAGCCGGATGGTCGGATAGGTCGCCACCGATTCCATCTGCCGCGCCATCAGCCGGATCTCTAGCGGCGACAAGGCGCGATCCTTCGGCACGAATGTCGCAATCGACGCGGCCCTTACATCCTCAGCCGGGTTGTCCACCTTCTCGCCGTGCAGGATGGCGAAGGCATAGACCTGCTTCACGATGTCGCGGACGTGTACCGCAGTGGCTGGAGCACCGCGCGCCTTCACCTTATTGCAGAGGGCGCGCAGGTCATCAGCGGTGATTTCGTTGAGCTGCCTGTTCTGGAAGGCCGGCAGGATGTCCCGATCGACGATGCTCTTGCGCATCGCCTTGGTGCTGTCGGCCATCCGGGCGCCAACCAGCCATTTCTCGGTCACGTCGCCAAAGGTCTTGGCGGCGGTCAGCCGGCGCTTCTCGCGCTGTTTCTCCAGAGCGGGGGCTTGCCCTGAGCAACGGCCTTTTTGGCGTCGATCAGCTTTTCGCGGGCCATCACCAGCGAAATACCCGCCGGCCCGTAACGGCCAATGGTCAGGGTCTCACGACGACCGTTGAGACGGTAATCGTATCGGAAGGTGACGGTACCGGTGGGCGATACCGTCACGTACATCCCATCACGGTCAGAAGCCTTATAAGTCAATGACTTAGGCTTCAAATTACGCAGTGCGGTGTCGGTAAGCATCGAGGTTTTCCTCCTGTTGGTGACGGCTTTTACCGTCAAGGGTCAGGAGACCTGCTGATGCCCGGAAAGCCGCATGAAATCAGCTTTCCAGACGAGACTTTTACCGTCAAAGACCGGTTTGGTCTCAATAGTGAACGGGAGGGTCTTAATCCGGCCTCCGGTTCTTACCGCCACATTTACCGCCAACCTGTTCCGCTGGCCGGCGATAGCTGCCGTAACGTATTTCTTTTTAAATCAATATGTTACGGCAGTTTTTCGATAACTGGCGATAGTCCCGAAGGACGTCAACTCACTCCCACTCAATCGTCGCCGGCGGCTTCCCCGACACGTCATACACCACCCGGTTCAACCCCCGCACCTCATTGATGATCCGGTTCGAGCAGCGACCCAGCAGCGCATACGGCAGGTGCGCCCAGTGCGCGGTCATGAAGTCGGTGGTCTGCACTGCGCGCAGCGCGACGACATAGTCGTAGGTGCGGCCGTCGCCCATCACGCCCACGGACTTGACCGGCAGGAACACGGCAAAGGCCTGGCTGGTCAGGTCATACCAGCTCTTGCCGACGTGCTCAGGCTCGCACAGGCCCGCGGCGGCGTCCTGTTCGGTGGCGATGGTCTTGCGCAGTTCTTCGATGAAGATGGCATCGGCGCGGCGCAGCAGGTCGGCGTAGTCGCGCTTGACTTCGCCCAGGATGCGCACGCCCAGGCCCGGGCCCGGGAACGGGTGGCGGTAGACCATTTCCGGCGGCAGGCCCAGTTCGACGCCGAGTTCGCGCACTTCATCCTTGAACAGGTCGCGCAGCGGCTCGAGCAGCTTCAGGCCCAGCGTTTCCGGCAGGCCGCCGACGTTGTGGTGGCTCTTGATGGTGGTGGCTTTCTTGGTCTTGGTGCCGCCCGATTCCACCACGTCCGGGTAGATCGTGCCCTGCGCCAGCCACTTGGCGTTGGTCAGCTTCTTGGCCTCGGCCTGGAACACTTCGACGAACTCGCGGCCGATGATCTTGCGCTTCTGCTCGGGGTCGGTCACACCGGCCAGGTGGCCGAGGAACTGCTCGGAAGCGTCGATGTGCACGACCTTGGCATGCAGGCGGCCGGCGAACATCTCCATCACCATCTTGCCTTCGTCCAGGCGCAGCAGGCCATGGTCGACGAAAACGCAGGTGAGCTGGTCGCCGATGGCACGGTGGATCAGCGCCGCGGCCACGGACGAATCGACGCCGCCGGACAGGCCCAGGATCACCTCTTCGTCGCCGACCTGTTCGCGGATCTTGGCGACGGCTTCTTCGATGTGGTCGCGCATGACCCAGTCAGCCTTGCAGCCGGCGATCTGCAGCACGAAGCGCTCCAGCATCTGGCGGCCCTTGACGGTGTGGGTGACCTCGGGGTGGAACTGCACCGCATAGTAGCCGCGCGCCTCGTCGGCCATGCCGGCGATCGGGCAGCTGGGGGTCGACGCCATCAGCTTGAAGCCCGGCGGCAGGCCGGTGACCTTGTCGCCGTGGCTCATCCAGACCTTGAGCATGCCGTGGCCTTCCGGCGTGCGGAAATCCTCGATGTCCTTGAGCAGCGCGGTATGGCCGTGGGCACGCATCTCGGCATAGCCGAACTCGCGCTGATCGCTCCACTCGACCTTGCCGCCGAGCTGCACGGCCATGGTCTGCATGCCGTAGCAGATGCCAAGCACCGGCACGCCGAGGTCCCACACCGCCTGCGGCGCGCGCAGCTGGTGGTCTTCGTAGGTGCTGGCGTGGCTGCCCGACAGGATGACGGCCTTGGGCGCGTACTCGCGCACGAAGTCGTCGGAGACGTCGTTCGGGTGGATTTCGCAGTAGACGTGCGCCTCGCGGACGCGGCGGGCGATCAGCTGCGTGACCTGCGAGCCGAAATCAAGAATGAGGATTTTGTCGTGCATGATGGGCCGATGGCGTGTCTTCCGTTGCGGGCTCGGCCATGACTTCCGTGCCGGGGCCATAGCCCGGCGGCGGCGTGATGACCGGCTCGCGCCGGTATTCTGGGGGTTTCGTTGGGCGCGCCGCGGGGGCGACGCCGGGTTCCTTCCTGGTTTCCTGTTCCTTCAGCGCGCGTTCCATCTTCAGCTGCTGCTCGCGCACGCGCACGCGTTTCGCCGCGGGGATCTGCACCGCGGCAAAAAACAGCAGCACCACCGCCATGGTCGGCAGCCAGATCTTGCCGGCGCCTTCGAGCGGCAGCTCCAGGAACACCATCCAGGCAATGATCAGCATCGCGCTGGCCAGGTTCACATAGCCGGCCGTGCGTGCCACCGGTACCGTCAGCTGGCCGTTGAACGCGGCCTGCCACAGCAGCACCGACAGGCCGGCCAGCGCCACGCCCAGCAGTTGCCCGAACAGCGCGGGCTGCGGCTGCGGCAGTTGCAGCGCCGCGTACAGCGTGGTGAACGGGGACATCAACAGCAGGACGCCCAGCAGCAGGTCCACCAGGGCATCCAGAAACAGCACGGCTCGCAGCAACACCTTCATTGGCGCTCCTTGTCTTGGGCCCCGCCGGTGGTGCGGCTGGCAGCAAGGCACGCCGGGACAGGCAACGCCGGCGTGGCGCGCGGCCGGGGCCAGGGTCGGGGCCGGCTTGTATTCCGGTCAGACCAGGGCGGCGCTGCGCGACGCGCGCCCTGCTCCCGATGATCGCGGGTTGGCGCCCCGCCGCCGCGGCGGACGGCGGGCGCAGCCGCTGCGCGTCAGTCGATATGGTAGTTCGGCGCTTCCTTGGTGATCTGCACGTCGTGCACGTGCGATTCACGCATGCCGGCTGCCGTGATCTGGACGAACTGGGCATTCTCGTGCCAGTCGGCGATCGACTTGCTGCCGCAGTAGCCCATCGAGGCACGCACGCCGCCGGTCAGCTGGTGGATGATGGCCATCACCGAGCCCTTGTACGGCACGCGGCCTTCAATCCCCTCGGGGACCAGCTTGTCGACGTTGGCGGTGTTGTCTTCCTGGAAGTAGCGGTCAGCGGCGCCGTCCTTCATCGCACCGACCGAGCCCATGCCGCGGTAGCTCTTGAACGAGCGGCCCTGGTACAGGAATACTTCGCCCGGCGCCTCTTCGGTGCCGGAGAACATGCCGCCCATCATCACGGTGTGGGCGCCGGCCGCCAGGGCCTTGGCCACGTCGCCCGAATAGCGGATGCCGCCGTCAGCGATCAGCGGCACGCCGGTGCCCTTGAGCGCCTCGGCCACGTTGGAAACGGCGGTGATCTGGGGCACGCCCACGCCCGCCACGATACGCGTGGTGCAGATCGAGCCCGGGCCGATGCCGACCTTGACGCCGTCGGCGCCATGCTCGACCAGCGCACGGGCGGCGTCGCCGGTGGCGATGTTGCCGCCGATCACCTGCACCTGCGGGAAGTTCTGCTTGACCCAGCGCACGCGGTCCAGCACGCCCTGGCTGTGACCGTGCGCCGTATCGACCACAATCACGTCGACACCGGCCTTGACCAGCAACTCGACGCGCTCGTCGTTGTCCGGGCCCACGCCGACTGCGGCGCCTACGCGCAGCTGGCCGTGGTCGTCCTTGCTCGCCAGCGGGTTCTCGACCGCCTTCTGGATATCCTTCACCGTGATCAGGCCGCGCAGCTCGAAGGCCTGGTTGACCACCAGCACGCGCTCCAGGCGGTGGCGGTTCATCAGGCGCTTGGCTTCTTCGAGCGGCGCGCCCTCGGCCACAGTCACCAGCTTCTCGCGCGGGGTCATCTTGGCACGCACCGGGGCCTCGAGCTCTTCCTCGAAGCGCAGGTCACGGTTGGTGATGATGCCGACGACGGTCTTGCCTTCCAGCACCGGGAAGCCCGAAATGCCATGCTGCTGCGACAGCGCGATCACATCGCGGATCTTCATGTCCGGCGAAATGGTGATCGGATCACGCAGCACGCCCGACTCGTAGCGCTTGACGCGCGACACTTCGCGGGCCTGGTCAGCGGGCTTCAGGTTCTTGTGGACGATACCGATGCCACCGGCTTGCGCCATGGAGATCGCCAGGCGTGCCTCCGTCACCGTGTCCATGGCAGCGGACACCAGCGGAATGTTCAGTTCGATCGAACGGGACAGGCGAGTGCGGAGGGAAACATCCCGGGGAAGGACGGCCGAATAGGCCGGGACGAGCAGCACGTCATCGAATGTGAGTGCTTTCTGGACAAGACGCATAGCAAATCCTCTAGGCGCAAAAGCGAATTATACAGGAATGCACGGCTGGCTGATGCACGGCAACGGGTTTTCCGGCGCTCTTCCGGCGTGGTCTGCTATGCTCGTCGTCCTTTTAACCGGGCGTTGAAAAGCATGGGAATCGGCGTATTGTGCGGGCTGCTGGCGGGCGCGTTCTGGGGCATGGTCTTTATCGCGCCCAAGCTGCTGCCGGTGTTCTCGCCGTGGGAGCTGGCGATCGGGCGCTACCTGGCGTATGGCCTGGTCGCGCTCGTTGCCGCCCTGCCGCTGATGAAGCGCATCGCCCGCAAGCTGACCCGCGCCGACTGCGTGGCACTGCTGCGCCAGGCCTTTACCGGCAACCTGCTCTACTACGTGCTGCTGGCCTTCGGCGTGCAGCTGGCCGGGGTCGGACCGACCTCGCTGATCATTGGCATCCTGCCGATCTCGGTCACCATCATGGGCCGGCGCGACCACGGCGCGGTGCCGCTGTCGCGGCTGCTGTGGCCGCTGCTGGTGGTGGCAGTGGGCATCGCCTGCATCAACATCGACCTGTTCGGCGGCGGCCAGAGCGCACATGCCGCCGCGGCCGGCGACGCCGTGCGGCCGGGCTGGCAGAAGCTTGCCGGCGTCTGCGCCGCCGCCGGCGCGCTGGTCTGCTGGACCCTCTACGCGGTCGACAACGCGCGCTACCTGCAGCGCAACCCGCACTACAGCGGCAATGAATGGTCGGCGCTGTACGGGCTGTCGACCGGCGCGGTATCGGCCGTGCTGGCCGTGATCGGCTGGCTGGTGGCGGGCGACGCCCTCACCTCCGGCGACAGCGGCCGCGACTGGCAGTGGTTCTGGATGGTCAACGCCGCGGTGGCGCTGGGCGCGTCGCTGATCGGCAACAACCTGTGGAATATCGCCAGCCGGCGCCTGCCGCTGACGCTGTCGGGCCAGATGATCGTGTTCGAGACGCTGTTCGCGCTGGCCTATGGCTTTATCTTCGACCACCGCTGGCCGCGGCCGCTGGAAATCGCCGCCATTGTGTTGCTGATGGTCGGCGTGGCCTGGTCGGTGCGCTTGCACGCCAGCGACAAGTCTGCGTAGACTAGCGGACGATGGCGCGGGGGTCACACGCGCCACATCAGAACAGCCACATCAGAACAGCCACATCAGAACAGCAGAACAGAAACACCAGGGTCAAACCGGCGCCATGCCTTGGCGCCAAGCCATCGCCCGCGGCAGGCCTGCCGCGGCATTGCCTCGCGCGCAGCCGGCGGCCCAGCAGTCTTCCAGCCGCACCCGTTCCTTACCAGCCACTTTGAGACGCCTCGCCATGAAACGATCGTCCGTGCTGTGCCTGCTTGCCGCCGCCGTCACGGCTACCGCCTCGGTCCACGCCCATGCCTACTGGCAATGGCGCGATGCCAACGGCCGCATGGTCTACAGCGACGTGCCGCCGTCCGGCGCAGCCCCAAGGGCGCTGCGCGCCCCTGGCCGTTTTGCCGGCGAGTACCAGCCGGTAGCGGCGGCCAGCGCGGAAAGCGCCAATGTCCCCGCAGCCGCGCCAGCCCATACCAAGGCCGCAGGCAAGCCCAAGGAGGCCGCCCCGCCGCCGACGGCCGAAGAGGCCTTCCAGAAGCGCCGCGAATCCCGCCTGAAAGCCGCGGCGGAAGAGGCGCGCAAGGAAACCGAGGCTGCCGACCGCGAGGCCCGCTGCGCCCAGCTGCGCAACTACGCCGCCGGCCTGCAGCAAGGGATGCGCGCGGCGGTAGCGGGTCCGGATGGCTCGCTGCAGCACCTGAACAGCGATCAGCGCCAGGCCGAGCAGGTCAAGACCAGCGCCAGCCTCGACAAGAACTGCAGCTGAACCGAAAGCAAAAACGGGGCGTCATGCCCCGTCTTGCTGTCAGTGTTGCCATCAGCGGCGCAAGCCTTCCGGCTCAGCCATTGCCGCGCAGCCATTTCTGTCCTTCCCGCGCCCCGCCCTCGCGCAGCTTCTGCACGCGCTTGCGCCGCGCCTGCTTGGGGTCGGCAGTCAGCGGCCGGTACACCTCCACGCGGTCGCCCTCGCGCACCACGGTATCGGGCGTCTTGAGCTTGCCGAAGATGCCCACCCGCATGGTCGACGGATCCACTTCCGGGCACGCCTGCTGCAGCCCCGAGCCGACGATGGCCGCGGCGATCGTGGTACCCGCGGGCACGTCGATCTCCTTCAGGAATACCGCATCGGGCCGCGCATAGCACACCGCGACATGCACGGTGCCCGCGCCTTCAGCTGGCGCCATATACCACCTCGGCGCGCTTGACGAAGGCATCGACGAAGGTATTCGCGATCATGCTGAACACCGGGCCGATGAGTTTTTCCAGCAGCAGGCTCGAAAACTCATAGTGCAGGTGGAATTCGATCTTGCAGGCGTCTTCGCGCAGCGGCGTAAAGCGCCACGCGCCATTGAAGGTCTTGAAGGGCCCGTCGGCAAAGGTCATGTCGATGCGGGTCGGGCGCTCCTGCGTATTGCGGGTGTGGAAGAACTGCTGGATGCCCTTGAAATGGATATGGATCTTGGCGTCGAGCGTGGTTTCGGTCTGCTCGAACACCTCCACGCCACCGCACCATGGCAGGAACTTGGGATAGTCCTCCACGCGCGTGACCAGGTCGTACATCTGCGCGGCGGAATAGCCGAGCAGCACGGATTTATGGACGTCTGCCATGTATTGGGAAATCTGGCTCCCGGCCATGCCGCGCGTATCGCGCCAGGACATCAGCCGGTGCCGGGGCTGGTTTGCTAGAATTCCGATTTTAGCCGACGCTGGTCGCTGGCGGCACTTCGCCATGCGGCACTGCAGCGATCCGGCCTGCTTTCACCCATTGCTCCCCTACCCGCACGCATGACCATCGCTGACAACAAGAAGGCCTTTTTCGACTACTTCATCGAAGAGCGATATGAGGCCGGGATCGTGCTGGAAGGCTGGGAAGTCAAGGCGATCCGCGCCAACCGCGTACAGATCAAGGAAGGCTACGTGGTGGTGCGCGACGCCGAGATGTTCCTGATCGGCGCCCATATCAGCCCGCTGCAGAGCGCCTCCACGCACGTCAAGCCCGACCCGGTGCGCACGCGCAAGCTGCTGCTCAAGGCCGACGAGATCAAGAAGCTGATCGGCAAGGTCGAGCAGCGCGGCTACACGCTGGTGCCGCTGAACCTGCACTACACGCGCGGCCGCGTGAAATGCGAGATCGGCCTGGCCAAGGGCAAGAAGCAGTTCGACAAGCGCGAGACAGAAAAGCAGCGCGACTGGCAGCGCGAGAAGGCGCGCATCATGAAGGGCGACACCAAGGAGTAACGGCGCGCCCCGCCCGCGCCTGCCCGATCAGGCGCCGGCCTTCTGCCCCTTCACGATCTGCAGCGCAGATGCAATCATGCTGCTCATCTCGCCCATATTCCCCGGCACGATCAGCGTATTGCCCTGCTTGGCCAGGTTGCCGAACGCGGCGACATACTCTTCGGCCACCTTCAGGTTGACCGCATCCATGCCGCCTTCGCTGCGGATGGCGTTGCCCACCTTCTGGATCGCCTGGGCATTGGCTTCTGCCACTGCCAGGATCGCCGCCGCCTCGCCCTGCGCCTTGTTGATCGCGGCTTGCCTCTCGCCTTCCGACTTCTGGATCGCCGCTTCACGCGCGCCCGTAGCCAGGTTGATCTGCTCCTGGCGCTTGCCCTCGGACGCGGCGATCAGCGCCCGCTTTTCGCGCTCGGCGGTGATCTGCGCCTGCATGGCGTGCAGGATTTCCTTGGGCGGGGTCAGGTCCTTGATCTCGTAGCGCAGCACCTTGACGCCCCAGTTGGCGGCCGCTTCATCGAGGGCGTTGACCACGCTGTGGTTGATGAACTCGCGCTCCTCGAAGGTCTTGTCCAGCTCCAGCTTGCCGATCACCGAGCGCAGCGTGGTCTGCGACAGCTGCGTGATCGCCACGACGAAATTGCTCGAGCCGTAGGATGCCTTCATCGGGTCGGTCACCTGGAAGTACAGCACGCCGTCCACCTGCAACTGCGTGTTGTCCTTGGTGATGCAGACCTGGCTGGGCACGTCCAGCGGGATTTCCTTGAGCACGTGCTTGTAGGCGACGCGGTCGACGAACGGCACCACGATCGACAGCCCCGGCGTCAGCGTCGCATGGTAGCGGCCCAGGCGCTCGAGCACCCAGGCGTGCTGCTGCGGCACGATCTTGATGCCCCTGGCGATCAGCACGATCACGGCAATAAGGATGATCAGCGGCAACAGGCCAAGCTGAAAAGCGAGCATGTAACAACCCTCCGGTCAGGAAACAGCGGTACGGCGCCGCCGGAACGGCGGCAGGCGGATGGTTGCACGGCTGGCGCCGGGCAACCCTTGGATACGGTCAGCGCGGCGAAACGACCAGCGTGCTGCCGCGTATTTCGACGATACGGTAACGGCCCGGTGCCGCGGCGCAGTTCGGCGCGAGCTCGACGGTCCAGTCGGCGCCACGATACGGGACGCGTGCGCGCCCGTTGGCGTCCCAGGCGGGGACGTCGAGTTCCTGGCCGATATCGAGATTGACGGCGGGGTCGGCTGAGGCATTGCCGCGCCGCAGCTTGCCGAAACGGGTACGACGCAGTGCGGCGATCAGCACCGCGGCGACCAGCGCCGCGGTCACGGTCTGCGCGGCGGGCGACAGGCCCAGCAAGGCGGCGATGCCGCCGGCGGCCAGCCCCACGGCCACCATCAGCAGGTAGAACGTGCCGGTATTCAGCTCGACGATCACCAGCGCGACCGCCGCCACGAACCAGATGTAGTACGCCATCCGAACTCCCCGTCCAATCGATCTCTGAAAACGATTCCCGAAAACAAAAACCCCGCAGCGCCAGAGGCGCCTGCGGGGCCGATTCAACACCTGACGCAGGGGCCGGTGCCAGCCGGCTGCCCGAAGGCGCGCCGGCTAATGTCGTTATTGTGACGTCAAAAGCCTCAGGAGGCCAGCTTCTGCCAGGTGTCGACCACCGAATCGGGATTCAGCGAGATCGACTTGATGCCTTCCTTGGCCAGCCAGGCGGCAAAGTCCGGATGGTCCGAAGGGCCCTGGCCGCAGATGCCGACATACTTGTCGAGGCGGATGCATGCCGCAATGGCGCGCGACAGCATGAAGCACACCGCCGGGTCGCGCTCGTCGAAGTCCTTGGCCAGCAACTCCATGCCCGAATCGCGGTCCAGGCCCAGCGTCAGCTGGGTCAGGTCGTTCGAGCCGATCGAGAAGCCGTCGAAGTACTGCAGGAACTCCTCGGCGAGGATCGCGTTGGACGGCACTTCGCACATCATGATGATGCGCAGGCCGTTCTCGCCGCGCTTCAGGCCGTGCTTGGCCAGCAGCTCGATGACCTTCTCGGCCTGGCCCAGCGTACGCACGAACGGCACCATGATCTCGACGTTGGTCAGGCCCATTTCATCGCGCACGCGCTTCATGGCCTTGCATTCCATCTCGAACGCTTCGGCGAAGTCCTCGGCGATGTAGCGCGAGGCGCCGCGGAAGCCCAGCATCGGGTTTTCCTCATCCGGCTCGTAGCGCGAACCGCCGATCAGCTTCTTGTACTCGTTCGACTTGAAGTCCGACAGGCGCACGATCACGGACTTCGGGTAGAAGGCCGCACCGATGGTGGCGATGCCTTCGGCGAGCTTGTCGACGTAGAACGCACGCGGGCTGGCGTGGCCACGGGCCACGCTTTCCACGGCCTTCTTCAGGTCGGCATCGACTTGCGGGTAGTCGAGGATGGCCTTCGGGTGGACGCCGATGTTGTTGTTGATGATGAATTCCAGGCGCGCCAGGCCGACCCCGCAGTTCGGGATCTGCGCAAAGTCGAACGCCAGCTGCGGGTTACCCACGTTCATCATCAGCTTGACGTCGATTTCCGGCATCTCGCCACGCTGGACCTCGGTCACTTCGGTTTCCAGCAGGCCGTCGTAGATGCGGCCTTCGTCGCCCTCGGCGCACGACACGGTTACCAGCGTGCCATCCTTCAGGATGTCGGTGGCGTCGCCGCAGCCGACCACGGCCGGCACGCCCAGTTCACGCGCGATGATCGCCGCGTGGCAGGTACGGCCGCCACGGTTGGTGACGATCGCCGAAGCGCGCTTCATCACCGGCTCCCAGTTCGGGTCGGTCATGTCGGCCACCAGCACGTCGCCGGGCTGCACGCGCTCCATCTCGGACGGGTCGTTGATGACGCGGACCGGGCCGGTGCCGATCTTCTGGCCAATGGCGCGGCCGCTGGTCAGCACGGGAGCGGTGCCCTTGAGCTTGAAGCGCTGCTCGGCCTTGCCGGCCGACTGGCTCTTCACCGTTTCCGGGCGGGCCTGCAGGATGTAGATCCTGCCGTCCTTGCCGTCCTTGCCCCACTCGATGTCCATCGGGCGGCCATAGTGCTTCTCGATGATCATCGCGTAGCGGGCCAGCTCGGTCACGTCCTCGTCGGTGATCGAGTAGCGGTTGCGCAGTTCGGCCGGCACGTCGACGGTCTTCACGCGGCCTGCTTCGCCCGGCTTGGTGAATTCCATCTTGATCAGCTTGGAGCCGATCGAGCGGCGGATGATCGGGTACTTGCCGGCCTGCAGCGTCGGCTTGAAGACGTAGAACTCGTCCGGGTTGACCGCGCCCTGCACCACCGTTTCGCCCAGGCCATAGCTGGAGGTGATGAAGACCACGTCGGGGAAGCCCGATTCGGTGTCGATGGTGAACATCACGCCGGAAGCGGCCAGGTCCGAGCGGACCATGCGCTGGATGCCGGCGGACAGCGCCACCACGTCGTGGGCAAAGCCCTTGTGCACGCGGTAGGAAATGGCGCGGTCGTTGTACAGCGAGGCGAACACGTGCTTGATCTTGTCCAGCACGTCGTCGATGCCGCTGACGTTCAGGTAGGACTCCTGCTGGCCGGCGAACGAGGCGTCGGGCAGGTCTTCGGCCGTGGCCGACGAACGCACCGCGAACGAGGCCTCGGCGCCTTCGCGCTCGGACACGCGGGCATAGAACTCACGGATTTCCTGTTCCAGGCGCGGCTGGAACGGGGCCGTGGCGACCCAGCCGCGGATCTCGGCACCGGCCTCGGCCAGGGCCTTGACGTCGTCGACGTCAAGCGTCTTCAGGCGCTGGGAGATGCGCTCGGTCAGGTTGTTGTGGGCGAGGAAGTCGCGGAAGGCAAGCGCGGTGGTGGCAAAACCGCCGGGAACGCGCACGCCGGCTTGCGCCAGCTGGGAGATCATCTCGCCCAGCGACGAATTCTTGCCGCCGACGATTTCCACGTCAGCCATGCGCAACTGCTCGAACGGCAACACGTAGGCGCCGTTATCTGCCTGGTTAGTCATGAGAGCCTCAAAACAAAGTAGAAAACTTGCTGCGCATGCCCGGTATGTTGTTCGTGTTCTGGTCCCGGACCGATCGCTTGGCTAAGCAACCCCATGCTCGTGGTGCTGCAATGTTGCGGACGCGGCGCTACGGCTCTCATCGCGCAGCGCATATTGTCGACAATTCCGGGCCTGAGTTGGTACAAAAGGGGCCCCTCGCGGAATTGCTTAGCGAAAAGATCGCCGCTATTCTACCGTGCTGCGCCGCACTTTTCTGCGGAAGATTGAATCTATTTATTGCGCAACCCTCATGTCCCAGCCAGAAGCGCCCGGTACAGCCAATTCCGGGACCCAGCCTGGAACGCAGCCTGCCTCCCCGTCCACCCAAGCGACCGCGGCGGCGCCCGCCGCAGCGGATCGCCCGCCGGTGCGAACGGTCTTTATTGTCTCGGATGGCACCGGGATCACTGCGGAAACCTTCAGCCACTCGATCCTGGCGCAGTTCGAAATGCGCTTCCGCAAGGTGCGGATGCCATTTGTCGATACCCCGGAAAAAGCACATATCGCGGTCGGCAAGATCAACGAGGCTTTCCACAACGAAGGCGTGCCGCCCATCGTCTTCACCACGCTGGTCAACCAGGAAGCGAACAAGGCACTGCGCCGTGCCAAGGCGATGATCCTGGACATGTTCCAGACCTTCATCGAGCCGCTCGAGAAAGAACTGGGGCTGAAGTCGACCCACGCCATCGGCCGTTTCCACCAGAATGCCGATACCGAGGCGTACAAGAACCGGATCGAGGCGATCAACTTCTCGCTCGCGCACGATGACGGTCAGTCCCACAAGAATCTCGAAGAAGCCGATGTGATCCTGGTGGGCGTGTCGCGCAGCGGCAAGACCCCGACCAGCCTCTACCTGGCGATGCAATACGGCCTGAAGGCGGCCAATTACCCGCTGATCCCGGACGATTTCGAGCGCGGCAAGCTGCCGTCGGCGCTGTACGCGTTCAAGAGCAAGATCTTCGGGCTGTCGATCGACCCGCAGCGCCTGACCGAGATCCGCAACGAGCGCCGCCCCGGCAGCAAGTACGCGGCGGTGGAAAACTGCCGCTACGAGGTCAACGAGGCCGAAGCGATGATGCGGCGCGAAGGCATCAAGTGGCTGTCGTCGACGCACAAGTCGATCGAAGAGATTGCGACCACGATCCTGCAGGAGATCAAGGTCGATCGCGACAACTACTAAAAAATTGGCCGCCGATTTGCGGAGACGGTGATGCGTTACCCTTTGGGCACTGCGGTGGCCCAATCGTGCCGATTGTTTGCTCCCTCTCCCGCTTGCGGGAGAGGGGAGCAAACAGGCAGGAAGATCCAGGCAACAGGCACACCAGCGGCGACGCCCAGCCCTTTATTTTATCGCCGCTGCCGCACCGCCTCGAACAGGCAGATCGCGGTGGCAGCCGCCACGTTCAGCGATTCCAGGCCGCCCGGCTGGGGAATGCCGACCTTGCGCTTGACGTGCTGCATCCACGCATCGCTGACGCCGGCGCCTTCATTGCCGACCACCCAGGCCACCGGTGCGCGCAGGTCGGTATCGAACACCGCGGCGTCGGCATGCGAGGACGTCGCCAGCAACGGCAGCGCCAGCCGCGGCGCCAGCGACTCCACGGTGCAGTGCTCGACGATGTTCAGGTGGAAATTGGCGCCCATGCTGGCGCGCAGCGTCTTCACCGACCAGGCGAACGCACAGCCCGTCGCCAGGAATGCATGGCGGATGCCCGCCGCCGCGGCGCTGCGCAGGATCGAGCCGACATTGCCGGCATCCTGCACGCCGTCGAGGATGATGCAGTCCTCCTCGATGCGCGCCGGCAGGTGGCCGGCAGGCGTCTCGATCACCAGCATCAGGTCGATGCCGTTGACCACGCCGGAAATCTGGGTGAACAGCGTGTCGGCCAGCACTACCAGCCGCTCCGCGTCGATGCGCGCCAGCAAGGGCGCCACCTCGGCATGGTCGTAATGACGCTCGGACACCACGCAGGTGACTGGCTGTCCCAGTGCATCCACATAAGCCTCGGCCAGGTGCACGCCGTCGAGCAGCGACTGCCCGGCCTTGCGGCGCTGGTGGGTGGAGGTGGCGAGCGCCTTCAGGTGCTTGAACAGCGCGTTGTCGCGCGAGGTGACGTGCTTCACGGTGCGTCGGTTTGCAGGGTGCCTGACGGCGCCGCCTGGATCGGGGTGGTGAGTTCGCTGACTTCGATGCTTTCGATATTTTCGACGACCTCGGCAACTGCCGTCACCGCGGTAAACATCGGACGCTGCGCCAGCGCCTCGCGCACCGGCGCGAACGAGCGGCGGTGATGCGGCGTCGCGCCGAATTCGGCCAGCGCGGCCAGATGCTGCGGCGTGCCATAGCCGACATGCGAATCGAAGCCGTACTGCGGATAGCGCTCGTGCAGCGCCATCAGTTCGCGGTCGCGCGCCACCTTGGCCAGGATTGACGCAGCCGAGATCGCCCTGACCAGCGCGTCACCCTTGACGATGGCTTCCACCGGGAACGGCACCTGCGGGCAGCGGTTGCCATCGACCTGCACCAGGTCCGGCACCACGCCGCTGGCGGCCAGCCCCTGCACCGCGCGCTGCATCGCCAGCATGCTGGCGTGCAGGATATTGATCGTATCGATTTCCTCGACCGTGGCGAAGGCGATATGCCAGCCCAGCGCACGTTCGCAGATCTTCTCGTACAGCGCCTCGCGCCTGGCGGCGGTCAGGATCTTGGAGTCGGCCAGGCCGCGGATCGGGCGCTTCGGATCGAGCACCACCGCGGCGGCATACACCGGCCCCGCCAGCGGGCCGCGGCCCGCTTCATCGACGCCGCACAGCCGCTGGATCGCTGCGGCGGCCGGCGCCAGGTCCAGGCCCATCTGCGGTGAAGCCGCATTGCGACGCGCCATCAGACGGTCCCCCGGCTGTGCATCAGGTCCACCACCACATCGGCGGCCAGTTGCGCGGTGTTGCACTTGAGCGTCTCGTGCATGCGGGTGAAATGCTCGTACAGGAAGGCAATGTTGCCCTCGTCGTTGAGCTGCAGCAGCGTTTCGCGGGCCAGCGCCTCGGGCGTGGCGTCGTCCTGCAGCAGTTCGGGCACGACAAAGCGCCCTGAAAGGATATTAGGCAATCCCACGTACGGCAGGTAACCCTGGCGCTTCATGATCTGCGCGGTCAGCCAGGGCACCTTGTACGAGATCACCATCGGCTTCTTGTACAGCGCCGCCTCCAGCGTCGCGGTGCCGCTGGCCAGCAGCACCACGTCGGCGGCTTCCATGGCCTGGTGCGACTTGCCGTCGACAATGGTCAGGCGCAGTTCCGGATACTGCCGGTGCAGGTCTTCGACGATGGCGCGCAGCGGCGCGCTTGCCGCCGGCAGCACGAACGCCAGGTTCGGGTCCATGCGCTGCATCTGCGCCATCGCGGCAAAGAAGGTGGCGCCAAGGTTGCGCACCTCGGACTGCCGGCTGCCAGGCAGCACCGCGACCACGCGGTGGCCGGCAGGCAGCCCCAGCTCGGCGCGCGCCCCCGCGACGTCAGGCACCATCGGGATCACGTCGGCGAGCGGATGCCCGACATAGGTGGCGGGAATGCCGGCCTTGGCGTAGATCTCGGGCTCGAACGGGAACAGGCACAGGATGTGGTCCACCGCGCGCGCGATGGTGCGGATGCGCCCGCCGCGCCAGGCCCAGATCGACGGGCTGACGAAATGCACCACCGGAATGCCGGCGCGGCGCAGCGGCACTTCCAGGCCGAAATTGAAATCCGGGGCATCGACCCCGATAAAGCACTGCGGCGGCTCGGCCAGCAGCCAGTCGCGCACCGCGCGCCGGGTGCGCAGGATCTCGCGCAGCGAGCCCAGCACCTCGACATAGCCGTTGACCGACAGCGTTTCCATCGGCCAGCGCGAGGCGAAGCCCTGCGCCATCATGCGCTTGCCACCGATGCCGGCGTACGCCATGGTATCGCCCAGGCGGGCCTTGAGCCCGCCCATCATCAGCGATGCCAGCAGGTCGCCGGAGGCCTCTCCGGCCACCATGGCGATGGTGCCGCGCCTGGCGGCGGCAGAACCGTTGCCCGTGGGCAAGCCACCCCGAATCGCGGCGTCGACCATGTGGAGCCCGGTCTCAGCGCACGATGCCGCGCTGGGTGGCGGCAAGGAAGTCGACGAAGGCCTGCAGCGGCACCGCGGTGCCGGCATCGGACTGGCCCAGCAAGGCGGAGATCTCGTTGCGTGCCTCGTCGAAGCTGAGGTCGGACTTGTAAAGCAGCTTGTACGCCTGGCGCAGCGCGGCGATCTGGGCCGCATCGAAGCCGCGGCGGCGCAGCCCCTCGACGTTGATGCCGTGCGGCGTGGCCTTGTTGCCGCCCTTGTCGCTGGCCGCGATCACGAACGGCGGCACGTCCTGCACCAGCGCCGAGGCGCCGCCCAGCATCGCGTGGGCGCCGATGCGCACGAACTGGTGCACACCGCTCATGCCGCCGAGGATGGCCCAGTCGCCCACGTCGACGTGCCCGGCGATCTGCGCGTTGCTGGAAAACACGGTGTGATTGCCGACCGAGCAGTCATGCGCGATATGCACATAGGCCATGATCCAGTTGTCGCTGCCGATGCGGGTCAGGCCGCGATCCTGCACCGTGCCGGTGTGGATCGTGGTGAATTCGCGGATGGTGTTGCGGTCGCCGATCTCGAGCCGGGTCGGCTCGTTGCGGTACTTCATGTCCTGCGGCACGCCACCGACCGACGCATAGGGGCCGATGTTGTTGCCCTCGCCGATCGTGGTATGGCCCTCGACCGTCGTATGCGAGCCGATCCGGGTGCCGCTGCCGATCCGCACGTTGGGGCCGACGATGGAGAATGGGCCGACGGTCACGTCGGAGCCCAGTTCGGCCTTCGGGTCAACCAGTGCGGTAGGGTGGATTTGCGTCATACGTCTGTCCTGTGTGTGTCTGGTGAAGAATGGGGCCTCCTGCGCGGGGCAAAGGTTCCCGTCGGTGCCGCCGGGCTGGCCAGCCTGCGGCGGCCGGCCTCACTCAGCCTGCTTCACGGTGCACATCAGCTCCGCCTCGCAGGCGACCTTGTCGTCCACGGTGGCGAATGCCTTGAATTTCCAGATGCCGCGGATATAGCGCTCGACCGTCACATTCATGTGCAGCTGGTCGCCCGGGTACACCACCTGCTTGAAGCGGGCGCCGTCGATGCCGACGAAGTAGTACAGCGCGCCTTCCTTGCGCTCCATGTCGGCACCGAACGTCAGCAGGCCGGCCGACTGCGCCAGCGCCTCCAGGATCATCACGCCCGGCATCACCGGCTGTTCCGGGAAATGGCCCTGGAAATACGGCTCGTTGATGGTGACGTTCTTCAGGGTCTTGATCCGCTTCTGCGCCTCGAACTCCAGCACGCGGTCGACCAGCAGGAACGGGTACCGGTGCGGCAACAGCTTGAGGATCTTGCGGATATCGATTTCGGCCGCGCTCATGATGATTTCTCTTTAGTCTTGTGAGGTTTGGGACCCGGCGGACTGGCCGCGCAGGCGACGTTCCAGCGCCACCACCCGTTCGCGCAGCTTGCTCAGGCCGCGCACGATGGCTGCGTTGCGTTCCCACTCGCCGTGCGGCAGGAACGGGAAGACGCTGGTGAAATGGCCCCCGGGCTTGGTAATGGATTTGGTAATCGAAGTACCGCCGGACACTGTGGTCCGGTCGGCAATGGTCAGGTGGCCGGCAAAATTGGCCGCGCCCCCGATCACGCAGAAACGGCCGATGCGCGTGCTGCCCGAAACCGCGGCACAGCCAGCGATGACCGTATGGGCCCCGACCCGCACGTTATGCGCGATCTGGACCTGGTTGTCGATCTTGCAGCCGTCTTCGACCACGGTGTCGGCCATGGCGCCGCGGTCGATCGCCGTATTGGCGCCGACCTCCACGTCATGGCCCAGCACGGCGCGTCCCGTTTGCGGGATCTTCACGTATTCGACGCCGGTGGCGCTGATATCGGGCGCGAAACCGAAGCCATCGGCGCCGATCACCACGCCGCTGTGCAGGATGGCGCGCGCGCCGATCACGCATTGATGGTAGACCGAAACGTTCGCGTACAGCAGCGAATCGTCGCCGATCTCGGCCCCGGCACCGACGTAGCCGTTGGCCAGGATGCGGACGCGCTCGCCCAGCCGGGCGCCGCGCTCGATGACCACGTTCGGGCCGATATAGCACGACGCCGGCACCACCGCGTCGGGCGACACGCTCGCGCGCGGATCGATGCCGACGCGTGGGTCGGCATTGGCCTCGCGGTCAAAGCGCTGCGCCACGCGGGCAAAGCAGACGTAGGGATTGCGCGCCACCAGCCAGTTGCGGCCGTCGGCACGGCCCTCGGCACGGATGCGCTCGAGGTCGGCCTGCGACACGATCACGGCGCCGGCTTGCGAATCCAGCGCCTGCTGCAGGTAGAGCGGATTGGACAGGAACGAGAGTTCGCCCGCCGAAGCCTGGTCGAGAGGAGCCAGGCCAACGATCGCCAGGTCGGGATCACCCACAACCTGCGCGCCGTTCTCGGTGGCGAGCTGACCCAGTGTGGGTGTCTGCATGGCGGTACTTCCTGAAAAAGGGACGAAACGAACAGCGGCGGCTTAGCGGGCGCCGGCGTTCAGCGCCTTCATCACGTCGTCGGTGATGTCGATGCGCGGGTTCACGTAGACCGCTTCCTGCACGATCAGGTCGTACTTGCGCTGCTCGGCCAGCTGGCGGATCACGCGGTTGGCGCGCTCCAGCACCTGCGCCAGCTCTTCATTGCGGCGCTGGTTCAGGTCCTCGCGGAATTCGCGCTGCTTGCGCTGGAATTCGCGATCGAGGTCGGCCACCTCGCGCTGGCGGCGCTGGCGGTCGGAATCGGCCAGCACAGCGGTGTCCTTGTCGAGCTTGTCGGCCATGCCCTTGATCTTCTGGGCCATGTCCTGCAGCTCACGGTCGCGCTTGGAGAATTCCTGCTCCAGCTTCACCTGGGCCTGCTTGGCCGGCTGCGAATCGCGCAGGATGCGCTCGGAATTGACGGCGGCAATGCGCGCCTCCTGGGCCATGGCCGGCATCGCGGCGCACAGCGCAGCGGTGGCGAATGCGGCGGCGCCCAGGGATTTGACCAGTTTGGATGTTGTCATCATGAAAACAGATCCTTTTACAGAATCAGAATGCCGTCCCGATCTGGAACTGGAAGCGCTGAACCTTGTCGGTCTCTTCCCGGTTGAGCGGGAAGCCCATGCTGATCTTCAGCGGGCCGATCGGCGACAGCCACGACATGCCGAAGCCGGTCGAGTACTTGAGATCGCTGAACGAAATCGGCGCGCCTTCCTGGTAGACGTTACCGAAGTCGAAGAACGTGAACAGGCGCAGCGTGCGGTCGACGCCCGAGCCCGGCAGCGGGAAGATGAATTCCACGTTACCGATCATCTTGGACGCACCACCCACCGGGTTGCCGTTCTGGTCCTTCGGGCCCAGCGTGCTGGTCTGGTAGCCGCGCACCGAGCCGATACCGCCGGCGTAGAAGTACTTGAACACCGGGAACGGCGTGCTGCCGTAGCCGTGGCCGTAGGCCACTTCACCGTTCAGCGCCAGCGTGAACGCCTTCGAGATCGGGTAGAAGTACTGCTGCTGCACGCTGGCGCGGTAGTACTGCGTATCGCCGCCCGGCAGGCCGACTTCCAGGTTGGCCTGGGTGTACGGGCCCTTGGTCGGGACCAGCGCGCTGTCGCGGCGGTCGCGTGCCCAGCCGATCGTGAACGGGAAGTTGTTGATGCCGTCGCCGCTCTCCTTGCCGATCGCGTTCAGCCACTGCGTGTACTGGCTCGGCGTGTTGACCGAGGTGTAGACCTGCGTGCGCTCGTAGCCGATACCGAAGAACACGGTGTCGACTTCCGAGAACGGCACGCCGAACTTGAAGCCGCCGCCGGCGGACACGATCTTGTAGTCCTGGTCACCGGTGTAGTACAGCGGCCGCGAGGTACGGTAGTAGATGTCGGTCGAGCGGCTGATGCCGTCCACCGTGAAATACGGGTCGTACTGCGTCAGGGCAATGGTACGGAACGACTTGGCGGTGTTCACGTCCAGGCCCAGGCTGGTACCGGAACCGAACACGTTGTCCTGGCGCAGGCCGGCCTGCAGCACCAGCTTGTCGGTGGACGAGAAGCCCACGCCCAGGCTGATCTGGCCGGTGGGCTTTTCAGTCACGTTGACGTTCACATCGACCTGGTCGGGCGCGCCCGCCACGTCCTCGGTGGTGATGTTGGTGTCGGTGAAGTAGCCGGTCCGGTTGATACGTGCCTGCGACTGCTGCAGCTTCTCGCTGTCGAACCACGAGCTTTCCATCTGGCGCATCTCGCGGCGCACCACTTCGTCGCGGGTCTTGCTGTTGCCCACCACGTTGACGCGGCGCACGTAGACGCGCCGTCCCGGGTCGACCATCAGCGTCAGCGCGACCTCGCGCTTTTCCTGGTCGATGTTCGGCTGCGGGTTGATCGTGGTGAAGGCGTAGCCATAGGTGCCCAGCAGGTCGGTAATGGCCTTGGTGCTGGCGGTCAGCTTTTCGGACGAGAAGATGTCGCCCTTCTTCAGCTGCAGCAGCTTTTCCATTTCCTCCTGCTTGCCCAGCAGTTCGCCGGCCAGGCGGATGTCGGACACCTTGTACTGCTCGCCTTCCTTGATGTTCAGGGTCAGGTAGATATCCTTCTTGTCCGGCGTGATCGACACCTGGGTCGATTCGATCGCGAACTCGAGGTAGCCGCGGTTCAGGTAGTAGGAACGCAGCGCCTCCAGGTCGGCCGTCAGCTTCTGCTTCGAGTACAGGTCATTCTTGGTGTACCACGACAGCCAGTTCGGCGTGGACAGCTGCATCTCGTCGCGCAGCGTGCTTTCCTTGAATGCCTTGTTGCCGACGATATTGATCTGGCGGATCTTGGCGACCGGGCCTTCCTCGACGTTGAACACGACCGAGACGCGGTTGCGGTCCACCGGCGTGACCGTGGTCTGCACGTCGGCGGCATAGTAGCCGCGCGCGACGTACTGGCGCTTGAGCTCCTGCTCCGCCTTGTCGATCAGCGCCCTGTCGTAGTAACGCGCTTCGGCGACGCCGACCGCGCGCAGCGAGCGGCGCAGCGTGTCCTTGTCGAATTCCTTGATGCCGACGAATTCCAGCTGCGAGATCGCCGGGCGTTCTTCCACCTGCACGACCAGCACACCGTCTTCGGCGCGGATCTGCACGTCCTTGAAGAAACCGGTATTGTAGAGGGCACGGATCGCATCGGCGCCCTTGTCGTCGGTGAAGGTTTCACCGACGCGCACGGGGAGGTAGCCAAACACCGTACCCGGCTCGACGCGCTGCAGGCCCTCAACGCGGATGTCCCTGACGACGAACGGATCGGCAGCCCAGCCCGCCGGGCTCCAGGCTGCAATAACGGCACTCGCCAGCAAGCCCAGCGAAATGCGCTTATGTCTGATCAATGTTGATCCCCTCTTTGATTCCATCCAGGATTTTCCGATGCCTCGTGGGACTGCGCTTGGCAACGGCGTCCCCGGCGACGGTGTCCGACGACACGACCGCCCCTTTTGCCGACATGCGTTTCTAGCCGTTCGCCAGAAACATTCGGCTGACGTCATTGAACAAAGCGAGCGAGGTCAGGAGCAAGATGCAGGCGATGCCAACCTTCTGCAGCATTGCCTGCCAGTGGTCTGGGACGGGCCGGCCAGTCAAAAATTCCACGCAATAATACAGCAAATGCCCCCCATCCAGAACCGGAATAGGTAACAAATTCAGTACACCGAGGCTGACGCTGACCAGTGCCAGGAAGCTGACAAAGGCCTGCACGCCGAGGTTTGCGGCACGCCCGGCGTAGTCCGCCACGGTCAGCGGACCGCTCAGGTTCTGCAGCGACGCCTGCCCCACCAGCATCTTGCCCAGCAGCTTCAGCGACAGCGCGCTGGTGTCCCACACCTGGCCGAACGCACGGACCATCGCTTGGTCTGGACGGTAGCGCACCGTCTCCATCTCCACTGCCTGGCTGAGCGCCGCACCCAGCTTGCCCGCCGGCGGCGCCGGGGCGCCGCTGGCATCCTTTTCGCCGTCGCGCGGGGCGGCAGCGTCCAGCGTCACCGGCACGTCCAGGCGCTTGCCGTCGCGCTCGATGCCGAGCGTCACGGCCTGCCCGGGCTGGCTGCGCACCGCCTTGATCAGCTCGCTGGCCTGGGTCAGCGGGGTGCCCTGCCACGCGACGACGCGGTCGCCCTTCTTCAGCCCGGCGCGCTCGGCGGCCGAGTCCGGCAATACCTCAGTGATGGTGACCGGCCCGCCCTTCAGATGCAGGCCGAGCGTGCTGAGCGGATCCTGCTCCGGGTTGCCGCCGGTATTGGGCAGGCGTGCCAGCGTGACGTCCCGCTCGGCACCGTCGGCGGCGCGCACGCGCAGCACGGCGCGCGCATCGCCGAAGCCCCCGGCGAAGACCGCCATGCGCAGGTCGTTCCAGGAACGCACCGCTTCGGTATGGCCGTTGGCGGTCAGCGACAGCACCCGGTCGCCTTCGCGCACGCCGGCCTGCTGGGCCATGGTGCCGGCCGCCGGTGCGGCGACGATCGGTGCGGGTTCGCGCATGCCGCCGGCGAACAGCGCGAAGTAGAGCACGATCGCCAGCAGGAAATTGGCCAGCGGCCCGGCCGCGACAATGATGAAGCGCTTGCCGACCGGCTGGCGGTTGAACGCGCGCGGCAGGTCGGCCGGATCGATCCGGGCGTCGCGATCGGGGTCAAACTCGCGCTCGTCGAGCATCTTGACGTAGCCGCCCAGCGGAATGGCCGCCACCGTCCATTCGGTGCGGTCGCGGCTCTTCGAGATCCAGCGCAGCAGTGGCCGCCCGAAACCGATCGAAAAGCGCAACACCTTCACGCCGCAGGCGCGCGCGGCGAGGTAATGCCCCATCTCGTGCACGTAGATGAGCACGCACAGGGCAACAATGAAAGCGAGTACGGTTTGCATGGCGTCGGGACGTCAGTAACAGTGGCTGGACCGGTGAGTGGCTGGACCGGTGCGCCGGCTCCGGGGGTTCCGGCATGTCCGGGGCCGCCGCAACCGCTATTGTCGCAGATGCGGCAGGCGGGCCCGCAGGATCAGTGGCGCAGCGCCAGTCCGGCAACGGCCGCGCGCGCTGCCGCGCGCGCCATGCGGTCGGCATCGAGGATGGCGTCAAGCGTGTCCGCCGCGCCGGCTGGTGCTGCCTGGAGCACCTGAGCCACCAACTGCGCGATATCGGTGAAGCGCACTTTCCCGCCCAGGAATGCCTCGACCGCCACCTCGTTGGCCGCATTGAGCACGGTCGGCGCCACGCCGCCGGCGCGCAGGGCGTCGAAGGCCAGTCCCAGGCACGGGAAGCGCTGCAGGTCCGGCTTCTCGAAATGCAGCCCGCCTGCCAGCGTCAGGTCGAGCGGCGTCACGCCGGCATCGATGCGCTCGGGATAGGCCAGGCCGTAGGCGATCGGCGTGCGCATGTCCGGGTTGCCCAGCTGCGCCAGCACCGAGCCGTCGTGGTAGGCCACCATCGAATGCACGATGCTCTGCGGGTGGATCAGCACCTCGATGCGCTCGGCCGGCGCGCCGAACAGCCAGTGCGCCTCGATCACCTCGAGGCCCTTGTTCATCATGGTGGCCGAGTCGACCGAGATCTTGCGGCCCATGACCCAGTTCGGGTGGGCGCAGGCCTCGTCGGGAGAAATGTCGTGCAGCGTGTCGGGATCGCGCGTGCGGAACGGCCCGCCCGAGGCGGTCAGCAACACCCTGGCCACCCCGCCGCCGTAGCGCGGGTCGTCGGCAGGCAGGCACTGGAAGATAGCGTTGTGCTCGCTGTCGATCGGCAGCAGCGTGGCGCCGTGCTCGCGCACCGCGTCCATGAAGATGCGGCCGGACATCACCAGCGCTTCCTTGTTGGCGAGCAGCACGCGCTTGCCGGCACGCGCGGCAGCCAGCGTCGGGCGCAGACCGGCGGCGCCGACGATCGCGGCCATCACGGCGTCGGTCTGCGCATCGGCGGCGACCGATTCCAGCTCGGCCTCGCCGTGGCTGACTTCGGTATCGACACCGGCATCGCGCAGCAGCGCCTGCAGCTCCCCGGCCGCCTCGGCGCTACCCACCACGGCGCGCGCCGGGCGGAACGCAATGCATTGCTCGGCCAGCTTGCGCACTTGCCGATGCGCCGTCAGCGCGTGCACGGTGTAGCGGTCGGGATGGCGGCGGACGACATCGAGCGTGCTTTCGCCGATCGAGCCGGTGGCGCCCAGGATGGTAATGCGCTGCATATCAGACCGCTTCAGAGAAGGCTTCAGAAAAAAATCAGCATCAGGGCCGCCAGCGGGAACACCGGCAGCAAGGCATCGATCCGGTCCAGCACGCCGCCATGGCCCGGCAGCAGCCGGCTGCTGTCCTTCATGCCGACCTGGCGCTTGAGCAGCGACTCGAACAGGTCGCCGATCACGCTCGCCGCCACCAGCAGCGTGGTCAGCCCGGCCACATAGCCCAGCCCGCCGCGGTCGCCCAGCACCGAGAACCACGTGGGCGCGAAGGCATGGGTGGCGGCCAGCACCAGGCCGATGATGAGCGCCAGCAGCCAGCCGCCGATGGCGCCCTCCCAGGACTTGCCCGGGCTGATGGACGGTGCCAGCTTGCGCCGGCCGATGGCCTTGCCGGTGAAATAGGCGCCGATGTCGGCTGCCCACACCAGCACGGCCGCGGTCAGCAGCACGCCGATGCCGGCGCCGCGCAGGACCATCGTGGCATGGGCAAACGCGGGCAGCATGACCAGGCCCAGGATGGCCCCCAGCACGGCAAAGCCCGGCGTCGCGGTGCGCACGCCGCGCGCCAGCAAGACCAGCGCCACGCCCCAGCACACCACCGCCGCCTCCAGCAGCCAGGTGGTGGCGTGCCGCAGCGGCATGTCATGCCAGGCGATGGTGGCGATCAGGCAGGCCAGCGCATAGACATAAGGCCAGGGCCCGCGCAGCCCGATCAGGCGTCCGAATTCCCAGCCCGCCAGCAGCACGATCACCCCGAGCAGCCCCGCCAGGCCGGCCGGCGGCGCCAGGAACAGGATCGGAAGGATCAGCAGCAACAGGCACAGGGCGGTGATGACGCGGGTGAGGAGCATGCGCTGCGGTCCCGTGGGAGTTGTTGTTGGAGTAGCCTGGAACGACCAGGGTGTCAGGCCGTGCCCGATAGCCCCGGCGCAACCAGTTGCGCGCTGGTGCGGCCGAAACGGCGTTCGCGCTGGCGGTACGAGGCAAAGGCCTTGTCCAGCTCGGCGGCGTCGAAATCCGGCCAGTACACGTCGGTGAAATACAGCTCGGAATAGGCGAGCTGCCACAACAGGAAATTGCTGATGCGCTGTTCGCCGCCGGTGCGGATGAACAGGTCGGGCTCCGGCGCGTAGGCCATGGCCAGGTGCGGCGCGAGCATGGATTCGTCGATCGACTCCGGATCGAGCATCGGCGAGCGCGCCAGCATCTTGCGCATGGCCTGCAGCAGGTCCCAGCGGCCGCCATAGTTGGCGGCGATGGTCACGGTCAGGCCGGTGTTGCCGGCGGTGCGCGCCTCGGCATCCTTGATCAGCTGCTGGATGCGCGGGCTGAAGCGGCCCAGGTCGCCAACCACCCGCAAGCGGATGTTGTTGGCGTGCATCTTTACCACTTCGCGCCGCAGCGACATCATGAACAGCCGCATCAGGAACGACACCTCGTCCGCCGGCCGGCGCCAGTTCTCGGAACTGAACGCGAACAGCGTCAGGTACTGCACGCCCCGCGCGGCGCTGGCTTCCACCACCGCGCGCACGGCATCCAGGCCCCGGGAGTGCCCGGCAACGCGCGGCAGGTGCCGCTGGGTCGCCCAGCGGCCGTTGCCGTCCATGATGATGGCAACGTGGCGGGGCACGTAGGAGGAATCGGGTACGGCGAGCGTTGAACTGATGTGCTGCATGATGGCAGACGGTCTCGGGCAGCCCCGGCAGGTGCCGGGACGGCGTCAGACCGTCATGATCTCCTTCTCTTTTTCGGCGACCATCCTGTCGATCTCGGCGACGTACTTGTCGGTCAGCTTCTGCACCTCGTCCTGGCCGCGGCGCTCGTCGTCCTCGGAAATGGCCTTGTCCTTGACCAGCTTCTTGAACTGCTCATTGGCATCGCGGCGCAGGTTGCGCACCGCGACCTTGGCACCCTCGGCCTCGCCCTTGACGACCTTGGTCAGCTCCTTGCGGCGCTCTTCGGTCAGCGCGGGCATCGGTACGCGGATCACGTCGCCCATGGTGGCCGGATTCAGGCCCAGGTCGCAGTCGCGGATCGCCTTCTCGACCGCACCCACCATTTTCTTTTCCCACGGCTGCACCGTGATGGTACGCGCATCGGCCAGGCCGACGCTGGCGACCTGGCTGATCGGCACCATCGAGCCGTAGTAATCCACCTGAACGTGGTCGAGCAGGCCGGTGTGGGCACGGCCAGTGCGGATCTTCGCCAGATCGGCCTTGAAGGCTTCGATCGACTTCTGCATTTTCTGCTCGACGCTCTTCTTTGTGTCGGCGACGCTCATGTTAACCTCCGGAAATCAGCCAACCAGGATCCCGCCGGGCGGGATCGAAAATGAATCATTCTACTCTTTGCCCGGCCAGACACCAGCGCCGTGGCGCGGAATCGGGGGGGCGCCGGGCTCAGACGTGGACCAGGGTACCCTCGTCTTCGCCCAGGATCACGCGCTTGAGCGCGCCCGGCTTGACGATCGAGAACACCCGGATCGGCAGCTTCTGGTCGCGGCACAGCGCGAAGGCGGTGGCGTCCATCACCTGCAGGTTCTTCGAGATCGCCTCGTCGAAGCTGATGGTGGTGTAGCGCGTGGCACTCGGGTCCTTCTTGGGGTCGGCGGTGTAGACGCCGTCCACCTTGGTCGCCTTGAGCACGACCTCGGCACCGATTTCCGAGCCGCGCAGCGCGGCGGCGGTGTCGGTGGTGAAGAACGGGTTGCCGGTGCCGGCCGCGAAGATCACCACCTTGCCCTCTTCCAGCTGGCGGATGGCGCGCGGGCGGATGTACGGCTCGACCACCTGGTCCATGCGCAGCGCGGACTGCACGCGGCCTTCGATATTGGCGTGGCGCATCGCGTCCTGCAGGGCCAGCGCGTTCATCATGGTGGCCAGCATGCCCATGTAGTCGGCCGTGGCGCGATCCATGCCGGCCGCGCCGCCCGCGACGCCGCGGAAGATATTGCCGCCGCCGATGACCACCGCGACCTGGACGCCGAGCTTCACGATCTCGGCAATGTCGTTCACCATCGCCTCGATGGTGGAGCGGTTGATGCCAAAGGCATCGTCGCCCATCAGGGCTTCACCGGACAGTTTCAGAAGGACGCGCTTGTAGGCTGGCATGTTTACCCTCGGGCAGGAGCAAGTCGCTCGTTTGGGACCGAACACAAATGAGACGATTGATTTTTTGACACCGGCGACGCGGATCGGCGCGCCGCCAGCGGGAGAAAGCCGGTTTTCGGGGTCGCCCCACCCCTGGCGGCAGGCGACAGGAAGACGACCGCGAAAACTGACTGCTGCAGTGCAACGTGCTGCAAGGTGCAATATGCATCACCGCACTACATCACCGCACTACATCACTGCACTACTTATGCAGAGGGGCACCTTGCGGCGCCCCTGCGGCATTATAGGCGCCCGACCCCGCCCGCAAGGGCCGGCCGGCGCGCCCCGGACATCAGCCCTTCTGGGCAGCGGCCACCTGGGCGGCCACTTCAGCGGCGAAGTCGTCCTGCTTCTTCTCGATGCCTTCGCCCACGACATACAGGGTGAAGCCCTTCACGGTCGTGTTGGCAGCCTTGAGCATCTGCTCGACGGTCTGCTTGTCGTTCTTCACGAACGGCTGGTTGAACAGCGACACTTCCTTCAGGTACTTCTGCACCGAGCCCTCGACCATCTTGGCGACGATCTCGGCCGGCTTGCCCGACTCGGCAGCCTTCTGCTCGGCGATGCTGCGCTCCTTGGCGATCAGGTCGGCGGGGACCTGCTCGGCCGACAGCGACACCGGCTTCATGGCGGCCACGTGCATGGCGACGTCCT
Organism: Cupriavidus oxalaticus; assembly: GCF_016894385.1. NCBI lineage: Bacteria > Pseudomonadati > Pseudomonadota > Betaproteobacteria > Burkholderiales > Burkholderiaceae > Cupriavidus > Cupriavidus oxalaticus. The sequence continues at coordinate 2,075,788 of NZ_CP069812.1, forward strand.
TGGCGGCGGCTTCGTCGCCGTCGAACTCGACCATCACGCCGATACGGGTGCCGTGCAGGTACGAAACCAGCTTGCCGCCGTTGGCGTAGCGGACAAAGCGGCGGATCGTCAGGTTCTCGCCGATCTTGCCGATCAGGGCCGTGCGGGTGGCTTCAACGCTGGCGCCGTCGAGGTCCAGCGCCGACAGGGCAGCCACGTCGGCCGGGTTCTGCTTGGCGATCAGTTCGGCAACCTTGGCCGAGAACGCCAGGAAGTCGTCGTTCTTGGAGACGAAATCGGTCTCGCAGTTCAGTTCGACAAGCACGCCGGTGGTGCCGTCGATGAACGAGGCGACCACGCCTTCGGCGGTCACGCGCGATGCGGCCTTGCTGGCCTTGTTGCCCAGCTTGACGCGCAGCAGCTCTTCGGCCTTGTTCAGGTCGCCGTCGGCCTCGGTCAGGGCCTTCTTGCATTCCATCATCGGCGCGTCGGTCTTCGCGCGCAGTTCTGCAACCATGCTTGCGGTAATTGCCGCCATTTGTCACTCCTTGAATGGTTCGCGCCGGGCCCCGGCAGTCTTGCCCGCGGCACCCGGTCGGTGGGTCTACAGCGCACCCGCGGCAGATATTGCCTGCGGCGGATGACAACAATTCAAATTCGAAAAAAGGGGGCGCCAGATGTGCCCCCCTTTTTGCCCTGCTGCCGAAGTGCCCCGGCTTGCGCCCTGCGCGCTGCCCGGCGTGCCGGGCGGCAAGCGATGCCTGCCTGTCGTGTGTTGACGTGCGCGCTATCGGGTTCCTTTCGGGTTCCTTTCAGGCAGCGGGCCGGAGGCTATCAGCCTTCCTGCACTTCGACGAATTCGTCGTCACCGCCGCGGGCGGCTTCAACGACTTCCTGCACCGCGTTGGCACGGCCTTCCAGGATCGCGTCAGCCACGCCGCGCACGTACAGGGCCACGGCCTTGCTCGAGTCGTCGTTGCCCGGGATCACGTAGTCGATGCCGTCCGGCGAGTGGTTGGTATCGACCACGCCGATGACCGGCACACCCAGCTTCTTGGCTTCGGTCACGGCAATCTTGTGGTAGCCGACGTCGATCACGAAAATGGCGTCAGGCACGCCGCCCATGTCCTTGATGCCGCCGATCGACTTTTCCAGCTTGATCATCTCGCGCTCGAACATCAGCGCTTCCTTCTTGCTCATGGTTTCCAGCGCGCCGGCTTCCTTGGCGGCTTCCATGTCCTTCAGGCGCTTGATCGAGGTCTTGACCGTCTTGAAGTTGGTCAGCATGCCGCCGAGCCAGCGGGCGTCGACGTAAGGCATGCCGGCGCGGCCGGCTTCTTCAGCCAGGATTTCGCGCGACTGGCGCTTGGTACCCACGAACAGGACGGTGCCGCGATTGGCTGCCAGCTGACGCACGTACTTCATGGCGTCCTGGAACATCGGCAGCGTCTTTTCGAGGTTGATGATGTGGATCTTGTTGCGATGACCGAAGATGAAGGGGGCCATCTTCGGGTTCCAGAAGCGGGTCTGGTGGCCGAAGTGGCAACCGGCTTCCAGCATTTCGCGCATGGTAACGGACATGTGATTCTCCAAAGGGTTAGGTCTGAAGCCCGCCCCGACATTCCTGAAAAGGAACACCCCGGATAGGCGGGCCAGCGATTTCCAAAAACGATTTCCAAGAAACCGTGCAGCAGATGCAGATGCTGCAAAATACCGGCCTGGCGGGTGCAATGCTGCGCCGCAACCAAGTCAGCCCGCTATTCTAGCAAGAAAAGCATCGGGCGCTCAAGCCGCCCAGATCCCCGCCGCGGGACAAGCATTGGAGGCGCGCCGCCCAAAAGCGCCTCGGCACAGGCTGCTATCAGGCTCCGATGGTGCGATAATCCCACATTGACCTTTCGAATTCGGCGCGGCCAGTGGCCCCGCCATCACTTTTGGCGACGCAGCATGAGCATTTACCTGAACACCGCCGAAGACATCGCCCAGATGCGCGTGGCTTGCCGCCTTGCCTCCGAAGTCCTCGACTACATCACGCCCTTCGTCCAGCCGGGCGTCACCACGGGCGAACTGGACCGCCTGTGCCACGCCTATATGCGTGACGTGCAAGGCACCGTGCCGGCGCCGCTGAACTACGCGCCCCCGGGCTACCCGCCCTTCCCCGGCGCGATCTGCACCTCGGTCAACGACGTGATCTGCCACGGCATCCCCGGCGAGCGCGTGCTCAAGAGCGGCGATGCGGTCAACCTGGACATCACCGTCATCACCAAGGAAGGCTATTACGGCGACACCAGCCGCATGTTCATCGCCGGCGAGGGCTCGATCCTGGCCAAGCGCCTGGCGCAGGTGACGTACGAATGCATGTGGAAGGGCATCGCGCAGGTGCGCCACGGTGCGCGCCTGGGCGATATCGGCCATGCCATCCAGGGGCACGCCGAAGCCGCCGGCTACAGCGTGGTACGCGAATACTGCGGCCACGGCATCGGCAAGAACTTCCACGAAGACCCGCAGATCCTGCACTACGGCCGCGCCGGCACCGGCGCCGAGATCAAGGCCGGCATGATCTTCACCGTGGAGCCGATGATCAACGCCGGCAAGCGCGATATCCGCACCATGCCAGACCAGTGGACGGTCAAGACCCGCGACCGCAGCCTGTCGGCGCAGTGGGAGCACACCGTGCTGGTCACCGAGACCGGATATGAAGTGCTGACGGTATCGGCCGGCACCCCGGCGCCGCCGGCCTTCATTACGGAATCCGTCGCGGCCTGAGGTCGCACACCTGCCAGGGCGCCTGACCGGCGCCCTTATTTTTCCAGCCGTGCCGACGAACCACCCCGCCCTCTCCATGGACACCACGCCGGAACTGCTGCTGGCCGCGCGCGTGCGCGACCAGCTCAAAGCCGACAAGCAGGCCCTGTTTGCCGACTTCAACGCCAGCGCCCACGTCGGCACGCTGATCACGCGGCTGCGCCGCGCCGTCGACGCCGCGCTGGTGGAAGCCTGGCGCGGCCTGGGGATGCCCGCGGGCGCCGCGCTGGTGGCGGTGGGCGGCTACGGCCGCGGCGAGCTGCTGCCTTTTTCGGACGTCGACGTGCTGCTGCTGCTGCCCGCCGAGCCCGACCACGACACCACCGGCCGGCTGGAGCGCTTTATCGGCCTGTGCTGGGACCTGGGGCTGGAGATCGGGTCTTCCGTGCGCACCGTGGACGATTGCCTGCGCGAGGCGCGCCAGGACATCACCATCCGGACCTCGCTGCTGGAGGCGCGGCTGGTGACCGGCAGCCGCAAGCTGTTCGAGTCGATGCGCACGCGCTACCTCGCCGACCTGGACCCGGCCGCGTTCTTCCAGGCCAAGCTGCTGGAGATGCGCCAGCGCCATGCCAAGTACCAGGACACGCCCTACGCGCTCGAGCCCAACTGCAAGGAGAGCCCGGGCGGCCTGCGCGACCTGCAGGTGATCCTGTGGATGACCAAGGCCGCGGGCCTGGGCGACAGCTGGAAAGAACTGTTCGAGCGCGGCCTGCTGACGCAGCGCGAAGCGCAGGAGCTGGCGCGCAACGAGCGCCTGCTCAAGACCATCCGCGCGCGCCTGCACCTGGTGGCGGGCCGGCGCCAGGACGTGCTGGTATTCGACCTGCAGACCGCGCTGGCGGAATCCTTCGGCTACCGGCAGACCACCAACAAGCGCGCCAGCGAGCAGCTGATGCGGCGCTACTACTGGGCGGCGAAGGCGGTCACGCAGCTCAACAGCGTGCTGCTGCTGAACATCGAGGCGATGCTGTTCCCGAGCGAGTCGCAGGTCACGCGCGTGCTCAACGAACGCTTCGTCGAGCGCCAGGGCATGCTGGAAATCACCAGCGACGACGTCTACGAGCGCGATCCGCACGCGATCCTGGAAACCTTCCTGCTGTACCAGCGCACGCCCGGCGTGAAAGGCCTGTCGCCGCGCACGCTGCGCGGGCTGTACAACGCGCGCACCGTGATGACCGCAAGCTGGCGCAACGACCCGGAGAACCGCCGCCTGTTCCTGGCCATCATGCAGGAACCGCAGGGCATCACCCACGCGCTGCGGCTGATGAACCAGACCAGCGTGCTGGGCCGCTACCTGATCAACTTCCGCCGCATCGTCGGCCAGATGCAGCACGACCTGTTCCACGTCTACACCGTGGACCAGCATATCCTGATGGTGGTGCGCAACATGCGCCGCTTCGCCATCGTCGAGCACACCCACGAGTTCCCGTTCTGCAGCCAGCTGATGGCGAGCTTCGACAAGCCGTGGGTACTGTGGGTGGCGGCGCTGTTCCATGACATCGCCAAGGGCCGCGGCGGCGACCATTCCAGGCTCGGCACGCACGACGCGCGCCGCTTCTGCAAGCAGCATGGCATCGCGCGCGAAGATGCCGACCTGATCAGCTGGCTGGTCGAGCACCACCTGACCATGAGCCACGTGGCGCAGAAGCAGGACCTGACCGATCCGGAAGTGGTGCATGCCTTCGCGCGCGTGGTCGGCAGCGAACGCTACCTGACCGCGCTGTACCTGCTGACGGTGGCCGATATCCGCGGCACCAGCCCCAAGGTCTGGAACGCGTGGAAGGGCAAGCTGCTCGAGGACCTGTACCGGATCACGCTGCGCGTGCTCGGCGGCGCCAGGGTCGATTCGCACTCGCTGTGGGCGCAGCGCAAGGAAGAAACCATCTCGACGCTGCGGCTCAAGGCGTTCGACCCGGAGCTGGGCAAGCCGCTGTGGGCGCAGCTCGACGTGGCTTTTTTCCTGCGCCATGATGCGCGCGATATCGCCTGGCTCACGCGGCACCTGTACGACAAGGTCGACAGCCCCACGCCGGTGGTGAAGGCACGCATCTCGCCTGCGGGCGAAGGCCTGCAGGTGGCGGTCTACGTGCAGGACCAGCCCGACCTGTTCGCGCGCATCTGCGGCTATTTCGAGCGCAAGGCGTTTTCGATCCAGGACGCCAAGATCCACACCACCCGGCACGGCTACGCGCTGGACACGTTCCAGGTCACGGACCCCGGCATGGCGGGTAATGACAACTACCGCGGCAACTACCGCGACATCATCGCGCTGGTGGAACACGAGCTTTGCGAAAAGCTGGGCCAGCCGGGCGCGCTGGCCGAACCGACGCAAGGACGCCTGTCGCGCCAGTCGCGCAGCTTTCCGATCAAGCCGCGCGTGGATCTGCGCCCGGACGAGCGCGGCCAGTATTACCTGCTGTCGCTGTCCGCCAACGACCGCACCGGCCTGCTGTACGCCATCGCCCGCGTACTGGCACGGCATCGCGTGTCCGTGCATTCGGCACGCATCAACACCCTGGGCGAACGCGTCGAAGACGTGTTCCTGGTAGACGGCAGCCGCCTGGCCGCCGACAACCGATTGCAGATTCAGCTTGAACAGGACTTGCTCGCCGCCCTCGCGATCTGAGGCGGCGGACAGCATCAACGATATGACCGACAGCAATTCGCCGAAGCGCAAGACGCTAGGCATCAAGGCCGCCAGCGATACCGGCACGGCCGCGCGCAAGACCGGCAACCGCCCGGTGCGGGTTTCGGACCTGAACCGCAACCGCGTGCGGGCCGTGACCGAAGGCATCAAGCGTGCGCAGCAGAGTGACGGTGGCAAGCGTGACGGCCGCCGCGCCCCAGTCGAAGCGCAAGCCGGCGGCGACGTGCGCAAGCCGCGGCCGCCGCGCCCCGCTGACGGCGAGCGCCAGGCACGGCCGCGCCGTGCCGAAGGTGAAGCCCGGCCGCCGCGGCGCTTTGGCGATGACGACAACCGTCCCCGCCGCTATGGCGACGATCGCGGCGAAGCCCGTCCGCGCCGCTTCGAAGGCAATGAATCGCGGCCGCCGCGGCGCTTCGGCGATGACGATAACCGTCCGCGCCGCTATGGCGACGACCGCGGCGAAGCACGTCCGCGCCGCTTCGAAGGCAATGAATCGCGGCCGCCGCGGCGCTTCGGCGATGACGACAACCGTCCGCGCCGCTATGGCGACGACCGCGGCGAAGCGCGTCCGCGCCGCTTCGAAGGCAATGAATCGCGTCCGCCGCGGCGCTCTGGCGATGACGAAAACCGCCCGCGCCGCTATGGCGACGACCGCGGCGAAGCGCGTCCGCGCCGCTTCGAGGGCAATGAATCGCGGCCGCCGCGCCGCTTCGGCGATGACGACAACCGTCCGCGGCGTTACGGCGACGACGAAAACCGTCCCCGCCGCCCTGCCCCCGCCGGCGAACGCCGCCGCGAGGGCTCGGCGCCGGCACGCCGCTTCAGCGATGCCGCCGACCGCATCCGCACCGCCGGCACCTCCGGCACCTCCCGGCCGCAGGCACCGGCCCCGCGCCCGCAGAAGCCCGCACGCGACGCCACGCCTCAGGCTACCCATGACGACGGCCTGGTGCGCCTGTCCAAGCGCATGTCCGAACTCGGCTTGTGCTCGCGCCGCGAAGCAGATGAATGGATTCCGCGCGGCTGGGTGCTGGTCGACGGCAAGCCGGTGACCGAGCTGGGCAGCCGTATCCGCCCGGATGCCGAGATCGAGATCCTGCAGGAAGCGCGCTCCGAACAGGGCGAGCGCGTCACCGTGCTGCTGCACAAGCCGGTCGGCTACGTCTCCGGCCAGGCCGAGGACGGCTACGAGCCCGCCGCAGTCCTGTTCACCGCCGAGAACCAGTGGGAAGGCGACCCCTCGCGCAAGCGCTTCGCGCCGTGGCAACGCAAGAGCCTGGCGCCCGCCGGCCGCCTCGATATCGACTCCACCGGCCTGCTGGTGCTGACGCAGGATGGCCGCGTCGCGCGCGCGCTGATCGGCGAGGATTCGAACGTCGAGAAGGAGTACCTGGTGCGCGTGGTCTGGCACGGCCCGCAAGGCGCGGTCGAGCGCAATGTCAGCGAGGCATTCCCGGCCGACCAGCTCGAGCTGCTGCGTCATGGCCTGTCGCTGGATGGCGTGCTGCTCAAGCCGGCCAAGGTCAGCTGGCAGAACGAAGAGCAGCTGCGCTTCGTGCTGCGCGAAGGCCGCAAGCGCCAGATCCGCCGGATGTGCGAGCAGGTCGGGCTGGAAGTGGTTGGCCTGAAGCGCGTGCGCATGGGCCGCGTGGTACTGGGCGACCTGCCGCCGGGGAAGTGGCGGTTTTTGGGGCAGTTTGAGAAGTTCTGATGTGAAAAAAGCGGCCGGGATGGCCGCTTTTTTTTGACAGACTTTGGCAAATTGCCACAGCCTCATATCTGTACCGATTGCGTGCTCCCTCTCCCGCTTGCGGGAGAGGGTTGGGGTGAGGGCCGGAGTATCGACGAAGTAAAGCCGTCAGTATGCCAGCGCCTGCCCTCACCCCCTGCCCCTCTCCCGCGCGCGGGAGAGGGGAGCAACCCACCGCCAGCGATCAGTCGTCGCGATCAGTCGTCGCTATTGGCCGGCAAATCCGGGAACAGGATCTCGGTAAACCCGAACCGCGAAAAATCCCTGATCCGCATCGGATAAAGAATCCCCTGCAGGTGGTCGCACTCGTGCTGCACCACGCGCGCATGGAAACCCTCGGCAACCCGGTCGATCCGGTTGCCCATCAGGTCATGCCCGCTGTATTTCAGCCGCACATGCCGCGGCACCACCCCACGCAGGCCAGGCACCGACAGGCAGCCTTCCCAGCCGTCTTCCTGCTCATCCGACAGCATCTCCAGCACGGGGTTGATCAGCACCGTCTTGGGCACCATCGGCGCATCCGGATAACGCGGGTTGCGGTCGAAGCCGAAGATCACCACCTGGAGGTCCACGCCGATCTGCGGCGCGGCCAGCCCGGCGCCGTTGGCATGGTCCATGGTGTCGAACATGTCTTCGATCAGCGTGCGCAGTTCCGGCGTATTGAAACGCTCCACCTTCCGCGCCACCTGCAGCAGGCGCGGATCGCCCATCTTGAGAATCTCGCGGATCATGGCTGTTTCTATTTCCCCGGTTTATTCCTGCGCGGGCGCAGCGCCCGCTTCTGCCAGCAACGCGAGCATGCCGGCTTCGTCCAGCACCGGCACGCCCAATGCCTCGGCCTTGTCGAGCTTGCTGCCGGCTTCGGCCCCCGCCACCACATAGTCGGTCTTCTTCGACACCGAGCCCGCCACCTTGGCGCCCGCGGCTTCAAGCAATTCCTTGGCGTCCTCGCGCGACATGGTCGGCAGCGTGCCGGTCAGCACGAAGGTCTTGCCCGACAGCGGCGCCGGCGCCCTGGCGGCCGGTTCGCTCTCCGGCCAGTGTACGCCTGCGGCGCGAAGTTGTTCGATGACTTCGACGTTATGCGGCTCGCCAAAGAAGTGCGCGATCGATTGCGCCACCACCGGACCGACGTCGTTGACCTCCAGCAGCGCGGCTTCGTCGGCGGCCATCAGCCCGTCGAGCTTGCCGAAATGCCTGGCGAGATCCTTGGCGGTGGCCTCGCCCACATGGCGGATGCCGAGCGCGAAGATAAAGCGGTTCATCGTCGTCTCGCGCGATTTTTCGATCGCCGCGACGAGGTTGGTGGCCGACTTGTCGGCCATGCGCTCCAGCGCCGCCAGCTTGGCCACGCCCAGCTTGTACAGGTCCGCCGGCGTGCGCACGATACCCAGGTCGACCAGTTGCTCGACTACCTTGTCGCCCAGCCCTTCGATATCCATGGCACGGCGCTGCGCAAAGTGCAGCAGCGCCTGCTTGCGTTGCGCCGCGCAGATCAGGCCGCCGGTGCAGCGCGCGATCGCCTCGTCTTCCAGCCGCTCGATATGCGAACCGCACACCGGGCAAGCCGTCGGCATCACGAAGGCGCGCGCATCCGCCGGCCGGCGCTCGGCCACCACGGCCACCACCTCCGGGATCACGTCGCCGGCGCGGCGCACGATCACGGTGTCGCCGATATGGACGTCCTTGCGGCGGATCTCGTCCTCGTTATGCAGCGTGGCATTGGTCACGGTCACGCCGCCGACGAACACCGGCTGCAGCCGCGCCACCGGCGTGATCGCGCCGGTACGGCCGACCTGCACCTCGATGTCCTCGACGATGGTGGTCATTTCCTGCGCCGGGAACTTGTGCGCCAGCGCAAAGCGCGGCGCGCGCGAGACAAAGCCCAGCCGGTCCTGCTCGGCCAGCGCATTGACCTTGTAGACCACGCCGTCGATATCGTAGGGCAGGTCGTCGCGGCGCTTGCCGATATCGCGGTAGAAACCGAGCAATCCCTGCGCACCCTTGACCACGGCGCGCTCCTTGCACACCGGCAGGCCCAGCGCATCGAAGCCGTCGAGCATGGCGCTGTGCGTGGGCGGGCGCTCCACGCCCTGCAGCTCGCCCAGGCCATAGGCGAAGAACGACAGCGGCCGCTTCGCGGTGACGCGCGGATCGAGCTGGCGCAGGCTGCCGGCAGCGGCGTTGCGCGGATTGACGAAGGTCTTTTCGCCGGCTTCCGCCTGGCGCGCGTTGAGCTTGTCGAAGTCGCGGCGATACATGAAGACTTCGCCGCGCACTTCCAGCACCGCGGGCGCCTGGCCGCGCAGCTTCAGCGGGATCGCCTTGATGGTACGCACGTTGACGGTCACGTCCTCGCCGGTCTCGCCGTCGCCGCGGGTGGCGGCCTGCACCAGCCGCCCGTCTTCATAGCGCAGCGACATGGCCAGCCCGTCGAATTTCAGCTCGCAGGAATACTCGACCGCGTCGGCCGCGCTGAACAGGTCGGCCTCGCCCGCCGCGGGCGCGGTGTGCCCCAGCCCCTGCGCGCAGCGGCGGTCGAAGCTGAGCACGTCGTCGTCGGCGAAGCCGTTGTTCAGCGACAGCATCGGCACGCGGTGGCGCACCGTGTCGAAGGCGGCCAGCGCCTCGCCGCCGACGCGCTGCGTGGGCGAGTCCGGCGACTGCAGCTCGGGATGCTCCAGCTCGAGCGCCATCAGTTCGCTGAACAGCGCGTCGTACTCGGCATCCGGGATGGTGGGCGCGTCCAGCACGTAGTACTGGTAGCTGTGGCGGTTGAGCTCGTCGTGCAGCCAGGCGACGCGCCTGGCTGCGGCTTCGGGCGGCAAGCCGCCGGCGGGCGCGGAGGCTTCAGCCTGCGCGCCGCGTGGTTTTGCGGTCATGGCAGGCTCCGGCTAGACGCTGAACAAGCGCAGCGCCACCGGCGAGCCGGCTGGCATGCCGCGCGCTTCCAGCTTCTGGTACAGGGTTTCCAGCTGGCTGAAGATGGCGATGAACGAAGCCTCGGTCAGCGGACGCATGTTGTCGTCGACCAGCTGCGCGCCCATGCGCTGGGCCAGCGTGTTGCCGTACTCGCATACCGTCTTGAACGGCCTGGCGCCCTGGTCCGCCAGCGGCACGTCGAGCAGCAGCGTGATCTGGCGCCCCGACTTGACCGTCAGGTCGTCGCGCAGGAAGTTGGTATCGCCGAACTGCAGCGTGAACAGCGGGCGCTGCACGCCTTCGGCATTGGCCTGGTAGCGGATAAAGCGCGTGCCGTCGCGCGACAGCACCAGCCCGTCCTGGGTGGCCACGTTCTGCACGTAGGCGGCCGACCACGGCGCGCCGTCGGAAATCACGTTGACGCCCAGCTGCACGTCGCTGCCGGCAGCAAAGCCATCGAGCTCGCGCGCGTTGGCCACGGTCTCGCTCATGTCGGGCAGGTCGGCGGAAGCGTCGAGCGCCTCGGCCAGCGATTCCACCGCCGTGATGAACTCGGAGAACTCCAGCGCATTGAGCGGGCCGCTGCGGTTGGCCAGCTGCACGCCGACCTGCAGGTCTTCGTACTGGTGGCCGGCGGTGACCGGTTCCCAGGCATTGGCTTCGGCGCGCAAACCCTCGATATGGACCTGCTTGGTGCCGGCGCGGCGCAGCCGGCCGGTCAGCGGCAGGATGCGGTCGCCGGAGGCCTTGCGCTCCAGGTGCAGCGGCACGATGCAGTCGATCAGCGGATCGACCACGGCCGGCGCGGGCTGGCCATCGGGGACAGCGGCGACTGATGCAGGCGCAGGCGCAGGCACGGGCGCAGGCGCCGCAGCGGGCACCGGCGCAGCGGCCACCGCAGGGCTCGGCGCCGGAACGGATACGGCCTCGCCCTCGTCGCCCTCGTCGCCCTCGTCGCCCTCGGCGCTGGTGGGCTCGGCCTGTGCCACGCCGGCAGCCACCGCGACTTCTTCCGCCACGGCCTCGTCGGCATCGGCGGTACTGGCTGCGGCCGCGGCAGCGGCGGCCACGTGGTTGGGCTGCGACGATGCTGCCGGCGTGCCCGGCGCCAGCGTCGGCTCGCGCCGCTGCACCGAATCGGCGGCAGCCTCGTGCAGCCGCGCCGCGGTTTCCGGCGCGGTGGCCTGGCCGACCACCGGCTCGCGCATCGGCGGCAGGTCGTCCTCGGCGCTCAGCTCGCGGGGACGGCGCGCCTTGCGGATCTGCCACTGGTTGTAGCCAAACAGCAGCACCAGGAAGACCAAACCCGCGACGATCAGCGCGGTCTGCAGGTCCATGTTCAGCGTCATGCTGCAATCTCCAAAGCGCCCATATTGGTCACAGCACGGCCCGCTGCGCGGCCCCCCTGCTTACTCCTCATGCTGCCTCCGCCATCGAAACCGCCGCGTCCATATCCACGGCCACGATCCGCGAAACGCCCTGCTCCTGCATGGTTACGCCAATGAGTTGATGAGCCATTTCCATGGCGATCTTGTTATGTGAGATGAAAACGAATTGAGTCTTGTCCGACATGCGCGCCACCATGTTGGCATAGCGCTCGGTGTTGGCATCGTCCAGCGGCGCGTCCACCTCGTCCAGCAGGCAGAACGGCGCCGGGTTGAGCTGGAACATCGCAAACACCAGCGCGATTGCGGTCAGCGCCTTCTCGCCGCCCGACAGCAGGTGGATGGTCGAGTTCTTCTTGCCCGGGGGCTGCGCCATCACCTGCACGCCGGCATCGAGGATTTCCTCGCCGGTCATGATCAGGCGCGCCTGGCCGCCGCCGAACAGCGACGGGAACAGCTCGCCGAAATGGTGGTTGACCTGGTCGAAGGTGCCCTGCAGCAGCGCACGGGTTTCCTGGTCGATCTTGGCGATCGCGTCTTCGAGCGTGTTGATGGCGTCGTTCAGGTCGGCCGACTGCGCATCGAGGAAGGTCTTGCGCTCGCGCGCCGCCGCCAGTTCATCCAGCGCGGCCATGTTGACCGGGCCCAGCGCATTGATGGCGTTGTTGATGCGCGTGACTTCGCCCTGCAGGTATGACGGCTTCAGGTCGCCGGTGAGCTTGTGCGCCAGCCCTGCCTCGTCGACCTGCGCCGTGGTCAGCTGCTCGCTGAACTGCTCCTGGTTCAGGCGCGCGGCCTGTTCCTTGAGCTGCAGTTCGGTGATGCGGTCGCGCAGCGGCTGCAGGCTGCGCTCGGCGGCCAGGCGCTGCTCGTCGAACTGGCGCAGCTGCGCCGACAGCGCATCGAGTTCGGTGCGCGCGACGGTGAGCTTTTCTTCCTTCTCGGCGCGCAGCTCCAGCGCGTCCTGCAGGCCGGTATGCGCGGTCTGCTCGTTGATGGTTTCCAGCTCGGCGCGCGCGTTTTCCAGCGATTCGGCGATGCGCTCGGCCTGGTCGGCCGCGACCTGGATATTGCGGCGCAGCTCTTCGATGCGGCTCGCCAGGTTGCGCTCGGCAAAGAGCGCTTCCTGCGCGGCGCGCTCGAAGTCGCGCAGCTGGTGGCGCGCGCCCGACAGCTTGCTGTCCAGCGCCTCGAAGGCCATCTGCTGGTCTTCGTGCGAGGCCTGCATCTCGGCCAGCGCGGCGTCGTGCTGCTCGAAGCTGGCTTCGGATTCGGCGCGGATCGCGCGCTGCTCTTCGATCTGCGCGTGGATTTCTTCCAGCTCCTCGCGGATCTGGCCGCTGCGCGCGGCATAGCGCTCCATCGCCTGCGACAGCTTGAGCACGTCCATCTGCAGCGCATGCACGCGGCGCGTGGCCTGCTCGGCGCGCGTGCGGGCCTCGCCCAGCGCCTGGCTGGCCTGCGTGTAGGCGGCCTCGGCGCGCACGGCCTGGGTCTTGGCCTCGTCCGACAGCAGCGCCTGCGCGCGCGCCTGCTTCTGCAGGTTTTCGATTTCCTGCTCGCGCGCCAGCATGCCGGCCTGCTCGGAATCCGCGGCGTAGATCTGGATCGCGTTGCGGCCGACCAGATGGCCCTCCGCCACCACGAACGACGCGCCTTCGGGCAGCGTGCCGCGCGCGGCCAGCGCCTGCGCCACGTCGGTGGCGACGAAGATATCGGCCAGCCAGTCCTGCATCACCGCGCGGATGCCCGGCTCGGTGATCTGCACCAGCGACATCAGCGGACGCAGCCCCGCCGGCGTTTCGAGCGGACGGGCCGCGGCCGGGGGCGAGTAGAACGCCAGCTTGGCCGGCGGCGCGTCGCTCAGGAAGGCCTTGACCCAGTCCAGGTTGGACACTTCCAGCGCGTTCAGCTTCTCGCGCAGCACGGATTCCAGCGCGTTTTCCCAGCCCGGCTCGATATGGACCTTCTTCCACAGGCGCGGCAACTCGGCCAGTTCGTGCTTCGCCAGCCAGGGCTGCACCTTGCCGTCGGTCTGCACGTTCTCCTGCAGCTGGCGCAGTGCATGCAGGCGCGCTTCGAGCGCGGCAATCGCGGCGGCTTCGCTGTGCACGCGCGCCTGTGCGGCGCGTCGCTCTTCATCGAGGCGCGGCACGCTTTCCTCGGCATCGGCCAGCACGGCCTGGGCTTCCTCGACCAGCGCTTCCTGCTCGGCCAGCTCGGCGCGGGCCTGTTCCAGGCGAGTCTCGTCGGGACGATCCAGGCCCTTCTCTTCCGCCGACAGGCGTTCGCGGCGCTGTTCCAGCTGCTGCAGCATCTGGTCGGCGCTGCGCTGCTGCGCGGCTTCGAGCTTGAGCGCCTGCTCGGCCTGCATGATGCCGGCGCGCTGCTCGTTGAGCAGCTGCTGGGCATCGCGCCACTGCGCTTCCAGCGTCGGCAGCTCGTCGTTCTTGTGCGCGACGGCCTCCTGCGCCTCGACCGTGCGGCCTTCGGCCACGGCCAGGTTTTCCTCGGCCTGCGCCAGTTCGTCGGTGGCCTGCTCGGCCTTGCCCTGCCACTGCTCCCGCTGCGCGGTCAGCGCGGCGATCTGCGCCTGCACGCGGTTGCGCGATTCCACCACGTAGCGGATCTCGGCCTCGAGCTTGCTGACCTCGGCATTGGCTTCATACAGCGCGCCCTGCGCCGCGTGCATGCCGTCCGATGCGGCATAGTGCGCGGCGCGCATGGTTTCCAGCTCGGCCTCGACGTGGCGCAGCTGCGCGGTCTGCGCTTCCAGGTCGATCTGGGCCTGCTCGATGGCGCGCTGGTGGCGTTCCTGCTCGACCTGTGCCTCGCGCTTGCGCAGCAGCCACAGCAGGTGCTGCTTTTCTTCGCCATCGGACTGCAGCGTCTTGAAGCGCTGGGCGACTTCGGCCTGGCCTTCCAGCTTTTCCAGGTTGGTGCCGAGTTCGCGCAGGATGTCCTCGACGCGGGTCAGGTTCTCGCGCGTGTCGGACAGGCGGTTCTCCGTCTCGCGGCGGCGTTCCTTGTACTTGGATACTCCCGCCGCTTCTTCCAGGAAGATGCGCATGTCATCGGGCTTGGCCTCGATGATGCGCGAGATCATGCCCTGCCCGATGATGGCGTAGGCGCGCGGGCCCAGGCCCGTGCCCAGGAAGATGTCCTGGATGTCGCGCCGGCGCACCGGCTGGTTGTTGATGTAGTAGGACGAGGTGCCGTCGCGGGTCAGCACGCGCTTGACCGCCACTTCGGCGTACTGGCTCCACTGGCCGGCGGCGCGGCCCTCGGCGTTGTCGAACACCAGTTCGACGCTGGCGCGGCCCGCCTGCTTGCGGGCGGTGGAACCGTTGAAGATGACGTCCTGCATGGACTCGCCACGCAACTCCGAGGCGCGTGACTCGCCCAGCACCCAGCGCACCGCATCGATGATGTTCGACTTGCCGCAGCCGTTGGGCCCTACGATGCCGACCAGCTGGCCGGGCACTTGGAAATTGGTGGGATCGACAAATGACTTGAAGCCCGCCAGCTTGATCGAGGATAGTCGCACGGTTTCTCGTGTGGTATCGGCCTGGTATGGGCCTGGTATGGGCGATGGCCAGTGTTCAGACGCCGGACTATGCGGGAGCCGGCGCGGCGTGACGACTGCGCCCCAAAATACCCCCCAAGCCCGAGAATTGGGGCTAATCATACCATCGCAAATGCCCTCTCCGGCCCGTTTGGCGGTCGCGCCCGCGTCATATTTTCGGGCGATTTCCCTTGCTTTTCCGTCCCTTACACGCGCTTCCGCATGCACTTTGGCAAGCAGCGCCCGCGGCGCCCGGCCATGGCCGCGCGATGTGCCGGGCCTTTGCACGAGATATCAGTTACGCCTTGCGCTGGGCAACTCGCGTACTATCATTCAGGCAAAATGGATAGTTCCGGGCTGTGCCCTGAATGTCCTTTAATGGCGCCTTTGCGCCATTTGACGCTCGGGGGAAAATAAAAGAGTGCCCCACCCACGCGGTGCTCGGAGGCAGGAAGCATTATGGGTTCCTTTCTTCGCAACGCTCGCTGCCTGCAACTGGCAGTACTCAGCCTGCTGAGTGTTCCCGTTTTTTCCGTTTTTGCCTATGAAGTCGCCCCGGTCAGCGGCGGCGGCAAGATCGAGGGCAAGGTCACCTTCCAGGGCACGGTCCCGATCCGCAAGATCATCCCCACCAAGGATCGCGAGGTCTGCGGCGGCCCGCGCGACGAACCCCAGGTTCGCGTCGGCGCCGGCAAGGGGGTCCAGGATGCCGTCGTCTATCTCAAGGAAGTCCCCAAGGGCAAGCCCTGGGGTGCGGCGGACAAGGTTCCCGTGCTCGACCAGGAACACTGCATCTTCAAGCCCGCGGTGCAGGTGATCCGGCCCGGCAAGCTGGAAGTCGCCAACTCCGATCCGGTCCTGCACAACACCCACGGTTTCTACGGCCAGCGCACCGCGTTCAACCTGGCGCTGCCCGAGAAAGGGGTCAGGATCACGCGCGAGCTGCCGCGGCCCGGGCTGGTCCGGGTCGAATGCGACGCGCATGGCTGGATGCTGGCCCACATCTATGTGGCGGACAGCCCGTACTACGCGCTGACGGGCGAAGACGGCAGCTTCCGCATCGATGACATTCCACCCGGCAACTACACCCTGGTCGCCTCGCAGCACTACACCGGCGACACCGAGACGCCAGTCACGGTCACCGGCGGCCAGACCGCGAAACTGACGATCGAACTCAAGAAGAAATAGAGCGCCAGGCTTCGCCGCAGTACTTTCATCACCCCCCGGGGGGCGGAGGACCGCCAGATGAACTCTCTCGACAGCGAACGACGCGAATTGCACCGGACCCTCGCCGGTTCGGGCGATCGCCCGGAAGGCGGCGCGGTGTGGACACGCCGCACCTTCCTGCACCATGCCCTGTTCAAAGGCGTGGCAGGCGCGGCCGCATGCGGGTTTTTCCCGCTCCTGAACACGCTCGACGTGGCCTACGGGCAGACCGGCCAGAGCTTCCGCTTCGCCTGGGTCTCCGACACGCACCTCTACCCCAAGGAGCTCAACTCCCGCTTCGTGGAGAAGACCGTGCGCGCCTTCAGGGAGGTGCAGGCCATGAACCCGCCGGCCGACTTCATGATCTTCGGCGGCGACCTGGCGCAGCTGGGCGACCCCGTCGAACTGCAGCTCGGCTCGGAACTGCTGAAGGAGGTGAAGATCCGCAAGGTCTTCATCCCCGGCGAGCACGACTGGTATCTCGACATGGGCTCGACGTGGAACAAGATGTTCGGCGCCTCGCCCTGGACCTTCGACCACAAGGGCGTGCGCGTGATCGGGCTGAACACGATCGCCGGCGCGCCGGACTTCTGGACCGCGCGCAAGATGACGCCGAAGGAACGCATGGGCCATATGGCCACGCTCGACGGCACGCTGGGCGGCGCGTGGTCGGTCATCGGCGAGAAGCAGCTGCGCTGGCTCAATTCGACGCTGTCGAACTGGCCCAAGAGCAGCCCGGTCATCCTGTTCACCCATACGCCGCTGTACGAGTACTACCCGCCGTGGAATTTCTGGATCCGCGACTGGCGCGAGGCGCATGAAATCCTCAAGCCCTACGCCAACGTCACCAACGTCCACGGCCATACGCACCAGGTGCTCTACAACGAGATCGGCAAGGTGCGCTCGATCGGCATGCTGGCCACCTCCTGGCCGTGGCCGTATGCGCCGGAAGGCGTGCCGCTGCTGACCAAGCCGATGGTCCGCGCCGATCCGGGCGACCACTTCGACGGCGTGGGCTGGAGCATCCTGACCATGACGCCGCAGGGACGGGTGGAAAACGAGTACAAGATGTGGCGCAAGACGGTGTTCGCCGACCAGCCGGCGGATTCCGGCACCGAGGACAACCGCAACCAGGTCCTCAGCCCGCGCATCGCCGACCGGATCTAGTCCGGCCGGCCCCTCATCCGGCGCAGCAATGCGTGAGGAGAGACATGATGAAAAACGACAAATGGCATGCCCGCGCCCTGACGGCGGGCGTCGCCGTGCTGCTGCTGGTCGGCTATGACAGCGACCAGCCGATGGCACACAAAGAACCCCACACCGCAGAACAGTTGAAGGCGTTCGAGGACGTCTTCATGGAACAGGTGAGGACTGGCGACCTGCTGTTCCACGGCGACGCCGCCACGGAGAAACAGCTGAACGTCAAGCTCTCGAACACCGGCATGGCCTGCGCCATGTGCCACCCCTTTGCCTCCGACACGCATCCGCACGAATTCCCCAAGTTCCAGGAGCAGATGAACGAATTCGCCACGCTGCGCGACATGATCAACTGGTGCATCGAGAAGCCCAATGAAGGCGAGAAGATCGACCCCAACGGGCCGGCCATGAAAGCGCTCGAAGCCTACACGTACTACTCGAACCGCAACAGCAAGCTGGACCCCGGCAGGCACTGAGCCGCCGCCCTGCTGACGGAACCAACGGAGCAAGGATATGACCGCCGCCCGCGCGACATCGGCCGCATCCGAGGCCTTTCCCGACCTGGATTCGCTGATCGACCGCGGGCTTGTCCTCAAGTGGCTCTACTGGGGACTGTTCTGGCTGATGTTCACGCCCAGCATCGGCGTGACCATCTCCAGCCTGTTCAACTTCCCCGACTACCTGGGCACCTCGCAATACCTCACCTTCGGCCGCTTGCGGCCGATGCATGTCAATGGCGTGATCTTCGGCGCCTTCTCCACGCTGTTCATCGGGCTGTGCCACTACCTGCTGCCGCGCCTGTGCGGCGTGCCGGTCTGGAAGGGCCACTGGGGGCACTGGCTGGTGTGGATCTGGAACCTGGGACTGATCGCCGGGATGGCGTCGCTGATGCTCGGCTACAACCAGGGACTGGAAGCCGGCGAGTTCCCGCTGGCGATCGACGCGGTGATCTTCTTCGTGGTCTCGGTCACGACCGTGCAGTTCCTGATGACCATCGCCCACCGGCGCGAACCCCAGCTCTACGTGGCGGTGTGGTACCTGATCGGCGCCTTTGTCTGGACCGTGATGAACCTGGTGCTGGGCAGCTTCATCCTGCCCTACGCCATCACCGGCATCAACAGCGCCGCCTTCCACGGCCTGTTCATCCACTACATCGTGGGCTTGTGGATCACGCCGGCGGGCTACGTGCTGATCTACTACTTCCTGCCGGCGAGCGTGCAGAACCCGGTCTACAGCCACAAGCTGTCGCTGGTGGGGTTCTGGTCGCTGGCCCTGTTCTACCCCTTCGTCGGCATCCATCACTACCTGTACAGCCCCATCGCCGACTGGGCCGAGACGCTGGCGATCATTACCTCGATGCTGCTGATCGTGCCGGTCTGGACGGTGCTGCAGAATTTCTTCGGCACCATGATCGGCCGCTGGCACACCTTCACCCAGAACCTGACCGCCAAGTTCCTGATCATGGGCTCGCTGATGTACCTGGTGGGCTGCTTCCAGGGCTCCACCGAGGCGCTGCGCTCGATCCAGCAGCCCACGCACTTCAGCGACTTCGTCATCTCGCACTCGCACCTGACGGTGTTCGGCACCTTCGTGGTGTGGGCCATCGGCGGCACCATCTATGTGCTGCCCAAGCTGGTGAAGCGGCCGCTCTGGTCGCCCAGGCTGGGCAACTGGTCGTTCTGGCTGATCACCTTCGGCATCAGCCTGATGGGACTGGACCTGACCATGGCCGGCCTGCAGCAGGGCTACATGCTGATGGCGGGCGTGGAATGGCTGGACTCGCTGGTGGCGATCCGGCCCTACTGGCTGGTGCGCACCATCGCCGGCATCTCGATGGACATCGGCATGTCGCTGCTGGTCTATAACCTGATGCGCACCGCGCTCTCGGCCGAGCCGGCCACGGCACCGGGCGCGGCCGGTGCCGTACGAGGGGCGTCGACATGACCCGGCGCCGCCCGGACGGCCGCTACGGCCTGCGCTACTATGCCCTGGTCGCGGGCTTCGGCTGCATCTCGCTGGCGGCCTTCGTGCAGGGCGTGCTGCCGATGCTGGAGCCGCAGTCGCGCACCGACAAGGTCACCCAGGTGGTGCGCACCGACCTGGGCGAGCTCAAGTGGACCGAGGCTCGTGCCACCGACTACTCCCCGTTGCAGCTGCGCGGCCGCGAAGTCTATACGCGCGAAGGCTGCTGGTACTGCCATTCGCAGTTCGTGCGCCCCGTCACTGGCGAGACCCGGCGCTGGGGCCCGGTGTCCCAGGCCGGCGAATACGCCTTCGACCTGCCGCACCTGTTCTCGACCCGCCGCATCGGCCCCGACCTGTCGCGCGTCGGGCTGAAGTACAGCGACGCCTGGCACCTGGCGCACTTCTGGGATCCGCGCATGCTCTCGCCCGACTCGATCATGCCGCGCTTCTCCGCGCTGTTCTCCGGGCCGCATACCGCGAAGCTGGTGACCGACCCGCAGAGCCGCCGCACCATCGAGAACACGCCCGAGACCCGGCTGCTGTTCGATTTCGGCAGCAGCGAAACCATCGCGCTGACCCCCAATTCGGCCGGCCTGCTCTATGTGCCGGAACGCGGCAAGTACCCGGTGATCCTGACCCCGAACAAGGAATTCGAAGGCGAGACCGTGATCCTGATCGCGGACACCGAAGACCTGCGCGCGCTGGTGGCCTACCTGCAGAAGCTCGGCACCAACCGCGGCAAGTGGCGCGACCGCTTCGAGCCCCAGCAGATGGAAGCATCGCAGACCAGCCTGCCGCGCTCGGAGGAATGGATCGCGCACGGCAAGAACGTGTACGAGCGCCGCTGCCTGGGCTGCCATGGCGTCAAGGGCGACGGCAACGGGCCGGCGGCCGCCTTCATGCAGCAGGATCGCCCGCGCAACTTCACGCTGGGCGTGTTCAAGTTCCGGCTCACGCCGTCAGGCTCCATGCCGGACGACGGCGACCTGCTGCGCACCATCACGCGCGGCGTGCGCGGCACGGCGATGCCCAGCTGGCACGAACTGCCGGAAAAGGACCGGCTGGCCGTGATCCAGTACATCAAGTACGTGCTGGCGGCCGACCGCAGCAACCCCGACAAGCCCTATTACTATTTCCTCGAAGAGCCGCCGCTGGCGCCGATCTTCATCGGGGTGCCGCCCAAGCCGTCGGCCGAAACCATCCAGCGCGGCAAGCAGGCCTGGGACCGCGCCAAATGCTGGGAATGCCACGGCCGCGGCGGCAAGGGCGACGGGGAGAAGGCAGCGGGGCTCAAGGACGATTTCGGTTTCCCGATCCCGCCGGCCAACCTGACCACCGGCCAGTTCAAGTCCGGGGCCTCGGTAAAGGACATCTTCCGCACCATCAGCACGGGCCTGTCGGGCACGCCGATGCCGTCGTTCAGCGACACGGTGTCCGAGGAGGACCGCTGGGCGCTGTCCTACTTCGTCCTGTCCCTGTCGGCCTACACCGATCCGCTGACCGGAGAGCCGCTGCCGATTCCGCCCGGGCAGAAGGCGGCACTGAATGACCCCGCCCTGCGCGCCGACGAATCGCACCACGCCTATCGCCCGGCGCCGGCCGGACAGCCGGCGGAGCACGGCACCTATGCCGGCGAGGCGTGGGCCAGGCGGCATGGTTTCGTCTTCGCCGACGAGCGCTAGCCGGAGACCTGATATGGCCGAACTCACCTTCCTGCAATTCGTGGTGGCCTTCTTCATGAGCCTGGGCGCGGTCTGCCTGTTCATCTGGGCCGTGCTCTCGGGGCTGTTCGAGGATGTCGAGGCCATCAAGTACAAGGCCTACCGGGCCGAAGTCGATGACGACGAGAACGACGAGAACGACGAGACGGAGACCTCCAGCCATGCCTGACGAACCTGAAAACACCCCCGCCGGACAGGACGTTCCGCATCACCAGCAGACCGAAGACTACGGCGGCGGCCATATCCAGGCGCGGCACGGCCGCATCAACGCGTGGCTGCTGGTCGTCTACCTGGTGCTGTTCGTCTGGGCGCTGTACTACGGCTACACCTATTGGGGCGGGCTCGGGCCGGGCCTGGACCTGACGCGCTAGGCCTTTTACCCACAGGAGCCTCACAGGAGACCACCATGGCACCGAGACTGCTGCTGGCGCTTGCGCTGCTGAACCTGGCGTTCCTGTTCGGCGAGCTCGCGCTGAACGTGCTCGGCGTGGGCCTGCTGTAACGGGAGCCCGCCATGACCCTTGCCGAATCGATCGCCTTCTGGATCTTCGTCGTCATGACGGTTGGCTTCTTTGCCTGGGTGCTCTATCTGGCGCTACGCAAGTAGCGTGGATGCCATGAGCGACCTGTGGCTGATCTTCCTGGCAGGCACCGCGGGCAGCATGCATTGCGTGGGCATGTGCGGCGGCTTTGCCTGCGGCCTGGGCCCGGCGTCCGGCGGCAGCCTTGCCACCCTGCTGCGGCACCTGGCCTACAGCCTGGGCCGCATCGGCAGCTATGCCTTCCTTGGCACGCTGGCCGGCTACCTGGGCATGCTGCTGGTCGGCCATGCCGGCGACTCGGGTGCAGGCAGCGCTGCCGGCATGGTGCAGCGCGGCCTGGCGATCCTGTCCGGCGGGCTGATGCTGCTGATCGGGCTGAACCTTGCCTGGCGCCTTGGCCGCGGCGGCCATGCGCTCGGCGGCGCGGGCGCGCAGTGGCTCGCGCAATCGCTGCGCACGCTGCTGCGCCAGCCGGGCTTGGGCGCGCCGCTGGCCTTCGGCGTGCTGAACGGCTTCCTGCCCTGCCCGCTGGTCTACGCCTTTGCCGCGCAGGCGGCTGCCAGCGGCACCGCGCTGCACGGCCTGCAGATCATGGTCGCGTTCGGGCTCGGCACCTTGCCCGCGATGCTGGCGATGGGCGGCCTGGGCCTGTGGTGGCGCGCGCGCCGCGGGCCGGCGGCGGTCCCGGCGCAGCCCGTCGTGGCGAGCTTCCTGCCGGCGCCGGCGGCGCGCCTGAACTGGCGCATGCAGGGCGTGCGCGCGGCCGGCGCGTTCATCGCCGTGCTCGGCCTGATCACGCTGGCGCGCGGGATCGTGCCGATCGGCGCCCACCTGCACTAGCGGCGGCCATGGACACTTCACACACCTGCAGCCACTGCCAGTTGCCGGTCGGGCGGCTGGGCCAGCGGCGCGAGCTGGACGGGGCAGCGCACTGGTTCTGCTGCTATGGCTGCTGCCTGGCCTACCAGGTCCACCATGGCGAACACGAAGAGCCGCAGGCGGCGGCCGCGCTGATCCGGCTCGGCGTGGGCGGCTTCCTCGCGATGAATGTCATGCTGTTCAGCTGGCTGCTCTATGCGGACGCCTTCACCGGTGACGAAGCCTGGCTGCGCGGCCCGGTGCACTGGCTGCTGTGGGTGCTGGCAACGCCGCTGGTGCTGCTGCTGGGCCGGCCCTTCGCCGAAGGCGCCTGGCAGGCCGCGCGGCAGGGCCGGCTGTCGACCGACACGCTGGTCTGCATCGGCGTGCTGGCGGCCTACTGCTATTCCGGCTGGCAGGTATTGCGCGGCTCGGAGCTGGTCTATTTCGACACCGCTGCCATGGTGCTGCTGCTGTTCACGCTGGGGCGCCTGCTGGAAGCGCAGGTGCGCGTGCGCACGGCACGCCGGCTCGCGCCCATGCTGGCGGCCGCGCGCGCCGAGGCGCGCGTGGTCGATGGCGGCACGGAAAGCTGGCGCCCCGTCGTCGCGATCGGGCCGGGCGAACTGGTGCGGATCCTGCCCGGCGAGCGCGTGCCGGTCGACGGCATCGTCGTGGACGGCCGCTCCGAATGCGACGAGGCGGTCCTGACCGGCCAGAGCGAGCCGCAGTTCAAGCCACCGGGCGCGCTGGTCCACGCCGGCAGCATCAACGGCAGCCGCCCGCTGCTGGTCCGCGCCACCGTGCCGGGCTCCCGGACCCGGTGGCAGCAGATCGGCCGGCAGGTGCGCGAAGCGCTGGCGCGCAAGTCGCTCGCGGGCGACACCATCGACCGCATCATCGCCGTGTTCATTCCCGGCGTGCTGGCGCTGGCCGCGGCCAGCGCATGGTTCTGGGGCAGCCGCGCCGGCGACCTGGCGCAGGCGGCCGACGCCGCCATGCTGGCGGGGCTGGCGGTGCTGGTGGTGGCTTGTCCGTGCTCGCTGGGCCTGGCAGCGCCGCTCACGCATGCGCTGGCCATCGGCCAGGCCGCGCAGCGCGGCATCCTGGTGCGCGGCGGCGACGCGCTGGAACGGCTGGCGCGCCTCCGGGGCATTGCCTTCGACAAGACCGGCACGCTGACCGCGGACATTCCGCACCCGGTCGGCATGCAGGCCGAAGGCGCCAGCCCCGCGCAAGTGCTGGAGGTGGCCGGCGCCCTGGCGCGGGCGTCGGACCACCCGGTGGCACGGGCCATCGCCATGATGGCGCGCGCCGCGGGCACGCCAGGCACGGTGCCCAGCGCAACGCCAGCCTCCGGCGAAGTCGAGACCAGCACCGGCGAGGGCTTGTCGGGGCAGGTCGGCGACCGGCATTGCGCAATGGGCTCGCCGGCCTTTTTCGGCACGCTGGGCTGGCACGTCCCGCCCGCCCTGCTCGCCACCGCGCCGCTGGGATGCACGCTGGTGCTGGTGGGCTGGGCCGGCCAGGCGCACGGGCTGATCGCGTTGCGCACGCTGCCCATGCCCGAGGTCCGCGACGTGATCGGCGCAATGCAGCGCCAGGGCCTGCGCACGCGGCTCCTCAGCGGCGACAATCCGCATGCGGTGGCAGCCATGGCCAGCGCGCTGCAGATTGCCGAATGGCAGGCAGCGCTGCTGCCGCAGGACAAGGTGCGCGCGCTGCGCGACTGGGCCGCCGGCACAGGCCCGGTCGCCATGGTCGGCGATGGCCTCAACGACGGGCCGGTGCTGGCTGCGGCCTCGGTCGGCATCGCCGTGGGCAATGCCTCCGACCTGGCGCGCGAAAGCGCGGATATCGTGCTGCCGCGCACGGGGCTGGCCAGCCTGCCGTGGCTGCTGCGGCAAGCGCGGACGGTGCACCGCACGGTCCGCGCCAACCTGGCATGGGCCTTCGGCTATAACGCCATTGCGCTGGCGCTGGCTGCCAGCGGCCTGCTGCAACCGGTGCTGGCGGCCGTGCTGATGGGCGGCTCCAGCATCCTTGTGGCGATGCGCTCGTGGCGCGCCAGCGCGATGGCCGATCCCTATCCGGGAACAACGGGCAGCGCCGCTTCCACCGCGCCGGCCCGGCCGGCCGCGTTGCCCTCAGGCCACGGGGTGGCACCATGAGACGATGGCTGGCCAGGCTGGCCGCCGGCCTCTTCGCTTGCTTGGCCTGGTCGCTGGCGGGCCTGGCGCCCGCCGCGCATCACGAGACCCAGCGCACCGACCTGGCGTCGCACGGCTGGCCGGTGGGCGACTTCAGCCTGACCGACCAGGACGGCCGCGCCTTCACCCAGGCACGGCTGCAAGGCCACTGGACCCTCGTGCTGCTGGGCGACACCCATTGCGGGAATCCATGCCGCGCGGCGCTGGCGGCGCTGGCCGGGCTGTACCAGCGCCTCAGCCCCACGCAGAAGCTTGCCACCACGCAGGTGCTGTTCGTCTCGCTCGACCCGCAACGCGATACGCCGGACGCGCTGCGGCGCTATCTCGCGCCGTTCGATGCGCGCTTCGTCGGCGCCACCGGCAGCCCGCAGACGCTGGCCAGGCTCCTCGACGACCTGGGCGCCGGGCCGGACATGCCGCCCGCCGCCAACGCGGACTATCCCGGCTCGCTGATCCTGGTCGGGCCGGACGCCACCGTGCGCGCGCAGTTCCTGCCCCCCTTCGATGTGACATTGCTGACCGCGGCCTACCTGAAGGCGCGGGTACGCAAGTGATGGGCAGCCGGCGTCAGCCGCCCGCCGAAATACCCGCCTGCTCAGGCCGCCGCGCCCTCGCAAGCCTGCCCGGCCCGGGCCGGGCGCGCCCGGTGGACCACCCCGGAGAGCGCCCCCGCGGCAACGATGCACAGGCCGCCCGCGGCTTCCTTCCAGCTCAGCACTTCGGTCGCCAGCCACCACGACGACACCGCGGCGATGACGATCTCGAACAGCATCAGCAGCGATACCCGGTTCGCCGGCAAGCGCTGCAGCCCGTACTGCACGACCGAATTGCTGACCACCAGCACGGCCGCCAGGCCCAGCACCAGCATGGCCGCGCTGACCTGCGCACCGGGCACGATGGCCAGCGCCGGGCCGTCCAGCAGCAGCGCCGCGGGCACGCCGACCACCGTGCAGCCGAGGTACACCACCACCGTGCGCGCACGCGCATCCATGTCGGGGAAGCGCTGGCCGGCACGCCGCGACAGCACGTTGTTGACGGCAAAGCCCATGCCGCCGACCAGCCCGGACCATTCCGCCGCGCTGCCCGGCAGCGGCACGCCCACCTCCGGCGTCCACAGCATCAGCCCGGCACCGGACAGCGCCAGCGCCACCAGCCCCAGCCCGGCCGCCGACAGGCGTTCGCCCAGGAACAGCCGGGCAAACAGCGCGGTCCAGACCGGCGTCAGGTAGAACAGCAGCAGCACGCGCATCACATGGCCGTTGACGCTGCCCCAGACAAAGCCGGCATTGGTCACGCCCGCGGCCAGGCCGATCGCGGCGAACAGCCAGTGCGGGCGCAAGCCGGCCAGTTGCCGGCGGAATGCCAGCAGGGACAGGATGGCAGCGACCGCGCTGACCAGCGCCGCCGCGTGCATGCCGCCCAGGCCCCAGCCGGCCAGCACCCGGTACGGAAACCACGCGATGCCCCAGACCGAAGCGCCAAGCAAGATCGAAAGTGATGCCTTGACCGCATGACGGTCGGCCAGCGCAGGCTGCGCCGCAACAGTATTAGTACTCATGAAAGGAATCTGTATGAGGGAGCCCCGGGGCCGCCCGCCGTGGATGACGGGCAAGTCCGGACGGCGCCGGCGGCATCACCGTGGCGTGATGCCCGCCATCCGTGCCGGCGGCCGGCCGCGCGGGCCGGTCCGGCGCACGGTAACCCGCGCCGTTCCTCTATAATGCGTCGTTTCAACCGGCCCCGACTGACAACGTGAATCCGCGCCTCGACCTGCTCCAGCCCTACCCGTTCGAGAAACTGCGGGTGCTCTTTACGCAGGTGAAGCCTGCCGACAAGCCAGCCATCAGCTTCGGCATCGGCGAGCCCAAGCACCCGACGCCCGAATTCATCAAGCAGGCGCTGGCCGAGTCACTGGCGGGGCTGGCGAATTATCCCACAACGGCCGGTTCCGATGCACTACGACAGTGCATTGCCGGCTGGCTGGAACGCCGCTACGGCCTGCCCAGGGTCGACCCCGCCACCGAGGTGCTGCCGGTGACCGGCTCGCGCGAAGCGCTGTTCGCGTTCGCGCAGACCGTGGTCGACGGTACCCGCCCTGGCGCGCTGGTGATGTGCCCCAACCCGTTCTACCAGATCTATGAAGGCAGCGCGCTGCTGGCCGGCGCCACACCCGTGTTCGCCAACAGCGACCCGGCGCGCAACTTTGCTCCGGCCTTCGACCGCATCGGCGACGAGGTCTGGCAGAACGTGCAGCTGCTCTTCGTGTGCAGCCCGGGCAACCCGACCGGCGCGGTGCTGTCGCTGGACGACTGGAAGCAGCTGTTCGCGCTGTCCGACCGCTACGGCTTCGTGATCGCCTCGGACGAGTGCTACTCGGAAATCTATTTCGACGAGGGCCGCGCGCCGCTGGGTGCGCTGGAAGCCGCGCACAGGCTCGGCCGCAGCTTCGAGCGGCTGGTGATGTTCTCCAGCCTGTCCAAGCGCTCCAACGTGCCGGGCCTGCGCTCGGGCTTCGTTGCCGGCGACGCCGCGCTGCTGAAGACATTCCTGCTATACCGTACCTACCATGGCGGCGCGATGAACCCGGCGGTGCAGGCCGCCAGCATCGCCGCCTGGAACGATGAGACCCACGTGCGCGAGAACCGCGCCGCCTACGTGCGCAAGTTCAGCGAAGTGACGCCGATGCTGGCGGAAGTCCTGGACGTGGCGCTGCCCGACGCCGGCTTCTACCTGTGGGCCGATGTCTCGCGCACCGGCCTGAGCGACACCGAATTTGCCGCGCGGCTGCTGGCCGGGCAGAACGTGACCGTGCTGCCCGGCAGCTACCTGGCGCGCGAGGCCGATGGCATCAACCCTGGCGCCAACCGCGTGCGCATGGCACTGGTGGCGACGCCGGAGGAATGCCTGGAGGGGGCGCGGCGGATCGTGGAATTCTGCAAGGGGCTGGGCTGAGCGGCCTGGCTTGTTCGATTGTGTTCCCCCTCTCCCGCAAGCGGGAGAGGGTCGGGGTGAGGGCCGGCGTGTCAACCAAGTTGCGTGTGTCGGCATGCCACCGCCCGCCCTCACCCCCGGCCCCTCTCCCGCAGGCGGGAGAGGGGAGCAAACAAGAGGTCGGGGCTGAGACTCGACACATGAGCATCAACATTCAACACCTGAGAAACCAACCATGACGCAAGCACTGCAAGCCCTGATCGACCAGGCCTGGGAAGACCGCGCCAGCCTGTCGCCCAAGTCCGCCCCCAATGACATCCGCGAGGCCGTCGCCAACGTCATCGGCCAGCTCGATTCGGGCGCGCTGCGCGTGGCCGAGAAGCAAGGCAAGGACTGGATCGTCAACCAGTGGATCAAGAAGGCCGTGCTGCTGTCGTTCCGCCTGGAAGACAACGCGCCGATGAGCGCCGGCGGCTTCGCCCAGTTCTACGACAAGGTGCCGACCAAGTTCGCCAACTGGAGCGGCGACGACTTCGCCCGCGCCGGCTTCCGCGTGGTGCCGCCCGCCGTGGCCCGCCGCGGTTCGTTCATCGCCAAGAACGCGGTGCTGATGCCGTCGTACGTCAACATCGGCGCCTATGTCGATGAAGGCACCATGGTCGACACCTGGGCCACCGTCGGTTCGTGCGCGCAGATCGGCAAGAACGTGCACCTGTCGGGCGGCGTGGGCATCGGCGGCGTGCTGGAGCCGCTGCAGGCCAACCCGGTCATCATCGAAGACAACTGCTTTATCGGCGCCCGTTCGGAAGTCGTGGAAGGCGTGATCGTGGAAGAGAACTCGGTGATCTCGATGGGCGTGTACCTGGGCCAGTCGACCAAGATCTACGACCGCGAGACCGGCGAGATCCACTATGGCCGCGTGCCGGCCGGCTCGGTGGTGGTGGCGGGCAACCTGCCGTCCAAGGATGGCAAGTACAGCCTGTACTGCGCCGTGATCGTGAAGAAGGTCGACGCGCAGACCCGCGCCAAGACCAGCCTGAACGACCTGCTGCGCGGCGACTGAGCCCGCGCAAGGCGCATGCCCCGAGGGGCTGCGCCGGACCATCCCGGGGCGGTGCCCCGGGACCGCACTCCCGCTGTCACCCCGCCTGGCCAGGCTGAACATGCCTTCCCTCCGCAAGCGACTCATGGCCCTGGATCCCGCCACCGTCAGTACCGTGCTCTCCCTGTTGCCCACCATTCTCGACCAGGCCAACAAGACCATCGAGAAATTCAAGAAAAGCAAGCGCAAGGACGAAGCGCCGGACGGCGCCGTGCCGGAGCCGCGCGACCCGGCGGCCCGCATCGCCGAGCTGGAAGCGGCCGTGATGCAGCAGGCCGAGGCGGTCAAGCTGCTGGCCGAGCAGCATGCGATCACCATCGAGGCGCTGCGCAAGGAAGCCGCGCGCCTGGACCGCCGCCTGCGCCTGATGACCGCGGTCGCCATGGGCGGCGTGGCGCTGGGGCTGGGCGGCCTGGTGATTGCGCTGAATGTGCTGTTCCGCTGACCGGTTCGTCGTTCCCGCGCAGGCGGGAATGACGGCAAACATATCGAGATCCCAAGCCATGACCGTCCTCCTCTACGGCATCCCCAACTGCGATACCGTCAAGAAAGCCCGCACCTGGCTGGATGCCAACGGCGTGGCCTACACCTTCCACGACTTCAAGAAGCAGGGCGTGGATGAAGCCATGCTGCGCGGCTGGCTGAAGCACGTGCCGCTGGCCACGCTGCTCAACCGCAAGGGCACCACCTGGCGCGCGCTGCCGGACGCCGACAAGGCCCGCGCCGAGGAAGAAGCCGGTGCGATCGCGCTGATGCAGCAAAGCCCGTCGCTGATCAAGCGCCCGGTGCTGGCCCACGCCGGCAAGGTGATGGTCGGCTTTTCCGCCGACCAGTACGCCAGCCAGTTCTGATTTTCCTGATTCACCCCGTCCCATGACCGCCACCCTTGCCCTCACCGAAGACCTGATCCGCCGCCGCTCCGTCACGCCCGCCGACGAAGGCTGCCAGGCCATCCTGGAAACCCGCCTGAAGGCGCTCGGCTTCGACTGCGAAGCGCTGGTCAGCGGCCCCGATGATTTCCGCGTGACCAACCTCTGGGCGGTGAAGCGCGGCACGCAGGGCAAGGACGGCAAGCTGCTGGTGTTCGCCGGCCATACCGACGTGGTGCCGACCGGCCCGCTGGAGCAATGGCACTCGGACCCGTTCGAGCCGACCCACCGCGACGGCAAGCTGTACGGCCGCGGCGCCGCCGACATGAAGACCTCGATCGCCGGCTTCGTGGTGGCGGTGGAGGAATTCGTCAAGGCGCACCCCGCCCACGCCGGCTCGATCGGCTTCCTGATCACCAGCGACGAGGAAGGCCCGGCGCACGACGGCACCATCAAGGTGGTGGAAGCGCTGGCCGCGCGCGGCGAGCGCCTGGACTACTGCGTGATCGGCGAGCCGACCTCGGTCAACGCGCTCGGCGACATGGTCAAGAACGGCCGCCGCGGCTCGCTGTCGGGCAAGCTCACGGTCAAGGGCATCCAGTGCCATATCGCCTACCCGCACCTGGGCCGCAACCCGATCCATGACGCCGCCCCGGCGCTGGCCGCACTGGCCGCCGAGGTCTGGGACGAAGGCAACGAGTATTTCCCGCCGACCAGCTGGCAGATGTCGAATATCCACGGCGGCACCGGCGCCACCAACGTGATCCCGGGCCACGTCACCATCGACTTCAATTTCCGCTTCTCGACCGCCAGCACGCCCGACGGCCTGAAGGCGCGCGTCCATGCGATCCTGGACCAGCACAGCCTCGAATACACGCTGGACTGGACCCTGGGCGGCGAGCCCTTCCTGACGCCGCGCGGCGACCTGTCCGACGCGCTGGCGTCCGCGATCAAGGCCGAGACCGGCTTCGACACCGAGCTGTCGACCACCGGCGGCACCTCCGACGGCCGCTTCATCGCCAGGATCTGCCCGCAGGTGATCGAGTTCGGCCCGCCCAACGCCAGCATCCACAAGATCGACGAGCACGTCGAGGTGCGCTTCATCGACCCGCTGAAGAACGTTTACCGCGGCGTGCTGGAACGCCTGGTCACCTGATTTTTTCGCCGAAAGACACTGACATGGCAACACCCTCCCCCCTGCGCACCGTGCGCGACCTGCTGCGTCTCGCAGTCTCGCGCTTCACCGCCGCGCGCCTGTCCTTCGGCCACGGCAGCGCCAACGCCTATGACGAGGCGGCCTACCTGGTGCTGCACACGCTGAACCTGCCGCTCGACACGCTCGACCCGTTCCTGGACGCACGCCTGCTGCCCGAGGAAATCGACGCCGTGCTGAAGGTGATCGACCGCCGCGTCAACGAGCGCGTGCCTGCGGCCTACATCACGCACGAGGCCTACATGCACGGCCTGCGCTTCTACGTCGACTCGCGCGTGATCGTGCCGCGCAGCTTTATCGGCGAACTGCTGCAGGAAGGGCTGGAGCCGTGGGTCGGCGAGACGGACCAGATCGGCCCGGTGCTGGAGCTGTGCACCGGCTCGGGCTGCCTGCCGGTGCTGGCGGCACACGTCTGGCCGCACGCCAGGATTGACGCCGTCGACATCTCGCCCGACGCCCTGGCGGTGGCACGCCGCAATGTCGCCGATTACAAGATGGAGGACCGCATCCACCTGTACGAGGGCGACCTGTATGCCCCGCTGCCGCACGGCGCCACCTACGACGTGATCCTGACCAACCCGCCATACGTCAACGAAACGTCGATGCAGGCGCTGCCGCCCGAATACCTCGCCGAACCGCGCATTGCGCTGGCCGGCGGGGACGACGGCATGGACGTGGTGCGGCGGATCATCGCCGGGGCCAAGGCGCGGCTGAATCCCGGTGGCGTGCTCGTGGTGGAGATCGGCAACGAGCATGCCAATGTGGAGGCCGCCTTCCCCGAGCTGGAAATCGTCTGGCTGCCGGTCAGCGCGGGCGAGGAGCAGGTGTTTTTGCTGACGTACGACGCGTTGCCGGGGTAAATCAGCTCACCAAATGTTTGCTCCCCTCTCCCGCTCGCGGGAGAGGGAGCACACAATCTGCACAGAGAGCGGGCCGCGCAATCTGGGCGAACACCGGCCAACCGTTGACCAGGCAACGCGCGCAGCCTCTACACTCGCTGCAGATATTGCGCCACTGACGCCGTGACCCCCAGCAACACCCCCCTTCCCGGATCCCCACCCGGTTCCAACGCCCTGCCCGCCCGCGCCGCGGCCACGTATGCCGTGCGCGGCATCGCCATCCTGACCTTCGCCTTCGCGCTCAGCCAGTTCTTCCGTTCCTGCCTGGCGGTGATGGCGCCGGAGCTGCAGCACGATTTCGGATTGTCCCCGGCAGGATACGGCGCGCTCTCCTCATCGTTCTTCCTCGCGTTCGCCGTGGCGCAGATTCCCGTGGGCATTGCCTTCGACCGCTATGGCGTCGGCCGCCCCACCGCACTGCTGCTCGCCGTTGGCGCGCTGTCGTCGATCCTGTTCGTGCTGGCGCCCAACGGCACCGCGGCCACGCTGGCGCAGGTGGGACTGGGGCTGGCCTGCGCTCCGGTATTCATGGGGCTGCTGCATTTCGCCTCGGAACAACTGTCCGAACGCGACTATACGCGCGTGGTCAGCCGCTCCAACGCCACCGGCATGATCGGCTCGCTGTGCGCCACCGCGCCGCTGGGCTGGGCCATCTCGCTGGTCGGCTGGCGGCCGTCGATGGCGGTATCGGCGCTGGGCATGGTGGCGGCCTGCTATGGCGTGTGGCGCTTCGTGCGCGACCATGGCCATGCCGAGGCACGCAGCGCCTCGTGGCCGGCGATGCTGTCGGAAAGCGCGCAGCTGCTGAAGCTGGCGCCGCTGTGGACGCTGATCCCCCTGTGCGTGGCCATGGCCGCCGGCACTGCCTTTCGCAATGCCTGGAGCGGCCCCTACCTGGCTGAGGTATTCGGCCTGGGTTCGGCACCGCGCGGCGTGGCCCTGACGCTGCTCAGCCTGGCCGGCTTCCTGACGGCCTTCCTGCTGCCGGTGCTGGTGCGGCGCAGCACGCTCAAGACCGCCATCGCCGGCTGGTCGTGCGTTGCCATGTCGGGGGCGATCCTGCTGGCGCTGTGGCCGGACACCGGCATCGGCTACGCCGTGGCGATGATGGCGCTGCTGTCGACCATCGGCATGCTGCATCCGCTGGTGATGGCGCAGGGGCGCGGGCTGATCCCGCCGTCGCAGCGCGGCCGGGGGCTGGGACTGCTCAATACCTTCGTGTTTCTCGGCTCGGCGTTGACCTCATGGGCGTTCGGCCTGATCGCCAATGCGGGGCATGTGCGGCAGTGGCCGGTGGCGTCGACTTACACGGCGATCTTTGTGTCCGCGGCGGTGCTGGTCGCGGTGTCGCTGATCCCGTATTTCTTCAGTCCGCCGCATCCGACCAACTGAGCGCCATTTCGGTCGGAGCCTGCCATGAAAGCGGACCGCCCTGGGCTTCGCCCCAAAAAAGCCAGACTTATCAATTTAAGAATTCCGCTGCCGCGCATCCCGTTTTACCGTTTGTGACATCCACGTCCCAGCCTGCTGCATGGGACGCCGGCCGCGCCCGCGGCCGCATAACAAGGAGACACATCGATGGCATCTTCCCTGCACCCCGTCCGGGGCCGCCGCGCATGGCTCGTCCGCGGCCTGGCCGGCATGCTGGCCGCCGGCTCGCTGGCCGTACCGTTCACTGCCGGCGCCGAAACCTGGCCGGCGCGACCGATCCAGCTGCTGAT
The DNA here is from genome assembly GCF_016894385.1 of Cupriavidus oxalaticus. Lineage (NCBI taxonomy): Bacteria > Pseudomonadati > Pseudomonadota > Betaproteobacteria > Burkholderiales > Burkholderiaceae > Cupriavidus > Cupriavidus oxalaticus. The sequence continues at coordinate 2,109,278 of NZ_CP069812.1, forward strand.
CCCCTACCCGCCCGGCGGCAGCGCCGACCTGCTGGCGCGCCCGGTGGCCGCCAGGCTGCAGGAAAAGCTGGGCCAGCCGGTGGTGCTCGACTACCGGCCCGGCGCCGGCGGCACCATCGCCACGCAGGCGCTGGCGCGCGCCAAGCCGGACGGCCACACGCTGATCATGGTGCTGGCCGCGCATGCCATCAATGCGAGCCTCTATCCCAAGCTGCCGTACGACACCCGCAAGGACTTCGCACCCGTGTCGCTGGTGGCCAACCTGCCGATGATCCTGGCCGGCAGCTCGTCGCTGCGCGCGAACAACGTGCAGGAGCTGATCGCGGAAGCCAGGGCCAATCCCGGCAAGCTGACCTTTGCCTCGGCCGGCAACGGCAACACCGGCCACCTGGCGGGCGAACTGTTCGATTCCGTGGCCGGCATCAGGATGACCCATGTCCCGTACAAGGGCAGCGCGCAGGTGGTGACGGCGATGCTGTCGGGCGAGGTCCAGCTGACCTTCGACAGCATCTCCACCACGCTGCCGCACGTGAAGAGCGGCAAGCTGCGCGCGCTGGCGGTGACCGGCAGCCAGCGCGCCGCGGTCGCGCCTGATGTGCCGACGCTGGCCGAAGCGGGCGTGCCGGGCATCAGCATCACCGGCTGGTACGCCGTGCTGGCGCCGGCCGGCACGCCGCAGCCGGTGGTCGACCGCCTCAGCACCGAGATCTCGACCGTGCTGCGCCAGCCCGAACTGAAGGCCACGCTGGCGACCAACGGCTACGAGCCGGTCGGCTCCACGCCCGCCGCGCTGCGCACGCATATCGATGCCGAGATCAACCGCTGGAGCAAGGTGGTGAAGGACTCCGGCGCGCAGATACAGTAACCGCTTCCCGGCGGGCGCCGCGATGCCGGCGCCCGCTCCGTTTTTGCGACATGAACTTGCCGACATGAACCAGACGCCCACCCAGCCCGCCCCGCTCACCCGCCCCTTCACCACCATGTCCGTGCTCGTGCGCGAACATGCCACCGAACGCCCCACGCAGCGCGCGCTGATGCATGACGGCCGCGTGCTCGACTACGCCGGGCTGGACGCCGCCATGGACCGCATCGCCGCGGCGCTGGCGCGCGACGACGTGCGCCCGGGCGAGGCCATCGCGATCTGCGCGAACTCGTCGATCGAATATGCCGCGGTCTATCTCGGCGCCGTGCGCGCGGGCGTGGTGGTAGCACCGCTGGCGCCTTCATCCACGGCGGAGAGCCTGGCCGGCATGGTCGCCGACTCCGGCGCGCGCATCCTCTTCACCGACGCCGCGGTCGCCGCGGCATTGCAGCCGGTACGCGCGCAACTGGTGGACACGCCCCTCGTCACGCTCGACGGCAGCGATGGCGGCCAGCCCTATGCGGACTGGCTCGCCCCCGCCGGCACGCCGGTGCAGGAGCCCGGTATCCGCCCGGAAATGCCGCTGAACATCATCTATTCGTCCGGCACCACCGGCAAACCCAAGGGCATCGTGCAGTCGCACGGCATGCGCTGGGCGCACGTGTCGCGCGGCGCGGCCACGGGCTATGGCACCGACGCGGTCACGCTGCTGTCCACGCCGCTGTACTCCAACACCACGCTGGCCAGCTTCTTCCCGACCATCGGCCTGGGCGGCACGGCGATCCTGATGGCCAGGTTCGATGCGGGCAAGTACCTGGCGCTGGCGCAGCAGCACCGCGTCACGCACACCATGCTGGTGCCGGTGCAATACCAGCGCCTGCTGGCGCATCCGGACTTCGACCGCCACGACCTGTCGTCCTTCCGGCAGAAGTTCTGCACCAGCGCGCCGTTCAGCCCGGCGCTGAAGGCCGAGGTGCTGCGCCGCTGGCCGGGCGGCCTCACCGAGCTGTACGGCATGACCGAAGGCGGCGGCAGCTGCCTGCTGCACGCGCACCAGTTCCCCGACAAGCTGCACACGGTGGGCCGCCCCGCGCCGAACGCCGACATCCGCATCATCGACGACGAAGGCCGCGAGCTGCCGCCGGGCAGCATCGGCGAAGTGGTCGGCCGTTCGCCGGCGATGATGAACGGCTACCACAACCAGCCGGAAAAGACCGCCGAGACCGAATGGCACGATGCGCAGGGCAATCGCTTCATCCGCACCGGCGATATCGGCCGCTTCGATGAAGACGGCTTCCTGGTGCTGCTCGACCGCAAGAAGGACATGATCATCTCGGGCGGCTTCAATATCTATCCGAGCGATATCGAGGCCGTGGTGCGCGAGCATCCGGCGGTCGCCGAGGTGGCGGTGGTCGGCGTGCCGTCGGAGCGCTGGGGCGAGACGCCGGTGGGCTTCGTCGCATTGCGCGCCGGCAGCGGCGCGACGGCGCAGGACGTGCTGGCCTGGGCCAACGAGCGCCTGGGCAAGACCCAGCGGCTGGCGGAACTGCACGTGGTCGACAGCCTGCCGCGCAGCGCCATCGGCAAGGTGCTCAAGCGCGAATTGCGCGACCGGCTGACGCAGGCCTGAGGCCTCGATGCAAAGCATGCCGACGCGGTGCGCGCAGCACAATCGCGGAAAGTTTGCCAAGGTGCTTGCGCAATCGCGAGGGCATCCCTATAATTCGCGGCTTCGCTAGGCTCGTAGCTCAGCTGGTTAGAGCACCACCTTGACATGGTGGGGGTCGTTGGTTCGAGTCCAATCGAGCCTACCAACGCACAAAGGAAACGGACGGTACGCAATCGCGCACCGTCCGTTTTTCTTTTGCCGCGCGGCAATGCCAGTCGCTGATGGTCAGGCGCCGATGCCGAACTCCGCCAGCACCGCCTCGGTGTGCTGCCCCAGCGTGGGCGCATCGCCCGCGGGCCGCACCATGCCTGCCATCCCTGGCAGGTTGGCCCAGGGCACGTCACCGATCCCCTCCAGCGCCAGGCGGCCGAAAACCCCCGCCTGCCGGCATTGCGCACTCTGCAGGAAATCGCTGGCGTGGCTGACACGCCCGAACAGCACGTCATGCTCGGTCAGCAGCGCTTCCCAATGCGCGAGCGGCTGCGCGGCCACCGCCTGCGCCACGCGCCGGTTCAGTTCCGCCGCGCGCGGCAGCCGGCCGGCGCTGGTGCGCAGCGCGGCATCGTCGAGCCAGTCGTCAAAGCGCAGCACGCGCGCCAGCCGCACGAACATCGCGTCGTTGAGCATGCTGATGTAGAGCATGCCGTCCGCTGCGGCGAACAACCCGGTCGGGGCATTGGCCGCCGCCATTTCGGCATCGGGGAACATGGCATCGTCCACCAGCAGGTACGACTGCAGCGCTGCACTGGTCTCCAGCAGGGAAAGTTTCACGTGGCGCCCCTTGCCATGGCGCGCGGCCTTGAACAACGCCGCGCAGACATGCTGGGCGGCATAGAGCCCGGTACTGAGGTCGATCAGGAAGAACGGGATGCGCCGCGGCTGGCCCGCGCCGTCGCGATTCAGGTGCATCAGCCCGCTGACCGCCTGTACCGTGGTATCGACTGCCGGCAGCGCCGCCATCGGGCCAGCATGGCCGTAGCCGGTGATCGACACGTAAACCAGCGCCGGGTTGCGCGCCGCCAGCGCCTCGTAGCCCACGCCCATGCGCTCGGCCACGCCGGGGCGGAAGTTCTGGATCACCACGTCGGCACGCTCGGCCAGCCGTGCGATGGCGGCGCGGCCGCTGTCGGTGCGCGCATCCAGCAGCACGCTCTCCTTGCCGGCATTGCACGCGACCGCGATCGCGGTCTGGCCGGCGCGGATGCGGCCCATGTTGCGCGACCAGTCGCCGCCGGGCGGCTCCACCTTGATCACGCGCGCGCCCTGCTGGCGCAGCACCAGCCCGCAGTAGGGGCCGGCGATGCCCTGGCTCAGGTCGAGCACCGTCAGGCCGTCGAGCAGCGCAGCGTCTTGTTCGGATTGCATCTGGTCCTTCCTCCGCGTTTCAGATATCCAGCATGACCTTGCCGATGGCGCGGCGCGACATCGTGGTGTCGACCGCCGCCAGCCAGTCGCGCAGCGGGAAGTGCTGCAGCAATGGCGGCGCCAGCTTGCCGCTCGCCACTGCCTGCATGATCTGTTCGACCACCTGCTGCACGCGCGGCGCGAAGCGCCGGCGCTCGTCGGTCAGACCCCAGCCGATGTAGTAGCCGTAGTTGAAGCCGATCATCGACAGGTTCTTGACCAGCAGCAGGTTGGCCGGCACTGCCGGGATACGCCCGCTGGCATAGCCGATCGACAGCAGCCGCGCGCCCGGCGCCGCGCAGCGCAGCGAGGCGTCGAACAGGTCGCCGCCGACCGGATCGAACACCACGTCGGCCCCGCCCGCCGGGCACAGCGCCTTGACCGAGGCCGCCAGCGTGGCCGCATCGGCAGGCAGCGCGTGCGCGGCGCCGTTGGCCAGTGCCGCCTCGCGCTTGGCATCGGTGCTGGCGGTCGCGATCACGCGCGCGCCCATCAGCTTGCCCACCTGCACTGCGGCCGTGCCGAGCGCGCCGCTGGCGCCGTGCACCAGCATGGTCTCGCCGGGTTGCAATGCGGCGCGCCACGCCAGCGCGGCCCACACCGTGCCGTAGGTGACCGGCAGCGCCGCGGCATGCGCCAGCGCCAGCCCGTCCGGCACCGGATAGACCGTGTCGGCGGTCGTCACCACCTCTTCGGCAAAACCGCCCCAGTCCAGCGCCGCCGCCACGCGCTGGCCCACGCGCAGCCGCGTTACGTCCGGCGCGACCTCCAGGATCTCGCCCGCCGCTTCGGTGCCGGGCGTGAACGGCAGCGGCGGCTTGCGCTGGTACTTGCCCGACACGAACAGGCTCAGCGCAAAGCCGACGCCGGCGTGCCGCACGCGGATGCGCACCCGCCCCGGCCCGAGCGGCTGGCGCGGAATGCGCTGCAGTGCCAGCTCGCTCCAGTGGCACCAGCGCGAGCAAACGAGTCCAAGGTAATCGTCCTCTTGCATCGTCAGTCCAGTCATTCCAGCGTGATGCCGACATCGCGGATGATGCGGCTCCATTTGTCGCGGTCGCTCTTCAGCACCGCGGCAAAGGCTTCCGGCGTGCCGCCGACCGGCACCAGGTTCAGGTCCTGCATCTTCTTCGCGATCTCCGGCATGCGCACAATGCGCGCCACTTCGCGCGACAGCGCCTCGACCCGTGCCTTCGGCACGCCGGCCGGGAACAGCAGGCCCATCCACGCATCGGGCTCGAAGCCCTTGTAGCCCGCCTCGCGGAAGGTCGGCACCCTGGGCAGCAGCGCCGAGCGCTCCGCGCCCGCCATCGCCACCGGGATCAGCTTGCCGCCCTGCAGCAGCGCCATCGCCGTGCCCACCGGGACAAAGCCGATCTTCACATGCCCGGCGGCCAGGTCCGTGACCAGCGGCACCCCGCCCTTGTAGGCCACGTGATCCATCTGCAGCCCGGCCTCGCGCTTGAACAGTTCGCCCAGGATATGCCCGGTGGTGCCGGCACCGTAGGAGCCGTACGGATACTTGTTGGGATTGGCCTTGACCAGCGCCACCACCTCCGGCAGCGTGCGCGCCGGAAAGTCCGGCGACACGGCCAGGATGGTCGACGAGATCGCGACCTCGCTGACCGGCGCGAAATCGGCGATCGGGTCGTAGCCGATGCGCGGGTACAGCGACGGGTTCTGCACGTGCGCGGTGAAGGTCAGCAGCGCGGTGTAGCCGTCCTTGGCAGCGCGCGCAACATGCTTGGTGCCGGTGGTGGTGCCGGCGCCCGGCTTGTTGTCGACGATGACCGGCTGGCCCCAGGTCCGGGTCAGTTCCTGCCCGATCAGCCGGGCGACCGCGTCATTGACATTGCCCGCCACCGACGGCACCACGATGGTCAGCGGCCGCGACGGATACGGCTCGGCGGCGGGCGCATCGGCCGCATGCGCAGCGGCCGCGAATGCGGCCAGCATGATGGCGGGCATGGCGGCATGCAGCCGCGAGCGGAAGGTCGGCATGGTTGGTGTCTCCTGTCTTGGCTCCCTTCTCTGATGCCCGCCGGCCGCTGGCGATGCGAGGGATGCCAGCGCAGTCTAGGGCACCCGCCCGCCGGGGCCGATTCCCGCGCGGGAGTAAGCGAGTCCTGGCAGGCATGGCGCAGCGCTTCATCAATGCCCGTGCATGCGTGCAAGGGTAATTCCCCATGTCGGGGTGCGGTCTCGCTGTCTACTATTTGTTGAAATTTTCAACTATCGAATTTTTCATCGAATTATGCGTAACGCGCTGCGGCTGAAAACCGACTACATCAACATCCTGCTCGACCAGGCCGCCGAGCGCACCCGCGAACGCGGCTCACGCGTCTACGAGGCCAAGTTCGGCATCTCGCTGCGCGACATCCGCCTGCTGCGCATGATCGGCATCGCGCCAGGGATCACCATGGGCCAGCTGGTACAGCAATCGGCCATTGAAAAGACGCTGGCATCCAAGCTGGTCGGCACGCTGGTGAAGCAGTCGCTGGTGCAGCGCGAGATCTGCGCGGAAGACGCGCGCCAGGTGCGCCTGTCGCTGACCGACGCAGGCGTCGACCTGGTGCGGCGCGCCGAGCCGCTGGGCGTCGAACTGGAATCGCACTTCCTGTACTGCCTGACGCCCGCAGAGATCGAGGCCCTGCGCGCCACGCTGCTCAAGCTGATCGACGCCGAGGCCGCCTCGCGCGAGGCCTTCGAAGCGTCGATGGCGAAGCTGCGCAAGCAAGCCGCCAGGCCGGAGTGAAGCAGCCGGCCGGTGCCGCCCTCCCGGCCGTCCTCCATCCGTCTTCCCCTTTCCCCCCAACAGGTGATGATCATGATGTCTGCCACCCTGCTTCGCCACGCCGGCACCGCCGCGCTGTGCGCGCTGGCCTGGATTTCCGCCGGCAGCGCCGGCGCCGAAACCGTGCTGCGCACCGTGCCGTCTTCCGACCTGAAGATCCTGGACCCGGTCTGGACCACCGCGAACATCACGCGCAACCATGGCTTCATGATCTACGACACCCTGTTCGGCATGGACGAGAAAGGCATCATCCGGCCGCAGATGGTGGACAAGTACAGCGCCAGCGCCGACAACAGGACCTGGACCTTCACGCTGCGCCCCGGACTGAAGTTCCATGACGGCACGCCCGTGGCCGCGCAGGACGTGGTCGCGTCGCTGACGCGCTGGGGCAAGCGCGACGTGCTGGGCCAGCGCATGTTCGAAGCCATGGCGAGCATCACCGCCGAGGGACCGTCGACCGTGCGCATGAACTTCCGCCAGCCTTTCGGCGCGGTGCTCGACGCGCTCGGCAAGCCCAGCCCGCTGGCGCCGTTCATCATGCCGAAACGCGTGGCCGACACGCCCGCCGACAAGCAGATCGACGACCTGACCGGCTCCGGCCCGTTCACGCTGAAGAAGGAGGATTACCGCCCCGGCGACCGCGTGGTCTACCGCCGCAATCCCGCCTATGTACCGCGCAAGGAACCGGCGTCGGGCCTGGCCGGCGGCAAGGTCGTGCACGTGGACCGCGTCGAATGGGTGTTCCTGCGCGACCCGCAGACCCAGGTCAATGCGCTGCTCAACGGCGAGGTCGATATCGTCGAGACCGTGCCGGCTTCGCACTACCCGCAGCTGCGCACCGACAACCGCGTGCAGATGGTCGACATCATGCCGGCCGGCCCCTTCACCGTGATCTACAACCACAAGGTGCCGCCGTTCAACGACGCGCGCGTGCGCAAGGCGGCCATGCTGGCGATCAACCAGGAAGCGATGCTGCGCGCGCAGGCGACCTATCGCGACTTCTACAAGCCCTGCACCTCGGTCTACCTGTGCGGCTCGCCGTATGCCAGCGAGCAAACCGGTTTCTTCACCGGCAAGCCGCAGTTCGAGCAGGCGCGCAAGCTGCTGAAGGAAGCCGGCTATGACGGCAAGCCGGTGGTGATCATGCTGCCCGGCGACGCACCCGCGCTGAGCCGCTTGCCGGTGGTGTACGGCCAGCTGCTCAGGCAGGCCGGCTTCAATGTCGACGTGCAGGCCACCGACTGGAGCACGCTGATCACGCGCCGCACCAAAAAGGATCTGCCCGAGAACGGCGGCTGGAATGCCTTCATCACCTTCTGGGGCGGCGTCGATGCCAGCAGCCCCGTCACCTACAGCCCGCTGACCGGCAATGGCGAGCGCGGCTATTTCGGCTGGCCGGAAGATGCGGAACTGGAAGCGCTGAAGACGCGCTTCATCGAGACTGCTGACGCCGTGCAGCGCAAGGACCTCGCCACCAGGATCCAGCTGCGCGCGATCGAGAGCGGCGTGCTGGCGCCGGTCGGCGAAGGCAAGGCGCCTACCGTGGTGCGCCGCGGGGCCGTCAGCGGCCTGCTGCCCGCGCCGGCGGTGCTGTACTGGAACGTGCGCAAGGAATAGCGCCGCGCAGGCTTAAGCCTGGCCGCTTGCCTGCTCCCTCTCCCGCTTGCGGGAGAGGGGAGACAACCAGCTTCCCACCCTACCCCAACAAGGCTACCCCCATGCTGAATTTCCTGGTCCGCCGCAGCCTGGCCACCGTGCCGGTGCTGGCGGTGGTGGCGGTCATCGTCTTCCTGCTGCTGCGGCTCACGCCCGGCGACCCGGCCGCGGCCATTGCCGGCGATGCCGCCAGCGCGCAGGACATCGCCCGCATCCGCGTGCAGCTTGGCCTGGATGAAGCGCTGCCGGTCCAGTTCGCCCACTGGATCGGCCAGGTGCTGAGTGCCGACCTGGGCTACTCGTACTTCTACAAGATGCCGGTGACCGCGCTGATCGCGCAGCGGCTGGAGCCGACCTTGTCGGTGGCGGCGCTGACCATCGCGCTGACCGTGCTGGCTGCGGTGCCGCTGGGCACGCTGGCGGCCTATCGGCGCGGGCGCTGGATCGACCGCATGGTGATGGGCGGCTCGGTGCTGGGCTTCTCGCTGCCGGTGTTCGTCGCCGGCTACCTGATGATCTGGCTGTTCTCGCTGCACCTGGGCTGGTTCCCGGCGCAAGGCTACATGCGCCTGGCCGATGGCGCGGGGCCGTGGCTGCACAGCCTGGCGCTGCCCTGCGTCACGCTGTCGGTGATGTCGTGCGCGCTGGTGGCGCGCGTGACGCGCGCCGCGGTCGCCGAGGCGCTGACCGAAGACTTCGTGCAGACCGCGCGCGCCAAGGGCATCCAGGAGTGGCGCATGCTGACGCGCCACGCGCTGGCCAATGCCGCGGTGCCGATCGCCACCGTGATCGGCCTGAGCGTCGCGGGCCTGATCGGCGGCGTGGTGGTGACCGAGACCATCTTCGCCATCCCCGGCGTCGGGCAGCTCACCGTCGATGCGGTGCTGTCGCGCGACTACCCGCTGATCCAGGGCATCACGCTGTTCTTCTCGGTGTCCTACGTGGTCATCAACCTGCTGGTGGACATGAGCTACCTGCTGCTCGATCCCCGCATCCGCTACTGAGGGCCGTCCCCATGACTTCACTCACCACCGCCATCCAGACCGCCGCGCCCGCGGCCGCCCGCCGCCCCTCGCGGCTGCGCACGGTGCTGGACAACGGCGCCGTACGCGCCGGCGGCGCCATCCTGCTGCTGATGCTCTGTCTTGCCGTGGCCGCGCCCTGGCTCTACACCATCGATCCCAACACCATGGACCCGGCCAGCTCGCAGCTCGCCCCGGGCACCCGCGCCGAGATCATGACGCTGGCCGGCGACACCTTCGAGCGCCTGCTCCCATTCGGCACCGACAGCCTGGGCCGCGATATCTGGAGCCGCACGCTGTACGGCGCGCGGGTGTCGCTGGCGGTGGGCGTGTGCGTGGCGCTGGCGTCGGTGGCGCTCGGGCTGGCCGTGGGGCTGGTGTCGGGATATTTCCGCTGGCTGGATGGCCCGGTGATGCGCGTGATGGACGGCATGATGGCAATCCCCGGCATCCTGTTCGCGATCGTGCTGGTGGCCGCGTGGCGGCCCAGCCTGCTGACGGTGATCGTGGCGATGACGGTGCCCGATACGCCGCGCGTGGCGCGGCTGGTGCGCTCGGTGGTGCTGTCGGTGCGCGAAGAGCCTTACGTCGAGGCCGCCATCGCGCTCGACACACCGGCATGGAAGCTGATGCTGCGCCATATCCTGCCCAACACCATCGCCCCGCTGCTGGTGCAGGGCACCTTCATCTGCGCCGGCGCGATGCTGGTGGAGGCGGTGATGTCCTTCCTCGGCATCGGCCTGCCCACCGACATCCCCACCTGGGGAAACATCATGGCCGAGGGGCGCGCGCACTTCACCTCGCACCCCCATAGCGTGCTGCTGCCCGGCGCGTTCCTGGCCCTGACCGTGCTGGCCGTCAACATGCTCGGCGACGGCCTGCGCGACACCCTCGATCCCAAGTTCAACAAGCGCAACGGATGATGATGGCAGCCAACCCAACCGCGGCGGCAAACGCCGCTGCGCCCGCCCTGCGTGTGCAAGACCTGCGCATCGACCTGCCGCCCGGCGCGGACCGGCCCCATGCCGTGCAAAACGCATCCTTCGAGGTGATGCCCGGCGAAGTGGTCTGCCTGCTGGGCGAATCCGGCTCCGGCAAGTCCGTGATCGCGCGCGCGGTGATGGGCCTGCTGCCCGAGGGCCTGCACGTATCCGGCGGCAGCATTACGCTTTGCGGCGAAGACCTGCTGGCGGCATCGCCCGCGCGCCGGCGCGCCTTGCGCGGCACCGGCGTGGCGATGGTGTTCCAGGAGCCGATGACGGCGCTGAACCCCGTGATGCGCTGCGGCGCGCAGGTGGAGGAAGTGCTGGCGCAGCACACCACGCTCGGCGCGGCGCAGCGGCGCGAGCAGGTGCTGTCGATCTTTGCGCGCGTGCGCTTGCCCGATCCCGAGCGCATCCATGACGCCTATCCGCACCAGCTGTCCGGCGGCCAGCGCCAGCGCATCGTCATCGCCATGGCGCTGATCCTGCGCCCCGCGCTGCTGGTCTGCGACGAGCCCACCACGGCGCTCGACGTCACCACGCAGGCCGAGATCCTGGCGCTGGTGCGCGAGCTGCAGCATGAACACCGCACCGCGGTGCTGTTCATCACGCATGACTTCGGCGTGGTCGCCGACATTGCCGACCGCGTGGTGGTGATGCAGCTCGGCCGGCAAGTCGAATGCGGGCCGCGCGACCAGGTCCTGCGCCGTCCCGAAGCCGATTACACGCGCATGCTGCTCGATGCCGTGCCCGGGCTGGAGCCTGCACGCCGCCCCTCGGACACCGAACGCCCGCTGCTGCTCGACGCCAGCGCGATCGGCAAGACGTATACCTCCGGCGCATGGCCCGGCCGCCGGCGCGTGGTGCAGGCGGCCAGCGAGGTCTCGCTGCAGGTGCATGCCGGCGAGACCGTCGGCATCGTCGGTGAATCCGGCTCGGGCAAGTCCACCGTGGCGCGCTGCATCGCGCGGCTGATCGAGCCATCGGCGGGCGCGATCCACCTCCTGCCGGCGCAGCCGCGCGGGCTGTCGCGGCGCGCGCAGCTGTCGGCATTCCGGCGCGCGGTGCAGGTGGTGTTCCAGGACCCCAACCGCTCGCTGAATCCGCGCCGCACCGTCGGCCAGTCGATCGTCGAGGGCGCGGTGAACTTCGGCGCCACGCCCGCGCAGGCCTGGGAACGCGCCGAAGCGCTGATGGAGCTGGTGCGGCTGCGGCCCGATGCGTTGCACCGCTATCCCAGCGAGTTTTCCGGCGGCCAGCGCCAGCGGCTGTGCATCGCCCGCGCGCTGGCGTGCGAGCCGCGCGTGCTGATCGCCGACGAAGCGGTATCGGCGCTCGACGTCTCCGTGCAAGCCCAGATCCTGAAACTGCTGGCCGATATCCAGCAGCGGCTCGCCATCGGCATCCTCTTCATCACGCACGACCTGCGCGTGGCCAGCCAGATCTGCGACCGGCTGATCGTGATGCACCAGGGCCGCGTGGTCGAGCAAGGCCCCACCCGCGACGTGGTGCTGTCGCCGCGGCAGGACTACACCCGCGCGCTGCTGGCCGCCGCGCCGGGGCGCGGCTACCGCTTCGGCGAAGCGTAGAGCGCCGGATGACCGTCAGCCTGTCGTTCCCGCGCAGGCGGGAATGACGGTGACTAAATAAAGGGCATTACCACACTCACAACGGACCACAACATGAACCAACCGCTCTACGCACTCAGCGCCGTCGACCTGACCCGCTACTACCGCCAGCGCGAACTGTCGCCGGTCGAGGTCGTGCAGGCCGTCCTGGACCGCATCGGACAATGGGAGCCCACCATCGGCGCGATGTACCTGGTGCATGCGCAGCAGGCGCTGGACGCCGCCCGCGCCGCCGAAGCGCGCTGGCTGGCCGGCACGCCGTGCGGCGCGCTCGACGGCGTGCCGGTGACGCTGAAGGAAAACATCGCCACGCAAGGCATGCCGACACCGCTGGGCAGCGCCGCCACGGTGCTCGCGCCGGCGCCCGCCGACGCCCCGGCCGCCGCGCGCCTGCGCGAGGCCGGCGCGATCGTGGTCGGCAAGACCACCATGCCGGACTTCGGCTTCCTCGGCGCGGCGCCGTCGAGCTTCCACCCGCTGACGCGCAATCCGTGGAACCCGGAACGCAATACCGGCGGTTCCAGCTCGGGCGCGGGCGCGGCCGCAGCGGCGGGCTACGGCCCGATCCACCTGGGCACCGATATCGGCGGCTCGGTGCGCATCCCCGCCAGCTTCTGCGGCGTGTTCGGCCTCAAGCCCAGCCATGGCCGCGTGCCGGTGTATCCGCCGGCGGCGGCGCGCGTGCTCGGCCCGCTGACGCGCACCGTGGCCGATGCCGCGCTCGCCATGCAGGCAATCGCCCGGCCCGACGCCCGCGACTACATGAGCCTGCCGCCGCAGGACATCGGCTGGACCAGCCTCGCGCGCGACGTGCGCGGGCTGCGCATCGGCCTGTGGCTGGAACCCACCGGCGGCTGGCAGGTCGACCCGGAAGTGCACGCCGCGGTGCTGGCGGCCGCGCAGGTGTTCGAGCAGGCCGGCGCCGTGGTCGAGCCGGTGCGCGACTGGACCACCATGGACATGCGCATGGGCCTGGCGCACTTTTTCACCATGCGCTGCCGCGTCGACCTCGCCGCGATGCCGCCGGAACGCGCCAGCCTGGCCGCGGGCTATATCCGCAAGGCGGCCGACATCGCGGGCGCGCTGACGCCGGAGCAGACCTTCCAGGCCTTCACCCGCATCCAGCAGCTGCGCGAAGCCACCGTTGCGGCCACGCAGCCCTATGACTTCGTGATCTCGCCGGTGTCGCCGGTGCTGCCGTTCGCCGCCGACGCCATCAACAGCGGCGGCGACCTGCCGCTGAAGGACTCGCATTTCAGCGCGGCGTTCAACCAGTCCGAGCAGCCGGCGGCATCGGTGCCGTGCGGCGTTTCGCGCGACGGGCTGCCCATCGGCCTGCAGATCGCCGGCCGGCGCTTCGACGACCTGGGCGTGCTGCAGCTGTCGCACTGGTTCGAACAGGCGACTAAGCTGCGCTCGCCCTGGCCGGAGCCGCCGGCGCCGCCGGCGCAGTAACGCGGCGCATGCGCGTACCGGCGCTACAATGGCCCGCTCCACGCCAGCGCGGCCCCCATTGCCCGGTACCCCGGTACGTCCCATGCGATTCGAGGATCTTGAAGCCTTCCTGGTAGTCAGCGAACACGGCAACCTGCATCGCGCGGCCGACACGCTCGGCATGACCCAGTCCGGCCTGTCCAAGACGCTGGCGCGGCTGGAGAGCGAGGCCGGCATGCCGCTGTTCGAGCGCACCCCGCGCGGGCTGGTGCCGACCAGCGTCGGCAAGACGCTGCTGGCGCATGCGCGCAGGATCTCGCTGGCGGCAACCGACCTGCGCAATGAACTGGCGGAGCAGCGGCTGGCGCGCGCCGGCACCGTGCGGCTCGGCGCCATCCCTTACCTGGTGCCGTCGCTGCTGTCGCCGCTGCTGGCGCAGTTCTTCGTCAGCCGCCCGCTGGCGGTGTTTTCGATCGAGACGCACCTGAGCGCGCGCCTGATGGCGATGCTGCAGAACGGCGACGCCGACCTGATCCTGGCCGCGCGCCCGGCCAGCGTGCCGGAGGACATCGGCTGGCTGCCGCTGGGGCCGCTGACCATGCAGATCGTCTGCCGCAGCGGCCATCCGCGGCGGGACCGCTTCCGCACGCTGGCCGACCTGACCGAAGAGCGCTGGGCCGTCCCCGCCAGCTCGCTGTACCTGCGCCAGTGGCTGGAGGAGCGGTTCACCTCGGTGGGCCTGCCGCCGCCGCGCGTGGCGGTGGAAAGCACGGCCTCGCCGGTTGCGTTCGGCGAGCTGCTGCGGCACTCCGACCTGCTCGGCATCATGCCGCCGCGCATCCTCAGGCAGGCGGAGGGACAGGGCCTGCAGGCCATCGCCGGGCCGGGCATGTCGTGGCAGCACGAGCTGGCGGTGCTGTGGCGCGCCGGCGGCTACCTGTCGCCGATCTGCCAGGACTTCCGCGACGCGGTGGTCAAGTGGTGCGAGGAGATGGAAATCTGAGGGAGCGCCCCGGCTCCGCCATCAGGCCCGCTCAGGCCGCGGCCAGCGTGCTGCGCACGGCGTCGGTCACCTGCGCCACCACGCCGTCGCGCCAGTCGTCGGCATCGCCGTAGAAGGCCTGCCACATCGCCCCGCGCACCAGCGCGCGCTGGTTCTCGTCCGCCTCGGGGTGCCGGTGCAGCCAGTGGTCGCCGCGCAGCGCGTCCAGCACCTCGCCCACGGGCAGCGTGCCGAACTCCAGCGCGATGCCGGCATAGTCGATCCCCGGCAGCGTCTGCGGCACCGCATGCCAGGCCAGCCCGGTCAGGTTGGCCGAGGTCGACGAGCCGTCATAGATCGACGTCACCCGGCTGCCCCAGATCGCGCGCGTGCGCGTCAGCGATTCGGGCGTGTCCGGGCCCATGTGAATGGGCTCGCCGTAGCCCCACGGCCCCAGCCCGGTGTGCACGTCGATCCAGCGCAGCGCCTCGCGCCCGGCGCCGAAGCGAGCCAGGATGCGGCATAGCGTGTAGTTGCTCCAGGTCGCCTTGGTGCCGCCGAAGAACATGCCGTCCGGATCCTGGTACTGGCCGCCGCTGAGCGCGGCCTGGTACCACGCCATGCCGCGCTCGGCCACGGTCTTCATCAGCCGCGCCTGGTCGGCGCCGGATGGCGGCCACTGCGCCGGCAGCAGCAGCGGCGCGATCTCGGCATAAGGCCCGTTATGCGGCAGCGGCTGCGAGAAATCCATGAAGTTGCGGTTCAGGTCGACGTTGTCTTCGTTGACCCGCCGCAGGTGCGAGAAGCCGTAAGGATTGATGGCATGGACCAGCAGCAGGCTGGTGCCGGCAGCGGCGCAATCGGCCAGCAGCCCGGCGTCGTTCAGCATCGCGATCTGTGCGCCGGAGCCGGCGAAGCCCTCGGCGCCATGGGTACCGGAAGTCACCATCAGGCACTGCCGCGCGCCGGGCGGGCCCACCTGCGCCACGTCGATCGCCAGGTCCTCGCCGGCGCTGCCGCGGCGGGTCGGATGCGGGAACTGCGCCAGGTCGGCCCCGACCGCACGCGCGGCATCAAGGAATTTCTGGCGGGCTTCGGCGTAGCTGCGCGAAAAAGGGCTCATGGCGTCACCGGCGGATGGCGATGCAGGCCATTAGACGCCATTTCCGCCGGTTCTGCCAGCCGGGGCTAGAACAGCGAGCCGGTCGGGTCGGGACGCGCCGGGGCCGGACTTGCCGCTTCCGCCTCCGGGCCCCAGATGCCGGGCGAAGTGAAGGCACGGGGGTGCATCTCGATCCCAGCCGCGGCCAGCTGGCTGGCGGTCATCACCAGGTGGCGCGCCAGCCAGTCGTGCAGGCCGCGCAGGAAGCGGATGTTCTCGACGCTGTTGGATGCGGCGATCAGCCGCTCCAGCTTGACATGGGCGGTGTAGACGTCGAGCAGGTTGGTGGCACGCAGCCGCGGCGGCGTGCCGGGGGCACGCTCGATCGCCAGGATGCGGCGCACCTGGGCGCTGGCCAGGTCGCCGGTACGCAGGTATTGCTCATAGACCGCCTCCAGCGCGGGAAAATGCACGGTAGGCTGCACGCGCGGCACGGCGGCCACCTTCTCCATGCGCAGCACCAGGTAGCGGATGGCGGCGAGGCGCTCGGCCGCCGCGGTTTCGGCCGCACTGCGCCGTCCGCCCCCTCCGCGCCGGGCGCCGGCGGGGATCGGGTCGGGCAAGGACGTGCGCGGCACCACGTCGCGCTCGGTGTAGTCCGGCACCTGCAGCAGCAGCCCGGGATGCGCCACCGCGGCGCGGGCGCAATCCTCGCCGAACGGGTACTCATGCCCGGCGGCGTCGCGCAGGATATAGGCCTGCCCGTGGGGGAAACCGTGGTGCCGGCGGCTGTTGCCGCGCGCCTGGCAGCGGGTGTCCAAGTCGACGAAGTCCTTGCGTACGGGGATCCAGCCCCCGTCGTGTGCCTGGGTCATGCGAATGCTTGATGCTGGTTGGCTGCGGACCCGCTATTGTCGCCGATCCGCGGGATCCGCTGCCGGCAGGCGCTACTTCAGCATGAACGACATCGCCGACAGGCAGTTGAGCATGCGCACCGCTGCCTGCACGGAATCGGCCTGCAAGCCCAGCGTCACGCCGTCCAGGCGTTCCAGCGCCGGCCACTGGCAGAACAGGTCGGCATGCGCCGGGGTCAGGGTCTGCAGCCGGGCATTCACCGGCGTGGCGAGCCGCAGGCATTGCGCCTGCGCCGCGGCGCGCACGCCGTCGGCCGCGGCCGCCTGGATCGCCTCGCGCGCCGCGGCCGGCGACAGCGTGGTGCCGCTGCCGAAGCCGCCGGCACGCTTGGTCCCGGCAAAGCGCGCCCACGGCATCAGCGGCCGGGTTTCCTGCACGAAGACATCGTCGCCGCTGGCCATCAGCACCGGCACGCCCAGCTCTCCGGCCAGCGCGCCGTAGAGGCCGGCCTCGCCCAGCTCCATGCCATTGAGCCAGACCCGGGCGAAGGCGCCGCTGTTGATGGTGTGCGCCAGCACGCCGCGGCTCTGCGCGCGGCCGTGGTAGCCGATCATCAGCACACCGTCGGCGCCGTCCTCGATGCCGGCCATCATGCCGAGGTAGCGCGGCTTGCCGAGCACCAGCCGCGCGCGCGGGTCGAGCTGGTCCGGCAGCAGGTTGCGGAAGCCGCCATGCGAGTCGTTGACCAGCACTTCGGTGGCGCCGCCGGCAAAGGCGCCGGCGACGGCGGCATTGGCCTCGGCGGTCATCCAGGCGCGGGCGCGTTCGTATTCGCCGTTGCCGGGGCGGGTCTGCTCGGCGTGGAAGACGCCGGCAACGCCCTCGATATCGGTGGAAATCAGGATCTTCATCAGGCGGATCAGGCAGACTGGTGCAGTTCTGGCAGGACCTCCAGCAAGGCGCGGCGGGCATGGCCGTCGCGGCCCTGCACCGTCGCCGCATGCCAGAGCGCATGGACGATGGCCTGCTCGACACTGTCCGCGGCGGCGCGGAACAGCGGGTCGAGCAGCGTTTCGTGGAGCATGGCGATGGCGGGCATGGCGCGATCCGCCTGGTGCGGGACGGTACAGGCGGTCGAGAACGCGAGCGCGATATCGCCCGAGCCGTGCCCGAACACCGAGCCGGTACGCGCTAAGCCCGCCCCAGCGCGCAGCGACAGCCGGCGCAGCTGGCGCGCGTCCAGCGGCGCGTCGGTGGCCACGACCATGATGATCGAGCCCTTTTCAGGCTGCGCCGCCGCGTCGGGCTGCGCCAGCCGCTGCGCCAGCTGCGGCCCGACCAGCTTGCCCGCCAGCGTCAGCGACTCCGGCGTGCCGAAGTTGGCCAGCACCAGCGCGCCGACGCAATAGCGCTGCGCCATGCACGACACCATGCGCGACGCCGTGCCGATACCACCCTTGACGCCAAACGACGACATGCCGCGCCCCGCACCGATCGCGCCCTGCACGACCTCCTGGCCGGCAGCGGCCAGCGCGGCGTCATAGTGGCTGCCGTCCACGGCCATGCGCTGGATATCGTTCAGGTAGCCGTCATTGCATTCGAACACCAGCGGATTGACGGTCGGCCACGCGCGCCCGATCTCCGGGTTGGCGGCGATCGCGGCGCGGATCTGTGCCTGCGCCACGGCGCCGACCGAGAAGGTGTTGGTCAGCGCAACCGGCGTCTCCAGCACGCCCAGTTCGTCCACCTGCACCAGTCCGATGCTCTTGCCGAAGCCGTTGAGCACGGTGGCCGCCGCGGGCACCTTGTCGCGGTACGGATCACCGCCGTGCGGGCGGATCACGGTGACGCCGGTCTGCACCGCATCCTGCGCCAGCGTGCAGTGGCCCACGGTCACGCCCGGCACGTCGGCAATGCTGTCGCGCGATCCGGCCGGCAGAGTGCCGATGCGCGGTACGCCCTGCGTCGAGGTCTGCATGGCTTTAGCGCCGGTCGATCTTGGGATCCAGCGCGTCGCGCAGGCCGTCGCCAAGCAGGTTGAACGCCAGCACCGTCAGGAAGATCGCCAGGCTCGGGAAGATCGCCACGTGCGGTGCGGTCACCATGTCGGCGCGCGCTTCGTTGAGCATCGCGCCCCACTCCGGCGTGGGCGGCTGCGCGCCCAGCCCCAGGAACGACAGGCTGGCCGCGGTGATGATCGAGGTGCCGATCCGCATCGAGAAATACACCACGATCGACGACACCGTGCCCGGCAGGATATGGCGCATCAGGATGGTCCAGTCCGACGCGCCGATGCTGCGCGCCGCCTCGACGTATGTCAGCCGCTTCAGCATCAGCGTATTGCCGCGCACCAGCCGCGCGAACGCCGGGATGCTGAAGATCGCCACGGCGAAGATCACGTTGGTCATGCCGTTGCCCAGGATCGCCACGATGCCGATCGCCAGCAGGATGCCCGGGAAGGCAAAGAGCACGTCGGAGATCCGCATCACGATGCGGTCCCACCAGCCTTCGTAGTAGCCGGCCAGCAGGCCCAGCACGGTGCCGATCACCGCGCCGATGATCACCGACAGGAAACCCGCCGCCAGCGAGATGCGCGCCCCGGCCAGGATGCGGCTGAAGATATCGCGCCCGAGCGAATCGACGCCCATCCAGTGCGCGGCCGACGGACCCGCGTTGAGCGCGTCGTAGTCAAAGAAATTCTCGGGGTCGTACGGCACGATATGCGGCGCCAGCACGGCGACCAGCACCAGCAGCAGCACGAACACGCCGGCGCCCAGCGCCAGGTGCTGCTTGCGGAATTTGCGCCAGAACTCGGTCCAGGGCGTGCGCACGGCCTCCGGCACGGGGGCGGTTGCAGGTGCCGCTTCGCTTGCGGCGGGCGTGGAAAGCTCAGTCATGCCGGCCTCACTTGTAGCGGATGGTGGGATTGATCACGGTGTAGAGCATGTCCACCACCAGGTTGATCAGGATGAATTCGAGCGAGAACAGCAGCACCTCGGCCTGGATCACCGGGTAGTCGCGCATCTCGACGGCATCGACCAGCAGGCGCCCGAGCCCCGGCCAGTTGAACACCTTCTCGACCACGATCGAGCCGCCCAGCAGGAAACCGAACTGCAGGCCCATCATCGTCACCACCGGGATCATCGCGTTGCGCAGGCCGTGCTTGGCCACCACCACCGTTTCGCGCACGCCCTTGGCGCGGGCGGTGCGGATAAAGTCTTCCTGCAGCACCTCGACGAACGAAGCGCGGGTAAAGCGCGCCATCACCGCCGCCACCGCGGCGCCCAGCGTGATCGACGGCAGCACGTAGTGCTTCCAGCTGTCGGCGCCGATCGACGGCAGCCAGCCCAGCTGCACCGAGAACACCTCCATCAGCAGCATGCCGAGCGCAAAGGCGGGGAACGAAATGCCCGAGACCGCCAGCGTCATGCCCAGCCGGTCCGGCCAGCGGTTGCGCCATACCGCCGAGCCGATGCCGATCGCCATGCCGAACACCACCGCCCAGGCCATCGACGCCACCGTCAGCAGCAGCGTCGGCATGAAGCGGTCACCGATCTCTTCGCTCACCGGACGCTTGGTGCGCAGCGAATGGCCGAACTCGCCGCGGATCGCATTGGAGAAAAAATTGACGAACTGCTCGGGCAGCGGCCGGTCCAGGCCCAGGTCCTTGCGCACCAGCTCGACCGTGGCCGAGTCGGCCTCGGGGCCCGCCGCCAGCCGCGCGGGATCGCCCGGCAGCAGGTGGACGAACAGGAACACCAGCACTGCCACGATCAGCAGCGTGGGGATCACGCCCAGCACGCGTTTGAGGAAGTAGTTCAGCATTGCACACCATGAAGAAAGGCCGCGGGACGCCTGCCTGCGAACCCCGCGTCGCGGGCAGGCGGCCACCATCGGCTTACTGCTTTACTGCTCGGTTGGGCGGGGTCCTTTGAGGCGGCCAGAGTACTGCCGGCGCCCGCCCTCACCCCCGGCCCCTCTCCCGCATGCGGGAGAGGGGAGCAAACCGCCGGAGCTGGAACGACCCACTGCGTTCTCCCCTCTCCCGCGCGCGCGGGAGAGGGGCGGGGGTGAGGGCCAGCACCTCAACGAAGTGCCGCCGCTCATCTCACCCCTCACTGCTTGACATCGATCTCATCAAAATTGAACGACCCATCCGGCATCACATACGCCCCGGTCAGCCGCTTGCTGCGTGCGAACAGCACCTTCTCCGTCACCAGGAAGGCCCACGGCGCATCCTTCCAGATGCGTTCCTGCGCGTCCTTGTACAGGCGGGCCTTCTCGCTGCGGTCGGTGGTGCGCAGCGCGCCGGCGATATCCGCATCGACCTGGTCGTTCTTGTAGTAGGCGGTGTTCAGCAGCTTGGGCGGCATCGATTCCGAAGCCAGCAGCGGACGCAGCGCCCAGTCCGATTCACCGGTCGACGACGACCAGCCGATGTAGTAGATGCGCACGCCGGCGTCTTCCGGCTTCTGCACGCTTTCGACCTTTTCCACGCGCTGGCCCGCTTCCAGCGCCTGCACCTGCGCCTTGATGCCGACCTGCTGCAGCTGCTGCTGCACGAACTGGATCACCTTCTGCGCGGTGGTGTGGTTGTACGCCGACCACAGCGTGGTGTCGAAGCCGTTCGGATAGCCGGCCTCCTTCAGCAGCGCGCGCGCCTTGGCCGGGTCATACGGCCACGGGCCCAGCTTCTCGGCATAGTCCACGCCCGGCGGCACCACGCCTTCGGCCGGCACGGCATAGCCGGCGAACGCCACCTTGGCCAGTGCGTCCTTGTTGATGGCGTAGTTGATGGCCTGGCGCACCCTGGGGTCGTTGAACGGCTTGACCGTGGTGTTCAGGCTCAGGTAGCGCTGGATGATCGACGGCGACGCGATCAGCTCGACCTTGGCGCTGTTCTTCAGCACCGCGGCCTGCTCGAACGGGATGCTGAAGGCAAAGTCCGCCTCGCCGGTCTGCATCACGGCGGCGCGCGTGTTGTTGTCGACCACCGGCTTCCAGGTGATGGTGTCGATCTTCGGGTAGCCGGTCTTCCAGAAGCCGGCAAACTTCTTGCCCTTGAGGTGATCGGGCTGCTTCCACTCGACGAACTCGAACGGGCCGGTGCCGACCGGGTGGAAGGCAATCTCCTTGCCGTACTTCTGCAGCGCCGTCGGCGAGATCATCACCGCCGACGGGTGCGCCAGCACGTTGATGAACGGCGAGAACGGCTCCTTCAGCGTGACCTTGACGGTGTTGGCGTCGACCACGTCGGTCCTGGCCACGCGGTTGAACAGCGTGTAGCGCTTGAGCTTGTTGGCGGGGTTGGTCACGCGGTCGAGGTTGGCCTTGACCGCGGCGGCGTCGAACGCGCTGCCGTCGTGGAACTTGACGCCCTTCTTCAGCTTGATGGTGTAGGTGAGGCCGTCCTTGCTGACGTCATAGCTCTCGGCCAGCACGTTGACCAGCTTCATGTCCTTGTCCATGCCGAACAGGCCCTGATAGAAGCTCTTGGACACGGCCTGCGACAGCGTGTCGTTGGCGTCGTACGGGTCCAGCGTGGTGAACGTGGAAGCGACAGCCATCACCGCGTCCTTGGCGGCAAAGGCCGACACCGGCGCCAGCGCGCCAGCCATGAGCAGCCCGGCCAGCAGCCTGGGCGAAACCATCCGTGCAGACATCTCGATTCTCCTTGGATTGACTTCCGTTTCAGTAGGCGCCGCCAACGGCGTGCCGCGCAACAAAATGGCCGGCTCCCGCGCTGCCGGCGACCTGCACCAGCGGCTGCACCACCGGTTCGTCGCCGACCGCGCGGATCGGGCTGGGAATCTCATCGTTCAGCGGCTCGCGCCGCAGGTGGCGCCGCGCCGGATCGGCGATCGGCACCGCCGACATCAGCTTCTTCGTGTACGGGTGCTGCGGGTTCTCGAAGATCGCGCGGCGCGGGCCGATCTCGACGATCTGGCCCAGGTACATCACCGCCACGCGGTGGCTGACGCGCTCCACCACCGCCATGTCGTGCGAGATGAACAGGAAGGCGATGCCCAGCTCGCGCTGCAGGTCGAGCATCAGGTTGACGATCTGCGCCTGGATCGACACGTCCAGCGCCGACACCGACTCGTCGGCCACCACCACCTTCGGGTTCAGCGCCAGCGCGCGCGCAATGCAGATGCGCTGGCGCTGGCCGCCGGAGAACTCGTGCGGGTAGCGCGCCGCGTGCGAGGGGTCCAGCCCCACCTTGTCGAGCAGCCAGGCCACGCGCTGCTCGGCCTCCTTGCCGCTGGCGGCCTTGTGCACCAGCAGCGGCTCCATGATCGAATAGCCTACCGGCACGCGCGGATCGAGCGATGCGAACGGATCCTGGAAGATGAACTGGATATTGCGGCGCAGGGTCTGCAGCGCCGGGCCTTCCAGCTTGCTGATGTTCTGGCCGTTGAACTCGATGGTGCCGCTCTGGCTTTCCACCAGGCGCAGCAACGAACGCCCCGTGGTGGACTTGCCGCAGCCGGATTCGCCCACCAGTGCCAGCGTTTCGCCGGGATAGAGGTCGAAGCTGACCTGCTCGACCGCATGCACGCGCCGCGTGACGCGGCCGAACAGGCCGCCGGGCACGTCGAAGCGCGTGACCAGGTCCTGCACGCGCAGGATCGGCGCGGCGCCGGCCCTGACCGTGTCCTGCGGCGCGGCCTGCTCGGCCCTGGCGCTGTCCAGGCGCAGCAGCGGGAACTTGGCCGGCAGGTCGGTGCCGCGCATGGCGCCCAGGCGCGGCACGGCCGACAGCAGCGCACGCGTGTACGGATGTGCCGGCGCGCGGAACACCTCGTCGGAGCTGCCCTCTTCCACCTTCTCGCCGCGGTACATCACCAGCACGCGATCGGCGACCTCGGCCACCACGCCCATGTCGTGGGTGATGAAGACCACGCCCATGTGCATCTCGGCCTGCAGGCTGCGCACCAGCTGCAGGATCTCGGCCTGGATGGTCACGTCCAGCGCGGTGGTGGGCTCGTCGGCGATCAGCAGCGCCGGCTTGCATGACAGCGCCATCGCGATCATCACGCGCTGGCGCATGCCGCCGGAGAGCTGGTGCGGGTAGCGCTCCAGCACGCGGCGCGCCTCGGGGATGCGCACCAGCTCCAGCATGCGCAGCGCTTCGGCGCGCGCCGCGGCGCGGCTCTTGCCCTGGTGCAGGCGGATCGATTCGGCGATCTGCTCGCCCACCGGGAACACCGGGTTGAGCGAGGTCATCGGCTCCTGGAAGATCATCGCCACGTCGGCGCCGCGCACGCTGCGCAGCGTCGCGTTGTCGGCACGCGCCAGGTCGATCACCTCGCCGCCGCGCCGGCGCAGCAGCATGCTGCCGCTGGCGATCCTGCCGCCGCCATGCTCGACCAGCCGCATCAGCGCCAGCGACGTGACCGACTTGCCCGAGCCCGACTCGCCCACCACCGCCAGCGTCTCGCCGCGGTCGACATGGAACGACAGGTTGCGCACGGCCTCGACGGTGCGTTCGGACGTGGCGAAGCGCACGCTCAGGCCGTCGACCGAGACGACGCGCTCGGGCGGCAGGACGATGCCGGAGGCAAAAGCGTACGATTGCGCAGGGGTAGTGGCCACGGGAACTCCTAGTGTTGCTGCGTGATGCTCAGGACTTGCGGATATGGGGATCAGCCGTAGATCGAGACGCTGGCCGCCTCGCCCACGCGGGCAAAGCCGCGGTACATGCCTTCGGTGTTGAACGGCAGCGTGACGTTGCCGTCGCGGTCGACCGCAATCAGCCCGCCGCGGCCTTCGATGGCGACCAGTTTTTCCATCACCACGCGCCGTGCCGATTCTTCCAGCGACAGGCCTGCATAGCGCATCTGCGCCGAGACATCGTGCGCGGCCACGGTGCGGATAAACATCTCGCCGGTGCCGGTGGCCGACACCGCCACCACGTCGTCGGCATAGCAGCCCGCGCCGATGACCGGGGTATCGCCGACGCGCCCCACCTTCTTGTTGGTCACGCCGCCGGTGGAGGTCGCCGCGGCAAGGTTGCCGCGGCTGTCGCATGCCACCGCGCCGACGGTGCCGAACTTGCTGTCGGGGTCGATCGGGTCGGCCGGCATGTTCCGTGCCGCCAGGGCAGCAGCATCGTGGTCGAGCAGCGCCATGCCGGCGGTACCGCGGGCGCGCTGCCATTGCTCATGGCGTGCCTGCGTGAAGTAGTAGTCCTGCTCCACCAGCTCCAGCCCCTGTGCGGCGGCGAAGGCCTCGGCGCCGGTGCCGGCAAACAGCACATGTTCGCTGTGGTCGAGCACCGCGCGCGCCGCCAGCACCGGGTTGCGCAGCCGCGTGACGCAGGCGACCGCGCCGGCAGCGCGGGTGGCGCCGTCCATCACCGCCGCGTCGAGTTCATAGGTGCCGGCATGGGTCAGCACGGCGCCCTTGCCCGCGTTGAACAGCGGGCATTCCTCCAGCAGGCGCACGGCCTCGGTCACGGCATCGAGCGCCGTGCCGCCGGCGGCCAGGATGCGCTGGCCGGCCTGCAGCACGTGTTCCAGCGCCTCGGTGTATTCGCGTTCGCGCGCGGGGTCCATCGCCTCGCGGGTGATAGTGCCGGCGCCGCCGTGGATGGCAATGACTGCTTGTTGCATGGAATGGCTCAGGACTTCTTGAGGTTGGACGCGCGGCGGCGCGTGGTGCCCACCGCCTGGTCTTCGGTAGGCTGCGCTCCGGTTGGCCCGGTGGGTCCGGTCGGCCCGGCGCGGCCGGCGCGTTCGGCGCCCGGCGTGCCATAGAGCCACGGCAGCAGGAATTCGGTCATTTCGGCGGCGGCCTTGACCGGCTGCTCGGCGCGGTGCGCGACCGCGCCGCACAGCGCTTCGATCAGCGCCAGCACGGTCGCATCGGAGTTGGCCGAGAGCCGGTTGGCGGCCTGCGCGTACAGCGCGATATCGGCCAGTGGCGCCAGCGGCGAGGTCGGCCCGTCGGTCAGCGCCAGCACCCGGCCGCCGTGCGCCTTGACGCGCTGCGCCAGCTCGATGGAGTCGGTCACGTAGCGCGGGAAGGCGATCACGATCAGCAGGTCGCTCGGCTGCAGCTTGAACAGCTGGCGTGCTGCGTGCGAGGCGCCGCCGGCGCCGGCGACCGAGGTCACCATGCGGCAATGCATTTCCAGGCCATGCTGCAGCAGGCCGGCCAGGAAGCCGCTGGCGCCGAAGCCCGCCACGTAGACGCGCTGCGCACCCAGGATCGCCGCGACCGCGCGCTCGCACGCCTGCGCATCGATGCCGCGGCGCGTGGCTTCGGCATTGGCGGCCGCATCCTCGAGCGAGGCGGCGAACACTTCGGCCACCGTCGCGGGCCGTTCCAGCTCGCTGCGCAGCCGCTCGACCGGCGCCAGCGTGGCCTCGAAGCCGCGCACCAGCTCGGTACGGAACTGCGGATAGCCATCGAAGCCCAGCGCCCGCGCAAAGCGGTTGGCGGTGGCCACCGACACCTCCACCGCCGCGGCAAACTCATCGATGCGCATCGTGGCCGCGCGGAACAGGTTGGCCAGCACGTATTCCGCCATGCGGCGGTGCGCCGGCGTCAGCGTGGGCAGGCTGCGCGCGATGCGGTCGGAGATCGAATGGCCTTGGGTCATGTCGGGTCGGGACGGCATGCGCATGGCGACGCTGCCGGTTACATCCTGAAAAACGAATGAAAATGAATTTACACTCAACCCACTCATAAAGAAAATAGAGTTTTGGCAGTTCGAGGGTAATCCCTAGCACCGACCGCCATGCGGCGCACCGGGGCGGTGCGCGATGCCGCGGCATTTCTGGTGTTTCGCCATTCGCGGGCATGTCCTGCACCGGAAACGCTACAATGCCGGCCAGCGCCGCCAACCCGCCTTGGCCGGCTTTTCCGCGTAGTTGCCAGTACCCCGTTCAGAAGTTTCCCCGCACGTGATCCGAATCGACCAGCTTGTCCTCCAGCGCGGCACCAAGGTGCTGTTCGACTACACCAGCGTGACGCTCAACCCGGGCGAGCGCGTGGGCCTAGTCGGCGCCAATGGCAGCGGCAAGTCGACGCTGTTCGCGCTGCTGCGGGGAGAGTTGCATCCGGACGGCGGCGATGTCAGCGTGCCGGCGCAATGGCGCGTCGCCCATGTGGCGCAGGAAACGCCGGCGGTCAGCCGCAGCGCGGTCGAGTACGTGATCGACGGCGACACCCGGCTGCGCGAGATCGAAGCCGCCATCGCGTCCGCACAGGCCAGCGGCGACGGCACCGCCGAAGGCGAAGCCCACGCCGCCTATGCCGATGCCGACGGCTACACCGCCCCGGCCCGCGCCGAGGCGCTGCTGCTCGGCCTGGGCTTTACGCTGCCCCAGGTCACGCAGCCGGTGTCATCGTTCTCCGGCGGCTGGCGCATGCGCCTGAACCTGGCGCAGGCGCTGATGTGCCCGTCCGACCTGCTGCTGCTCGACGAGCCGACCAACCACCTTGACCTCGACGCCATCGTCTGGCTGGAAGACTGGCTGGCGCGCTACCCGGGCACGCTGGTGATGATTTCGCACGACCGCGAATTCCTCGACGCGATCTGCAATGTCACCGTGCATATCGAGAACCAGCAGCTGCGCCGCTACGGTGGCAACTACACGCTGTTCGAGACAATGCGGCTGCAGCAGATGGCGCAGCAGCAGGCCGCCTACACGCGCCAGCAGAAGGAAATCGCGCACCTGGAATCGTTCATCACGCGCTTCAAGGCCAAGGCCACCAAGGCGCGCCAGGCGCAGAGCCGGGTCAAGGCGCTGGAGAAGATGGAGCGGCTCGCGCCGGTGCATGTCGCCGCCGGCTTCGCCTTTGAATTCCGCGAGCCCGACGCCGCGCCCAACCCGATGATGGTGCTCGACGGCGTCGACTGCGGCTATGCCGAGGCCGACCCGCCAGTGACCATCCTGCACAACCTGGCGCTGTCGATCCAGAACGGCCAGCGCATCGGCCTGCTGGGCGCCAACGGCCAGGGCAAATCGACGCTGGTCAAGACGCTGGCCGGCACGCAGGATCCGCTGACCGGCACGCTGCGCCTGGGCAAGGGCCTGCAGATCGGCTACTTCGCGCAGCACCAGCTCGAGACGCTGCGCGACCACGACTCGCCGCTGCAGCATCTCGCGCGCCTGGCGCCCGACGTGCGCGAGCAGGAGCTGCGCGACTTCCTCGGCAGCTTCAATTTCCGCGGCGACATGGCCACATCACCGATCGAGCCGTTCTCCGGCGGCGAAAAGGCGCGGCTGGCGCTGTCGCTGATCGTCTGGCAGAAGCCCAACCTGCTGCTGCTCGACGAACCGACCAACCACCTCGACCTCGATACCCGCGAGGCGCTGACCATGGCGCTGGCGCAGTTCGAAGGCACGCTGATCCTGGTCTCGCACGACCGCCACCTGCTGCGCGCCACCGCCGACCAGTTCATGCTGGTCGCCGACGGCACCATCAAGCCTTTCGACGGCGACCTGGACGACTACCGCGACTGGCTGCTGCAGCAGGCCGCCGCCAAGCGCAATGCCGCCACGGCCGCGCACCTGGCGGAAAACGGCGGCGACGCCGCCACGGTCAACCGCAAGGACCAGCGCCGTGCCGAGGCCGACGAGCGCCAGCGCTTGTCGGCGCTGCGCAAGCCGCTGACGAAGGAACTGGAGAAGGTGGAGAAGCGGATGGCGGTGCTGCAAACCACCAAGGAGGAGATCGACCGCTTTATGGCCGATGAGAGCAGCTATGCCGAGGCCAACAAGGCGAAGCTGATGGAGATGCTGAAGCGCCAGGGCGAGGTCAATGGCGAGCTGGACACGCTGGAAGAGAAGTGGCTGGAGTTGCAGGAGCAGATCGAGCAGATTGCGTGAGGAAGACCAAGGCCTCGACAGCAAACACAAACAACGTCTGCAAGAAAGCCGACACCCCCTTGCGTACGCTCTCCCGCTCGCGGGAGAGGGGAGCAAACAAGCGGGTCAGTAAAGTCCGTAGCACTGAAACAAAACCGGCGCCCCAAGGCGCCGGCTTCATCGCCATCCCCGCAACCTCAACGGAAATTCTTCTCCCGCCGGATCAGCCCCACCGCCAGCGTCAGCGTCAGGATGAACAGCCAGATCAGCGACCACGCCGGCACCGACAGGCCCAGCACCGGCGGCAGCGGCGCCGCGCACAGGCCATCGGCATAGAACACCTGCGGCAGCACCTTGGCGGTCGGCAGCGCGTTGACCCAGTTCTCCAGCGGGTCGATGCCGCAGGTCGCCTTGGGGTTCAGCAGCAGCGAAACATGGTAAACAGCGACAGCAATGCCGGCGATGCCGGACAGCATGCCCAGGCCCTGCCACAACGAGCGCGTGTTCTGCGCCACCACGGCGAGCAGCGAGAAGATGCCGATGCCGACAAACGCAAAGCGCTGCATCACGCAAAGCGGACAGGGCTGGTAGCCCTTTTCGAACTGCAGGTAGAGCGCAACGCCGACCAGGCCAAAGGAAACCAGGGCGATCAGCAGGAAATAGGCGCGGGAATTGGCTTGCATAGCGGTGATAAAGGGTGATCCGGGGTGATCCGGCAAACGGGTGCCGTCAGTTGTGTTCAGTTCGGGGTCGCGGCATTGCTGCGCATTATTACCGATTTTTCCGCGCCCGCCTTGGGCGCCACATCGGCTGCGCCCCTGCCCCGTGGCAGAGCGACGCAAGCTGCCAGCGTCCACGCCTCAATCCAGATGCCGCACGCGATCGATGGCCTGCTCGATGCGCTCCACCGCGATCACTTCAAGGCCATCGATCTTCTGCTTGGGCGCGTTGGCCTTGGGAATCACAGCCAGCGTGAAGCCCAGCTTGGCGGCCTCCTTCAACCGCTCCTGTCCGCGCGGGCTGGGCCGGATCTCGCCGGCCAGGCCGACTTCGCCAAACACCACCAGCCCGCGCGGCAGCGGCTTGTTGCGCATCGACGAATGGATCGACAGCAGCACCGCCAGGTCGGCGGCCGGCTCCGTGATCTTGACCCCGCCCACCGCGTTCAGGAACACATCCTGGTCGAAGCAGGCAATGCCCGCATGCCGGTGCAGCACCGCCAGCAGCAGCGCCAGCCGGTTCTGCTCCAGTCCCACCGCCAGCCGGCGCGGGTTGGGCACGTGGGCGGTGTCGACCAGCGCCTGGATCTCCACCAGCAGCGGGCGCGTGCCCTCCTGCGTCACCAGCACGCACGAGCCGGCCACGGTCTCTTCATGCTGCGACAGGAACAGTGCCGACGGGTTGCTGATGCCGCGCAGCCCGCGCTCGGTCATGGCGAACACGCCCAGCTCGTTGACCGCGCCGAAGCGGTTCTTGAAGGCACGGATCAGCCGGTGCGAAGAATGCGTATCGCCCTCGAAATACAGCACCGTGTCGACGATATGCTCCAGCACGCGCGGGCCGGCCAGGCTGCCTTCCTTGGTCACGTGGCCGACCAGGATGATGGTGATGCCGCTGCTCTTGGCGATGCGCGTCAGCTGCGCGGCGCATTCGCGCACCTGCGCGACCGAGCCCGGCGCCGAGGTCAGCGCCTCCGAGTACAGCGTCTGGATCGAGTCGATCACCGCCACTTCCGGCTTCTCGGCTTCGAGCGTGGCCTGGATCTTCTCGAGCTGGATTTCGGCGAGCAGCCCCAGCGCCGGGCTTTCCACGCCGAGCCGCTGCGCGCGCAGGGCGATCTGCGCGCCCGATTCTTCGCCGCTGACATAGAGCACGCGGCGCTGCCCGGCCAGGTTGGCCAGCGCCTGCAGCAGCAGCGTGGACTTGCCGATGCCGGGATCGCCGCCGATCAGCACCACGCCGCCCGACACCAGGCCGCCGCCCAGCACGCGGTCGAACTCGTCGATGCCGCTGGAAAAGCGCGGCACGTCGGCCGCGTCGATCTCCGACAGCTTGCGCACCGTGGCCGATGCCGCCAGCGGCTGGAAGCGCTTGGACGCGGCCGTCTCGGCCACCGTTTCCACCAGCGTGTTCCATTGCTGGCAGTGCGGGCACTGGCCGGCCCAGCGCGGCGCGGTGCCGCCGCATTCGGTACAGGTGTAGACGGTCTTGGTCTTGGCCAATGGAAAATCCTTGCGGGAAAGAACGAGCCGGGCGCAAATGTGGCCCGGCCCTCACACTAACCGGCGGCAATCGCTGCCGCCAGCTCTCGCTTGCAACCTTTTACACCACGGCCGGGGCGGTACTGTCGGACGCAGTGATGGTCGCCACCGTGGTCGGCACGCGCGGCGCCAGCGCGCACATCAGCTCGTAGCCGACGGTGCCGCTGGCCTGTGCCACCTCGTCGATCGGCAGGCCCTGGCCCCACAGCGTCACCGGGCTGCCGACCCGCGCCTTCGGGCACGGCGTCAGGTCCACGCACAGCATGTCCATCGAGACGCGGCCGACCAGCCCGGTGCGCACGCCGTCGACCAGCACCGGCGCGCGCTGCTCGCCCCAGCCGCAGGCATGGCGCGGGTAGCCGTCGGCATAGCCGCAGGCGACCACGCCGATGCGCATCGGGCGGTCCGCGGTAAACAGCGAGCCGTAGCCGACCGTATCGCCCGGTTGCAGGTCCTGCACCGAGATCAGCTCGCTGTGCAGCGACATGGCCGGCTGCAGGCCGGTGCCCGCGATGTCGGCATCGCGGCCGGTCGGCGAGGCGCCGTACAGGATGATGCCCGGGCGCACCCAGGCACGGTGCGCCTGCGGATGCCACAGCACCGCGGCCGAGTTCGACAGGCTGGCCTCGCCCGGCAGGTTGGCCGTGGCGGCGTCGAAGGCAGCGATCTGGTGGGCGATCCCTCGGGGACTATCCGCATCGGAAAAATGCGTCATATGGACGATACTGCCCACACAGGGCATGGCACGGGCGCGCTCCCAGGCCGCGCGGTACTGCGCCGGGTGGAAGCCCAGCCGGTTCATGCCTGTGTTCAGCTTGAGCTGGATCGCCAGCGGCCCCCTGGGACGCGCGCTTTCCAGCATGCGCAGCTGTTCGTCGCAGTGGATCGCGGTGGTAAGCCGGTACTGCTCGATCAGGGCAATGTCCTGCGGCTGGAAGAAGCCCTCCAGCAGCAGGATCGGACCCTGCCAGCCCAGGTCGCGCAGCAGCACGGCCTCGTTCAGGTCCAGCAGGCCGAAGCCATCGGTGCCGCGCAGCGCGGCAAAGACGCGGCGGATGCCGTGGCCGTAGGCATTGGCCTTGACGACGGCCCAGATGCGCGAACCGGGGGTGCTGCGGCGGACGGCGTCGAGGTTGTTGGCGAGAGCGGGTTGGTGGATGACGGCGTGGATGGGTCTTGGCATGGAGTCACATCTCGGAAATCAGGCAGCGCGGTGGCGCATCGCGCACGTCACTGCGGGAACTGGAAGGACGGCTCTGTCTCAGTTTCAATGGCGCGCGCGTCACCTGTCAGTGGGTGGGGGCACGTAGATGCATGCGGAGTGCTTCATATTGCGGGCATGTCGCGCTAAGGTGAGCGGCCATGTGAAATTTGCGTTCGCCTGGTCACCCGGGGTATCGCCCGGCTGCGATATTGTCGTGCCGCTGCACCAGATCAGGGTACACCCGGCGTCTGGCCGGGATCGCAGCCGTTATTTGAACACATCCGGGGGCCGCTGCCGGGGGACATCGGGGAATCGGCACGGCAATTTGCAGTCAAAAAGGCACCTTGCCGGGGTTCGGGAATGTCATGTTTTCGTGATATAAAGCCGGACGCTCCGGCCATGTTCTAAAAGCGAAGCATTATGTCAATGACTGTCAGGCAAGCCGCACGACGCCGCAGCGCAGTGCAACCGAGACAATTCGACACGGCCGCGGCGCAAGGTTCCCTGCAAACCATAGCCTCCCCAGCCGGTGCCGCCCTGACCGGCATGAGGGAAGTCCGCGATGGAGACAAAGTCGAAAGCATGAAGAAGGGTTTTTACACCATCATGGCCGCGCAATTTTTTTCGTCGCTGGCCGACAATGCGTTACTGATCGCCGCCATCGCCCTTCTCACCGAATTGCATTCCCCGCAGTGGATGACCCCGCTGCTCAAGCTGTTCTTCGTTCTTTCCTACGTCATCCTGGCCGCCTTCGTCGGCGCCTTTGCCGACTCCATGCCCAAGGGGCGGGTGATGCTCATCACCAATGCCATCAAGGTGGTTGGCTGCGCGATCATGATGTTCGGCCTCCACCCGCTGCTGGCCTATGGCGTGGTGGGCTTCGGCGCGGCGGCCTACTCGCCGGCCAAGTACGGCATCCTGACCGAGCTGCTGCCGCCGGAGAAGCTGGTGCTGGCCAACGGCTGGATCGAGGGGCTGACCGTGGGCTCGATCATCCTGGGCACCGTGGCGGGTGGCGCGCTGATTTCCGTGCACGTGTCGGATATCCTGCTGCGGCTCGACCTGCCCTTTATCGAGACCGGCATCGACACGCCGGCCGAGGCGGCCATGGTCGTGATCATGCTGTTCTATGTGATCGCGTCGCTGTTCAACCTGTTTATTCCCGATACCGGCGCCCGCTATCCGCAGCAGGAAAAGAACCCGATCAAGCTGATCGCCGAGTTCGGCGACTGCTTCCTGGCGCTGTGGCGCGACAAGCTGGGCCAGATCTCGCTGGCGGTGACGACGCTGTTCTGGGGCGTGGGCGCGACGCTGCAGTTCATCGTGCTGAAGTGGGCGGAGAAGTCCCTGGGCCTGAACCTGTCGCAAGGCGCGCTGCTGCAGGCGGTGGTGGCCGTCGGCGTGGCCGTGGGCGCGATCGCCGCCGCCGCGCGCATTCCGCTGCGCAGGTCGCTGTCGGTGCTGCCCTTCGGCGTGGCGATGGGCGTGACCGTGATGATCATGGCCTTCTACACCAAGGACGCCATGCCCCAGGTGACGCTGCACATCCTGGGCCTGCACATGCCGCTGTACATGGCCATCGCCTATGTGTTCCTGATGCTGGTAGGCGCGATGTCGGGCTACTTCGTGGTGCCGATGAACGCGCTGCTGCAGCACCGCGGGCACGTGCTGCTGTCGGCGGGCCACTCGATCGCGGTGCAGAACTTCAATGAAAACGTATCGGTGCTGCTGATGCTGTGCCTGTACGCGCTGCTGATCAAGCTGAACGTGCCGATCGGCGTGGTCATCGTCGCGCTGGGCCTGTTCATCTGCCTGACCATGATGCTGGTGATCAAGCTGCACAAGCACAACGTGCGCGCCTTCAACTCGCTGGCGATGATCGGCGAGGACAAGCACCACTGACCTCCTGACCTCCCCCTCCGGCCGGCGCCCCCGCTCAGGGTCCGTCGGCCAGCGCCTGCGCCCCCTGCCGCGGCGGCTCCGCCGCCCGCGCCATGGCCCGCGCCTCCCATCCCGGCGGCACCACGAACCCGCGCGAGCATTCGCGCCACCAGCCGTGGCCGGCCGGCTCCAGCTCGCACAGCATCACCGGCGCTTCGCGGCGCCAGCCGTGGTCGTGGCGCGGGTCGGCAAAGCGCTGCGCCAGCGTGGCGTACAGGGCATCGACCTCCTCCGTGCCGCTGGCAGGCACCAGCGCCCCCGACAGCCATCCCGAACGCGGCAGCCGGCACCAGCGCAGGCCCGGCCGCGCCGCCGCGCGCGCGCGCCAGCCGTCCAGCGTCGACCACCAGCCTTGCAGGTGGTCCGGGGCGATGCCCAGCCCGTCGAGTCCCGCCGGCACTTGCCCATCGGGGTAGAACAGCCAGCCCAGCAGGTAAACCTCGCTGCGGTCGACGACATGGCCGAGCAGCGCGCGCGCTTCCGGCGTGCGTCCCAGCGGCAGCTGGCGCCCGACCACATGCCCGAGCTTGTCGCCCAGCCGGTCGACCATGTTTGGCCCGACGAAATCGTGCAGGGTCGGCGCCGCAACGGCACCGGCCATCAGGTAGAACTTGGCGGCCATTTCCCAGTGGACCACGTCGCCGGAGGCCTGCTCGCGCCAGACGAAGTCCAGCTCGCCCAGCGTGCGGATGCCCTGCGCGCCGGCGCGCCGTACCGGGACATTGGCCGCCAGCAGCGTCAGCCCCTCCATATGGCGCAGCGCGAAATGCAGCAGCCGTTCGGCATGGCGCCCCAGCCGCAGGCTGCGGCTGGCGGGATCCGGCGCATGCTGCGCGACGGCGTCCGGGGCGGGATCGGAAGGAAAGGCGGCGTGGCCGCCGGCAAGCTCGTCGATGGTGGCTGGCAGCGCCGCCGGGTCGGCGGCTGCCAGCCAGTGCCGCCACGACGCCAGCGTACCGGCGGGCCAGTGCGCCGGCGCGGCGCCCGCTACCGCGCACAGCAGCGGTGGCGACAGCGTGGTCCAGGCCAGGTCGCGCGTGCGCGGCGACATGGCGCGGCGCCACAGCGGCGGCTCCGGCGGCAGGTTGCCGTCGCCGCCGCGATGCAGCGAGAGGTCAGGCCCCAGCTCCCGCACGGTCATGTACCTCGCGGGCCAGGCACAGGTCTTCCCATGCGCGCGCCTTGTCGGTCAGTGTGCGCAGCAGGTAGGCCGGGTGGTAGGTCACCACCACCGGGATGCCTTCATAGGTGTGCACGGTGCCGCGCAGCTTGCCGATCGGCGTGGTGGTGCGCAGCAGCGACTGCGCGGCGAAGCGGCCCAGCACCACGATCACCCTGGGGCGCACCAGCGCGATCTGGCGGCGCAGGAACGGCTCGCACTGCGCCACCTCGGCCGGCTGGGGATTGCGGTTGCCCGGCGGACGGCACTTGAGCACGTTGGCGATAAAGACGTTGCGCCCGCGCGCCAGGCCGAGCGCGCCCAGCATGTTGTCGAGCAGCTTGCCGGCCTGGCCGACGAAGGGCTCGCCCTGCAGGTCTTCGTTCTCGCCCGGGGCCTCGCCGACCAGCATCCATTCCGCCTGCCGGTCGCCGACGCCGAAGACGGTATTGGTGCGGGTCTGGCACAGTCCGCAAGCGGTGCAGCCGGCCACGGCGGCATCCAGCGCGGGCCATGCCATGGCGGCGATGGCGGCCTCGCGTTCGGCCTGCGCCGAGTCGGGTTCGGGACCGGCCGGTACCAGCGAGGGCTCGGGCCGCGCACGCGAGACAGGCGCCTCCACCAAGTCGACAGGCACCACCGGGATGGCCGTTTCGATCGCCGGCGCGGCCTCCACGACTGGCGCAGCGGCCGGCGCGGCCACCGTGACGGGCTCGGCAATGACCTCGGCAATGTGCTCAACGGCGGGCTCAACGACGGGCTCAACGACGGGCTCGACAAATGCCACGGCTTCGGACACCGCCTCCGCCTGTGGCGCGTCATCGCGTGCCCGCGGCACCCATTCGGCCGTGATGCCCAGCGCCTCGAGGAATCGCGCGCGGCGGCTCATGCGCGGCCCTCCCCGCCTTCCTTGCCGTCCTTGCCTTCCCCGGCCACATCGTCGGGCCAGCTCCGGCGCAGCACCAGCGCGTCCTCGCGCGTGCGGCCCAGCGCCGGGTAATAGCCCTTGCGGCGGCCGATCTCGGCAAACCCCGCGGCCTGGTACAGCGCGATCGCCCCGGTATTGGACGGGCGCACCTCCAGCAGCATGGTATGGATGCGATGCGCGTGCGAGGTCGCCAGCACGATCGACAGCATCAGCCGCCCCAGTCCCTGGCGCTGGCGCGGCGGGTCGACGGTGATATTGAGCAGGTGCATCTCGTCGACCACCGGCATCAGCACGGCATAGGCCACCAGCGTGCCGGCGGGATCGCGCAGCGTCAGGCCGAGATGCCCGGCCTTGACCGAGTTCTCGAAATTGCCGCGGGTCCACGGATGGCTGTAGGCGCGCGCCTCGATGCCCGCTACCGCCTCCAGGTCGAGCGCGCTCATCCGGCCCAGCGCAAAGCCCTGGGGCAGCGGCGGCATGGCGGGCACGGCCGGCCAGACGGCGCGCTCTTCCAGCGGATAGGCGGCGCTCACGATGCGCTCCCGGCCGTGGCCGCGGCGCGCGCGGCGGCGGCCGCTTCGCGTTCGGCGATGGTCTGCGCCACCTTGTCGCGCAGGTAGATCGGCATGGCGCGATCGGCGTCGATGGCCTCGCCACGCGCCAGCGCGCGCAGGGCGATGGCGATCATCGGCTGCGCATGGGGCATCGCCTCGGGCAGCACGCGCTGCGCGCGCGCCAGGCCGGCGAGGCGTTCGCCGAAGACCGTGGCGGCATTGCCCGCCAGCCAGAATTCGCCGTCGGGAAGCTGCACGGTTTCCGGCGCGCTTACCAGCATCGGCGTGCGCTCCGCCCATTCCTGTGCGACGGCATCCCAGCCAAAGGCGCCGGCATAGGCCTCGTCCATGCGTGCATCGAGCGCGACCAGCACCGTGGTATCCGCGGGCAGCGCCGGCTCGGCGGCGCGTACGCGCTCGGCGCAAGCTGCCAGGGTATTGACCGGCACCACCGGCAGTCCGGCACCGAAGGCCAGCCCCTGGGCCACGCCACAGGCGGTACGCAGGCCGGTAAACGAGCCGGGACCGGCGCCGAAGGCGATCGCGGCGCAATCGGCCAGCGCGATGCCGGCCTCGGCCAGCAGCTCGCCGGCGGCGGGCAGCACGCGCGCGGAGGAGCGTGCGCCGGTGTACTCATGGCGCACCAGGCACTCGATGCCGGCACCGGCCACGGCACGTCCGAGCGCGACCGAGCACCACTCCGTAGAAGTTTCAACAGCAAGAATCCAGGACATGGCGCGATTGTAGCCGCTGGCGCCCGGAACCGAGGGCTTCTTCGGTTTTAGACACGCGGTCTGGCGCACCGGCGCGGCTATCATCGGCAGCACTTTCACAACCTCCCACGGAGAAACCCATGAGCGACCTGCAGGCACGCTTCGACCAGGCCCAGATCGACGTCAAGCAGCTGAGCGAGCGTCCCAGCAACATGACCCTGCTGCGCCTGTACGCCCTGTTCAAGCAAGGCAGCGAAGGCGACGCCCACGGCGACAAGCCGGGCATGACCGACTTTGTCGGCCGCTACAAGTTCGAAGCCTGGGAAGCGCTGCGCGGCACCGGGCGCGAGCAGGCGATGGCGCAGTACATCGCGCTGGTGGAAGAACTGCGCAGCGGCGCGGCCACTTAAGCCCCGCCCGCCACGCAAGCCGGCGGCCTCAGCCCGCCGGCAGCGGCCTTGGCCGGATCCGCCAGGCCGCGAAGATCGCACTGGCGATCACCACCCCGACCGCCAGGAAGGTTTCATCGAAGGCGCGGATGCGCGCCGCCTGCAGTGCGGCATCGCCCGCGCCGCCCAGCACCGCACCGTGCTCGCTCAGCCGCCACTGCAGCCCCACCCCCGCCAGGCTCACGCCGATCGCGCCGCCCAGTTGCCGGATAAAGTTGATGCAGCTCGATCCCTGCGCGATCAGCGAGAAATCCACGCCCCGCATCGACCCCAGCGTCAGCGACGGCAAAATGCAGCCGAGCCCGATCCGCCCCAGCACCGCCAGCGCGACCAGCAGCAGATACGGCGTGGAGGGCGACCCCAGCGCCATCAGCAGGAACGACAGCGCCAGCAGCGCCAGCCCGACCGACACCTGGACATGCGGCGCGATCCGGTGCGTGAAGCGGCCCGCCACGGCGATGGTCAGCGCCAGCATCACGCCCGCCGGCAGCAGCACCAGGCCCGCGCGCGAGGGCGTGTACTCCAGCGCCATCTGCATGTAGACCGGCAGCAGGTAGGTCGAGCCGAACAGGCCGGCGCCGTAGATGAAGGCCACCACCGCGCCCGCCGAGAACTGCCGGTAGCTGTACAGCCGCATGTTCATCAGCGGATGGGGCGCGCGCAGCTGCCACAACACGAACGCCGCCAGCATCAGCACGCCGAAGCCGGCCAGCGCCATGCCCGCGGCCACGCTTTCGCGCATTTCGACCACGCCGTTGAGCAGGCTCACGGTGGCTACGCCGGCCAGCATCAGGCCACGCCAGTCCAGCGGCTCGCGCTCGCCCATCATGATCGAATCCACCGCCATGAAGCGCCGCGCCATGAACGCGCCCAGCAGCGTCAGCGGCACCACCACGAAGAAGATCGAGCGCCAGCCGAACGCCTCGACCAGGAAGCCGCCCAGGCTGGGCCCCAGCGCCGGCGCCAGCACCACGCCGAAGCCGAACATGCTGATGGCCTTGCCCTGCTCGCGCTCCTCGAACACGCGCAGGATCAGGATATTGGGCAGCGGCTGCATGATGCCGGCGGCGGCGCCTTCGGCCACGCGCATGGCGATCATCACCCCATAGGTCGGCGAGAACCCGCCGAACAGCCCGCCGGCGCCCAGCAGCAGCAGCGATCCCAGGAAGGTGCGGCGCAGCCCGTAGCGGTTGAGCAGCCACGGCGTCAGCAGCATCGACAGCGTCATCGCGATCATGAAGCTGGCCGCGACCCATTGCGCGCGCTCCTGCCCCAGCACGAAGTGCCGGCTCAGGTCGGGGATGGCAACGTTGATGATGGTGGACGAGACGATCGACGAGACCGTGCCCAGCATCAGTGTCATCAGCACCAGCCAGCGCAGGCGGTCGCCATAGCGGTCGCGCAGCACCGCCCGGGTCGGCCCGCCCGGCTGCTTGCCGGACGTCTCCGGCGCGACGGGGCCCTCGCTCACCCCAGCCGCCCGCTGTCGGCGATCTCGCGGATCTTGCGGACGGTGTCGAGGTCGGCCTCGTGATAGGCGGACTTGACGATCTCGGCGTAGCGGTCGTCGCCGCTGGCATCGACGGCCGGCATGGTGGTGTCGTAGGTGAAGCGCAGCAGCAGCGCGCCCGGGCCGGGGGTCTCGATCATCATGGTCAGCGTGCCGCCGGCGTGCTCGGCGGTGGCGGCGGTTTCGTAGCGGACTTGCCGGCGCGGCTCGAACACCACGCGGTCACGGATGGCCGCCTGGCCGAAATGCAGCACGCGGTCGATCCAGTTGTCGCCCCGCGCCACCACTTCGGCACTGTCCAGACCCAGCACGAACAGTTCGGGCGACTCGGCGCGCAACACCAGGCCTTGCCAAAGCTGGTCGGGTGTCAGCGGATCCAGCTGGGGGTTGCCTGGATCATTGATTTCCACCAAGTGCTCGAAACGCAACTTCCATCTCCCTGTCTTCAATAAGTCGATATTATGAAGTCTCCGCGCGTTCGGAAGACGTTTTGTCTGCGCGGTGCAACATTACTGAGACAGCCCCGGCCCGATATCGGCCAATCAGGAGCCGTCGAATGGTGCGGAATGCGCCGCCGGACCCGGCCGCAATGGGCCGCCCGGGCGGCCCCGGGGTATCGGGATCCGCACACCTCTGCGCGCCGGTGGTCTTGATGCTGGGCAACAACGATTCCCGCTCGATGCACCACCGAAACATCACTCCTGACAGCAGCTGTCAGGAGGCCGCGCGCACAATGCGGCCGCTCTCACACGGAACGCCGCAAGGAGGCTGTCATGGAGTTGCTGATCAATATCGATGTCGACGATCTCGCACGCGGCATCGCCTTCTACGAGCAAGGACTGGGGCTGAAGCTGCAGCGCCGTCTGTTCGACGGCACGGTCGCTGAAATGCTGGGCGGCAATACGCCGATCTACCTGCTCGCCAAACCCGCCGGCACCCGCCCTACCAGTCGTTCGGATACCCGGCGCGACTACGGGCGGCACTGGACGCCGGTGCATCTCGACTTTGTCGTGGCCAACCTGGAAGCCGCGATCGAACGGGCGCTGGAAGCGGGCGCCGAGATCGAGGACTGGCCGCAGGATTTCGACTGGGGCAGGCAGGCTACGTTGTCGGATCCGTTTGGGCATGGGCTTTGTTTTGTTGAGTGGAGGGGGGAGGGGTATGGGGCTGTAGCCGGCTGAGCCCGCCCGCAGGGTTTCGGAAAATTCGCCTGTCCGGGACAGGCCACGATGTCACATTCCCATTCAGGCTTTCGCGCGGCCTGTCCTTGAATCCGGCGACGTTATAACATTGTGCTACTCATCGCCGTAGCGATAGTGACAAGGACAAGCAATGAAAGCAACGATCCGAAAAATGGGCAACTCGCAGGGGATCTTGATCCCCAAGACAATCCTGGCGCAACTGGGTCTGGAGGATGAAGTGGAAATGGATATCGTGAACGACACGCTGGTGATTCGGCGCCCGAGGAATACGCCGCGCGAAGGCTGGGCCGAAGCCAGCCGCGCCATTGCCGAAGCAGGCGACGATGTGCTGGCCCTGGGCGAGTTTCCCAACGCGGACGATGCGGAGCTGAAATGGTAGTGCGGGGTGAGGTCTGGCTTGTCGCCCTTGACCCAGCTGCGGGCAGTGAAATCAGGAAGACGCGCCCGTGCGTCGTCGTCTCGCCACCGGAGATGCATGACTACCTCCGAACAGTCACCGTTGCCCCCATGACGTCCGGTAGCCGGCCCGCACCCTTTCGGGTCGGCGTGACGTTCCAGCGTAAACACGGGCTGATTCTCCTCGACCAGATTCGTGCCGTCGATAAATCCCGACTACTGAAGCGCGCTGGAGAGTTGAACGAGAACACGCTGCGGGAGACCCTCCGCGTCTTGCGCGAGTGCTTCGCGGATTAAAGAACGAGTCGGCAACTTATGCCATCGATTTGACCAGGGCCGGCTTCATAAGCATATGAAAAAGAAATAGACGCCAGATCTGTTCCTGCTGCGCAGTTTTGACGCAATTGCGTTAATCTGTGG
Source organism: Cupriavidus oxalaticus (assembly GCF_016894385.1). Classification (NCBI taxonomy): domain Bacteria; kingdom Pseudomonadati; phylum Pseudomonadota; class Betaproteobacteria; order Burkholderiales; family Burkholderiaceae; genus Cupriavidus; species Cupriavidus oxalaticus. The sequence continues at coordinate 2,150,228 of NZ_CP069812.1, forward strand.
CCTCGCCAGCGCAGGCGATCCCTGCCACGGCGCAACTGTCTCACTCGACACATAATCAAAACACTACAGACCTCCTATGCGCAGCACGTCCCTTATCAAGCGCCTGGCGGTTGCCGTCTCCGCAATCGGCGTTATCGCCGCCGGCAGCGCCTCGGCCCAGGAACAGACCATCCGCGTCGGCACCGTCAGCGGTCCGGACGCCGAAGTCTGGCAAGTCGTCCAGAAGGTTGCCAAGCGCAACGGCCTGAACGTCAAGGTCGTGGAATTCAACGACTACGTGCAGCCCAACGCCGCGCTGGACGCGGGCGACCTGGATGCCAACAGCTTCCAGCACCAGCCTTACCTGGACAGCCAGGTCAAGCAGCGTGGCTACAAGATGCAGAGCGTCGGCTACACCTATATCTCGCCGCTGGGCATCTATTCGAAGAACCTGAAGTCGCCCAAGGACCTGCCGCAGGGCGCAAAGGTGGCGGTGCCCAACGACCCGTCCAATGAAAACCGCGCGCTGCTGCTGTTGCAGTCGCAGGGCGTGATCAAGCTCAAGGCCGGTGCCGGCACCAATGGCAACAACGCCACGCCGCTGGATGTGGCCGAGAATCCCAGGAAGCTGAAGATCGTGGAACTGGACGCTGCGCAACTGGCGCGCGCCCTGCCCGATGTCGGCGCCGCGGTGATCAACACCAACTACGCGCTGGCCGCCGGCCTGCAGCCGACCAAGGATGCGATCGCACTGGAAGACATCCACAGCCCGTACGCCAACATCATCGTGGTGCGCACGCAGGACAAGGACAAGCCGTGGGTCAAGAAGCTGGTGGCTGCCTACCAGTCGGAAGACGTGCGCCAGTTCATGAAGGCCCAGTTCAAGGGCGCGATGGTGCCGTCGTTCTGACCGCGCTTGGCCACTGCAATTCTTGCTTGCAAATTCCGCCGCCTTCGGTAGAATGCGGCGCTCACCTTGCCCAGGTGGCGGAATTGGTAGACGCACTAGGTTCAGGTCCTAGCGGTGGCAACACTGTGGAGGTTCGAGTCCTCTCCTGGGCACCAAGGTTTCAAAGCGAGAGGCCCGCACGACAGTGCGGGCTTTTTGTTTTTGTGCAAGCTGAAAGGAATCTTGGGCACTGCGCTTTCCGGGCCTCTTGCAAATTCCGTCGCGCCGTGTAGAATGCGGCGCTCACCTTGCCCAGGTGGCGGAATTGGTAGACGCACTAGGTTCAGGTCCTAGCGGTGGCAACACTGTGGAGGTTCGAGTCCTCTCCTGGGCACCAAGGTTTCAAAGCGAGAAGCCCGCACGACAGTGCGGGCTTTTTGTTTTTCCGGAACCTGTCAATCCATCCGCCGGGCAAAGCTCCGACGCCGCCAGGTCCAATTGCGACTTGACCATTGCCAGCAAGCAATGGATTTCATGCGTCGACGCTGATCGCTCGCTTTCCTTCTCCAGCAACGACAAGATGGCGCTCAATCCGGCGCTGATTCGTTCCAGCGATTCCGCCGTCCCCGCCGGGACGATGTTTAGTACGTCTGTGGTGTGATAATTGCGCGTATGCATGGCGTTCTACCTCCGACAAGAGAAACGCCGCCGACCTGGTTCAGACAGGAGGTGGCGGGCCTGGCAGCGGGGGTGACAAACCGGTGAACCGAGGGAAAACCGGCCAGCCATGCGGCTGCCCCGCCCGGCCCGCCGTGGAAACGGCTTGCTCGCGCGATTCTTAACAAATTCCCTTGGTCCCTTCGGGTTGTCACGCCCGCTCACCGAACCCCTCGGTGAGGCATCCAGTCTCCCGCTCCGACGCCAATGCGTACATGAGACGCTTCGCATTCATTGCCCGCGTCCATCGCCTACAGTAAATCCCAAAGGCGCCGTAGCGCCGCCGTCGGGAGACCAGCCGTGGGCAAACTGCAAGAGCGTCGCCGCTTCCTGGGAGCCGCGCTGAGCGGCCTGCTCGCACCGGCCCTGCCCGCGTGCGGTGGCGATGACGATCCGCCGCCGGATCCGGTTCCCGAAGCGCAGATCACCGCCGCCATCGCCCAGGTCGATACGCTCGCCACCAACCTGATGACCAGCTCGGGCGTGCCCGGCATGGCCGTCGCGGTGGTACGCGGCAATCAAGCCGTTTACGCCAGGGGCTTCGGCCGCCGGCTGGTCACCGATCCCGCGCCGGTCGACGCCGATACCGTGTTCCAGCTGGCCTCCGTGTCGAAGTCCATCGGCGCCACGGTGGTGGCGCGGCAGGTGGGGCGCGGCAGCATCGGCTGGGACACCCCGGTCATCCAGCACCTGCCATGGTTCGCGCTGGCCGATGCGGAAACGACTGAAGCCGTCACCATCGGCGACCTCTATGCGCATCGTTCCGGCCTGCCCGACCACGCCGGCGACCGGCTCGAGGACATGGGCTACGATCGCCGCGAGGTGCTGACGCGCCTGCGCTTCCTGCCGCTGCATCCGCTGCGCGCGGTCTACGAGTACACCAACTTCGGCATGACCGCCGCGGCCGAGGCGGTGGCGAACGCCGCGGGCATCGACTGGGCCACGCTGTCCGAGCAGGCCATCTACCAGCCGCTGGGCATGACCCGCACCAGCTCGCGCTACGCCGACTTTGCCGCACGCGACAACCGCGCGCTCGGACACGTCAAGATCAACGGCAGCTGGGTGCAAGGGATGGGCACCATGCCCGATGCGCAATCGCCCGCGGGCGGCGTCAGCGCCTCGGTCAACGACCTGGCGAAATGGCTGATCATGGTGCTGGCCAAAGGGGAGTTCGCCGGCCAGCGCATCGTCGACGCCGCAGCGCTCGCCCCCGCGCTGTCGCAGCAGATGCAAAGCGGCCCGCCCGTGCAAGGCCGCCCGGCAAGCTATTACGGCTACGGCTTCAATATCGGCACGACGGAACTGGGGCTGACCAACTACAACCATTCCGGCGCGTTCGCGGTAGGCGCGGCGACCAGCTTCACCGCGGTGCCGTCGCTGAACCTGGCCATCGTCACGCTGACCAACGGCTACCCCATCGGCATCCCGGAAACGCTGAACGCGCAGTTCTTCGACCTGGTCCAGTACGGCGCCTTCCGCCGCGACTGGGGCGCGATCTTTGCCGAGGCCTTCGCGCCCTTGCTGCAGCCCGAAGGCAGGCTGGTGGGCCAGTCGCCGCCGGCCAGCCCATTGCCCGCGCGGGCGTTGTCCACCTATGCCGGCACCTATCGCAACGACTATTACGGCCCGCTAGTGGTCGCCGAGCAGGGCGGCGCGCTGGTGATGACGCTGGGCGCGAGGCCGCTGGTGCTGCCGCTGACGCACTGGGACGGAGATGTCTTTACATTGACGCTCCATAACGAGAACGCCAATCCCGGCACGATCTCCCGGGCAGAATTCTCCAGCGACCGGGTATGGCTGGAGTATTACGACCACGAAGGGCTCGGCGTCTTCGTCCGCTAAGCCTTGCCGCAGACCCATGACTCAGCCACGGAAGGAGTGACCATGATCAGATTCCGCGCAGTCGTACTCACCGCCGCCGTCGCCACGCTCTCCGCCTGCGGCACCTCCCCGCCGACACCGACCGCGGTTACGCAGGCGTCCACCGCCACCACCCCTGCCGCCGCCGGCAAGACTGAAGTCCTGTGGCTCGGCCAGGCCGCGATCCGCATCACCTCGCCGGGCGGCAAGGTCATCGTCATCGATCCCTGGCTGACCACCAACCCGAAGACCCCGGCCGGCTTCAAGCAGCTGTCCTCGCTGGGCAAGGTCGACCTGATCCTGGTGACCCACGCGCATAACGACCACCTCGGCGACGCGCCGGCGCTGGCCCAGCTCAACAACGCGCCGATCTACAACGGCGGCGGCATGGGCCAGGCGCTGGTCAACCTCGGCATGGTGCCTGCGGCGCTGTCGCAGCGCTTCGGCAAGAGCGGCACGGTGATGCCGTTCGGTCCCGCCGGACCGAAGATCACTGCAGTGCATGCCGAGCATTCCTCCGAACTGACGCTGAAGAATGCCACCACCGGCAAGGACGAGACGCACTACGGCGGCGAACCGGTCGGCTACATCGTCGAGCTGGAGAACGGCTTCCGCATCTGGCACATGGGCGATACCGGCCTGTTCGGCGACATGCGGCTGATCGGCGACCGCTACAAGCCAGACCTGGTGCTGATCCCGATCGGCGGCCACTTCACCATGGGGCCGCAGGACGCGGCGATCGCGGTGCGCGACATGATCCGGCCGCGCTTTGCGATCCCGATCCACTACCAGACCTCACCGCAGTTGCGCGGCACGCCAGAGGAATTTACCGCCGCGCTGGGCACCGGCGCGGCCACGCGCGTGATCGTGCCGCAGCCGGGAGAGAAGGTGGATTTCTGATCCGCCCGGCAAGGGGCGCGGCCGGGCACACAGCTTCACGCGACGTGCACGGCGGTGCCGCGCAGCGCGGCATCGTCCTTGCCCTTCCCCTCCCCTTCACCTTCAATGCGAAGGCGAGGCAGGAACTGCGGATACTCGCGCTGCATGAAGTCGATCAGCCCTTCGCGCACGACGCAGCGCAGGTCCCACGCCAGGCCGGATGACGCGGCGGTGCACAGCACGCGCAGCTGCATGGTCCGTTCGGTGGCGTCGGTCACCACCAGGTTGAAGAAGCGCCGGTCCCATTGCGGCGCGGCATGGACGATGCGCTCCAGCTCCTTGCGCAGCGGTGCCAGCGGCATGCCGTAGTCCACGTGGAAGAACACCGAGCCCATCAGCTGCGCGCTGCTGCGGGTCCAGTTCTGGAACGGCTTCTCGATGAAATACTGCAGCGGGATGATGAGGCGGCGCTCATCCCAGATCCGCAGCACCACGTAAGTGCCGGTGATTTCCTCCACGCGGCCCCACTCGCCCTCGACGATCAGCACATCGTCCAGCCGGATCGGCTGGGTCAGCGCCAGCTGCAGGCCGGCAATCATGTTGCTGAACACCGGCTTGGCGGCAAAGCCCGCGATCAGGCCGACCACGCCTGCCGAGGCCAGCAGGCTGGCGCCTACCTGCCGCGCACCGGGGAAGGTCATCAGCACCATCGACGCGCCAATCACGATCACCAGCGACATGGCGATGCGCGACAGCACCCGCGTCTGCGTATGGATGCGCCGCGCACCCATGTTGTCCTCCACGTCGACGGGGTGCCGTTCCAGCACGCCTTGCGCAAAGCCGGCGATGATGCGCGCCGCCAGCCAGGTCGTGGCCGTGATCATCAGCAGCCCGTTGAGGTGCCGCACGCTGTCGATCCAGCGCAGGTCGTCCGGCGCCGCCTGCCATACGGTCTGCAACGCCAGCAGCGGCAGCACCGCCTTGGCCGGTGCGCGCGACTTGATCACGATGGCATGCAGCACCGGCGTGGCGCGGGTAATGCGCAACAGCAGCATGCCGCCAAGGCGATGCGCGATCAGCGCGACGATGACGGCGACCAGCGCGGCGGCCCAGGTGCCGAACCAGGGATGATCGAGGATTAGTTCAAGGTTCATGCGTCGTCCTGTTTCATTGCGGGTTGCACTGCCATGGAGCTAACGACACCCCGGCCGTGCAGAAGTTCGCCGCGGTCCACTCCCCCGGCAGCGCGGGAACCAGAGATGTTAGAGCACGCCCTTTGCCTCTTCGCCCTCGACGGGTTCCATTTCTACAACAGGCGGCAAGATGTTCAGAGTGTTCAGAGGGCAGCACGAAAACCCCTGAGCGCGATGCACGGGCCCGCCGGCAGAGCGCCGCAAGAGGGCCGCCGCGCGCCTTGCCCGTCACGGCACGGATGTTGCGACCCCATGGGTTCCGGCCAACCCACTGGAGAGCGATATGGCAACGCGAAAGGAACGGCGGAATGCGCCTGGAGCCCAGCCCAATCCGGGCGTCAGGACCGACCGCGCTGCGAGCGACATCAGGAGCCGCAGCGACGATCCGGGCCAGAGCAGCTATGGCGGCTTCAAGAACGAGGATCCCCGCAGGCAGCACCAGGGCGACGCAAGCCGCAAGCCGGGTCAGCGGCAAGGCAAGTAGCCGTCGCCTGCCGTTGAAGGCAACCCGCGTGCGCGCACGGCCACGGCCGGCGCACGCGGGCCCTGCCTGAGCTATTCCGCCTGCACCTGGTTATCCTCCGTGCGCCATTGCCGACGCTGCCGGCGCCAGCGGTTCATGGCAGCGAGGCCGAGCCGCCACCACCGGCGCGGGTGGGCATGCGGGTGCGCATGGGGATCGACCAGCAGGCTCAACGCGCGGGCATAGTCGCGTACCAGTCCCGGCGTCCACGCCATGGTCTTGCCGCGCTTGCGCAGCTGCGCGGCGAGCCATAGCTCCGGCATGCACAGCGTCTGCAGCAGCAGCGTCCACGACTGCCGCTGTCCGGACCTGCCGCGCCGGCGCATCAGCGCGCCTTCCACCGCGGCTTCGAGCGCCCGCGCCACGCTGACGGCGCAATTCCGATAGGTCAGGTTGTAGGTGGTATCGGCACGCCACGCATCCCAGAAGCGCTGCAGGCGCGCCGCATCGTAGTTGCGCAGGTGCACGCGCACGGTGGAGTCGCCGCGCCGCGACGCCTCGGTCACACAATCGGGTTCGAATACGCCGGGCACATCGTTGTCGATGGTCGCGCGCAGCGCCTGCGTGACGCTTTCCGGAGTGCGACTGAGCGGCTGGGCCGGATCGAAGCTGATGTAGATGCCTTCGGGCGCCTCCAGCGCGGTATGGCCGGTCCAGATGGCGCCGCTGGCGTCCACGGCGGCAATATAGCGGTCGAACACCGGGCGGCGCCGCAGCGGCTGCTGCCCGGAACCGGATGGCGTCCAGACATGTACCGTCAGCCTGGGCGCGCCCTCATCGGGCAGGTGCGTCGCGTGTCCGGCCGGCGCGAACAGCAGCGTCTTGGTGACCCGCTTGGTTGGCGCATGCGATGCATCCGTCCAGTGGGAACCGCCATGGCCCGCGGCATCCCCCGCGGCATCCCCTCTTCGCCGGCGCGGCCCGTGCATCAGGCTTTCGATCGTGGCGCTTTGCGGCACGCGGATGGCCCGGTAGGCCAGCATGACCATGCTCCAGCCGCCGAACAGCAGCCAAAGCGACAGCGCATAAGGCACCGTGCCCTGGTAGTTGGTGGGATATGGCTGGTAGAAGAAGATCGCGATCAGCACCTCAAGCAGGCCGGTGCCGACGGCCCAGCGCCAGCGCGGAAAGCGCACGACCGATGCCGACACGCACTGCAGCAGCCCGTCGGCCAGGAACAGCGTGCCGAAGATCATCGACAGCCAGAAATGCCCGTGATGGTGCCCCGCCAGCACCAGCGACGCCGCCACCACCAATGCCAGGCCCTTGAACAGGCGCATCGTCCGCAGCCCGCCGGCGCCCACCATGGCGACGACCAGCGTGCCCAGCCCGCCCACCAGCAGCAGGCCGGCAAACCATGCCAGCGGGAAGAAATGCGCGCTGTCCAGGCCGTCGATGAACAGCACCACGCCTGCAGCGAGAAACCCGATGCCGAGCCAGAACATGCCGCGCGCACGCTGGCGCAGGTAGTCGAACCCCAACAGGATCAGGACGAGACGGATCATCGTTTCGCTGCGAGATCGTGGATCGTTTGGCGGATTCTAGCCACAACATGCGGCCTGCGTGCGGCCTGCGCGAGATTTATGGCGCGGTCGGCACATCGTCGCCCCATGCCATTGGCAGATCCGAAACCGGTCCTGCGCGGTGGTAAGCTAACAGGCCCCGTCCCCCTCCTGATCCGCAGCGTCCCCGCCCCATGCGCCTGTCCAAGGTCTCCGCCATCTCCCTCGATCTCGACGACACCCTGTGGCCGTTCGGCCCCGCCGTGGCCCGCGCCGAGGCAACGCTGCTGGCCTGGCTGCTGCAGCACGCGCCGAAGACAGCCGGGGTGCTGGCCTCGCCCGCGGTGCTGCGCGACCTGCGCGCGCGCTATGAAGGCAAGAACCCGCACCTTGCGCATGACTACCGCGCGCTGCGCCTCGGCTCGATCCTGCTGGCGCTGGAGATGGCCGGAGAAGATGCCAGCCTGGCCGAAGACGCATACGACGCCTTCTTTGCCGCGCGGCAGCAGGTCGAGTTCTTCGAGGATGCGCTGCCGGCACTGGAATGGCTCAGCGCACGCTTCCCGCTGGTGGCGGTGTCCAACGGCAACGCCGACCTGAAGGTCACCGGCGGCCATCACTTCTTCCGCGCGGCGCTGAGCGCCGGGACGTTCGGCACGGCCAAGCCTGCCGCGGCGATCTTCCATGCGGCGGCCGCGGCAGTGGATACGCCGCCGGCGCAGATGCTGCATGTCGGCGACGACCCCGACCTCGACGTCGCCGGCGCACTCGGTGCGGGACTGCAGGCCGCGTGGCTGGTGCGCCCGGACGGTCCCCACACGGCGCAATGGCAACGCGGCGGCGCGCGCCCGCACCTGATCCTCAGCGACCTGCAATCGCTCTGCCGCGCGCTGGCCGGCTGAGCGCGCCAACGCGACAGCCCCGCTCCCCGAAGGCGATATCGGGCCAACACATACCTAATATGCGAAAATGTCGGCTCGCGACCAGGGCCGAGACCCCTGCGCTTGCCTCGCCACCGCACGATCCAGACGTTCCCCGCCATCCGCTCCGGGCCGTTCCAGTGCCCGACACCGCCGCAATCCGACAGGTTCACAGGCAGCAAGCCAGGGTCCGCCCCGCAAGATTTCGATCGAGGAGAAACCAGATGTTGAAGGCCCTCTTTGCCACCCTGCTGGTGGCATGCGGACTGACGAGCGCCCACGCGCAGACCCCGGCCAGCTTTCCGACCAAGCCGATCCGGCTGGTGATTCCGTTCCCGCCAGGCGGCGGCACCGACATCCTGGCCCGGCTGGTGGCGACCCAGGTCGGCCAGGCCACCAAGTGGAATTTCGTGCCGGACAACAAGCCGGGCGCCGGCGGCACGCTCGGCATCGCCGAGGCGGTCCGGGCCGCGCCGACCGGCTACGAGCTGGTGATGGGCCAGAAGGACAACCTGGTGGTCGCGCCGTGGCTGTACAAGTCCGTCAGCTATGTGCCGAACCGCGACCTGGTCGCGATCAGCCATGTCGCCTACACGCCGATCGTGATCGTCACGTCGGCCAACTCACGCTTCAAGACGCTGGCCGACGTGGTCACCGCCGCGCGCAGCGCGCCGGGCGCGGTGAAGTATGGCTCGCCCGGCAACGGCACCACCATCCACCTGGCCGCCGAGATCTTCAGCCATGCGGCGGGGATCAAGCTTCTGCACGTACCCTACAAGGGCTCCAATGCGGCGATGATGGACGCGCTGGCCGGCAACGTCGACCTGATGGTGGCATCGGTGCCGTCGGCGCTGGCGCAGGTCAAGGCGGGCAAGCTGCGCGCACTGGCCGTGACCTCGGCCTCGCGCAGCACGTCGCTGCCCGACGTGCCCACCGTGGCGGAAAGCGGCTACAAGCAGGTGGACGTCAGCACCTGGTACGGCCTGTTCGCCCCGGCCAAGACGCCGCCGGAGGTGGTCAACCGCATCCATGCCGAAGTGAACAAGGTCCTCGCCACGCCGGCGATGATCCAGGCGATCCAGGAGCAAGGCGCGGAAGCCAGGCTGATGACGACCAGGGAGTTCTCCGACCTGGTGCAGTCGGACTACAAGAAGTGGAAGGATATTGTCGAGCGCTCGGGGGCGAAGCTGGAGTAAGCCCGGCGCTTCGCCATCGCTTTCGTTGCCAGGGAATGCCCGCCGTTAATCACGGCGGGCATTTTTTTGGTTCAACGAGGAATTCCGATGATTCGCTCAGGAAGAGTGCCGAGGCCCAAGGCCTGCGCCATCGGCAGCAGTTCTCTTTCGGCCGTACGCTCGACCAGGCTGTACTCCAACTGAACGCCGGCGATGGGAAGCGAACCCCGCACCTCGGCCAACGTGACTGCGCGAGACACGCGCCATGCGGGGAAGTCGGACAGGCCGGCATACAAGATCTTGCCGGCTCGCGCCAGGTCGTCCACACCGCGCATGCAGGACCTGACCACATCGGGCGCAACTGCCGCCACCGTCCCGCCCCAATACGTCACGGTGCAAGGAAATCGCATCGGCTACCGAGCCATCGGCCAGGGGGCTCCACTCGTCCTCGCCAATCGCATGCGCGGAACGCTTGATACGTGGGACCCGCTGTTCCTGGATACGTTGGCGGGGACAGAGACCCGAGCACAGCGGCTCAGAACTGGTATCCACTGATCGGTCGCATTCCTCGGGGTCAGTTGGTGGTGCTCCCCGAAGCCGGCCACGGACCGCAGCACCAATACCCTCAACTGTCGGCCAAGTACATCGAACAGTTCATTGCGCTGACCGAGGCCTAGGGTCAAAGAAGGAGCCCAACATCTGCAGCGACGTTCCACCTATCTCAAGCAGGCGGCCGATCTCCCGACAGTAGGTATGCGCGTCCCAAGCCACCAGGGGCCGCCTCTGGTGACCCAAATGGGAATCGTTCGCGAGCCAGCCTACGCTTGACATCCGTCATGGCATGGCAACCGCCAGTGTGCGGAGCGCAACAGTGCGCGCAGCGGATCGCATGTAAGAATCCCCGACACCGGTGCAGGCATCCTGCGGTCCGGGCGCCGGTCCGACACGGCCGCCGTGGATCCCAGCACTGATGACACGACATCCGCGGCCGGACGGCAGAAATTCCCAACGGTCATGCCGGCAAAGCATTTACCGGCACCATTTTCGGGAGAGACCTGGCTATGCATATGCGAATCGCCCGCAACGTGCTCTGGCTGGTTCTTGAGCGTGGCTTGCAGGTGCTGCTTGGCATCGCCAGCATTGCCCTGATCGCACGCGCCGTCGGGCCTGTGGGCTTTGCCGAGTTCCAGTATGCACAGTCGCTGGTGTTGATTGCGTCAGCGGTCGCCCTGATCTGCTGCGATGAAGAGGTCATCCCCCGACTCGTTGCCAACCCGGCACCGGCCGCGCAACACAAGTTGCTGACCCATGTGTTCGGCTTACGCATCATTGCCGCGGTTGCCGGCTATCTGCTGCTCGTGGTTGTCGTGGCGACGACGGAAGAGGACAAGGCCATTGTCCTGGCCGCCATGATCTTTGGCATCCCCATGTTGTTGGGCGAACCCTTCAGCGCGGTCCGTGCCTGGCTGCAGGCGCGTACCGACAGTCGCCCTGCGGTCGTTTTCGGCATGATTGGCCTTGCCTTCCGGATGGTGAGTGTCTCAGTGCTCTATCTGGCCGGCTCGGACTCTGCCCCGGTTTTTGCCTGGGCTTTCGCCGCGGAGTCCTTGCTCGGTGCCGTGCTGCTTACGCGCTATTATCACCAGCGCGCCCCCCGCGTGGCGGTAGGCATCGACTGGCTACTGGCGAAGCGGCTGCTGCGCGACGGCGCGGTCTTCTGGGCGAGCATGCTGCTGATGCTCTGTGCGAAGCGCGTTGACCAACTCCTGCTCAGGCCGCACATTTCCCTGTTCGAACTTGGCGGCTATGCCGCCTCGATGCAGATCCTGGACAACTTCATGATGCTCGCCACCATCGTCGCGAGCTCGGTGGCTCCGTTGATGATCTATGCGCAGCCGACCCTTGCGCTGGTACGACGCAATGTGCTTTATGTCGCCGCCGGCATGGCCGCCATGGGGATGGCGGGAGGCGCGGTGATCGCCTATTGTGCGCCCTGGGTCATTGACTTGATCTACGGCAATCACTATGAGGCAGCGGCAGATCTGCTGCGCCTTTCCGCGATGGGGGCCGGACTGGTGTTCGCGGATGCGGCACTGTCGTTGTTAGCGATCTATCTGCGCAAGCCGACCTGGCTGGTCGAGAAATGGATCCTCGTGCTGGTCACCATGATCGTGGTGGACCTCGTCCTGATCCCGCACTACGGTGCACGTGGCGCCGTCTATGGCTATATCGCCGGCTATGCGGTAGCCGTGATTGCCGGCCTCGGGTTCTTTATCCGGTCTCGTGCAGCGGTTGCGCTGGCGCGGGCGGCGTGACCACGGGTGTGCGCGCGGCAAGCGCGACCTGGCGAAGACTGGTGGCAGGCCCTTGCGGCCACGAGCAAGGGCGGGCCGCCGCTGGGCAGTCCACCGCCTTGACAGCGACTGACCACCCGTCCCTGCGTCAGTCCATATGCTGACCGCCGTTGATGGCGAGATTCGCGCCAGTCAGGTAGGCCGCATCGTCGGAGCAAAGGAAAGCGACCAGTCCCGCCACTTCCTCGGGCTTGCCCAGGCGCCCCATCGGAATCTGCGGCAGGATCTTGCTGTCCATGATCTCCTTCGGCACGGCCGTCACCATCTTGGTGGCCAGATAGCCCGGCGATACCGTGTTGACCGTCACGCCTTTCCTGGCGACCTCCAGGGCCAGTGCCTTGGTGAAGCCATGCATGCCGGCCTTGGCCGCGGAATAGTTGGTCTGGCCAAAGGCGCCCTTGGAACCGTTGACTGACGAGATGTTGATGATCCGTCCCCACCCGCGCTCCACCATGCCCTCGCAGAGGGGCTTGGTGACATTGAACACAGAGTCGAGATTGGTCCTGATCACCGCATCCCAGTTTGGCTTGTCCATCTTCCTGAACGCCATGTCCCGGGTGATGCCGGCGTTGTTCACCAGGATGTCGACGCGGCCGAGCTCGGCCAGGATCCGCGCCATGCCTGCCTGGCAGCTCTCGTAGTCCGCCACATCGACCTCGTAGGCGCGGATCTCGCGACCGGCGGCAGCCATGGATGCCAGCCATTCCTGCACTTTGGTGTTGCCCGGCGAATGGGTGACCACCACCGTATAGCCCGCATCATGCAAGCGGATGGAAATGGCCTCTCCCAGGCCACCCATGCCGCCGGTAACCAGTGCGATTTTTTTCGTCATGCTGATTCTCTCTTTCTGCAAAGTAAAAGACCCCTGGCCTGCCGGGAATGGCAGGCCGACCTTAACGGCTTATCGCAACAGCTACAGCCCCTGCCGGCGCCATGCCGCAAGGGGGAACCGATCGATAGCCGAGTTTCTTCTTGAATGGATACCGGCTATGCCGGCGCGCCCGATCCGCGCCCGATCTGCAGACTAGCGGTGCGTTGGCTGGCGATCCGAACCCGTGGCCGCGCCGGGGGTTGCGGTGAACGTGGTGGAAGCCAGGCCGGTCAACTGCTGGCTGATGGCTTGCGCGGCGCGGTAGGATTGCGTGGCGTTATCCAATGTCGCCTGCAGCGTGGCCGAAATGGCTTCGGAACCAGCCGGGGCATTCTTCACGAAGGCGTCGACGAAAGCCTGCACATTGCGCTGCTGCAACTCGTATTGCTCTTCAACGGCCCTGGCCAGGTCGGCCTGGGCCTGCGTTGCGATCTCGCACACATGACGCGCGTATTCGATGGCTTTGTCTGCAGCAGGCTGCGGCGCATTGCCCTTCAGGACATCGCCGGGATCTTTGCTGGCCGACACGGCCTGCAGCATTGCCTGCCCATCGGCCATGGCTGCCTTGGCCGCCTGCAGGTTCAGTTCCGTCAGCTTCTGGATCCCTTCGAAGGTGGTGTTCGACAGCTTGGCCAGATTGGTCAGGTTGTTCTTATGGACTGCCGCGAACTGATCGGATGTAAAAAAGGACATGGGTTGGGTATGCCTCCTGTAGCCGCCGGGTGTCGCCTGCCGCAAGGCTACAAGGCACCGGTCGAGCGTGGTTTCCAAACGATTAGGGGCCCTGGTGCACTGCACAAAGACCAAACGCCAAGATTAGAGGAGTTGCTCTAATTTCGTCCCTAGGGATTTACCCAGAAAGGAAGTGGGGCCAACACCTAAATGTGACTTTAAAGTCATGTATATAACATTAACTTACAGAATCGCGTATCGTTGGCAGCCGGTCGGAACGGACTGGCGTCTTCTGTGGGGCATTACCCGGCTATACCTCCCCACCCCGCTCGCCGTCTGCCGCGGCGCGCCGGAGGAGATTCATCGGGCCAACCCTCACAACCGTCCGCCTTTGCGCTGCATCCCGGACAAACAACGAGCCGGCAAACGCGAGGGCATTGAGGGGGATGCCTTCCACACACTCCCTGGCTCTGCGCACCAGCAGCAGCCCGGCAGGCATGACCAGCAGGTTGTATGGCGCCGATTGAAGCAATGCCCCATCGACCTGCAGCGCCCGCACGCCCACCGAATCGAGCAAGGCGCGGTAGCGCGCGCAGGCGGCGCGCGCCATCTCGTGCAGTGGTGCTGCAAGCAGGTCCAGTGGCGCGAATGCGTGCGCAAACGGGAGGCCCGGGACGGCGCCGAGGGTGCCCGGAGCGCCGGCGATTTGCGCCGGCTGCAGCACGGTGTCGATCGGCAGCAACGGGCCGTTTTCGGCGAGAGGCAGCGGCACGAGCTGCAGATGCTTGTGGGCCTGGCTCGCTCCCGCGGCGGCCCCGCCGTTGTAGAAGCCCAGGCTCGGGAATTCCGCCATGCAAGCAAGCAGCGCGGCAAAGTCCGGGACGGTCAGCAGGGACTCCTGCGGTTCGAAGCAGCGGGTGACGATCAGCAGGTGATGATCGATGACGTTGAACTTGTTCAGCAGGGCCACATGGTGGTCGGAGATATCCATGACAAACAGTTCCGCGTCATAAGGCAGGAACGGATTGCCGCCGGCACTGCCCGCCTTGCGCGCCTTGTCCTTGCTCCGCAGGCTCGACACCTCGCGCACCTGGAAGCGCACGCCGCCGTCCTCGATGACTGTCTGGATGGTTTCGATCGGACATAACGCCCCGCTCTGCAAGGCGAGCGCTGTCCGTTGGACGATAGCCGACCAAAGTGTGCCGGGCTGAAGGTGTGGATGGTGCATGTCCGCTCGCGCTCCCACTTCAGCATAGGGTAGGGCCGCCGGAGGGCCCGCTCAACTGGCGATGCCCGCGCACCAAAGATTCAAGCCTGTGCCAGGGTAAGCGCGCCGGTACCTGGGCCTGGCGACGGCCCGCGCCTCCCGACCTGCATCAGGCGTGATGCCCGGCATTGGCATTCTCGACACCGACGCATGTGACCGTGCAAACCTTCGAGATCATGTATCCCACGCCGGCGATCCGGTGCTGGTGGCGGGGCGCGAAGGCGTTCAGATGGGCAGTGATGCAACGATCGATCGCCTCGCAAGCCGCAGCGTCATCGAACTCCGGCAGGAATGCAATCGAGATCCCGGGTAGCTGGTAGTCGAGCAGGCGCGCCTCTGCCAGGCGGGTATAGAGATTGCCGTTGCGGAAGTCCACTGGGATGTCGTCCCATCCCGGCAGCAGTTTCATGGTGCTGCATTTCACGTCACCATCGGTAATGCTGTCCACGTCGGCGCGCGAGAGCGAATAAGTCATGCTGGTTACATCCTTCCAAGAACATCGCGACACGAGACATGCCCGGCAACGCGCCCCGGCTGGATCCGCGTCAATTCCGGTCATGGCCTATGTGGCGTAGCCTAGCGGCGCCAGGGGGCTACACGCCATGCAAAGGATGCCAACGACTTTGCATTACATGCCACCGCCTTGACCGGTGGCCCATGAAGCACACAGCGTTTTCTGATTTCGAGGGCTAACGCAGGCAATCGAAGCGCAGCGTTGGTTCCGTCCTCGCCTGGAGCACATCCCTGGAAACGCCGGGCGCCATTTCCCGGACGATGAGGCCGTCGCCAGTCACGTCGATGACCGCCAGGTCGGTGATGATGCGGTTGACCACTCCCGCTCCGGTGAGCGGCAAGGAACAGCGCTCCAGGATCTTCATTTCGCCATCGCGCGTGTTGTGTTCCATGACCACCACGACGCGACGCACGCCGCCGACGAGGTCCATCGCGCCACCCATGCCCTTGACCATCTTTCCCGGAATCATCCAGTTCGCCAGATCCCCGGCCGCGCTGACCTGCATGCCCCCCAGGATCGTGAGATCCATATGACCGCCGCGGATCATCGCGAAGGACATCGACGAGGAACAAATGGATGCGCCTGGCACCGTCGTGATGGTCTGCTTGGCGGCATCGATCAGATCGGGATCGATTTCGTCTTCATAGGGGGGAGGTCCAATGCCAATCAGGCCATTCTCCGATTGAAGCCAGACCTGCATGCCCGCTGGCACGTGCCCGACGACCTTGGTAGGCAAGCCGATGCCCAGGTTCACATAGTCCCCGTCCCGAAGTCATCTGACCGGAGATGGAGCGCCCTGCATCGGATGCGAGAAATACGGCGAGCGCTGCAATGTCGGCGGGATCGACGAAGCGCTTGCTCGACTGGTTGCTTCGGCGGCGGCTCGCTGTTCTGGTCGATCCCGCCGACCTATCTTGGCCGACAGGCCGCGGCGGCCGGCATCGCGGTGGTCAGCTCGCTTGGAATTCTTGGCGGCTTTGTCAGCCCGACGCTGATCGGCTGGATCAAGGGGGCGACCGGCAGCATTCAGATCGGCCTGCTGTCGCTGACCGGCCTGGTTCTCGCTGGCGGTCTGACGATCCTCATCGGATTGCCCAAAAGCGCCATCCGCGTGGGTCCCGGCCCCACGGATAGCACGCACTAGCTTCACCTACGGAACAGATTTGCCCCCTCTCAGATGGGCTACGAGCCGGCTACGCCGGCCGAAGCACGGGAAATCACCGGCTTGAGGCCGCTGCGACAAGAAGGCAACGCTGCGTGTCTGGCGGATTAGACTGGCTGCAGATGAGCCCCTGAGCCTGCGGTCGCCAGCAGGCGTCATCTCACCAGAACTGTGGCGAAACCCGGCACACTCCGATACCTTGGCGTCGAGGTAGACGATGCACTCGAAATGGCGGAGCAGTGTGATAACCCGTTAGCCGGCGGGTGGTCGCTTGCGGCCAGTTGCTGCCACCCCACACCGTCATTCAAACGACTCCTTCCCTCGAAAACCGGTCACCTGCGTTTCATACGTGCGCCGGCCTTCGGCGCTCCGGATTTCCCGCTTCCGAGTCCTCGGTTTGCGAGGAGCCCCTTGCTGCAATGGTGCTAGCATTCGCCATAAGCGAAGAGTTTCCTTCGAAGTGGTCTGACCAGTGAGACATACCATGCAGGAAGACAACCCGGAATATGCGTCGCAGATCGCGGATATGGTCGCTGAACGCATCGAAGGCCTGATAGTCGACGGCGTCCTGAAACCGGGACAACCGCTGCCTTCCGAGCGACGCCTAACCGCCAAACTTGGCGTGTCGCGGTCCGCCGTGCGGGAGGGGCTGCAGGTCTTACGGACGCGCGGAATCATCGAAACCGCACACGGACGCGGATCGTTCGTCGCGGCGCTTACCTCGCAGCCGGCGCTTACGCCGATGATGCATCTCCTCGGCTCTCAGCCGAGAACGCTATACGACATCTTCGAAGTACGCGAGATACTCGAGGCCGAATCGGCGCGCCTTGCCGCGCTTCGTGGCACGCAGGCGGATTTCGCGCTGATTACCCGCCGCTATGAGGACATGCTGGCCGCGAATGAAAGCGACGTCGGCGAGTCGATGCGCGCGCGGCTCGACTATGCCTTCCACCTCGCGATCTGCGAGGCATCGCACAACCCAGTCCTCGTGCATACGCTGAGTTCGCTCACCGATTTATTGCTGAGTTCGGTCTTCGCCTCCGTAAACAACCTCTACCATCGCGAGGCTGAAAAGCGTGTGATCGACAAGCAGCATGCCCGTCTATACAAGGCCGTGATCGGCAAACAGCCGGAGCAGGCGCGCAAGGCTGCCGATGCACATATCGCCACCACTATTGCCAGCCTTAGAGAGATCGAAGCGGAGGAACAGCGTCTGGTTCGGGCCACGCTGCGGCTCAAGGGATGGGCATGACGCGAGCGAACACGAACATGCGTCCATCCTGGCGCCCGCGCCGGCATTAATTCTCGCGAAAGTTCGTGCCTGGCACGACAAAAATAACTGGTCGGACCAGTGTCGTAACGTCTCGACAGTCTCCTGCTGCCGCGAAACAATGCGCGCTGGCAAACTCAGTTGCGGTGGCAAACCGCACACGAATCAGGAGACTCGCGATGACCCCGCACGACTCGACAAGCGCGTCCGCCGGCCCCACTACCGGCAGATCCCATACCCACGCCCCAGTCGCAACGCCAGCGTTCGAGAACGCGACTTACGCGAAAGTGACCTGGCGTCTGCTGCCGTTTCTCTTCATCTGCTATGTTGCGGCTTATCTCGATCGCGTCAACGTCGGATTTGCAAAGCTGCAGATGCTCAGCGACCTGAAATTTAGCGAGTCGGTGTACGGGCTTGGTGCGGGGATTTTCTTCATCGGCTATTTCGTTTTCGAGGTGCCGAGCAATATCTTGCTGCATCGCCTGGGCGCGCGCGTGTGGATAAGCCGCATCATGGTGACATGGGCACTGGTATCGGCAGCGACGCTGTTTGTGAAGACGCCGGCCATGTTCTATGCGCTGCGTTTTATCCTCGGTGTCGCGGAGGCAGGCTTCTTTCCGGGTATCGTGCTGTATCTGACGTACTGGTATCCGTCGGCCCGCCGCGGCCGCATGAACGCGCTTTTCATGATCGGCATTCCCGTTGCGGGCGTGGTCGGCGGCCCGCTGTCGGGCTGGATCATGCAGGCGTTCAACGGCGTGCAGGGTCTGTCGAACTGGCAATGGCTATTCCTGCTTGAAGCGCTTCCGTCGCTGCTGCTGGGCATCGTCACGCTGTTCGTGCTGCCGAACGGCATCCGGGCGGCGGCGTGGCTCGACGAGCGTCAGAAGCAACTTCTCGAGGACAACATCGCACGCGACGGATATGCGGGCGCGGAGGCGTCGCTACGCAGCATCGTGTCGAATGGCCGTGTCTGGCGGTTCGCGGCGATCTACTTCTGCTGCATGATGGGGCTCTACGGCGTGAGCTTTTACTTGCCCACGCTCATCAAGGCGGCGGGCGTCAAGGACGCACTGGATGTCGGCTTGCTGACCGCAGTCCCGTACGCGGTCGCTATCGTGTCAATGATTCTGGTCGCGCGCAGTTCCGACCGTCACAACGAGCGCCGCTGGCATCTCGCGATGGCGGGCGTCGCCGCCGCTGCGGGATTTTATGCAAGCACGCTCTATACGGGAAATATCGCGCTCGTATTACTCACGCTGTCGCTCGGCACCGCAGGTGTTTTGTCGATGATGCCCGTCTTCTGGACCTATCCGAGCAGTGTGCTGACGGGCACGGCCGCCGCTGCCGGCATCGCGATGATCAATTCGATCGGCAATCTCGCCGGATTCGTAAGCCCGTCGGTCATCGGATGGATGAAGGACGTTACGCATAGCACGAACGCCGGACTGGTCGTCGTCGCGGCGGCGCTGTCCGTCGGCGCGGCGCTGACACTGACGCAGCGCGCGCTGTCGGTATCGCCGACGGCGCCGGAACCGAGCCGGGCTTGAAGCGGCTCCTAGTTGATACGTGATCGAAGATTGTCATGTCAGATTCAGCTTACTCCGCCATTCCCCTCGCGGATACACGTAAAACGTTGCTCGCGTCATTTGCCGAAATCGTCGGTGGACGCAACGTGCTCACCGGCGATGCGCAAACGCGCCGCTACCGCACTGGCTACCGTTTCGGGACGGGCCGCGTACTGGCAGTCGTGCGCCCTGGCACTCTGGTCGAACAATGGCGCGTGCTCGCCGCATGCGTCGCCGCGCGCGCGATCGTCATCACGCAGGCATCGAATACCGGACTGACCGGTGGGTCGACGCCCGATGGCGACGACTACGACCGCGACATTGTTATCGTCAGCACGATGCGCATCCGTGGCGTGCATCTGATCCGCGGCGGCCATCAGGTGGTTTGCATCGGCGGCACGACGCTCGACCAACTCGAACGTTCGCTGAAACCGCTCGGACGAGAACCGCATTCGGTGATCGGCTCGTCATGCATCGGCGCATCGGTGCTGGGCGGCATCAGCAACAATTCGGGCGGCTCGCTGGTGCATCGCGGGCCGGCTTACACGGAGATGGCGATGTTCGCCGCCGTCGATGGATCGGGCATGCTGCGGCTCGTCAATCATCTGGGCATCGAACTTGGCGGCACGCCGGAAGAGGTTCTGTCGCGCGTGGAAAACGGCACGTTCACCGAGGCGCACATTCGCCACGGCGCGACGGCGTCGGATCACGAATACGCGACCCACGTCCGCGACGTCGATGCGCCCACGCCCGCGCGCTTCAACGCAGACCCACGGCGCCTATTCGAAGCCTCCGGTTGCGCGGGCAAGCTGATGGTTTTTGCTGTGCGTCTCGACACGTTCGCGGTGGAGCATGGCGCGAAGGTGTTCTACATCGGCACGAATGATTCGGACGTGCTGACCGACATCCGACGTCACGCGCTCGCCAATTTCGCGCACCTGCCGATTGCGGGCGAGTATCTGCATCGCGATGCATTCGATATTGCGCGAAAGTATGGCAAGGATCTGTTTGTCATCATCGACAAGTTCGGCACGGACCGGCTTCCGATGTTCTTCAATCTGAAAACGCGCTGCGATGCGTTGTTCGAGCGCCTCGGTTTCATGCCGAAGCACCTGACCGATCGCATGCTGCAATGGATCAGCAATTGCTTGCCCGATCATCTGCCTACGCGACTGAAGGCGTACCGCGACGAGTATGAGCATCATCTGATGCTGAAGGTGCCGGCGGCGGGCATCGACGAAGCGCGCGCCTTCCTGTCGAAACATTTTGCGCAATCCGGCGGTGCATATTTCGAATGCACCGAAGACGAAGGCCGCAAGGCATTTCTGCACCGCTTCGCTGCAGCCAGCGCCGCCGTTCGATACCGCGCGGTCCATCACCGCGAGGTCGAGGATATCGTTGCGCTCGATATCGCGCTACGTCGCAACGATCGCGACTGGTTCGAGCGCCTACCAGATAAGATCGAACGTGCGGTCGTGCTGAAGCTGTATTACGGACACTTCCTGTGCCATGTATTTCACCAGGACTACATCGTCGCCAAGGGCAACAACTGCCTCGCACTCGAACACGAGATGCTTGAGTTGCTCGACATGCGCGGCGCCGAGTACCCGGCCGAGCACAACGTGGGACATCTGTACGAGGCCAAGCCGCAGCTCGCCGCGTTTTACGAAAAGCTCGACCCGTGCAATTGCTTCAATCCCGGCATCGGAAAGACTTCGAAGTTTTCTGCCTATCGCGATTGCACGGTTGAAGCATGATGGCAACCTCGAGTGGGTCCTTCATCGCCAATTTCCGGCACCGCGCGGGCCTGCTGGCCAGCCGCCAGGACGGCCGCTCCATTATTTACATGGCCCATTTCGAGACCATGAACGCATTGCTGGGTTACCTCATGGAGAACTGCTGCAGCGGCAATCCGTGCTCTTCTGTGTCCGATTGTTCCGTTGCCTCGGAGCCCAAATCATGAAGCGGTTCCGCGTCCACGTCAGTGTCGCCGATCTGTCTGCGAGCATTCGTTACTACTCGGCCCTCTTCGCCGCCCAGCCCACCGTGGTGAAAGAGGACTACGCGAAATGGTATCCCAGGATGGTGCACCGTCACTCGATTTCGTGGTTACCGTGTGCGACAAGGCGGCAGGCGAGGTCTGTCCCGTCTGGCCTGGCCAGCCGATGACAGCCCATTGGGGCATCCCTGATCCGGCTGCCTGCGAAGTCTTCGGACCGATCAGCGGCGCCCATTTCAACCCGGCGGTCAGTTCTGTCATGGTGGTGCAAGGAGAACTGCCTGGTGCCGCACTGGTTCCGTATATCGCCGCACAACTTGTCGGCGCGGTACTAGGAGCCTGGCTGGTTCATGCCATGTTCGACATGACAATCCTGCAGTTCTCGGCCAAGGTTCGCAGTGGCCCGGGGCAATGGATTGCAGAGACGGTTGCAACCGCCGGTCTCATTCTGGTGATCCTGCGCGCTGCGAGCGGTCGGGCCTCGGCCATGGTAGCGGCGTATATCGGTGCTGCATACTGGTTCACCGCTTCCACGTCGTTCGCCAATCCCGCGGCGGCATTCGGGCGCATGTTCAGCGACAGCTTTGCTGGTATTGCACCGGGCAGCGTGCCAGGATTCGTGCTGGCGCAATGCGCAGGTGCCGCCATCGGACTTATGCTGCACCGGATGCTCGAACCGCGCCACGTGCGCCGTGGCCATCCCAATGTCCTCGAGTCTTCTGGCGAGCACCAAGTCGATTGACGCTGCAGTGCGCCCGAGACAGCACCATGTCTGTCACCATCTAGCCATTCGCCTTGCGCTCGGCCGCCGAAATCAATCCGGCTGCCTCGTAAGAGCGGATGCGGGACGCTGCCAGGCAGCTGAGCTTCGCCAGTTCCCCAGTTTTCATACAGCACCTGGGAAAAGTATTGACCTTGATGTCAACTTTAATCCTACAGTGATTCCTGGCAGGTGAGGCGGACCGCCAGGCCGGTTCGGTGAGCGAATGTGTCGGTACATTCCTGTGCGAACGATGGCGTCGACGGCATGTCAGCAGTCTGGCCCGGGCATGACCTCAACTCCCCTTCCCGTCTTCTATCTACCACCTTGAAAGGAGCAAGACTCGGCCTCAGGGCGCATATCACCGGTAGCAGGGCTTACCCACCACACAGGAGAAGCGAAAAATGGGATACGTGACAACAAAGGATGGCGTTGAGATCTTCTATAAAGATTGGGGTCCGCGTGACGCGCAGGTTATCTTCTTTCATCACGGCTGGCCGCTCAGCGCTGATGACTGGGATGCCCAGATGCTTTTTTTCCTGGCGAACGGCTATCGGGTTGTCGCCCATGACCGTCGCGGCCATGGGCGATCCAGTCAGGTCTGGGACGGCCATGACATGGACCACTATGCCGACGATGTGGCGGCAGTCGTCAACCACCTCGGCGTGCGGAAGGCCATCCATGTCGGCCACTCCACGGGCGGCGGCGAGGTCATCCACTATGTCGCCCGTCACGGCGAGGACCGTGTCGCCAAGGCCGTGCTGATCAGCGCCGTTCCGCCGCTGATGGTGAAGACCGAGAACAACCCGGGTGGCCTGCCCAAGGACGTCTTCGACGACTTCCAGGCCAAGCTCGCGGCAAATCGTGCGCAGTTTTATTACGACGTTCCCGCCGGGCCTTTCTACGGCTACAACCGTCCCGACGCGAAGCCGTCGGAAGGCGTCATCTGGAACTGGTGGCGGCAAGGCATGATGGGGAGCGCAAAAGCCCACTATGACGGCATCGTCGCCTTCTCGCAGACCGACTTCACCGACGACCTGAAGAGCGCGACGATTCCCGTTCTGGTGATGCATGGGGACGACGACCAGATCGTCCCCTATGAAAACACGGGGCTCCTGTCGGCAAAACTGCTAAGGAACGGGACCCTGAAGACCTATCCGGGGTTTCCGCACGGAATGCCAACCACAAACGCCGATACGATCAACGCCGACCTCCTCGCGTTCGTGCGCGGCTGACAGCCGGGCCAGAACGTGGCCCTCCGGACCTGGCTGTCTCTCTTCCGGAAGCACTTCAGGGCGCTCGATCGCGCTGCAGTGGAGACAATGCAGTACTGCTCGCCATGATGTTTGTGGCGAGCTTTTGTTTACCTGCCGGCTTGCTGCCCCCTACCCCGCCGAGCGCTGCAAGCGCATCGAAACAGAAAAGCTGTCGGCGGGGTGCACGGTCACCGAGACTTCGAAAATCTCGCCGGCGGCGTCCAGGTAACGCCGCACGATCTTCAACGCGGCCGCGCCCGCTTCGAGCCTGAGCGCTTCGGCGATACGCCCGTCCCCGATCGCGAACGCGCGCACGTCCTGGTGGATCTCCGCGATCTGCCGGTCATAGCGCGACTCGATCAGCGCGCTCACCAGCATGTCCGGCGACGCGCGCACCAGCTCGCCGAGCTCGGCATAGGCCGGATCCACGTAGACGTCGGTCCAGGCCATCGGCGTGCCGTCCTTGCCGCCATCCATCCGCAGGCTGGAAATCCGCAGCCAGCGCGCACCCGGCGCGCAGCCGATTTCGGCCGCCACCCCGGCGGTCACCGCCACTTCCTCCACCGACTGCACCACGCGCAGGTGCTCGGCGCCGAACTGCACCAGGTCGTCCACCGACGCCAGCGAGGGCCGGAACACCGGCCGCGGCCGCGCCGATTCCACGCGCGTGCCCACGTTCTTGCGCCGCGACACCAGCCCCAGCTGCTGCAGTTCCTGCAACACCGCGCGGATGGTGTAGCGGCTGGCCTGGTACTGCTCGCACAGCTCGAATTCGGTGGGCAGCAGCGAGCCGACCGCGTAGCGGCCCGTCGTGATGCCCTCGATAAGTTGCCTGCTGATCTCTGCCGGATTGGTTTTGCTCATGACCGCCTGCCCGCGGCCTGGTGCGGACGCGGGTTTACCCTCCTTTTCTAAATATGTTCGAACATATTTAATGCTGGATATGTTCGAACATATTAACGAACTACCCTCTTGCTCTCAAGGTAGCCACATGACCCTGTTCACTGCCCCCACGGCCAGCACCGTCGTCGACTCGATCCTGTTCCGCGATGCGTTTGGCACCGCCGGCATGCGCCAGATTTTCTCCGATATGGCCCTGATCCAGCGCTATATCGAGGTCGAGGTCGGACTCGCCAAAGCCGAGGCCAGGGTCGGCATCATCCCCGCGGAAGCGGCCGAGGTCATCGCCCGCGAGTCGCGCCTGGAGCGCATCGACCTCGACCACATGCGCGAGGAAACCGACATTGTCGGCTATCCGATCCTGCCCCTGGTACACCAGCTGGTGGCGATGTGCGGCGAGGCCGGGCGCTACGTGCACTGGGGCGCCACCACGCAGGACATCATGGACACCGCGGTCGCTCTGCAGGTGCGCGACGCGCTCGACAGCATCGACGCCGATATCCGCGCGCTGCGCGGCATCCTGGCCGACCTGGCCATCAAGCACCGCGACACGCCGATGGCCGGCCGCACCCACCTGCAGCAGGCGCTGCCGGTGACGTTCGGCTACAAGGCGGCGATCTGGCTGGCGATGTTCGACCGCCACCAGCAGCGCCTGGCCGAACTGCGGCCGCGTGTGGCCGTGGTCGAGTTCGCCGGCGCCGCCGGCACGCTGGCATCGCTGGGCGCACAAGGTGAAAACAAGGGCTTCGCGGTGCAGGAAGCGCTGGCGCAGGAACTGGGCCTGGGCGTGCCGGCCACCACCTGGCACGTGGCGCGCGACGGCCTTGCCGAAGCGGTCAACCTGCTCGCACTCGTCACCGGCTCGCTGGGCAAGATCGCGCTCGACATCATGATCATGGCGTCGACCGAATTCGCCGAGGTGTACGAGCCCTTCGTCAAGGGCCGCGGCGCCAGCAGCACCATGCCGCAGAAGCGCAACCCGATTTCCAGCGAGCTGATGCTGGCCGCTTCCAAGGCGGTGCGCCAGCACGCCGGCCTGATGGTCGACGCGATGGTGCAGGACTTCGAGCGCGCCACCGGGCCCTGGCATGCGGAATGGATCGCCATCCCGGAGAGCTTCATCCTGACCGCCGGCGCACTGCACCAGGCGAAGTTTGCGCTGGGCGGCCTGATCGTCGACGCCGCGCGCATGAAGCACAACCTCGGCATCTCCAACGGCCTGATCGTGGCCGAGGCCGTGATGATGGGGATGGCCTCGCATATCGGCCGCCAGCAGGCGCACGACGTGGTCTACGACGCCTGCCGCACCGTCAACGAGCACGGCGGCACGCTGGCCGACGCGCTGGCCGCGCTGCCGGCCGTCACCAGGTACTTCGACCGCGCCGCCATCGACCGGATGACCGATCCGGCCAACTACCTCGGCCTCGCGCCGCAGATGGTCGACCGCGCCGTCGCGCTGTCCCGGGAACAATCCGCGGCCTGAGGCACCAGGCTCGCACATCATCATTCCAAACCAGGGAGACAACCCATGAACCCCATCCGCAAAGCGGCCGCGTGCGCGGCGCTGGCGCTCGCCACGGCCGTGGCCGCAACCCCGGCCATGGCACAGGCCTGGCCCGGCAAGCCGATCACCTGGATCGTCCCGTTCGCCGCCGGCGGCCCCACCGACGCGCTGGCGCGCACCATTGCCGAGCGGGTCTCGCGCGAGGTCGGCCAGTCGATCATCATCGACAACTCGCCGGGCGCCGGCGGCACCGTCGGCACGGCCAAGGCCGCGCGCGCGCCGGCTGACGGCTACACCATGCTGGTCGGGCACATGGGCTACATGGGCGCCGCGCCGGCGCTGTACAAGAAGCTGCCCTACGACCCGGTCAAGGACTTCGCGCCGGTGTTCCGCTTCCCGGATACGCCGATGGTGCTGATGGTGCGCAAGGACCATCCCGCGAAAAACGTGCGCGACCTGGTCGAGCTGGGCAAGAAGAACCCGGGCAAGCTCAACCTGAGCAACGCCGGCATGGGTTCCACCTCGCACCTGGTGGCGGCGCTGTTCGCGGCGTCGGCGGGCATGCAGGTATCGCTGGTGCCGTACAAGGGGGCCGGGCCGGCGCTGATCGACGTGATCGGCGGGCAGGTCGACGGCATGTTCGACCAGACCAATACCGCGCTGCCGCAAATCACCGAATCCAAGGTGCGGGCGCTGGCGGTGACATCGGCGACCCGCGTGGCGCAGCTCAAGGACGTGCCCACGCTGGCCGAATCGGGGCTGCCCGGCTTCGAGGCCAGCACGTGGTACGGCATCTACGCGCCCAGGGGCACGCCGCAGGGCGTCATCGACAAGATGCAGCAGGCCTACCTGAAGGTCATGGCCGACCAGGCCTTCACCGGCAAGATGTCGGCGCAGGCGATCCAGCTGCTGCCGCCGGAGCAGTACACCGCCAGCGCGTTCGGCAAGCACACCCAGGCCGAGATCACGCGCTGGAAGGCGGTGGCGGCCAAGGCCAATATCTCCCTGGACTGAGCGCCGGACCGAGCACCATGACGGCATATCGCGTAGAACACGACGCCTTCGGTCCGGTCGACATCCCCGCCGACCGCTACTGGGGCGCCCAGACGCAGCGGGCGCTGGCAATCTTCGAGATCGGCGAGGAGCGCTTTCCCGACTGCCTGCTGCATGCCTTCGGCGTGCACAAGATGGCGGCGGCCCGCGCCAACCTGCGTTGCGGCGTGCTCGACGCGGCCATCGCGGAGGCGATCGTCGCCGCCGCCGACGAGCTGCGCAGCGGCCGCTTCGACGGCCATTTCCCGCTGACGGTCTGGCAGACCGGCTCGGGCACGCAGACCAACATGAACGCCAACGAGGTCATCGCCAACCGCGCCAACGAGCGGCTTGGCCAGCCGCTGGGCACGCGCGCGCCGGTGCATCCGAACGATCACGTCAACGCGTCGCAGTCTTCCAACGACAGCTTCCCGACGGTCATGCACCTGAGCGCGGTGCTGGAACTGGAAGACCGGCTGCTGCCCGCCCTGGTGGTGGTGCGCGACACCCTGCGCGAGCGTGCCCAGGCCTTTGCCGATGTGCTCAAGATCGCGCGCACGCACCTGATGGATGCCGTGCCCATGACCATGGGGCAGGCCTTCGACGGCTTTGCCGCGCAAATCGACAACGCCATCGAACGCGTGCGCGGCACCCTGCCGCGCCTGCTGGTGCTGCCGCAAGGCGGCACCGCCGCCGGCACCGGCCTGAACGCGCCGCCGGGCTTTGCCGAAGCCTTCTGCGAGGAAGCCAGCCTGTTGACCGGCCAGGCCTTCCGCTCCAGTCCCTGCAAGGTCGAGGGCATGGCCGCGCACGATGCGCTGGTCGAGCTGTCGGGCGTGCTCAACGTGATTGCCGTCTCCTTCACCAAGATCGCCAACGACCTGCGCTGGCTGGGCTCGGGCCCGCGCTGCGGGCTGGGCGAGCTGGTGCTGCCCGACGATGGCCTGACTTCGTCGATCATGCCCGGCAAGCGCAACCCGACCATCGCCGAGGTCGTGGCGCAGGCCGCCATGCAGGTGGCCGGCAACCACGTCACCGTGACCATGGCGGGCGCCTCCGGCAGCTTCGAGCTGAACGTGGCCAAGCCGGTGCTGATCTACAACGTGCTGCAGTCGATCCGCGTGCTGGCCGACGGCGCGCGCGTGTTCGCACTGCGGCTGGTGCAGGGGCTGGACGTCAACCCTGAACGGCTGGCGCGCAACCTGGACAATCCGCTGCTGGCGGTCACGGCGCTCAACCCGGTGCTGGGCTATGACCGCGCGGCGCAGATCACCAAGCTCGCGCTTGCACAAGGGATCTCGCCGCGGGAAGCGGCGATCGCGCTGGGATTGCTGAGCGGCGAGGCGTTCGACCGGCTGGTGGATCCGATGCGGCTGGCCAAGGGGCAACAGTAGGCCTGCGGGCGCACGGCGCCAGCGCCAGCGCCAGCGCGCTGCGCAGCGTCCGGCAACGGCCGCCGCCGGGCCGGAACCGTCCCGATAGATAACATCCGCTAGAATCGGCCCAACTTCATACGCCCCTGTTCCGCTTCATGCATTGCTGGATTGCCGCCGCTGCCCTGGTTGCCCTGGTTCTCGCCGGCGCCGCCCATGCCGCTACCGATATCGACTGCGCCCCGTCCACCGCGCCTGCCGGCCGCGTGCCCTCGCAGCGGCTGATCTGCGAGTCGGCGCTGTTTTCGATGGGCTACCAGCGCATTTATGCCGACCAGCAGCGTCTGCTGAAGGCCGGCACGATTACGGAGGCCGAGGTTGCCGCGTTCCGCAAGAAGCGCGACAGCTGCGAGACCGCGGCATGCCTCGACGCCGTGTTCCGCGAATGGCGGACGTTCGCGGCGCAGGCCGGCAGCAAGCGCTGAAGGCCGCTAATGCTGCGGCACTCAGAAGTTCGTCTCGATCGCCATCCTGGCGCCGTCCGGCACATGGTTCGGAATGACCCGGTGCGCAAGGATCGCGTAGTCCCGGGCAGCCGCCACTGAAGTGGGATTCACCAGCCGCTTCGGGCCGCCCAACCAGGCGAAATGATCCTTGCCGTCGTCGCTGCTGAACCAGGCAAAGTCGCCGATGCGGTCGAGGCCGCGCTTCACCATCTTCAGCAGCGCCAGGGCTTCCTCTGAAACGCCGAGGTGCCGTCCTGTGTCATGGATGACCGTGGCCAGGTTGCGGAGCTTGTCGGTCGAGGTGCCGTCGCCGTTCGCCTGGTCAGGCACCAGTTCGACGACCAGAATCCCTTTATGCGCGGTGATGCGTGCTTGATGCATGGCTTCTCCCAACGGATGTGTCCCCTGCCGGCTACATGCACTTGACAAGCAAGTTTGCTGCCAGGTTTGCCGGATGTGCAGCGTACATGCCCCGCATGACATTTCTAAGCGGACTGGGGATGCGCGTCGCGGGAATGGAACGGCGTGCGGGTTCGCCAGGCGCAAACTGACGCTGGTGTGGCGGAATGGGCGCGGTGTTGGCCCCGGCCCTGCATTTGCGTGAAACCGTTGGGCTGCAGGCAACTTTTGCCATGCAGGGCTGGAGCAACCGGAATCAGCCGACCTGGTAGCGCCGGATCACTTCCGGATCGGGATCGATGCCCAGCCCCGGCCCGTCCGGCACCCGGATCATGCCGTCGCGCGGCACCACCGCATCGCCGAGCACCCGGGCCTCCATGTCAAAGTAGCGCCATTCGATCATGGCACGCGCGTCGCCGAGCGCCGCCGTGGCATGGATGCTGGCCAGCAGCCCGGGGCCGTCGTAGAAGGTGTGGATCATCACCTGCGTGTTGTGCGCCTCGGCCAGCGCGAACACCTTGCGCAGCGCGCTGATGCCGCCCATCTTGGCCGGGCTCGGCTGGATGACGTCGACCGCGCCGGCGCCGAGCATCTGGTGGAAGTCCATCAGCGTCGAGGCGTTCTCACCCGCCGCAACGGCAATGCCGCATTGCCGGCGCAACGCGGCCAGGCCGGCGTAGTTCTCCGGCGGCCACAGCGGCTCCTCGAGCCAGCGCAGCGACAGCGGCGCCAGCGCGCGCGCCATGTCGATGGCCTCGGCCAGCGACCAGGGGCAGTTCACGTCGAGCGTGATTTCGATATCCGGCCCGGCCGCCGCGCGCGCGGCCCGTATGACAGCGAGGTCGACCTCGTGCAGCTTGACGCTGCGGTAGCCGTCGGCGATCGCGCGCTGCGTGTTGGCCGCGATCGCCTCACGGTCGGCGTAGCGGATCAGGCTGGCATACGCGGGCAGTTGTTCCCGCCGCGTTCCACCCAGCAGCCGGTACAGCGGCAGGCCGGCGGCCTTGCCGCAGATGTCCCACAGCGCGATATCTAGCGCCGACAGCCCGTACATCATGGCGCCGCCGCGGCCGAAGACGTGGAACCGGCGCTGCAGGTCCAGGCCGAGCGCCTCGGGCTGCGTGGCATCCATGCCGAGGCACGCGGGCGCCAGCAGTTCGTCGAGCGCCGCCTTGACCATCGGGATGCCGATAAAGCCGAAGCTTTCGCCCCAGCCTACGATGCCGTCGTCCGTGGTGACCCGGAGCAGCAGCGAATCGGCGGCCTGCAAGCCTGCCCCGCCCCACACGCCGGCGGCGGAGACCCCGCCGACCGTGAATGGCACGCGCAGCACGATGGTGTCGATCGACGCAATCTGCATGGCTCGCCTCCCGCGGCCGCTGCAGCCCCCGAGGGCCGGCTGGCTGCATGGCTGCGTTCACTATAGGCGAGCGCGTGTTCCCCAGCCGCGCTGGACTGGCTGGCTCAACCGCTCGCGCTCAGCCCTGGTCGCCGCCCCCGACCGGCAAGACCGTGCCGGTGATATAGGACGCTTCGTCCGATGCCAGGAACAGGATCGCATGCACCTGTTCATCGATCGTGCCATAGCGGTGCATCAGGCTGCTGTCACGGGTCTGGTCGACGATGGCCTGGTACCAGCCCGCCTCCTGCTCGCCCTGCGCCTCGGTGTTGCGTGGAATCCTGCGCGGCGGCGCCTCGGTCCCGCCGGTGGCGATGGCGTTGACGCGGATGCCTTCGTGCGCGTGTTCGAAGGCCAGGCTGGCGGTCAGCGCATTGACGCCGCCCTTGGCCGCCGCATAGGGCACGCGGTGGATGCTGCGCGTGGCGATCGACGACACGTTGACGATCACCCCCTGCCGGCGCTCGACCATGCCGGGGAGCACGGCGCGGCAGCACCACAGCGTGGGAAACAGCGAGCGCCGGATCTCGGCCTCGATCTGGTCCGCTTCATAGAACTGGAACGGCTTGGCCCAGATCGTGCCGCCGACATTGTTGACGAGGATATCGATGCGGCCGTAGGCGGCCTCCGCCGCCTGCGCCATGTGCGTGGCGCCGGCAAACGTTTCCAGGTCGGCATGCACGGCGATGGCCCTGCCGCCGCCGGCAGCGATCTCGGCGGCGACTTCATCGACCAGCGCCGAGCGGTCGACCAGCGCCACCGACGCGCCCTCTGCGGCGGCGGCCAGCGCCACGCCGCGGCCGATGCCCTGCGCGGCGCCGGTGACGATCATCGCCTTGCCGGCGAATCGTGCGGAGCTTCTCATGTCGTTGCCCTCCTTCGTCACACCGCGTTGCTGGCCGAGAACTTCTCGTAGTAGAAGCCCGCGGGCGTGATGCCGCTCTGCTGCAGCCAGCCGCGCACCGCTTCCACCATCGCCACGGGGCCGCACAGGTAGATGTCGACATCGCCACCGTTGAGCCATTCGGGCTCGACGTGCGCGGTGACGTAGCCCTTGCGCGCGTGGCCGCTGGCGGGATCCGCAACACAGGTACGGTATTCGAAGCCGCCCAACGTGGCCAAGGCGGCCTGGGCGGCGTCGATGCGAGGCAGCCCCACGAGGTCGATATCGTTCGTGACGCCGTAGACCATGCGCACCGGATGCGCGCAATCACCGGCGGCCATCACGTCGAGCATCGACAGGAACGGCGCAATGCCGGTGCCACCCGCGAGGAACAGCACCGGACGCGTCACGGGGCGCAGGTAGAAGCTGCCATACGGCCCGGAGAACGCCACGCGCTCGCCGGACTTGGCCTCGCTGGTCAGCCACGTGCTCATCCTGCCGTCCGGCACGTTGCGCACCACGAAGCCGGTGCGCGCGCTGCCGGGCGCGGAGCTGAAGGAATACGAGCGCGTCTGGCCGGTGCCCGGGATCTCGACATTGACGTACTGCCCCGGCAGGAAGTCCACGCCGGCGGCATCGTCCAGGTCGATGGCGAAGCTGATGGTCGAATCGGACAGCGATTCCAGTTCGGCCAGCGTCCCCTGGTAGGTCGCGACGCCGGTCTTGCACGCCGCCGACGATGCCGGCACGCGGATCACGCAGTCCGAACGCGGGCGCGTCTGGCACGCCAGCACGTAGCCCTGCCCCGCTTCCTCGGCGGTCAGCGCGTCCTCGATATAGCTCGACTCGGGCAGGTCATAGCTGCCCGACTCGCACAGGCCGCGGCAGGTGCCGCAGGCGCCGTCGCGGCAGTCCAGCGGGATGTTGATCTGCTGCCGGTAGGCGGCGTCGGACAGGGTCTCGTTGTCACCGCAGGTGATGAAGCGCGTGACGCCGTCCTCGAATTGCAGGGCGATGGTGTGTTCCATGGCGCGGTCCTCCAGCCTGGATCAGATGTGATAGATGTCGATGACCTGGTTGATGTAGTCGTTCTTGAGCACGACATACTTGTCCAGGATGCGCGGCTGCGCGCCGCAGAGGTCGAGCCGGTAGCGCGACATGCCGAAGTAGCTGTACGTGGTCTGGTAGCGATGGCTCAGCGTGTGCCAGTTGAAGCGCACGGTGCAGGTGTCGCCGTCGACGTCCAGCAGCTCGACATTGCTCAGGTTGTGACTGGTGCGCGTGTCCGGCATGGTGGCGCTGGAGCGCTCGGTCTTGATGCGGAACACGCGGTCTTCCAGCCCCTGGCGGCTCGGGTAATAGATCAGCGAGATCTCTCGCTGCGGGTCGGTGATGAGCTTGCCGTCGTCGTCCCAGCACGGCATCCAGAACTTCACCTCCGGGTGGTAGCACTCGACCCATTCGTCCCACGCTTCGTCGTCGAGCAGGCGTGCCTCGCGGTACAGGAAGGCCCGGATGGCGGCCAGGTCGACCGGCTTGTCGACGACGGTGTCGGGCGTGATGTCGGCGGTGCTCATGCTGCGCTCCCTTCGGTGCCGTTGGTTACGGCATTCGTTGCTTCATTCGCGGCGTGCGCAGCCTGCCCCGCCACGGCCTTCTTCATGACGTCCAGCCAGTAGCGATGCTGCACGGTGTACAAACCCTCGTCCTCGGTGCGCACGCCGCTCATCACCGGCTTCAGCCCGATGCGTTGCGCGGCTTCGTCCGCGCCGTCGATCCAGTGCTTCGCGCCCCGGCACATGTCGTTCCAGGCCAGCGCCTGGCCGGCGTAGCCCTGCTGGCAGGCGCGGAATTCTTCCAGGTCGTCCGGCGTGGCCATGCCGCTGACGTTGAAGAAGTCTTCGTACTGGCGGATGCGGCGCGCGCGTGCCTCGTCGGATTCGCCCTTCGGCGCGATGCAGTAGATCGTGACCTCGGTCTTGTCGACGGCCAGCGGGCGCAGCAGGCGGATCTGCGAGCCGAACTGGTCCATCAGGTAGACGTTGGGATACAGGCACAGGTTGCGCGAATTCTGGATCATCCAGTCCGCGGTCTCCTCGCCGCAGCGCGCGGCGAATTCGTCGCGGCGGCTGAAGTTGGGACGGTCTTCGGGATTGGCCCACTTTGTCCACAGCAGCATGTGGCCATGCTCGAAGGCATAGAAGCCGCCGCCCTGCTGCCCCCACTTGCCCGCGTCCATCGCGCGGATCTGGTCGCCCGCATTCTTCTGCTTGCGGTGGCTGGTGGTGGCGGCGTAGTTCCAGTGCACCGCCGACACGTGGTAGCCGTCGGCACCGTTCTCGGCCTGCAGCTTCCAGTTGCCCTCGAAGGTGTAGGTGGAGGAGCCGCGCAGCACCTCCAGCCCGTCGGCGGACTGGTCGACGATCATGTCGATGATGCGTGCCGCCTCGCCCAGGAAGTCCTGCAGCGGCGGCACGTCGGCGTTCAGGCTGCCGAACAGGAAGCCGCGGTAGTTCTCGAAGCGCGCCACCTTCTTCAGGTCGTGCGAGCCTTCCTTGTTGAAGCACTCGGGATAGCCCGCGTTCTCGGGGTCCTTCACCTTCAGCAGCTTGCCGCTGTTGTTGAAGGTCCAGCCGTGGAACGGGCAGGTGTAGGTGGCCTTGTTGCCGCGCTTGTGGCGGCACAGCATCGCGCCGCGGTGGCTGCACGCATTGATGAAGGCGTTCAGCTCGCCTTGCCGGTTGCGCGCGATCACCACCGGCTGGCGGCCGATATGGGTGGTGTAGTAGTCGTTGTTGTTCGGGATCTGGCTTTCATGCGCCAGGTAGATCCAGTTGCCCTCGAAGATGTGCTTCATCTCCAGTTCGAACAGGTCTTCGTCGGTGAAGGCCGCGCGATGCAGGCGGTAGTCGCCGCTGGCCTTGTCTTCCACCAGGAAGTCATCGAGGTCGAGTCGCCGGGATTGCGTGACGTGTTGCATGACTTCAGGGCGAACGGGGGCCGTCCCCGCCGGATAGATCGGGATCATGGGAGTTGTCTCCTGCTGGTCTTGTTGCCGGGCCGGCGCTGCGGATGTGTGGCAGATGCGCGCCCGGACTGGATCTGCCGGCCCGCGAGCGCGGGCGGCCTTGTCTCACTCAGGCGGCAGCGCGCAGGCGCTCCACCTCGGCGGGCGGCGCGCCTTCCTGCTCGGGCAGCAGCCGGAAGTCAAAGTCGATCGAGGCGAACGGCTGGTCCACGCCGTGCTGGTCGAGCGCGGCGGCGTCGGCGATACGGTTCACCGCCGGCACCAGCCCCTCGCGGCTGGCGAAGGCGAAGTCATCCCACAGGTACTTGTCGCCGTCGATATTGATCTGCGTGGTCAGCTTGCGGTGGCCGTCCGCCGACACGAAGAAGTGGATATGCGCCGGCCGCTGGCCATGGCGCGCGAGCCGGTCCAGCAGGCGCTGGGTCGTGCCTTGCGGCGGGCAGCCGTAGCCGGTCGGCACGTTGCTGCGGAACTGGTAGCGGCCGTTGGCATCGGTGACGATGGTGCGGCGCAGGTTGAAGTGCGACTGGGTCTTGTCGAAGAACGAGTAGCTGCCCATCAGGTTGGCATGCCACACCTCGACCTTGGCACCCGGCAGCGGCTTGCCGTCGGCACCGTACACCGTGCCCTGCATGAACAGCACCTCGCCCTTGCCATCGTCGCCACCGTCGTCAAGGCGGGCAAAGCCGGTGCTTTCCGGCGCGCCGGCCACGTACAGCGGGCCTTCGATGGTGCGCGGCGTGCCGCCGGCCAGCCCGGCGCGGGCTTCGGCCTCGTCGGCGCGGACATCGAGGAAGCGTTCCAGCCCCAGGCCGGCGGCGAGCAGGCCCAGTTCCTGGGTCGCGCCCGCCTCGGCAAAGTACTCGATGCCCTTCCAGACTTCGCTGGCGCTCAGGTCGAGGTCTTCGATCGCCTTGAACAGGTCCGCGGTCAGGCGCACGACCACCTGCTGTACGCGCGGGTCGGGCGTGCCTTGCGTGCCCGTGGCGACGATAAAGCTGTGGACCAGGGCGTCGATTTCCGAGTGAGTCATGAGGGTCTCCATATTTGTGGTGGGGTTCCCGGTCGATGCCTTGCAGGTATCAAGCTTGTTTTCCGGGCACGGATGGAGCATAGTCAACGCCTGTTTTTGCAGTCCAACACTGATTTAGTATCCGCTTGATACCCTGGAGGTATAGTCGTGGAATTGCGGCACCTGCGTTACTTCGTGGCCGTGGCAGAGGAACGCAACTTCACCCGCGCGGCCGAGCGGCTGCATATCGCCCAGCCCCCGCTGTCGCGCCAGATCCAGCAGCTGGAGGAGGACCTGGGCGTGCAACTGTTCGAGCGCCACTCGCGCCCGCTCAAGCTGACCGATACCGGGCGCTACTTCTACACCCACGCGCTGCAATTGCTGGCCCAGACCGCCGAGTTGCAGGCGATGACCAAGCGGGTCGGCAAGATCGAGCACAAGATGTCGGTCGGCTTTGTCGGCTCGACGCTGTACGGCATGCTGCCGCGCATCATCCGGCGCTTCCGCCAGATGCACGCCGACCTGGAACTGAGCCTGCACGAGATGTCGACCATGGACCAGATCAAGGCGCTCAAGGAGGGCCGCATCGACGTGGGCTTCGGGCGCATCCGGCATGAAGACCCGTCGGTCCGGCGCGTGGTGCTGCGCGAGGAGCGCATGATCGTGGCGCTGCCGGTCGGGCACCCGCTGGCGGCGGCCAAACCGCAGCTCGCGCTGCACGACCTGGTGGGCGAGCCGCTGATCATCTTTCCCAAGGCGCCGCGTCCGAGCTTTGCCGACCAGGTGCTGGCCGCCTTCCACGACCGCGCGCTGAAGCCGAGCCGGCTGCACGAGGTGCGCGAGCTGCAGATCGCGCTCGGGCTGGTGGCGATGGGCGAAGGCATCTCGGTGGTGCCCAGCAGCGTCTACGGCCTGAAGCGGGATGACGTGACCTACAAGGAACTGGATGATCCCAAGCTGGTGTCGCCCATCATCATGAGCACCCGCATGATGGACGAGTCGGCCGACCTGCACTCCCTGCGCGACATGATCTACCAGCTCTACGAGGAAGAAGGCATGGCCTACCTGCCCCCTCAGAAGGAATAAGGCGCCGGCGGCAATCCATACTCTCTAAGTATCGAATCAGACGACAACGGTCTTGGACAGCTGAAAAATAGCCCTCCATACTCCGATGCAACGTTCAACTGCATCAGGAAGGTATGAAAGTGGCAACCCAATCCAGCTCCACGACCATCGAGTCGATCGAGGCCATCCTGGTCGACCTGCCGACCATCCGCCCGCACCAGCTCGCCATGGCGACCATGCAGCGCCAGACCCTCGTGATCGTCCGCCTGCGCTGCGCCGACGGCGTGGAAGGCATCGGCGAGGCCACCACCATCGGCGGCCTGTCCTATGGCGATGAAAGCCCCGAGGGCATCAAGCTGACCATCGACACGTACCTGGCGCCGGCGTTGATTGGGCAGGACGCCACCAATGTGCATGCCGCCATGGCGCGGCTGAACAAGGTGGCGCGCGGCAACCGCTTCGCCAAGTCGGCACTGGAAACGGCGCTGCTCGACGCGCAGGGCAAGCGCCTGGGCGTGCCGCTGTCGACGCTGCTGGGCGGCGCCGTGCGTGACACGCTGCCGGTGCTGTGGACGCTGGCCAGCGGCGATACCGCGCGCGACATCGACGAGGCCGAACGCCTGCTGGCCGAGCGCCGCCACGACACCTTCAAGCTCAAGATCGGCCGGCGCGGCGTGCGCGAGGACGTGGCCCATGTGTCCGCGATCAAGCGCGCGCTGGGCGACCGCGCCCGCGTCACCGTCGACGTCAACCAGGCCTGGAACGAAGCGGAGGCCGCCACCGGCATCGCCATGCTCGAAGCCGCCGGCATCGACCTGATCGAGCAGCCCACGCCGCGCGAGCAGCGCACCGCGCTGGCCCGGCTGGCGGCGCGCTTTGTCGTGCCCATCATGGCCGACGAAGCCGTGTGCGGCCCCGAGGACGCGATGGGACTGGCGCGACTGGGCGCCGCCGACGTGTTCGCGCTGAAGATCGCCAAGTCCGGCGGCATCTTCGGCATGCTGCGCACCGCCGCGGTCGGCGACGCGGCCGGCATCGCGCTGTATGGCGGCACCATGCTGG
Source organism: Cupriavidus oxalaticus (assembly GCF_016894385.1). Lineage (NCBI taxonomy): Bacteria > Pseudomonadati > Pseudomonadota > Betaproteobacteria > Burkholderiales > Burkholderiaceae > Cupriavidus > Cupriavidus oxalaticus. The sequence continues at coordinate 2,187,721 of NZ_CP069812.1, forward strand.
AAGGCAGCGTCGGCACCATCGCCGCGGCCCACGGCTTCGCCACGCTGCCGCAGCTGGCCTGGGGCACCGAGCTGTTCGGCCCGCTGCTGCTGAAGGACGATATCGTGCTGGAGCGGCCGGTGTACCGCGACTTTGCGCTGCACCTGCCGCAAGGGCCCGGGCTGGGGATCGCGCTCGACGAAGACAAGCTGGCGCACTATCGTCGCGCCTGAAATCACCATCAGACTGGAACAAGGAGAACCCGATGCTGTATCTGGTACGAATGGACGTGAACCTGCCGCCCGACATGCCCGCCGCGCAGGCCGACGAAATCAAGGCGCGCGAGAAGGCCTACGCGCAGGACCTGCAGCGCCAGGGCAAATGGCTGCACCTCTACCGCGTGGTCGGCGAGTATGCCAACTACAGCGTGTTCGACGTCGAGTCGAACGAGGCGCTGCACAACCTGCTGTCGGCCCTGCCGCTGTTCCCGTACATGAAAATCGCCGTCACGCCGCTGGCGCCGCATCCGTCTTCGATTCGCTGAGAGAGGCCGCCCTAATGAGCATTGCCACCCGTGACGGGCTGCGCCTGCACTACGAACTCCAGGGCCCGGCCGGCGCGCCGGCGCTGGTCATGTCCAACTCGCTCGGCACCAGCCTGTCGATGTGGGACCCGCAGATGCCGGCGCTGCTGGAGCGCTTCCGCGTGCTGCGCTACGACACGCGCGGCCACGGCGCCTCTGCCGTGCCTGACGCGCCGTTCGGCATGGCCGAACTGGGCGCCGACGTGCTGGCCGTGATGGACCATGCCGGCGTCGAACGCGCACATTTCTGCGGCCTGTCGATGGGCGGCATGACCGGCATCTGGCTGGCACGTCATCACCCCGGACGCTTCGGCCGCTTTGTGCTGGCCAACACCGCGGCGCTGATCGGCCCGGCTTCCGGCTGGAACACGCGCATCGAGCGCGTGCGGGCCGAAGGCATGGTGGCCATCGCCGAGGGCGTGCTGGCCCGCTGGTTCACCCCGGCGGCGCTCGCCGGCGATCCGGCGCGCATGGCACCGGTGCTGTCGATGCTCGCCTCGACCGATGCCGACGGCTATGTCGCCAATTGCGCCGCGGTGCGCGATGCCGACCTGCGCGGCCTGCTGCCCGGCATCGATGCGCGCGTGCTGGTGATCGCCGGCGTCCAGGATGCCGCCACCACGCCGGAACAGGGGCGCGAGCTGGCTGAAGGCATTGCCAACGCCGATTACCTCGCGCTCAATGCGGCGCATCTGTCGAACTGGGAATTGCCGGCGGAGTTTTCCGACGCGGTGATCAACTTCGTTTCAGAGGCCTGATACCGGCGCTGCTTGCGCGAGGCTGGTTCACACCACCATCTCGACCCCAGACGCTGGCCGGCGCTCGAGCAATGCCGCCAGCTTCCTCAGAGCCAGCGACAGCTGCGCGTGATTGTCGACGCCGCCCAGCGAGATGCGGATGGCATTGGGCGCATTGGGCCCGTCCCAGAACGCGTCGGAAGGCGTGACCCGCAGGTCTTCCGCCAGCGCGGCCCGGGTGAGCTGCTGCGCCGACCACTGCGCGGGAAGGCGGTGCCAGACGTGGATGGCGCTGGGCGGCAGCTGGCCGATCCCGCTCAGCCATCGGCTTGCCAGCGCGCACCGCGCCAGCGCTTCGGTGCGGATGCCGTCGAGCAGCTGCATGGCCGAGCCGTCACGGATCCATTGCGTGGCCAGCGCCGCGGTCATCGGCGCGGCCATCAGCGCGAAGGCGCGCAGCGAAGCCAGCAGGTCGTCGCCACTCCTGCCCTCCGGCAACAGGACGTACGCGGTGCGCAGGCCCGGCGTGAGCGCCTTGGACAGCGTCGCGACGTAGCAGGTGCGCTCGGGCGCAAAGGTGGCGAGCGGCGGCGGTGCCGACGGCGTCAGCAGCCAGTACGGGTCGTCCTCCAGCAAGGCGATATCGCATCGGTGCGCGGCGCTGGCGATCTCTGCCCGGCGCGAGGCCGGCATGGTGTGCGTGGTCGGATTCTGCGCGGTCGGGTTGAGGTAGGCCAGCGTGGCGCCTGCGGCGCGGGCCGCGGCGAGCGCGTCGGGCAGCATCCCGTCCGCATCGCACGGTGCGACCACCACGCGCCGGCCCAGTTGCGCTGCCGCGGCGCGGATGCCCGGATAGGCCAGCGGCTCGGTCACGATTGCCTCGCCGGGCCGGGTCCAGCTCAGGATCACGGCGGCCAGCGCAGCCTGGGCGCCGGGGCACACCACCAGCCGCGCCGTGTCGACCTGCCCGAAGATCGGCGCAAGCCAGAGCGCCCCGGCCGCCCGGTCCGACGCACTGCCGCCGCCAAGCTGGTAGGTCATCAGCAGGTGCGGGTCGCTGCGCAGCAGGACCTGGTTCAGGCCGCGCCGCAACAGGTCCGGGAAATCCACGCCCGCCGGCGGCGGCGGCACGTTCATGCTCATGTCGACCACGCGCGCGAGTTCCGCACGCGGCGCGGCAATGAAGGTGCCGAGCGCGCCCCTCGCTTCGATCAGCTGTCTTCGCCGCGCCTCGTTATAGGCGCGCGTCACTGTCGTCAGGTCCACGCCGAGAGATTGCGCCAGGCTGCGCTGCGGCGGCACGCGGTCGCCGGCCACGAGGCGGCCCTCGCCGATTGCCCGCTCGATGAAGTCGACGATCTGCAGGTACCGGACCCCACCGGACGCAGTGATCCGCAGATCCCACTGGCCGGTGATCCGGGCAGCGCTTTCGCTATCTTGTATGGATTCTGCCCCCAAAACTTTCCTCGATGTATGGGTCTTGTCTTCGACTAGCATGCCAGACATTGTCGAGGGAATCCATACAAGCCCGCAGCCGCGGGCTGACGCAGCACTTGAATCGGAGCGCGTGGCCGGATGCCTTCGGTAATCCGTAACCAAGGTGTCCGACATGCTCAAACCTACCGCCGGGCTGGCAAACAAAGATCGACAAGGCCCGTTGCCCCACCCTTCCCCCAGCCTCAGCCCATCGCCCGCCCTGCCGCCCCGCATCGGCGCGTTGCTGCTGGCCGCCGGGCTGAGCGCCCTGCTCAGCGGCTGCAACCTCGAACTGCTCAATCCCAAGGGCAGCATCGGCGCACAGGAAAAATCGCTGATCCTGATCGCGTTGTTCGTCATGCTGATGGTCGTCATCCCGGTGATCTTCCTGACGCTGTGGTTTGCCTGGCGCTACCGCGAGAGCAACACGCGCGCGACCTACGCGCCCAAGTGGTCGCACTCGACCAAAATCGAGATCGTGGTGTGGGGCATCCCGTGCGTGATCGTGGCCTGCCTGGCCGTGCTGATCTGGGATTCGACGCACAAGCTCGACCCCTATCGGCCGCTGGAGTCCGAGGTCAGGCCGCTGCAGGTCGACGTCATCGCGCTGAACTGGAAATGGCTGTTCATCTATCCCGAATACGGCGTCGCCTCGGTGAACCAGCTTGCCATCCCGGTCGGCACGCCGGTCAACTTCCGGCTGACCGCGGAATCGATGATGAATGCGTTCTTCATTCCGCAGCTTGGCAGCATGGTCTACACCATGGCCGGCATGCAGACCCGCCTGCACCTGATCGCCGACACGCCGGGCGTCTATCTCGGCCAGTCCGCGGCCTACAGCGGCGCGGGCTTCTCGGACATGCATTTCAAGACCCTGGCGACCTCGCGCGAGAACTTCGATGCGTGGATCGGCAAGGCACGGGCCTCGGCCCACGCGCTTGACGCGAACACCTACGGCGCGCTGGAGCAGCCCAGCACCAGGGACCCCGTCACGCTCTACGCATCGGTGACGCCCAAGCTGTTCGACCAGGTCGTCGACAAGTATATGCAGGCCAACGGCGCAATCTGCCGCGCGAACACCCCCGAATCTCTGCAGGCCTTCCAACGCGTCCCGTCGGCGCTCCCCGGCCGCCTGGAGCAATGACATGCTAGGAAAACTCAACCTCGAAGCCATCCCCTATCACGAGCCGATCATCATGGGGACGCTGGCCGTGGTGCTGGTGCTGGGCGCCGCGCTGCTCGGCGCCATTACCCGATACGGAAAGTGGAAGTACCTGTGGACCGAATGGATCTGCTCGGTCGACCACAAGAAGGTCGGCGTGATGTACATCATCCTGGCCCTGGTCATGCTGCTGCGCGGCTTCGCCGACGCGATCCTGATGCGCACGCAGCAGGCCGTCGCCTACGGCGACGCCGCCGGCTACCTGCCGCCGCACCACTACGACCAGATCTTTACCGCCCACGGCGTGATCATGATCTTCTACGTGGCCACGCCGCTGGTGGTGGGGCTGATGAACGTGATCGTGCCGCTGCAGATCGGCGCGCGCGACGTGGCCTTCCCGTTCGTCAACTCGCTGAGCTTCTGGCTGTCGGCCATGGGCGCGGTGCTGGTGATGCTGTCGATGTTCGTCGGCGACTTCGCCGCGACCGGCTGGGTGGCCTACCCGCCGTTGTCGGAGCTCGGCTACAGCCCGACCGTCGGCGTGGACTACTACATCTGGTCATTGCAGATATCCGGGCTCGGCACCACGCTGACCGGCATCAACTTCATCGTCACCATCCTGCGCATGCGCGCTCCGGGCCTGACCCTGATGAAGATGCCGGTGTTCACCTGGACCGCGCTGATCACCAACATCCTGATCGTCGCCATCTTTCCGGTGCTGACCGCCACGCTGGCCCTGCTCACCGCCGACCGCTACCTCGGCATGCACTTCTTCACCAACGAGCTGGGCGGCAACGCCATGATGTACGTGAACCTGATCTGGATCTGGGGGCACCCCGAGGTCTATGTGCTGATCCTGCCCGCGTTCGGCGCGTTCTCGGAAATCATCGCCACGTTCTCGCGCAAGCCCCTGTTCGGCTACAAGTCGATGGTCTATGCGACCTCGTCGATCGGCGTGCTGTCGTTCTTCGTCTGGCTGCACCACTTCTTCACCATGGGCTCGGGCGCCAACGTCAACGCCTTCTTCGGCATCATGACGTCGATCATCTCGATCCCCACCGGCGTGAAGCTGTTCAACTGGCTGTTCACCATGTACCGGGGCCGGATCCGCTTCCATACCTCAACCATGTGGACCATCGGCTTCATGGTGACGTTCGCGGTCGGCGGCATGACCGGCGTGCTGCTGGCGGTGCCGGGCGCCGACTTCGTGCTGCACAACAGCCTGTTCCTGGTCGCCCACTTCCACAACGTGATCATCGGCGGCGTGCTGTTCGGCTGCCTGGCGGCGATCAGCTTCTGGTTCCCGAAGGTGTTCGGCTTCAGGCTGAACGAGTTCTGGGGCAAGGTGTCGTTCTGGTGCTGGCTGACCGGCTTCTTCCTGGCCTTCATGCCGCTCTACGTGCTGGGCTTCAAGGGCATGACCCGCCGGATGAACCACTACGCCAACGTCGACTGGCATCCCTACCTGGTGGTGGCGATGATCGGCGCCTTCGTCATCGGCGCCGGCATCCTGGCCATGATCGTGCAACTGGCCGTCAGCATCCGCGACCGCAAGCAGAACCAGGACCTGACCGGCGACCCGTGGGACGGCCGCAGCCTGGAATGGTCGACCGCATCGCCGGCGCCGTTCTACAACTTCGCCAGGGTGCCCCACATCACCTCGCTGGAGCAGCACTGGGACGACAAGGAAGCCGGACGCGCATGGCGCCAGCCGGCCCGCTACGAGGACATCCACATGCCACGTCCCACCGCGGCCGGCTTCCTCGTGTCCGTGTTCGGGCTGGTGTCCTGCTTCGCGCTGGTCTGGCACATGTGGCTGGTCGCCATCGCCGGGCTGGTTGGCGCGATCGCAACCTTCGTGCTGCGCAGCTACGACCGCAACGTGGACTACTACGTCCCGGCCGCCGAAGTCGAGCGCATCGAGCGCGCCCGCTACGCCCAACTGCAGCAAGCTGCCTGAGCCATGAACCCGACGCTATCTTCTACCCTGCACCATCCGGGCCCCGACGCCACGCACCACGCTGCACATACTGCGGCACACGCCGCCGACCACGGCCATCACGATGCCGGCGCCCATACCACGCTGGGCTTCTGGCTCTACCTGATGAGCGACTGCCTGATCTTCGCGGTGCTGTTCGCCACCTTCGGCGTGCTGTCCGGCAACACGGCGGGCGGGCCCGGCGGGCAGCAACTGTTCGAGCTGCCGTTCGTGTTCGCCGAAACCATGGTGCTGCTGCTGAGCAGCTACACCTTCGGCCTGGCCATGCTGCGGCAGGACGCCAATGCCGCGCCGCGCATGATCCGCTGGCTCGCGGCCACCTTCGTGCTGGGCGCCGTGTTCGTCGCCATGGAGGTCTACGAGTTCGCCCACCTGCTGCACCAGGGCGCCGGCCCGGGCGTGAGCGCCTACCTGTCGGCGTTCTTCACGCTGGTCGGCACCCACGGCCTGCACGTCACCGCGGGCCTGTGCTGGCTGGCGGTGATGATCCACCAGATCCGTCGTTTCGGCCTCGATGACATCGTGCGCCGCCGGCTGGCGTGCCTGAGCCTGTTCTGGCACTTCCTGGACCTGGTCTGGATCTGCGTCTTTACCTTCGTCTACCTGCGGGAGTTCGCATGAAGCCGTCCCATCTGCATTCCGTCCATCCGGGCGAGCACGCCCTCCACGGCAGCGTGCGCAGCTACACCATCGGCCTGCTGCTGTCGGTCGCGCTTACCGTGGCATCGTTTGCCGCGGTCATGACCGGCGCGTTGCCAAGCCACGCCGCGATCGCGCTGGTCGTGGGCCTCTGCGTTGCGCAACTGCTGGTGCAGCTGGTGTACTTCCTGCACCTGGGCACCGGTCCCGGCCAGCGCGGCAATACCGCCATCTTCGCCTGCACCGGCTTCCTGATCGTCATCGTCGTCGCCGGCTCGCTGTGGGTGATGCACAACGCCGACCTCAACATGATGCCGACCGACATGTCCATCGAACGGGCACGGGCCAAAGACTAGCGCGCGGGCGCGAGGAGATCTTCACCATGTATGTCTATGACGAGATCGACCAGAGGCTGGTCGACGAACGGGTCGTGCAGTTCACCGGCCAGACCCGCCGCTTCCTGGATGGCGAGCTCGACGAGGAAGAGTTCCGCGTGCTGCGGCTGCAGAATGGGCTGTATATCCAGCGCCATGCTCCCATGCTGCGCGTGGCCATCCCCTACGGCATGCTGGCGTCGCGGCAGCTGCGCAAGCTGGCGGAGATCGCCCGCCGCTGGGACCGCGGCTACGGGCACTTCAGCACGCGGCAGAACCTGCAGTTCAACTGGCCGCGCCTGGAAGACGCGCCTGCCATCCTCGCGGAACTCGCCACCGTGCAGATGCATGCCATCCAGACCAGCGGCAACTGCATCCGCAACACCACCACCGACCATTTCGCCGGCATCGCGCCCGACGAGCTGGTGAACCCGCTGGTGTGGTGCGAGATCGTGCGGCAATGGTCGATGCTGCATCCCGAGTTCGCCTACCTGCCGCGCAAGTTCAAGATCGCGATCAGCGGCGCCACCACCGACCGGGCCGCGGTCGGCGTCCACGACATCGGGCTGCAGGCGGTGGAAGAAGACGGGCAGGCCGGCTTTCGCGTGTGGGTCGGCGGCGGCATGGGGCGCACACCCATGGTCGGCAAGCTGATCAATCCTTTCGTGGCGTGGCAGGACCTGCTGACCTACCTGCAGGCCACGCTGCGCGTCTACAACCTGCATGGCAGGCGCGACAACAAGTACAAGGCGCGCATCAAGATTTTGGTGAAGGACCTCACGCCGGAGGTCTTCCGCGAACAGGTTGCGGAGCAGTGGCAGCGCATCCGGGGCGGCCCGGATACGGTCACCGAAGACTTCGTCGCGTCGGTGGCGGCGCGCTTCACGGTGCCGCCTTATGACCCGGAAGCGGCGCATGACGCCGATGAAAGCGCCGAACTCGCCCGGACCGACCGCGCATTCCGGCTCTGGCTGCGCAGCAACGTCCATCCACACCGCGTACCGGGCTACGCCGCGGTGACCGCATCGCTCAAGGCAACCGGCCGCGCGCCCGGCGACATCACCGCCGAGCAGATGGAGCTGATGGCCGACCTCGCCGAGCGCCACGGCTTCGGCGAGCTGCGTGTCTCGCACGAGCAGAACCTGATCCTGGCCGACGTGCGGCGCAGCGGCCTGCCCGCGCTGTGGCGCGCGCTGGATGGGGCGGGCCTCGCCACGCCCAACGTCGGCAGGATCACCAACATCATCGCCTGCCCGGGCGGCGACTTCTGCTCGCTTGCCAATGCGGTGTCGATTCCGCTGGCGCAAGCGATCCAGCAGCGGTTCGAGGACCTCGACTACGTGCACGACATCGGCGAGCTCGACCTGAACATTTCGGGCTGCATCAACTCGTGCGGGCACCACCATGTCGGCCATATCGGCATCCTCGGCGTCGACAAGGCCGGCGAAGCCTGGTACCAGGTCACCATCGGCGGACGGCAGAACGGCGCGGACAGCCAGCATGGCCACGCCGGCGGCGGCGCGGCGATCGGCCGCATCATCGGCCCGTCGTTCGCGCAGGAGCAGGTGCCGGATGTGGTCGAGCGGCTGATCGGCACCTACCTTGCGCACCGCGACAGCGATGCCGAGCGCTTTGTCGACGTGGTCGCGCGGATCGGGCTCGAACCATTCCAGGCGGCCGTGTACCCGGACGGAAACAAGCGCAGCGCGGCGGCGCGCTAGCCATCATGGACAAGAACCCCGATTTTCCTGCTTGTTTGCTCCCCTCTCCCGCAAGCGGGAGAGAGAGCGCACAATCAGCACGTTCATGCCACCGCAGTGTCCAAAGCGCAATGCATCACCGTCCCCGCAAATCGCGAAGACGAAAGAAAACCGCGCATCACGGCGATGCGCGGACTCCCCAGCCCCCCGGAAGTCAGGCGATTCCCTTGGCCCGGGCCTTGCTGCGCAGGTCGCTCACCAGCGGCCACACCAGCACGAAGATCGCCAGGCCCATGATCGTGCCGACCAGCCCGTTCGACCAGAACACATCCAGTTCGCCGGACGACACCAGCATGGTCTGCCGGAAGGCGTCTTCCGCGCGGTCGCCCAGCACCAGCGCCAGCACCATCGGCGCCAGCGGATAGTCCAGCTTCTTCAGCACATAGCCGATCACGCCAAAGACCAGCATCAGCCAGACGTCGAACAGCGCGCCGTTCACCGTGTAGGCGCCGATCGCGCAGATCACCAGGATCAGCGGCGCGATGATCGAGAACGGGATGCGCAGGATCGCGGCAAAGAGCGGCACGGTCGACAGCACCACGATCAGGCCGACGATATTGCCCAGGTACATGCTGGCGATCAGCCCCCACACGAACGGCCCCTGCTCGGCGAACAGCAGCGGCCCCGGCTGCAGGCCCCAGATCATCAGGCCGCCCAGCAGCACCGCTGCCGTGGCGGAGCCCGGGATGCCGAGCGCCAGCATCGGCAGCAGCGCGCTGGTGCCGGCGGCGTGCGCCGCGGTTTCCGGCGCCACCACGCCTTCGACGTTGCCCTTGCCGAACGAGTCCGGGTTCCTGGCCATGCGCTTGGCGACGCCGTAGCCCATGAACGAGGCCGCGGTGGCGCCGCCCGGGGTGATGCCAAGCCAGCAGCCGATCACGGACGAGCGGATCACGGTCATCCAGTAGCGCGGCAGCTCGGCCCAGGTCTTCAGCACCACCTTCAGGTCGATGCGCGCCTGCTTGCCGCGGAACGCGACGCCCTCCTCCATCGTCATCAGGATCTCGCTGATGCCGAACAGCCCGATCACGGCGACCAGGAAGTCGAAGCCGCGCAGCAGCTCGTGCGAGCCGAAGGTCATGCGCAGCGTGCCCGAGACCGTGTCCATGCCGACCGCCGCCAGGATAAAGCCCAGGCACATCGCGATCAGGATCTTCGGCTTGGACTCCTTGCCCATGCCGACGAAACTGCAGAACGTCAGCAGGTACACCGCGAAGAACTCCGGCGGCCCGAAGCGCAGCGCGAACTTCGCCACCATCGGCGCCAGGAAGGTGATCAGCAGCACCCCCGCCATCGCGCCGAGGCAGGAGCCGGTGAAGGCGGAGGTCAGGGCCTTGCCGGCCTCGCCCCGCTGGGCCATCGGATAGCCGTCGAAGGTCGTCGCCACCGACCAGGCCTCGCCGGGGATATTGAACAGGATCGAGGTGATCGCGCCGCCGAACAGGGCGCCCCAGTAGATGCAGGACAGCATGATGATGGCGGAGACCGGGTCCATCGAAAACGTCAGCGGCAGCAGGATTGCCACGCCGTTGGGGCCGCCCAGCCCGGGCAGCACGCCGACCACGATCCCGAGCAGGATGCCGGCGAACATCAGGCCGACGTTCTGCCACGACAGGGCGACCGCGAAGCCGCCCATCAATGCGTTCATTTCTTCCATCGCGCCTCCTCAGTAGCCCAGCGCAGCTTCCAGCGGCCCCTTGGGCAGCGGCACGCGGAACTGGATCTCGAAGATCCAGAACAGCAACAGGTTGATGCCGGCGCCGGTCAGCAGCGCCCTGGGCCAGCCCGACTTGCCCACCCACACCATGAAGCCGACGATAAAGACCGCCGACGCCACGTAGATGCCGAGCATGCCGATCAGGCCGACATAGCCCGTCAGCGGCAGCAGGATCACGCCGACCTGCCGCAGTTGCTGCCAGGTCGCGAAGACCGCCTTGCCGTCGCCGCGCAGCGCCTGCATCGCCACCAGCACGCTGCAGGCCAGCACGATGATGCCGACGCGCATCGGGAAGTAGCCGGCTTCGGGCCCGTCCGGCGCCCAGCCGGCGCCAATGCTGTAGTTGCTCCAGATCACGACGATCGCGCCGGCCAGCAGGCATAGCGCGACCACCAGTTCCACTGCCTTGACCGAGAGCCCGGCGCCAGCCGGCTCGCCCCCATGATGTGAATCCATCTCTGCCCCTTGATATCCCTTCAGCCATCGGTTCCGGCGCAGGCGCCGGAACCTTGCGAATCCGGCGCGTGCCTCAGCGCGCGGCGACGAAGCCGGCTTCCTTGATGATGTCGCGGTGCGCGGCCTCGTCCTTCGCCAGGAAGTCGGTCAGCGCCCTGGCGGTCAGGAACTCGTTCTTGAGCGCGTTCTTTTCCAGGTATTCCTTCCACTCCGGGGTGGCCACGATCTTCTGCATCAGGTCGACGTAGTACTTCTGCTGCTCGGGCGTGACGCCGCCGGGCATCATGAAGACGCGCAGCATCTGGTATTGCACGTCGAGCCCCAGCTCCTTGCAGGTCGGCACATCGTTCCAGCTCTGGGCCTGCGTGACCTTGGCCTTGTAGGCCATGCGCTCCGGCGCGAACACGCACAGCGCCTTGTGCTCGCCGGCGCGCCATTGCCCGACCGATTCCGACGGATTGTTGACGTTGGCGTCGATATGCTGGCCCGACAGCTGCGTCGCCGCTTCGCCGCCGCCCTTGTACGGCACGTAGATGAATTTCGCGCCGGTCTTCTTCTGCACCAGCGAGGTGATGATCTGGTCTTCGCGCTTGGAGCTGGTGCCGCCGACCTTGACCTTGCCCGCGTTCGCCTTCGAGCCATCGACAAACTCCGGCACCGACTTGTATGGCCCGGCGGCATTGGTCCACAGTACGAACTCGTCCTGGGCAATCATGGCCACCGGGGTCAGGTCGCGCCAGCTGAACGGCAGGTGGCTGACCATCGGCACGGTATAGAGCGCCGACGACGCGACCAGCAGCTTGTGGGGATTGCCTTGCGACGCCTTGGTGTCCATCAGGCCCTCGGCCCCGCTGGCGCCGGCCTTGTTCAGCACGATGACCGGCTGGTTCATCAGCTTGTGCCTGGCGATGATGCCCTGGATGGCGCGCGCCATCTGGTCCGACGCGCCCCCGGCGCTGAACGGCACCACGATCTCGACCGGCTTTGCCGGCTCCCAGGCCCATGCATTGGCGCCGAGGCAGGCGGTGGCGCAGGCCATGGCGGTGAGGGCGCTCCTGACGATCTTGCGTTGCATTTTTTTGTCTCCTTTGGCTTAGGTACTCTGCTTGATACTTTGACGGGTACTCTGATCCGCTTTGGTTGCGGCTTGACTTTGTTGTCCGTGCCAGCGATGCGGCTGCTGCCTCAGCCACCACGGCCTCCTGCCAGGGCCATTTCCAGCACGCGCGCCACGTGAAGCGCCTGCGCATCGGCGCCGTCCAGGATCTGGTGCCGGCAGCTGGTGCCGTCGGCGACCACGATGGCATCGGCGGCGCGCTGGCGCACAGCGGGCAGCAGCGACAGCTCGGCCATGGCCTTCGACGCCTCGAAATGCTCCGCCTCGTAGCCGAAGCTGCCGGCCATGCCGCAGCACGACGACTCCACCGGCGCGACCTTCAGCCCCGGGATCCAGCCCAGCACGGTCTGCACCGGCGTGAAGGCATCGAAGGCCTTCTGGTGGCAGTGTCCGTGCACCACCGCTTCCGAGGCCTGCAACGGCTGCAGCGGCAGGTCCAGCCGGCCCGCGCGCTCCTCGCGGACCAGGAACTCCTCGAACAGGAACGACAGGCTGGCAAGCTGCCGGGCCTCGTCGCCATAGCCGTAGCCAAGAAACTCGTCGCGCAGCGACAGCAGGCAGGACGGCTCCAGCCCCACCACCGGCACGCCGCGCGCGACATAAGGGCGGAACGCGTCCAGCATGCGCCGGACCTCTTCCTTCGCCTGGTCCACCAGCCCGGCGGCCAGGAAAGTCCGGCCGCAGCACAGCGGGCGCTCGCCCGCGCGGGTGTTGAAATGCACGGTATAGCCCGCCGCTTCCAGCACCGCCTGCGCGGCGCGGGCGTTCTCGGGTTCCATGTAGTTGCTGAACGTGTCGACGAACAGCAGCACCTCGCGGGTGCCGGCGGACTTGCCGGCGGGCTTGCCAGCGTCCATGCCCGCAGTCAGGAAGGGCTTGCGGAAACGGGGCAGCGACCGCTCCGGCGCAAACCCCAGCGCGCGCTTCACCCAGCCCGAGACCAGCGGAATGCGGTCCGCCAGCGCCAGCAGTCCCGACAGCCGGCTCGCCACCGGCGCATAGCGCGGCATGTACGCGACCATGCGTTCGCGCAGGCTGGTGCCGTGCCGTTTGGCCCATGCATGGCGCGCCTCGATCTTGAGCCGGGCCATGTCGACGCCGGTCGGGCAGTCCCGCTTGCAGCCCTTGCACGACACGCACAGGTCCAGCACTTCCTTCACCTCGGGGCTGGCCAGCCCTTCGCTGCCGAGCTGGCCGGACACGGCCAGCCGCAGCGTATTGGCGCGGCCGCGCGTGACGTGCTGCTCGTCCTTGGTCACGCGATAGCTCGGGCACATGGTGCCGGCGTCGAACTTGCGGCAGTGGCCGTTGTTGTTGCACATCTCCACCGCCGAGGCCAGTCCGTGCGTGGCCGTGTCGGCGCCGGTGCCGGGCGCGGTCTCCTCGCCGCTCATCGGGTCGCGGCGCACGTTCCAGGCCGACCAGTCGAGCGCGGGCGTCAGCGGCAGCGCCGCATAGCCGGGCGCAAAGCGGAAGTTCTCGCGCGCGTCCATCCGGGGCGGCCGCACGATCTTGTCGGGATTGAAGCGGTTGTCCGGGTCGAACAGCGCCTTGATCTCGCTGAACGCGGCATTGATGCGCGGGCCATACTGCCATGCCACCCATTCGCCCCGGCACAGCCCGTCGCCGTGCTCGCCGGAATAGGCGCCCTTGTACTCGCGCACCAGCTCGGCCGCTTCCTCGGCGATCTCGCGCATGCGCACCGCGCCGTCGCGGCGCATGTCCAGGATAGGACGCACGTGCAGCGTGCCGACACTGGCGTGCGCGTACCAGGTGCCCTCGGTCTCGTGCTTGTGGAAGACCTCGGTCAGCCGGCGCGTGTATTCGGCCAGGTGTTCCAGCGGCACGGCGCAATCTTCGATGAAGGACACCGGCTTGCCATCGCCCTTCATGCTCATCATGATGTTGAGCCCGGCCTTGCGCACGTCCCACAGCGCCTTCTGCGCCTTCTCGTCGGGCATCTTCACCACCGAACCCGGCAGGCCCAGGTCGCCCATCAGCTCAGCCAGCTGTTCCAGCTGCGCCAGCAGCGCCTGGCGGTCTTCGCCGGCGAACTCGACCAGCAGGATGGCCTGCGGGTCGCCGGTGAGCGCGCGCTCGACCACCGGGCGGAAGGCCGGGTTCTCCATCGACAGGTCGATCATGGTCCGGTCGACCAGCTCCACCGCCACCGGGCGCAGCCTGACGATATGCTGCGTCAGGTCCATGGCCTGGTAGAACGTGGGGAAGTTCACCACGCCCAGCACCTTGTGCGCCGGCAGCGGCGCCAGCTTCAGCGTGACCAGCCTGCTATACGCCAGCGTCCCCTCGGACCCCACCAGGATATGCGCCAGGTTGGCATGGCCATCGTCGGTATAGGCCATCGGGTTCTGGCAGTCGAACAGGTCGATGTTGTAGCCGGCCACGCGGCGCAGCACTTTCGGCATGCGCTCGGCGATCTCGCCGCGCTCGCGCGTGGCAATGCGCTCCAGCCCGCGCAGGATGCCTTCGGCGCGCCCCGCCGCCACCGGCCTGGCCAGCGAGCCGAAATGGCATTCGCTGCCGTCGGCCAGCACGGCATCGATGGCCAGCACGTTATGCACCATGTTGCCGTAGGCAATCGAGCGCGATCCGCACGAGTTGTTGCCGGCCATGCCGCCGATGGTGCATTGCGCGCCGGTCGACACGTCCACCGGGAACCAGAGGCCATGCGGCCTGAGCCAGGCGTTGAGGTGGTCGAGCACGATGCCCGGCTCCACCGTCACCGTGCGCGCCGCCGCGTCGAACGCCACCACGTTGTTGAGCCACTTGCTGTTGTCGATCACCAGCGCCTCGCCCACGGTCTGCCCGCACTGGCTGGTCCCTGCGCCGCGCGCCAGCACCGGCACGCGCTGGTCGCGGGCGATGTCGAGCGCGCGCAGCAGGTCGGCCTGGTCGCGCGGCACGACCACGCCGATCGGCATGATCTGATAGATCGACGCATCGGTGGCATAGCGCCCGCGGCCGGCGCGGTCGAACAGCACGTCGCCGCGCAGTTCCTTGCGCAGCAGCGCGGACAGCGGCGACACGGCGCGATGCTGCGATGGCACCAAATGGATCGGCTTGACCAGCGTGGAGGAAGTAAAGGTATTCATGGCAAACAGCCGGCTTGTGTCCGGCTGGACGAACGTCGGTGGATGCCGGCGTGAATCCGCAGGCAACAGGCGCCCCTGCCGATCACCCCGACGTGATGGCATGGGCTTGTGATGCGTGGATAGGGCTGCCAGGCCGGCCCGGTCCGTCCCGGCGCCGGCCTATGCGGCGGCGTTCAGGCAGCCGCCTTCAGCACTGGCATATCCGCGTGCGACGCCAGGTAGTCCATGGCCGCCGCGACGCCGCTCGCTGCGACAGGAACGCCTGCCAGCCTCAGCCCCATCTCGCAGCCGGCCAGCGTTGCCATCAGCGTCAGGTCGTTGCAGTCGCCCAGATGGCCGATGCGGAACATGCGGCCGCGCATCTTGCCGAGCGCCTGGCCCAGCGACATGTCGAAGCGCTCATAGATGAGCTTGCGCACGGCATCGGCGTCCACGCCCTGCGGCATCATCACGCCGGTCAGCACGGGGCTGTACACCGCCGGGTCGGCGCACTGGATCTCCAGGCCCCATGCGCGCACGGCGCGGCGCGTGGCTTCCGCCAGGCGCTGGTGGCGGGCGAAGACATGGTCCAGCCCCTCGCCCAGGATCATGTCGAGCGCCTCGGACAGGCCGTAGAGCAGGTTGGTGTTCGGGGTATACGGCCAGTAGCCGTTCTTGTTGGCTTCGATGATTTCGGTCCAGTCCCAGAATGCGCGCGGCAGCGTGGCGCCGTGGCCGGCCGCGATCGCCTTCGGCGAGATCGCGTTGAAGCTGATGCCGGGCGGCAGCATCAGGCCCTTCTGCGAACCCGACACCGTGACATCGACGCCCCACTCGTCATGCCGGTAGTCGGCCGAGGCCAGGCCCGAGATCGTGTCCACCAGCAGCAAGGCGGGGTGGCCGGCGGCGTCGATGGCCTTGCGCACCGCGGCAATGTTCGAGGTCACGCCCGTCGACGTCTCGTTATGCACCACGCAGACCGCCTTGATCCCGTGCGCGGTGTCCTCGCGCAGCCGCGCCTCGATCATGTCGGCCTGCACGCCGCGGCGCCAGCCCTCGATGCCCGGCAGGCCCAGGAACTCGGGCTTCAGGCCCAGCGCTTCGGCCATCTTCTTCCACAACGTGGCGAAGTGGCCCGTCTCGAACATCAGCACATGGTCGCCCGGACTCAGCGTGTTGGCCAGCGCGGCCTCCCAGGCGCCGGTACCCGACGCGGGGTAGATGATCACCGGGTGCTCGGTCTTGAAGACCTTCTTGATATCGGCCAGCACCTTCCGCCCCAGCGCGCCGAACTCGGGACCGCGGTGGTCGATGGTCGGGTAGCTCATGGCGCGCAGGATGCGATCCGGGACCGGGCTCGGGCCGGGGATCTGCAGGAAGTGGCGGCCAGCGGGGTGGAAATCGAGGTGAATCATGGGATGGCGTCTCCGTGTTGAATTTTGAATCTTGAATTTTGAATTCAATTTACTGTAGCACCGCTGCCCCGCGTATCTCAAGGCGAACTTTCGCCGCGTTAACCCTGATGGCAATTGGGCGCTTTCGAGCTTGAGATACAATTGAACCCACCTTCCGCAGTTGGAAAAATTGAATGCAAAATCCCCTTGACGACGAAAACAGACATTCCGATCCGCTCCTGCCCAAGCTCGAGCGCAAGCGCCTGCACGACGTGGTGGTCGAGCACCTGCGCCGGTTCATCGTCGAAGGCGTGCTGTCGCCGGGAATGAAGCTGAACGAGCGCGAGCTGTGCGAGACACTCGGCATCTCGCGCACGCCGCTGCGCGAGGCGCTCAAGGTGCTGGCCGCGGAAGGCCTGATCGACATCTGGCCGAACCGTGGCGCGAGCGTGTCGCGCATGAGCGAGACCGAAGTGTGGGAAATGTTCGAGCTGCTGAGCGGCCTCGAGGCCTTTGCAGGCGAACTGGCATGCGAGCGCATCACGCCGGCGGAGTTCGCCGAGATCAAGGCGCTGCACTACTCCATGCTCGCCTGCCGCGTGCAGAAGGACCTGCCCGGGTACTACGCCCGCAACCAGGAGATCCACAACCTGATCGTGGCCGCCGCGCGCAACGCGGCGCTAAGCCAGACGTACCTCGCGCTGAACCGGCGCATCCAGGCGCTGCGCTTCCGCTCCAACTTCCAGTCGGAAAAATGGGACCGCGCCGTCGACGAGCACGAAGGCATGATCAGCGCGCTCGAGGCGCGCGATGGCAAGAAGCTGGCCGGCATCCTGCGGCACCACTTGCTGGAGAAGCGAGAGGCGGTGATGCAGATCCATGCGGAGCCGGTGCAGGACAAGCCTGTGCAGAATGCGTGAGGCCATCGCGGCGAAGTCCGGGTTCTCTCGCGCAAATTCGCTGCAAATGAGATCTGCATGATCTTCACTTGCGCCACGCGGATAGACAGAAAAGCAACAGCCGGCCTCCCGGTCACGCCCGACGCGCTATAACTAACTGGGGTCGAACACAGGCGGACACAGGCGGACACAGGCGAACGCAGGCCCCGCTCCGCCGCGCAAGCGCTATCCGTCCGAACAGGAGCACCGGCATGGCCAAGCAACTCGCTATCCTGATCGATGCCTCGGGCTCGATGTTCCACAGCGCTGGCAACGGCTCATCCAAGGACAAGATCGTCGAGGCCTCGGAATCGGTGCAGTACATCATCGATGAGATCGAGAACAAGACCTCGTCGTCCGACGAAACCTGGGCGGTGTCGTTCTGGTACTTCGCCACGCAGACCAAGGGACTGATCGGCCAGGGAAATTTTCCGGTGGGCGACACCACGGCATGGAAGAACGTGGTCAGCGCCATTGAAGACCAGCCGTCGGTGCAGGCCGCGGTCGGCAGCATGACGGACATCTTCCATGCGGTGCGGACCGTGGCCGACTTCATGGTCGCCAATCCTCCACCGCTGTTCCCCGCGGTGTACAAGAAGAAGATCGTGCTGTTCACCGACGGCAACCAGACGATCCAGCATGACAGCCGGCTGACCAAGGGCGGCTATGAATTCGAGCAGGGCATCGACTTTGCCGTGCTGCTGGCAGGCAACGGCATCGCGCTCAATGCGCAGGGCATCGGCTCCGATCTGCTCAACGCGACGCTGACGGACCTGGCCGCCGAAGCCGAGCCCTTCGGCAGCACCGTCAAGACGATCAGCACCACGCCGTCGTATGCGGCGGACACCTCGGCAGCGCTGATGACGAACTCGATGAAGGTCGTCAACAACAACGGCATCCTGCCGCTGCGGCCGCTGGCATGGCCTGCATCCAGGCTGCTGTGGGAGCAGTTCAGCCTGCCGCGCCTGGCGGCGGCGGGCAATGACGAAGGATCGCAACACCGCGTCAATGAGGCGCACTTCGAAGTCGATGTCGACGACATCTCGCAGGAACTGCTGCTGGGCCTGACGTGGCACCACCCCGGCCGCCCGTCGATCGAAGCCACCTCGCCGTCGGGCACGTCGTTCCGGCATGGGCTCAACGGTGCCTTCGAGATCGGCGTGGGATGGATGACCGCGCTGCACATACCTTCGCCCGAAGCCGGCACCTGGCGCGTGCGTGTTGCCGGCGATCCGCAGTTCCGGCCGCTGCGCCTGAACCTGATGGCGCGCTCGGTCAGCCCGGAGTTCGATATCCTGCTGCGCGTCGATCCTTTCCAGCTCGATCCGCAGGACACCAGCGTCGTCACCGCGACGCCGATGTTCCGGGACAAGCCGGCCACCGGCAAGTTCGAAGCGGTCCTGAGCGACTTCACCGGCCGCACCTGGCCGATGCATGCGCAGCAGGATGGCACCCTGGTTGCCAAGGCGGATTTTCCGCAGCCTGGCATCGCGCCGCTGCGCGTCGAGCTGAAGGGCCTGCTGGAGGGCAAGCACAAGGTCGCGCGCATGGAGTTCACCTCGGTGCAGGTCGGACGCCCGCGCGACCCGCGCCTCACGGTCGAGCCCGCCCGCTTCCGGCCGGGCCGCCGCTACCGGGTAGCGGTAACGATCCACGACGCGGCCTTCTCCGCCGCAACCCAGATCGCTTTCGGGGCGGGCATCGAAGTCGTGCGCTTCACGGTGCTGAGCCCGCTCGAAGCCACCGCGGAAATCTCCGTCGCCAACGACGCCTTCCCCGGTGCGCGCGAGGTGCTGACCTTCCAGCCAGACGCGGAAACCCTGGGCGGAATCGTGGTGGAGAAACAGCCGGGCAGCGGCCACCAGGTGCTGACGGGCTTCGTCACGGCCCTGCGCTTCGACGCGCGCGGGCGGCTGCTCGCAGCGGTGCTGGACGAGCGGCGCGAGGTTCTCGTGAAGCGCCATGACGAGCGCCTGAGGCGCCTGCTAGAGAAGGCGCGCGACGATAACCTGCCGGTCTCGATTGCGCTCGACGACCATGGCGGGATCGAACACGTCACGATAGGCGAATGAGCATCCTGCTCGACCCGGTGCCGCCGCCTGACGGCGCGGCGGTCCTCGCGCGCTTCGATGCGATGCTTGCCTGGTCGCGCCAGCATGCAAGCCGGCTCGGCTATTTTGCCGCCCTCTACCGCGGCGTCACGCTGCGCGCCCGCAGTGCCCTCGCGGCCGGCGCCTTCGAGCAGCCCGAGGCGGCCGAGCGCCTGGTGGTGCTGTTTGCGGGCCGTTACTTCGAAGCGCTGGCGGCACACCTCCGCGCAGCACCGGTGACCCGTGCATGGCAGGTTGCCTTCGATGCCGCAGCGCGCTGGCGGCCCACGGTATCGCAGCATCTGCTGCTCGGCATCAATGCGCATATCAACCTGGATCTCGGCATCGCCGCGGCCCGCACGCTGGACGAGTACCCGCTGCCACGGGCGGATTTCGATCGCGTCAACGATCTCCTGTTGCTGATGGTCGACGAGGTGCAGGACCGGCTCGCCGCCGTCTGGCCGCTGCTGCGGCTGGCAGACAGGGTGGCCGGCCGCCTGGACGAAACGCTGATCGGCGCCGCGCTCGTGCAGTCGCGGTCCGCGGCATGGGAGTTCGGCCAGGCATTGCGCGCCGGCGGCGGCGGCGAAAGCGGGCTGATCGAACGGCAGGACCGCCGCGTGGCGGCAATCGGGCAACACATCGCCGCACCGACAATGCCGCTCGCGCTCGCGCTGGCAAGCGTGCGGATGGGCGAGCTGCGCGGCGTCACCGGCATCATTGACTTGCTGGACCAGGAGGTGGCCCGCGCCGGCGCCGTGGTCGAAGCCAGGGCCATGGGTCCGTCAGTGGTTTAGTAGCCAGAATGCCAGGGCAGGCGCATGGCAAGCACCGTAGCGCCTCGCTTCGTGGAAACTCCTGCCCTCTCCCCTGCCCCTCCTCTGGCGCTTGCTTCTTTCCACGGAACCCACACGCCGGCTAGGCGGCCATCGCCCGCCGTTCCTCTTCATCGAGCTCGGGCCCATCCAGCGTAACGCGCGAATGGTCGGTACGGAATTTCTGGATGATCGGCTTCAGCTCTTCCTTGACGTGCGCCTCGCTGTATCCGTTGAACAGGTGCCCGACCAGGCCGCGGCGCAGGTCGGAAGTGCCCATGATGTAGTCGGCGATCGGGAACGTGAGGTTCATGTTGTACTTCATCATGATGCCCATGTTGTGATGCGCGGTGTGGTGGCGCCGGATCGTGTTGATAAAGGGCATGTTGCGCACGAACCAGTTGTCGTGCACATGGCAGCAATAGTGGAAGGTCTCGTAGATCAGGTACTGCGCCACCATCGTGATGAAGACAAAGTAGCCGGCGTTGGCATTGAAGATCAGCGATGCCAGGTAGCCCAGCCCGCCGCCGCCCACGCCCAGCGTTGCCAGCACGCGCCACGGGAAGAACACGATGCGGAATTCACGCGTGCTGTCGATGGTGGGCTCCTGGTCGGTGAAGTACTGGTGGTGCTGGCGCGTGTGGCGCTCATAGATGGCGCGCAGCGCAAAGACGTTGATCCGGCGGTGCATGACATAGCTGTGCATGAACCATTCCACGAAGTTTCCGGCCAGGAATACCGGCAGGATCAGCGCCCACTCCCAGGTCACGTTGTCCAGCCGCTGGATCGCCCACCACAGCGCGCCGATCCCGACGCCGTAGATCACGGCGATATGCAGCAAGCCGTTGTAAAGCGGGCTGATATCGGCCTTGTATTGCTCCCTGAACTTGCGTTGACGTTCCGTCATCATGATTGCATCTCCGGAAAACTGCGCCGCACTAACATATCAGTTGGATATAAAAGTGCGACGATCCAAAAAATGCCCCTGGTGGCCAGGGGCGCCATGCGGGCGCGGCTGGATGCCGCGCGGCGAACCGTTATTGCGACACCTATTGCGACACCTATTGCGACACTTCTTCCAGCGCCTTGCCGCGGGTTTCGACGCCCAGCAGCAGCACCACTGCCGCAGCCACCGCAAAGGACAAGGCGCCGAGCGTGAAGACGCCGCCCTGCCCCGTCACCGGCAGCAGCACGCCAACCAGATAGGGTCCGGCCAGCGAGCCGACGCGGCCGATCGACGAGGCAAAGCCGGAGCCGGTCGCGCGGGAGCGCGTGGGGTACAGCTCCGGCGTATAGGCATAGAGCACGGACCACATGCCGAACAGGAAGAACTGCATGCACAAGCCGGCGGCGATCAGCTGCTCCACCGGCAGCTTGTGCACGGCCGCCTGGCCATAGGCATACGCGGCCACGGCGCTGCCGATCAGCATGAGCGCGCAGGTCGGCTTGCGGCCCCACTTTTCCAGCAGCCATGCCGAGAAGATGAACCCGGGGATGCCGGCCAGCGAGATATAGACCGTGTAGAGCACGGACTTGGTCACGGCATAGCCGGCCTGCTGCAGCAGCGCACCGAGCCATGTGGTCAGCCCGTAGTAGCCCAGCAGCGCAAAGAACCAGACCGACCACAGCATGATGGTGCGGCGTGCATAGGGACCGCTCCACAGCTCCATGAAGCGCGCCTTGCGGCTCGGCGCCTGCGTGCCGCCAAACGTGGCGGAAACCGCCGGCAGCGGACGGCCCGAGGCGCGTTCCACGCGCTGTTCGATGCCGGCCATCACCGCATCGGCCTCTGACCTGCGTCCGACGTCCTCAAGCCAGCGCGGCGACTCGGGCACCATGCGGCGCACCACGAAGACGAACACGGCGGGCACCGCCAGCGCGATAAAGATGCCGCGCCAGCCGATGACCGGCAACAGCACGTAGGTCAGCGCGCCGGCCGCGATAAAGCCGATCGGCCAGAAGCCCTCCAGGATCGCGACATACTTGCCGCGGCTCTTCGCGGGCACGATCTCCGACACCATCGACAGGCCGATGGGAAATTCCATGCCCATGCCAAAGCCGAGCAGCACGCGATAAACCATCAGCGATGTCACGCTGTCCGCCAGCCCGCACATCAGGCTGCCCACGCCCCAGAAGACCATGCTGACCTGGAACACCGGCTTGCGGCCGAAGCGGTCCGCCAGCAGGCCGGCAATCGCCGCGCCCAGGAACATGCCGAGGAAGCTGGAACTGGCCAGCAGGCCGGCCTGCGCGGCGCTCAGGCCGAATTCCGCCTTGATCGAGCCCAGCACGAATGTCATCAGGCCCAGATCCATCGAATCGAAAAACCACGCCGTGGCAATGATGCCGAACAGCGAGCGCTGATAGCCGGTCATCGGCAATCGTTCCAGCCGCGCCGCAATACCCGCCTCCAGCTTGAGGGCGCCTGCAGACATATCCATGGTTGTCTCCTGTGTCAATGAGACGCGCTCTGTGGTGGCGCGCTTCGTAATATATTAGTTGCACATCGCTGATGTTCAAGTAATGGTTTACCGCCGGGGCAACCGGGTGGCTGGCGGCAAATGCACCGGGAAAGCTCGGGAAATCGTCGGGAAAGCGCCCCGTAAGCGCGCTAGGCCACCCGGCGCTGCTGCGCCAGGGCGTCCGCTTCCGCGGACAGCGTGCCCGCCCAGGCATTGCGGACAATGGCGGTGTATCGCGCGGAAACGTCCGGCCCGGGGAAGGCCTTGGCCAACCGCGTGACATCCAGTGCATCGCGCACCAGCCGGTCGACGTCGCCCTGCCCGATGCCGCAGGCCTGCAGCGTGGTCGGGAGGCCGACCGCTCCCACCAGCTCGCGCACCACGCCAGGCACGCGTGCCACCGCCATATCGGGATCGCCTTCGGCGATGCCCAGCAGGCGGGCAATGGCCAGCAGCTCCTCGCGGCGCACGTCGCCCAACGCGTCGAGCACATACGGCAGCATCACGGCGTTGGTGGTGCCATGCGACAGGTGCGAGAGGCCCGCGACCGCGTAGGCAATGCCATGCACGGCGTTGAGTCCCGCGCTGCCGTAGGACAGCGCCGCATAGACGCTGGCATAGCTCATGCCGATGCGCGCTTCGCTGTCGCCCCCGTGCTGGTAGCTGCGCAACAGGTACTGTCCGCACAGGCGGATCGATTCGTGCGCGAACAACATCGTCAGCGCGTTGCGGCCGCTGTAGCCCGGGTCCGGTTCGCCGCCGCGGTCAAAGCGGGCGGAATCGAGCGTCAGGTAGGACTCGATCGCATGGGTCAGCGCATCGATGCCGGCGTCCGCGGTGACCCGCGGCGGACAGGTGTAGGTGAATTCGGGATCGACCAGCGCCACGGCGGGGCGCAGCCGGTTGTCCATGACCGCCACCTTGGTCGCGTTGTCCGGATCGACCAGGATCGCCCCCGGCGTCGCCTCCGAGCCCGTGCCGGCCGTGGTCGGCATGGCGACCAGTGGCAGCATGGGCGTGCCGGCATCGATGCTGCCCAGGAACGCGCGCACGGGCCGGCCGCCGGGCAGGGTCAGGCAGAGCGCCTTGGCCAGGTCGATGTTGCTGCCGCCGCCCAGCGCGATGACGTGGTCGACCGGCAGGCCGCCGAGCCGTTCGCGGACTGCCGCCGTGGCCGCGTCGCACAGCGTGGTGGTGGGATCGGGCATGCCGCCGTCATAGACCAGCAGCTCCACGTCATGCGCGCGGGCGCCCGCGACGAGTGCCTCTACCCACGGCGTGGCACCGGTGAAGAACGTGTCCGTCACCAGCAGGCCGCGACGATAGCCGAGCCGGCGCAGCAGCGCGGGCAGCTGGTCACGGCATCCGGCGCCCATGACCAGTCGCGCCGGCGCGCAGAAATATACGAGGTCTTCCACTCTCATGCTGTCTCCTGTGGGGTGATTTCGGCTTGTCGAAGATGGGAGATGGCGGGGATGGCGCGGCTATGCCAACTGCGCCGGCCAGCGCGCACGCAGGTGGCGGGCGATCTCCGGCGTGCGTTGCGTCAGCACGCCATGGCCGGCGCCGTGGAGCACGACCAGCTCGGCATCGGGGATGCCGTTGGCCAGCATCTCGCCGTGGGCAAGCGGGCAATCGTCGTCTTCGCTGCCGTGGATGACGAGCGTCGGGCAACGCACCCGGCCAAGCTCGCCGCGCTGGTCTGTGTGGCGGATCGATTCCCAGGTCCACGCCACCGTGCGATGGTCCGCTGCCTCGCGCAGCCCCAGCCGCCGTTCGCGCATGGCAATGGCTTCCAGCAACGCCTTCGGTGTGGAAGGCTGGAACCATTGCACCGCGTTCAGCTGCGGCGTTCCGGAAACCAGCAGCAACTCCGCCGGCAGCGGCAGGCCAGGCATCTGGCGTGCGCCGGCAAGGTAGGCCAGCGCGACCGATACGCCCATGCTCCACCCGGCCAGCATGAACGATCCGCGAACATGGGTGTCAAGCGTGCGGCGCAGCACTTGCGCCCAGGCATCGAGCGAGCACGCCTGCGCGCCGGCCGGCGGCCTCGCCTTCCCGCGCCCCGGCAGGTTTGGCAGGACAAAAGTGCACCGGTCGGCCAGTTGCTCCGCCAACGGCATCCACGCGCCGCGCGTGCCCTGGATGCCATGCACGGCGACCACCGTCACCGGGCCTTGTCCCACGACCAAGACGTCATCGTCCGCCATGCCATCTCCGCACACATCTAATATATTAGACGGATAGTAGCAGAAAACAGCGTGTGCGCAAGCGCCAGATCCGATGTGTACAAAAGATGCGTACGGCTCATATACAATGGGCTTTCCGTGTAGCTTTCCGTGTTCTTCGACACTTGGCCATGAACGCAAAAACTGCCACCCGCCCACGTGCCGCGGCTGTACCAGAGCCTGAAGAGGCCGCCAGCCAGCGCGGCAAGCTGACCGACCTGGCCTACGGGCAGATCGAGGAAGCGATCGTGACACTGCAGCTGCCGCCTGGCAGTTCGGTATCGGAACTGCAACTGAGCGAAATGACCGGCATCGGGCGCACCCCCATTCGCGAAGCGATCCAGCGGCTGGCGCGGGAGCACCTGATCATGGTGCTGCCGCAGCGCGGCCTGCTGATCGCGCCGATCGATGTCGGCAAGCAGCTGCGCCTGCTCGAGACACGCCGCGAGGTGGAGCGCCTGATCTGCCGCAGCGCCGCCCGGCGCGCCACGCCCGAGCAGCGCGATCATTTCAAGCGGCTGGCCAAGGAGTTCGAACAGTCGTCACGCAACGGCGACGACGTCGCGTTCGTACGCGCCGACCGGGACTTCAACGAGCTTTGCCTGGTGGCGGCGCGCAATGAATTCGCCGACGGCGCCATGCGGCTGATGCACGGCCTGTCGCGCCGGTTCTGGTACCTGCACTACAAGGAAGCCGCGGACCTGCCCACGATGTCGAAGCTGCACGCCGCCGTGGCCTCGGCGATCGCGCGCGGCGACGTCGACGGTGCCGGCAATGCGCTCGATGCGCTGCTGGACAACATCGAGGAATTCACGCGGGCCACGGTGCTGGGTGACTATCGCTAGCCGGTACGTTGGGAAAAGCTTGCAGGATTCGCTTGTAGCGCCTTGGTCACCCCCTGGCCGCAAGCAAGGTTCGGCATTGCCGCCGACACCGCACACCGCGCGCCGGCGCGAAAAAAACGAGCGTTACGCGGATGAATTCTGGACGGGCGTGGATTTTGCTGTCCTATATTTCATCCAGATTCTCCTGCTGGTCCGCTTCGTTGCAGCACGACGGGTGTGCGTGACGGCAGGGAATCCGTCAGCGCTGGAGAGTCAGATGAGCGTCGTGCCCGAGCCAAGGGTTGCCGGCACCACTTCGGCCCGCAGAAAACGTCCGGGCGCCCCCCCGCGCCACGTGTGGACCCGTTACTGGGCCATTGCCCGCCCCTACTGGTTTTCGCGTGAACGATGGAAGGCGTCCGGCCTGCTGCTCCTGCTGATCCTGCTGCTGCTTGGCCAGACGCAGGCCGAAGTCTGGATCAACGAACAGACGGGCGAATTCACTTCGGCCCTGGCGGCGCAGGATGCCGACCGCTTCTGGGGCTCTATCCGGACGTGCCTCTACATCCTGCTCGGCGTCGTTCCCATCTATTCCTCCTACTATTACGTGCGCAGCAAACTGGGCCTGCTGTGGCGACGATGGCTCACCCGCCATTACCTCGAGGGATACTTCAAGGACCGGACCTATTACAAGCTCAACGCCAACGCGGCGATCGACAATCCGGACCAGCGCATCACCGAAGACATCAACACCTTCACCAGGCAATCGCTGTATTTCCTCTCGATCGGCATCGGCGCGCTGCTGCAGCTGATCGCCTTCAGCGCCGTGCTGTGGTCGATTTCCCAGATGCTGGTCTACTTCCTGGTGGTCTACGCCATCGCCGGGAGCTTCGTCTCGATATACTGCTTCGGGCGCGTGCTGATCGGGTTGAACTTCTTCCAGCTCAAGCGCGAAGCGGACTTCCGCTTCAGCCTGATCCGGGTGCGCGAGAACGCCGAATCGATCGCCTTCTACCGCGGCGAGGCGCTGGAATCCTCGCATGTCAGCGGCCGCTTCGACCAGGCCTTCCGCAACTTCGACAAGCTCATCAAGTGGCAGCTGAGCCTGAATACGTTCCAGTACGGCTATGGCTTCCTGACCATCCTGCTGCCAAGCGCCATCGTCGCCTCGCATGTGCTGTCCGGGGAAATGGAAGTCGGACGCGCGATCCAGGCGGCGGGGGCGTTTGCCGCGGTGCTGAATGCGCTGACGGTGATCGTCGACAACTTCGAAGACCTGGCCCGCTTCGTGGCCGGGCTGGACCGGCTCGACACCTTCGCCGGCACGCTGGCGGCCACGCCGGCCAAGGCCGCCGAGCCGGCACCGACGATCGAGTCGGTGCAGGATTCGCGCCTGTCGCTGCTGCACGTGACGCTGCGCACGCCCAACCTGGAACGCACGCTGGTGCGCGACCTGACGGTGTCGGCCAATCCCGGCGAAGGGCTGCTGATCGTCGGCGCCAGCGGCGGCGGCAAGAGTTCGCTGATGCGCGCCATTGCCGGCTTGTGGACCAGCGGCAGCGGCTGCATCATGCGCCCCAGGCCGCAGGACATGCTGTTCCTGCCGCAGCACCCGTACATGGTGGTCGGCAGCCTGCGCGGCCAGTTGCTCTACCCCAACCACATCGGGCAGCACATCGCCGACCAGGAGCTGATCCGGCTGCTCGAGCTGGTGAACCTCGGCGGCATCGTCGACCGCTTCGGCGGCCTCGATACCGACGTGGACTGGGGCAAGGTGCTGTCGCTGGGCGAGCAGCAGCGGCTGACAATGGGGCGTGTGCTGCTGTCGCGGCCCCGCTACGTGATGCTCGACGAGGCCACCAGCGCGCTCGATATCGGCAACGAGGAAGGCATGTACCGGCTGCTGGCCGGCATGGAGGCGACGCTGGTGAGCGTCAGCCACCGTCCCACGCTGCTCAAGTACCACCACCAGGTGCTGGAGCTCGATGGCGCCGGCGGCTGGAAGGTGCATCCGAGCCGGGGCTTCCGCTTCTGACGGCCCGGTGCCAGCTCAGCGGTAGACGAGCACGGGGATCCTGCAGTGGGTCAGCACCTTCTGGGTTTCGCTGCCGACCAGCAGCCCCTCCAGCCCGCGCCGCCCGTGCGACGCCATGAAGATCACGTCGCAGTCGTGCTTGGCGGCGGCATCGATGATGCCCTTGTACGGCACCGACGTGCTCATGTCGGTCTGGCAGGTCACACCCGCCTCGGTGGCCGCCGCGACAACCTCGGCCAGCACCGCGCTGGCCCGCTCGGCCTCATGCTCCTCATAGGCCTTTCGCCGCGGATGGCCGGCATCGCTCGAGGACAGGTAGGGATACTCCTCCATGCACGTATACGCCGTCAGCTTCGCACCGCCCGCCTTGACGAAATTGATCGCCGCTGCCATGGCGACCTTGGAAAGCTCCGAGCCATCGGTGGCCAGCAAGATGTGCTTGAACACGATTCCCTCCATAGGCTGCTGATTCTTGGATACCGCGGCACGACGCCGCGGCAAGGTTCAGTATGGACAATAAATCGCCCCGCGGCGGCGCCGCCGCTGAGTTCAGGCGAACCTGGCGGGTTCAATTCTCGATCTTGAACCCGATATCCTTGATGAACTGCCCCCAACGCGCATGATCGGTCCGGATCTGCGCAGAAAACGCCTCCGGCGTGACCGCCTGCGCCGGCAGCACGCCAATGCCGGCCAGCCGCTTCTGGTAAGCCGGATCGGCCAGCACCTTGCGCACGGCCTCCGAGACCGCATCGACCGTAGCCTTGGGCATGCCCTTTGGCCCGAACAGGGCGAAATAGCCGCTAAGTTGCTCCATCTCCTGGAAACCCAGCTCACGGAACGTGGGTGCGCCGGGCGCCAGATCCGAGCGTTCCGGGATGGTGGTTGCCAGCACCTTGGTCTTGCCGGCCTGGTAAAGCGGCACGCCGGTGGTCAGGCCGTCGATCATCAGCGGCACCACGCCGCCCACCAGGTCCTGCGTGGCAGGCGCCGAGCCCTTGTACAGCACCGGCTCCAGGTGGGTGCCTGCCAGCCGGTTGAACAGCAACGGGCCAAAGTGCGACGACGTGCCCGGGCCGTACGAGGCGGAATGGATCGGCTTGCCCGGGTTGGCTTTGGAATAGGCGATCAGTTCCTTCAGCGTGGAATACGGGGCGTCCTTGTTGGCGGCAAGCAGCACCGGGGCGCGGCCGAGTTCGGCCAGCGCGGTGAGGTCGGTCAGCGGGTCATAGGGCACGCGGTTGATATGCGCACCCGAGGTGGCGGACGAACCCAGCGTCACCAGCAGCGTCTGGCCGTCGTTCCTGGCGCGGATCACGTCCTGCGTGGCGGGAATGGTGGCGCCACCCGGCTTGTTCTCCACCACCACCGGCTGGCCCGCCACACGGCCAAGATAATCGGCAAACAGCCGCGCCACCACGTCCGTACCGCCGCCGGGCGGGTACGCCACCACCAGCCGGATGGGCCGCGCCGGCCACTGTTGCGCCATGGCGTACGGCGCCACGCCGGCGGTTGCGGCGAGGACTGCGGTGCCAAGGAACTGTCGACGGTCCATATCTGAAGTCTCCGCTTTGATGTTGTGGCGCCGCGCTGGCGGCGGGTACTTCATATTAGAGAGTGTTGCGGCACGGGACACGCGGGGTTTTCCAGCATGACGCGGATCCGGATTGCGCTCGCCGGCTGGGCTGTCCCCGCGACTTCTTGCTACGCTGCTGATATAAGCCGCCGTCCCTGCATGCAGGCGCTGGTATGAACATTGCGCACCACCGGCCTGGCACGGCGATAGGAGTGATCATGCAAGAGCTGGCCTTCCGCACCCTGCTGTACCGCTATTTTTTCTTCAACTGGCTGTTCCGCGACGCCAGCCGGGGAAGCCGGGCCGAACGGACCCACGCCTGGCATTTCAACAAGGCGCGTGCGCACTGGCTGCCGACTTACATGCGGCGCTGGCTGTGGTGCGGGGTCTTCTTCTATGCCGTGGGCAGCGTGGTGGAAGGCGTGCTGTGCGCGCCGGTGCTGTCGGCGCTGTTCTACGTGCCGGGCGCGCTCAGCGTGCCGGTCAATGTGGTCATCATGGTGGTCTGGGTCGGGCTGAAGACGCTGCCCGGGCCGCTGTGAAGTGAGGCACCCAAACAAAAACCGCAGCCATCAGGCTGCGGTTTTTGGTCATGCCGAAGCGATGCGGCCCGCTCAGACTTCTTCGTACAGCGGCAGCGTCAGGAACTCGGCGAAATCCTCCGACGTCGACATCTGCTCGAAGATCTCGGCAGCGCGGTCATAGGTCGTGGTGTCGCCACCGACCAGTTCCTTCACCTTGGCCAGTTCTTCCGGGATCAGCTTGCGCACCAGCTCGGCCGTGACCTTGGTGCCGTCTTCCAGCTTGCCCTTGGGCGAGCGGATCCACTGCCACACCTGCGAGCGCGAGATCTCGGCGGTGGCGGCGTCTTCCATCAGGTTGTGGATCGGCACGCAGCCGTTGCCGGCCAGCCAGGCGCCCAGGTAGTGGATGCCGACGTTGATGTTCATGCGCAGGCCGTACTCGGTGATCGGCGCTTCCGGCTTGAAGTCGAGCAGGTCGGCGCCCTTCACCTGCACGTCCGGACGCTGCTTCTCGAACTGGTTCGGCTTGTCGCCCAGCACTGCCACGAATTCCTTCATGGCCGGCTCGACCAGGCCCGGGTGCGCCACCCAGCCGCCGTCGTAGCCGTCGGTGGCATCGCGGCGCTTGTCGCTGATGATGCCTTCCATGGCAATGGCGTTCTTCTCCGGATCGTTCTTGATCGGGATCAGCGCGCTCATGCCGCCGATGGCGGGGGCGCCGCGCGAGTGGCAGGTCTTCAGCAGCAGCAGCGCGTAGGCGCGCATGAACGGCGCGGTCATGGTGACCTTGGCGCGGTCGGCCAGGCAGAAGTCCTTGTCGTTCTTGAACTTCTTGATGCACGAGAAGATGTAGTCCCAGCGGCCGGCGTTCAGGCCGGCGCTGTGCTCGCGCAGTTCATACAGGATCTCTTCCATCTCGAACGCGGCGAGGATGGTCTCGATCAGCACGGTGGCCTTGATGGTGCCTTGCGGCAGGCCGATTTCGTTCTGCGCCATCACGAAGATGTCATTCCACAGGCGCGCTTCCAGATGGCTTTCCATCTTGGGCAGGTAGAAGAACGGGCCGGCGCCGCGGGCGATCTGCTCCTTCGCGTTATGGAACAGGAACAGCGCGAAGTCGAAGATGCCGCCCGAAACGCGCTTGCCGTCGATGGTGACGTGCTTCTCGTCCAGGTGCCAGCCGCGCGGACGCACCTGCAGCGTGGCGATCTTGTCGTTCAGCTTGTATTGCTTGCCCTTCGATTCCAGGGTCAGCGTGCGGCGCACGGCGGCCTTCAGGTTGACCTGGCCCTGCAGCTGGTTGTGCCAGTTGGGGGTGTTGGAATCCTCGAAGTCGGTCATGTAGCTGTCAGCGCCCGAGTTGAAGGCGTTGATCACCATCTTGGCTTCGACCGGGCCGGTGATTTCCACGCGGCGGCATTCCAGCGCCTTGGGCACCGGGGCGACCTTCCAGTCGCCTTCGCGGATGCTCTTGGTTTCCGGCAGGAAATCGGGGACTTCGCCGGCGTCCAGGCGCTTGGCGCGCTCGACGCGCGCGGCCAGCAGTTCCTGGCGGCGCGGCTCGAAGGCGCGGTGCAGCTTGTCTACCAGGGCCAGGGCTTCCGGCGTGAGGATATCTTCGTAGGCCGGCAGGATCTCGCCGGTAATCTTCATGCCCGCGGGCAGCGTGATAGCCATCAGTGTTCTCCTGTAAACGATAGCGATAACTTGGTTGAAGGGCGCCCTGCTATACCGCCACGCCACGGGCGCGGACGAATTCGAGCAGGTCGTTCATGTCGTGCCCGGTGCCGGAGGGGGCTACGTCGAGCCGCTCCGCCGGGTGGCCGGCACGGTTGATCCAGAAGGTGGTGTAGCCATACCAGGTGGCGCCGCATGCGTCCCAGCCGTTGGATGAGACGAACAGCATCTCCTGCGCGTCCAGCCCGAAAGCCAGCGGCCCCAGTGCATAGGCGGCGGGCGCAGTCTTGTACTGGCGCACCGCATCGACCGACAGCACATGGTCGAACAGGCCATGCATGCCGGCGCTCTTGACCGAGATATCGAGCATCTCGGCATTGCCGTTGGACAGGATGCCCAGCGGCAGCCCCGCGCGGCGCAGCCGCTTGAGCGCGCCCAGGTTTTCCGGGAAGGCCGACAGGCAGGCGTATTCCTTGAGCAGTTGGGCTTCAGTCGCTTCATCCAGCATCAAGCCCAGGCGCTCGGCGGCGTAGCGCAGCGCGTCCACGGTGATGGCCCAGAACGGCTTGTAGTGCGCGCCATCGTGCGCGGCCATGGTGCGGATGCGCGTGTAGTCGATCTGGCGGTCGCGCCACAGCAGCGCCAGCGCCTCGCCGCGGCCCGGGAACAGCTGTTCCGCGCGCGCGGTGACGGAATACACATCGAACAGCGTGCCGTAGGCATCGAAGACGACTGCGCGGATCTTGTTCATGGGGGCGCTGGCAACCTGTGTCTGCAAGGTGTGTCGGTGCCGGACCACAACTGCGTGGCCGTGTACACCGATGAATGCATCGCATTGTAGGGAGACGCTGCACTGCGGCAAAGGTGCCCCGGGTCACTTGATCTTTTACTTTTTGACCACTAATCTTGGCTGACTTAAACGATACTCCGCACTAAATCCTTGCGCATTGGCCGCTGGCAGCACGCTGCAACGCATCAGGCGTGACCGGGCCGGCACAAATCGCGCGAGTGCGTATTACTCGGGCACTACTCGGCGAACATTTGTGGACCATTTCAAACAGCTGGAGACTTTTGTATCCGTCGCCTCGCGCGGCAGCCTGTCGGCCGCAGCGGCGGCGGAAGGCGTGGCGCCGGCCATCATCGGGCGCCGCATCGATGCGCTGGAAGAGCGCCTGGGCGTCAAGTTGCTGGTACGTACCACGCGCAAGATCAGCCTGACCTTCGAAGGCTCGGCCTTCCTGGAGGACTGCCAGCGCATCCTGAACGACCTGCACAACGCCGAGGCCAGCGTCTCGGCCGGCGGCGTCAAGGC
Organism: Cupriavidus oxalaticus; assembly: GCF_016894385.1. Taxonomy (NCBI): domain Bacteria; kingdom Pseudomonadati; phylum Pseudomonadota; class Betaproteobacteria; order Burkholderiales; family Burkholderiaceae; genus Cupriavidus; species Cupriavidus oxalaticus. The sequence continues at coordinate 2,220,684 of NZ_CP069812.1, forward strand.
CAGCGGCCACCTGCGCGTGACCGCGCCGGCCGGCTACGGGCGCAAGCATGTGGCGCCGCTGGTGCCGCTGTTCATCGAATCCCATCCCGACGTCTCGATCACGCTGGACCTGTCCGACCGCGTGGTCGACCTGGTCAATGAAGGCTTCGACTGCGCGATCCGGCTGGGTGACCTGCCCGACTCCAGCCTGGTCTCGATCCGGCTGGCCGAGACCCGGCGCGTGGTGGTGGCCTCGCCCGACTACCTGGCCCGCGCCGGCCGCCCCAGCACGCCGGACGAACTGCAGCGGCACAACTGCCTGGCCTTTGGCGCCAGCGCCAACGTGCAGCGCGGCTGGGTATTCACGGAAGACGGCCGCTCGGTGACCGTCAAGGTCGGCGGCACCATGGAATGCAGCGACGGCGCGGTGCTGCACGAGTGGTGCCTGCAGGGCAACGGCCTGGCGTGGCGCTCGTGGTGGGAAGTCGGCAACGAAATCGCCAGCGGCCGGCTGGTCACGGTGCTGGACGGCTTCCAGGCGCCGCCGATCGGCATCCATGCGGTGTTCCCGCAGCGCAAGCACCTGCCGCTGCGGGTGCGGCTGTTTATCGACCACCTGAAGAACACCTACGGCAACCCGGCCTACTGGCGGCGGGCGGAGCAGGCGGCATCCGTGCCGGCGGCAACGGCGCTGGCAGGCTGACGGCCAGCGCAAGGGCTCCGGCTGGGACGCTTTTGTTGCAATTGATCTTGCACAATGCCGTACTCGGCACCCACTGACTACAATGGATTCAGACAGGCGCTTTCCACCGCCCCGGCATCGCCCCACCGGCGCCGGGCGGCCGCCCTGCCCCTTCCCTGGTCAGAAAAGGAGCCCCGCATGTTCCAACACATCCTGCTACCCACCGACGGCTCGGAACTCTCCAAGAAAGCCATCAACGGCGGGCTGGAACTCGCCAAGGCCATCGGCGCGCGCGTCACGGCCTATGTCTGCCTGGAAGAGTATCCCTACACCCCGTTCAGCGAAATCGTGGTCGAGGCGCCGCAGGCCTTCAAGGACCGCATCGAGAACCAGGCCAAGCTCTACCTGAAGGAAGTCGAAAACCTGGCAACGGCGGCCGGCGTCACCTTTGACGCCGACATGTCGACCTTCGCCGTGCCCTACCTCGGCATCATCGACGCGGCCGAGCGCCATGGCTGCGACGTGATCTTCATGGCGTCGCACGGCCGGCGCGGGCTGTCCGGCCTGCTGCTCGGCAGCGAAACGCAGAAGGTGCTGACGCATACCGATATCCCGGTGATCGTGTATCGCTGACCCCGGCCTGCCCTGGCAGAACGCACAACGCCCGCACCGGGCTCTCCGGTGCGGGCGTTGCCGTTGATGCGTCCGATGGCTCACGAAGCCTTGCGTATCCGCTCCTCGCGCTCCTCGATATGCCTGGCGCGGTCGTCCGAACCCGGGTGCGACGAGAACATGCCCGACCTGCCGCCATCCTTTCTGCTGCCTGGACACTGCGCGGACACTGCGCGGCGCATCCACTGACTCGCATGGCATCTTCGCCGATGTCGCCTAATCTTGTTGCAGGGCGATCAGCGAGTGGAAAACTCGCAAAAAATCGCAGGCTTGCATTTTCGGTCGGGGCTGACAGCAGGTGTCATCATCATGCGACTTTCACTCATGGCAAGCAGCGGCATCCTGGCGCTTTCGGCATGCGCGTTGACTCCGGCCGGAACCGGCGCCTTTACGGTCATGGCGCCGGCCAGCTTCGATCGCACCTTCACCGCAGCAGCAGGGGCAATGCAGGACCAGGGCCTCGCGCTCAGCCTCGAGGACCCCGTCAATGGCATAGTGGTCGGCAGCCTGGAAAGCAGCGCCGTGATGGCCGATGTGGATCAGCTGGCAGACGGCCACGTGCGGGTGACATTCGACAGCACGGGTGCGAACGACCCGGCATTGATGGCGCGCATATCGAGCAGCTACAACCGCCGCATGGGGCGCTGAACCGCGTCCACCAGGCGCACAGGAAAACGTTCGATGAGAACCCCGCGAGCTATCTCGCCGGATAAAAAAAAACGCCAACCCTCATTATGGGTTGGCGTTTTGCCTGGGGGGTATTACCGGTATCAGAACTGGTTCATGGTGTTGTCCTTACCCGCCGCCTTCAGGGCCGCTTCGCCGCTGAAGTACTCCTTGTGGTCGTCGCCGATGTCCGAGCCCGACATGTTCTGGTGCTTGACGCAGGCGATGCCCTGACGGATTTCCTTGCGCTGCACGCCAGCCACATAACCCAGCATGCCCTGGTCGCCGAAGTATTCCTTGGCCAGGTTGTCGGTCGACAGTGCCGCGGTGTGGTAGGTCGGCAGCGTGATCAGGTGGTGGAAGATGCCGGCTTCGCGCGACGCGTCGGCCTGGAAGGTCCGGATCTTTTCGTCGGCCAGCTGCGCCAGTTCGGTCTGATCGTATTCCACGCTCATCAGCTGGGCGCGGTCGTAGGCCGACACATCCTTGCCCGCGGCCTTCATCGCGTCATACGCCTGCTGGCGGAAATTCAGGGTCCAGTTGAACGACGGGCTGTTGTTGTACACCAGCTTGGCGTTCGGGATGACCTTGCGGATCTCGCTGACCATGCCGCCGATCTGGGCGATATGCGGCTTTTCGGTTTCGATCCACAGCAGGTCGGCACCGTTTTGCAGTGCGGTGACGCAATCCAGCACGCAGCGCGCTTCGCCCGTGCCGGCGCGGAACTGGAACAGGTTGCTGGGCAGGCGCTTGGGACGCAGCAGCTTGCCGTCGCGCTTGATGATGACGTCGCCATTGCCCAGCTGGTCGGCCGACAGTTCGTCGCAATCGAGGAACGAGTTGTACTGGTCGCCCAGGTCGCCCGGCGTGTGGGTCACGGCGATCTGCTTGGTCAGGCCGGCGCCCAGCGAGTCGGTACGGGCGACGATGATGCCGTCGTCCACGCCCAGCTCCAGGAAGGCGTAGCGGATGGCGCGGATCTTGGCCAGGAAGTCCTCGTGCGGCACGGTGACCTTGCCATCCTGGTGGCCGCACTGCTTCTCGTCGGACACCTGGTTTTCGATCTGGATGCAGCATGCGCCCGCTTCGATGAACTGCTTGGCCAGCAGGTACGTGGCTTCGGCATTGCCAAAACCCGCGTCGATGTCGGCGATGATGGGCACCACGTGGGTGACGTGATTGTCGATCTTTGCCTGGATGGCGGCCTTGGCAGCGCCCTGGGCAGCGTCCAGCTCGCGGAACAGGCCGCCAAGTTCACGGGCGTCGGCCTGGCGCAGGAAGGTGTACAGCTCGCGGATCAGCGCGCTGACGGAGGTCTTCTCGTGCATCGACTGGTCCGGCAGCGGGCCGAACTCCGAGCGCAGCGCGGCCACCATCCAGCCGGACAGGTACAGGTAGCGGCGTTCGGTGCTGTTGAAGTGCTTCTTGATGGAGATCATCTTCTGCTGGCCGATGAAACCGTGCCAGCAGCCGAGCGACTGGGTGTACTTGGACGAGTCGGCATCGTAGGCGGCCATGTCGGCGCGCATGATCCTGGCGGTGTACTTGGCGATGTCCAGGCCCGTCTTGAACTTGTTCTGGGCACGCATGCGGGCGGCATACTCGGGATTGATGGCGTTCCACGCGCTGCCGTGGTTCTCTTTCAAAGCAGCAACTGCCTTGATGTCGTCTTGATACTGGGCCATGTGAATTTCCTAAGGATAAGGCGCGTTTTAAAAATCTGCGTGTGCCGCTACGGATGTCGAAGCAAGCAGCGTGACCTTATTGTAGGGAGCTTTTGATGCGTTGCGGCAATGTCTTATATAAGACATAAGAGTTGATTTTTCCTTATTTTTCAATGACATACGCATCAAATTTTGCGATGTGGAACACGTTTTCAAAAAACGAAAAACACCGCCGCGGAATATGCCGAGCAAATTCCGCAATGTGAAACGCGCTTTCAATTGTCGGAGGCAAGAAGCGATGAACCAAAAAAAAAAAGCGCGCCGTCCCTGAGAGAGAACGGCGCGTCGCCTAAACAGGAGGGCGCGATGGTCGCGCGCCCCCCGATCCGCCGGACCCACTAGCCGGCGGGGGTGACCAGGAGAGTCAGGCCACTTTCTTGTGTTCGAAGAACTGCTCGTCTTCGGTCGAACCCTTCAGCGCGGTCGTCGACGACTGGCCGCCTTCGATGGTCTGGGTCACGGCGTCGAAGTAGCCGGTGCCGACTTCGCGCTGGTGCTTGACGGCGGTGAAGCCCTTTTCGGCTGCCTTGAACTCGGCTTCCTGCAGTTCCACGAATGCGCTCATCTGGTTGCGGGCGTAGCCGTAGGCCAGGTTGAACATCGAGTAGTTCAGCGAGTGGAAGCCGGCCAGCGTGATGAACTGGAACTTGTAGCCCATTGCGCCCAGTTCCCTCTGGAACTTGGCGATGGTGGCGTCGTCCAGGTTCTTCTTCCAGTTGAACGACGGCGAGCAGTTGTAGGCCAGCATCTTGCCCGGGAACCTGGCGTGCACGGCTTCGGCAAACTTCTTGGCGAACTCGAGGTCCGGCTTGCCGGTTTCGCACCACACCAGGTCAGCCACTTCCGCGTAGGCCAGGGCGCGCGAGATCGACTGCTCCAGGCCGTTGCGGACGCGGTAGAAGCCCTCCACGGTGCGCTCCCCGGTGCAGAACGGCTTGTCGTTGTCATCGATGTCGGAGGTCAGCAGGTCGGCGGCCTCGGCGTCGGTACGGGCGATCACCAGGGTCGGCACGCCCGAGACGTCGGCGGCCAGGCGGGCAGCGGTCAGCTTGGCGACGGCTTCGCGGGTCGGCACCAGCACCTTGCCGCCCATGTGGCCGCACTTCTTCACCGAAGCCAGCTGGTCTTCGAAGTGAACGCCCGCGGCGCCCGCTTCGATCATGGACTTCATCAGTTCGAACGCATTCAGCACGCCGCCGAAGCCGGCTTCCGCGTCAGCCACGATCGGGGCGAAGAAGTCGGTGTCGCCCTTGCCTTCGCTCCACTGGATCTGGTCGGCGCGCTGGAAGGTGTTGTTGATGCGCTTGACGACCTGCGGCACCGAGTTGGCCGGGTACAGCGACTGGTCGGGGTACATTTCGCCGGCCAGATTGGCGTCGCCGGCGACTTGCCAGCCCGACAGGTAGATGGCCTTCAGGCCGGCCTTCACTTGCTGCATGGCCTGGTTGCCGGTCAGCGCGCCCAGCGAGTTGACGAACGGCTCGGTGTGCAGCAGGTTCCACAGCTTCTCGGACCCGCGGCGGGCCAGGGTGTGCTCGACCTGGACCGAACCACGCAGGCGCACCACGTCTTCGGCGGTGAAGTGGCGCTTGATACCCTTCCAGCGGGGGTTGCTATCCCAGTCTTTTTGCAGGGCCTGGATCTGTTCTTGGCGGTTCATGGTCACTCTCCTGAAGACGCTTGGGGATGGCTGAGAATCTTTTGATCACCTGCCTTGGGCCGCCGCCTGTGGGGCGTTTTTGCGGCTCAAGTCCTGTGTCTTATATAAGAGTGTAGGGAATGCTCCCGCATCGCAACAACCCTGAACTGAAGCTATTGCTTAGTTTTTTTATTCAATGAATTCAGCGCTTTACAAAATTTATTTCACGATACGGGACATAATCTTTCATCATGAGAAATAGGGTTGTGCTCTGCAAACCATGTATTTTTGCGGCTCGCAACGCCTTTCCACATCGTGAAAAATTGCAGGGTTGGCATGCATGCGCGTGATTGGTTACCGCGCAAGCAAAAGAAACGGCGCCGCAAGGGCGCCGCTGCGCGGCTGTCTTCGCCGGGACCGCGTTCAGGCCCTGGCAGGATCTCGCGCCCGCCGGTAGGCCACCCAGTCACCGCTGCCAATGTGCGGCAACGTGGCCACGGCGGCTTCCGCCACCGGATATAGCAGGCAGGCGATGGGCTTGCCTGCCTGCTGCACGGCGCATTCCTCGCGCACGAACAGCGTGGCCTGCCCCGGATAGACCTCTTCAATCTCGTCCAGCACCGGCAGCAGCGCATCGGGGATGTCATAGATATCGCCGACCACCGGTCCGGCCGCCGCATCCAGCACCAGCCCGGGATAGGTCCCGAAGTCATAGAGCCGGCCCGCCACGGTGGCCGTGCCCAGCAGCGTGGGCGCGGCGATGCCGTGCCGCTGCGCGGCCGCATTCAGGTCGTTGACCTCGCCGGCGCGCAGCGTGCCGTAGACGAAGACGCGCGGCATGCTCAGCCCTCCAGCCTGTCGTCCGAGACCAGCACGCCGTCGGCGTCGACATAGATCCAGTTGCCCGGACGCACGACCGCGCCGGGCATCTGCACCGCGACTTCGCTTTCGCCGGCGTTGCGCTTCTGGCTTTTCCGCGGGTGCGCGGCCAGTGCGCGGATACCGATGTCGCACACGTCCAGTTCGGCGCTGTCGCGCACGCAGCCGTTGACGACGATGCCGGCCCAGCCGTTCTTCTCGGCCAGCAGGCCAAGGTTGCCGCCCACCAGCGCGCAGCGCAGCGAGCCGCCGCCGTCGATCACCAATACCCGGCCCTGGCCCGGCGCTTCCAGCACGGTGCGCACCAGCGAGTTGTCTTCAAACACTTTCAACGTCGCGGCCGGGCCGGCAAAGGCGCCCTGCTTGCCCCAGGCGCGGAACACCGGCGCCATCACGCGCAGGGTACCGGCGGCGAGGCGGTCTTCATGGGCGTCGCACAGGTCGGTGGTGACAGGCTTCATCAATGGTCTCCTGATGGATGGTAAGAATCCCTTGCGGCCGCGCCGCGTTCAATGCTGCCCGCCGGCCAGCGCCTGCGCGCGGATCGCGCTGAGCGTGGTGCGCGGCGTGATCACGTCCGGATCGACGCGGATCTCGATCAGCGTCGACACCGGCGCGTCCAGCGCGGCGCGCAGCGCCGGGGCGAAGGCCTCGGTCGTGGTCACGGTCTCGCCGCGTGCACCATAGGCGCGCGCCAGCGCGGCAAAGTCCGGGTTGTGCAGCGCGGTGCCCGATACATGGTTCGGGTATTCGCGTTCCTGGTGCATCCGGATGGTGCCGTACATGCCGTTATTGACGACGATGAACACCACCGGCGCCTGGTACTGCATCGCGGTAGCAAGTTCCTGGCCATTCATCAGGAAGCAGCCGTCGCCGGCCAGCGCCACCACGGTGCGCTGCGGGAAGGCAATCTTGGCGCCGACCGCGGCCGGCACGCCGTAGCCCATCGCGCCGCTGGTCGGCGCCAGCTGGCCGCGGCCGCCGTTGCGGAAGGGGCGATAGCGGAAATAGCGGTGCAGCCAGCCGGCGTAGTTGCCGGCACCGTTGGTGACCACCGCATCGTCCGGCAGCATCTGGTCGAGCGTGCGGATGACCTCGGCCATGTCGACGCCCTGCCCTGCATAGGCCGGCGGCTGCAGGTAGCGCTCGTAATCGGCATGGGCCGCCTCGGTCCAGGCCTGCCAGCGCGGCGCGGCGGCGGGCTCCAGCGCGGCCAGGCGCGCGGCGATGGCCGGCATCGAGGCATGGATCATCAGGTCGGCCTGGTAGACGCTGCCCAGTTCCTCGGCACCGGCGTGCACGTGCACCAGCGTCTGCGCGGGCCGCGGCGCGGCGATCAGCGCGTAGCCGCCGGTGGTCATCTCGCCCAGGCGCGGGCCGATGGCCAGCACCAGGTCGGATTGCCGGATACGCTCGGCCAGCGCCGGGTTGATGCCGATGCCGACATCGCCGGCATAGTTGGGATGGCGGTTGTCGAACAGGTCCTGCCCGCGGAAGGCGCAGCCGACCGGCAGCGCGAAGCGTTCGGCAAAGGCCTGCAGGTCGGCGCAGGCCTGCGGCGTCCAGCCGCTGCCGCCGGCCAGCACGAAGGGCCGCCCGGCGGCTTCCAGCAATTGCCGAAGGCGCGCCATCCCGGGATCGCCCGGCCAGCTCAGCACGCGCTCGTAGCCGCGCAGCTGCGGCACCACGGCCGTCTGCGCCAGCATGTCCTCCGGCAGCGCCAGCACCACCGGGCCGGGCCGGCCCGAGGTGGCGGTCTGGTAGGCGCGCGCGATGTATTCGGGGATGCGCTCGACCCGGTCGATCTGCGCCACCCACTTGGCCATCTGGCCGAACATGCGGCGGTAGTCGATTTCCTGGAAGGCTTCGCGGTCGATGAAATCGGTGCCGACCTGGCCGATGAACAGGATCATCGGCGTCGAGTCCTGGAACGCGGTATGCACGCCGATGCTGGCATTGGTGGCGCCAGGGCCGCGCGTGCAGAAAGCCAGCCCGGGACGGCCGGTCAGCTTGCCGTAGGCCTCGGCCATGACCGCCGCGCCGCCCTCTTGCCGGCAGACGATAAAGCGCAGCTGGTCGCGGCGGCGATGGAAACCGTCGAGCACCGCCAGGTAGCTTTCGCCCGGCACGCCGAAGGCCAGCTCGGCGCCATGCGCCAGCAGCGCATCAACGAGGATATGGCCGCCCAATAGTGGCGTGCCGCCAGCTTCGTGCGAAGCGGGAGTGTCAGGGTTCGAATGGCCCGGCGTGGCAGTCATGGAAACATCCTCGAGGCAGGCTGGAACAAGGCAGGACGCGCAGAAGGCAGGCGATGGTGGCCGGCGGCGCCGGCCGGGCTCAGGCTGCCGGCGCGGCGGCACCGCTGCGCGAACGGTTGCCGTTGCCGACCGTCACCGCGGTAAAGATCGAGATCAGCTGGAAGCCGCCGATCATGAAGAACACCCAGGCCGGCAGCCGCGCGTCCATCAGCGCGCCGAAAAACAGCGGCCCGCAGGCCAGCCCGATGTCGAGGCCGGAATAGACCACGCCATAGACACGGCCGGTGGCGCCGGCGGGGGCGGCGGCACGCACCAGCAGGTCGCGCGACGGACCGGCGACGCCGGCGCCAAACCCGATCAGGCCCATCAGCACCGGCACCAGCAATGCGGGGAACAGGTTCAAACCGACCAGGATGGCGATCAGGCCGGAGACGGTAAAGCTGATGGCGATGAGCCGGTCATGGTTGCTGGTGCGGCTGGCGGCAAAGCCGCCGACGACCATGCCGCCGGCGCTGCACAGCATGTAGATGGTGTACGAAGCCGTGGCCAGCGTGAACGGCATGCCGTACAGGTAGGTCAGCGCGGTCGGCGCAAAGCTCTGGATGCCGGCGGCGGAGAACGTGGTCAGCAGGAAAAACGCCCAGCACACCCACACCTGCGGCAGCCGCAGGAAGCCCAGCAGGCTGCCGCCGGCGGCCCTGGCGGCGGGCCGGCCCACGGCGCCGCTCACCGCGCGCGGGTCCAGCACATGGCGCAGCACCACCAGCACGGCCAGCACCACGAAGGCCACCACCGAGGCCGCCGCCAGCGCCGCGCGCCAGCTGGCCAGGTTGGCGATGGTGACCAGGAACAGCGGCGCCGCCGCCCAGCCGAGGTTGCCGGAAATGCCGTGCACCGAGAAGGCATGGCCCAGCCGCGGCTGCGACACGTGCTTGTTCAGCAGCGTGAAGTCGGCCGGGTGGAACACGCCGTTGCCCAGCCCCGCCACCGCCGCGCCGGCCAGCAGCGCGGCATAGCCGTTGCTGGCCGACAGCAGCAGCGCCGCGCTGCCGAGGAAGGCCAGTCCGGCAAACAGCACCGGCCGCGCGCCGAAGCGGTCCACCACGAAGCCCGAGGCGGTCTGCACCACCGCCGACACGGCGAAGAATACCGTCATCAGCAGCCCCAGCTCCGCATAACTCAGCCCGAACTCGGCCTTGATCCACGGGAACAGGGGCGCCAGCAGCAAGTGATAGAAATGCGAGACCCCGTGCGCCAGTCCGACCAGCCCGATCACCTGGGCGTCATGGCGAAGCGGATTGCGGGCGGGATCGATGGCGGCGGTGGACATGGCGCGGGCGGAAGGTGCGGTAGCGGGCTGCGGTAGAACTAACCGGCGTTTAAACGGCTGCTGAATAAAATCAGCGTCCAGCCCGCATCATAGAGGAAAACCGCGCCCCGCTGCAGCCGGGTGGCGCAATCCCTACATCTGCTTGAACAGGTGCGCGTACTGGCGCGCCACCGGCAGCAGCTCGGGCCGGTCGCGCAGCCGCAGCGACAGCCGCCCCAGCGACTGGTTGACCGCGCTGGCCACGCAGTCGATGTTGACCACCGTGCCGCGGTGGACCTGCCAGAAACGCTCCGGATCCAGTTGCTGGGTCAGCTCGCGCAGGCTGGTGCGGATCAGCGCCTCGCCGGCGCTGGAGACCACGTTGACGTACTTGTCGGTGGCTTCCAGGTAGATCACCTCGTCGACCGGGATGATGCGGACCTCCTGCCCGACCAGCGCCTTGATAAAGCGCAGATACTGGCGCTGCGCCGCGCCGCCGGGCGTGGCGTGCTCGAGCGATTCGAGCCGCGCCAGCAGTTGCCCCAGGCGGTCGGTGTCGAGCACGGCGGCCTCGGCCTCGGCGCTGTCATCGGCGCCCTCGTCGGCATCGTCGTCGGCCATCGCCTGCAGCCGCTCCTTCAGGCGGCACACGGTCGCCTCCAGCCGCTCGCGCTGTACGGGCTTGAGCACATAGTCGACCGCCGCGCGCTCGAAGGCCTCCAGCGCAAACTGGTCATAGGCGGTAACAAAGACCACCAGCGGCGGGATATCAAACTCGATCAGCTCGCGCGCCACGTCCATGCCGCTCATGCCCGGCATGCGGATATCCAGGAAGGCCACGCGCGGCTGGTGCTCGCGCGCGGCGGCCAGTGCGGCCATGCCGTCGTGCACGACCGAGACGATGCGGGCCTCGGGCCACAGCGACTTCAGTTCGGATTCCAGCACGCGCGCGAGCAGCGCTTCGTCGTCGGCGATCAGAAGGGTCGGGGTCATGGGGGCGATGTTGGGGGCAGTGAAGAAATCTGGGGCGATGCTGATGACGCCGTCCTACGCAGCGCCTCGGGTTGTCTTCGTGCAGGCGATCACCAGCAGCGCGTCAGGTCCGCTGGATGGCCGGCGACGGCACGGAAATGCTCTCCGGCACAGTGACGGTCTGCGTCAGCGTCGGCGCCTCGACCGGGCGCACCAGCGGCAATGTCAGACGCACCACCACCCCGCGCGGCGTGTTTTCTTCCATCTGCATGCTGGCGGCGGCCCCGAAAATCCGCGCCAGCCGCTCGCGCACATGGGTGATGCCCAGCCCCGAGCCCTTGCCAGACCCATGGCCGAAGCCCACGCCGGTATCGGCAATGATCACCTGCACCGCATCGTCGCCGGCGGCACGCGCCGACAGCTGGATATGGCCGCCGATCATGCAAGGCTCGATACCGTGCGTCACCGCGTTTTCCACCAGCGGCTGGATCAGCATCGGGGGAATTTCGACCTTGGCCAGCTCGCGCGGCAGGTCGACGTCATACGACAGCCGCTGGCCGAAGCGCATGCCCTGGATATCGAGATAGCTGCGCAGCAGCTCGAACTCCTGCCGCAGCGTGCATTGCTCGGCGCGGGTGTGTGCCAGCGACATGCGCAGGAAGCCGATCAGGCGCTGCAGCAGCTGGCGCGCGGCGGGCGGGTCGGTGGCGATCAGGCCGTCGAGGTTGGCCAGCGAGTTGAACAGGAAGTGCGGCTCGATCTGCGCCTGCAGCGCCATCAGCTGCGCGCGCACCAGTTGCTTTTCGGCCTCCTCGCGCTGCAGTGCATCCAGCGCGGCCTGGCGCTCCAGGTAGGCGAGCTTCTCGCGCGACCAGTAGAAGTAGATCATCGACGCCGATGCCAGCATGCCCACCACCAGGCACATGCGCAGCATGTCGCCGGTTTCGGCCACCGACTTGGGCGGCAGGTCCAGCGCCACGCGCGTGGCCCAGCCACCGATCACCACGCCGGTCGGCACCGCGGCGGCGGCCAGCAGCAGGAAGGGCCAGCGGCGCGGCCGGTCGTTCCACCAGATGCCGACGCGGGGGATATCGATCAGCAGCCAGATCGACAGGCCGATCAGCTGGCTGTAGACAAAGTTGTGCCAGAGCGTGCCGCCGGTCTGGAAGCCATAGTTCAGGCTGACGGCAATCACCGTGTTCATGCACAGCACGAACAGCAGGTCGCGGCCGAGGATGGTGAGCCGCGATGGGGGCGCGGTGGCAACGGTGGAGAAGCAGCGGTTCATGGCGGTATGTTAGCGCTGGCTGGTTTCGGCGCAATCCCCTGACGTGACGCGCGTGCCGCACTCGCCGGTCAGCGCACGCCACCATTGGCCTGACAGCACATAGCGCGGGAAGGTGACCCATTGCTCGGCGAAGATACGGCCGGCGATGTCCGCCGGGCCGGCAAACGGCTCCGGCGCGTTGGCCTCCAGCCGGTGCCCGCGCCCCTGCAGCGCCAGCGACATGCCCATGCACACCAGCCCCAGCGCCACCGCAGGCAGCCTCAGCCGCAAGATGCCATAGGCGCACAGCACCGTGCCCGCCATGAACATCGGCACGGCCACGATATGCAGCAGCAGGTTGCGGGGATGCTGATGGTTGCGGCCATAGCCGCGCCACTGCCAGCGCAGCAGCGATTCGTCACGCATGATCGTCTCTCTCCCTTGCCCCTCTTTCCTTGCCCAACGGGCAGCCGCGCGCAATATCTGTTGCACTGCGGAAGACGTGGCGCGCGCCTGACTGGCAATGCGCGCCACGTGCAAGGACTTTACCCTTCACCCGGGCACGAAGAAAGCCTGTTGCGACGAACGGTGGACACGGGGCGCGAACGGCACCGTGCGGGGGCAGACGGCGCGCGCGGAATGCGGCGGAGTGCCGCCGGCGCCATGCGGCGCCGGGCGTTGCCCGGCGCACGGCTGACGAGAGTGCCGCTCAGGCCGCCAGCGCCTGGCGGTCCTGCTCCGACAGCGCGCTGCTGACGGTGTCGCGCGACAGGTGCGGCGCGAACATATTGATGAAGGCGTGCGCATAGCCGCGCAGATAGGCGCCGCGGCGCACGGCCACGCTGGTGGTGTTGGGCGCGAACAGGTGGTCGGCATTGATGCGCACCAGGCCCGAGTCCTTGCGCTCGTCGTACGCCATCGAGGCGATGATGCCCACGCCCAGCTCCAGCTCGGCGTAGGTCTTGATCACGTCGGCGTCCAGCGCGGTCAGCACGATCTCCGGCTGCAGCCCCGCTTCGGCGAAGGCGCTGTCGATCTTGCGGCGGCCGGTGAAGCCGGCGTCATAGGTGATGAGCTGGAAGCCGGCCACGTCCTCGAGCGTCGGCTCGGGCAGGCGCGTGAGCGGATGGTCGGGCGAAACCACCAGCACGTGCTGCCAGCTGTAGGCCTCGAACGAGGTCAGCCCGGCTTCGGTCGCCACCGCTTCGGTGGCGATGCCGATATCGGCCTGCCCCGTCAGCAGCAGTTCGACGATATGCGTCGGCGACGCTTCCTGCAGGGCCAGCGTCACATGCGGATACTCGCGGCGGAAGGCCTGCACCACGCGCGGCAGCGCGTAGCGGGCCTGCGTATGCGTGGTGGCCACGGTCAGGCGCCCGATATGGCGACCGGCGAACTCGTCGCCGGCCTGGCGCAGGTTCTCGGCTTCAAGCAGCAGGCGCTCGACGATGCGCACGATCTCGCGGCCGGGCTCGGTCAGCCCGGTCAGGCGCTTGCCGTAGCGCTCGAAGATCTCGACGCCCAGTTCTTCTTCCAGCTCGCGGATCTGGCGCGACACGCCGGGCTGCGAGGTGTAGAGCGCGTTGGCGACCTCGGTCAGGTTGAACTGGCGGCGCACCGCCTCGCGGATCGATCGGAGTTGCTGGAAGTTCATCGTGCGGCCTCTTGTTTTTTGCCTGGCGCAGTGCCGTTGGCTTGCGTAAAGACGCGCAGCTGGCGCGGCCGCACGGCGAGCAGCTCGCCCTCGCGGAAGCCCGCGTGGCGAAAGCGCTCGAGCGGCAGCGCGACTTCGATCACGTCCTGGTTGTCTTCACGCTCGAGTTCGAGCTGGGCCACCGGGCCCAGCGTCAGCGCGCGGCGCAGCGTCACGGCGATGCCGTCGGCGCCGGGCGAATAGCGCTCCAGGTCCAGGTCGTGCGGACGGACATAGGCGACCGCATCGCCAGCCGTCTCGTGGCCGCTGCCGACCACCGGCAGCACCGCTTCGCCGGTATGCAGCAGGCCGCCGGTCTCGCCCACTTCCAGCCGGCCGTGGAACAGGTTCACGTTGCCGAGGAAGCCGAACACGAACGGCGTGGCCGGATGGTTGTAGACCGCCTCGGGCGAGCCGTACTGCTCGACGTGGCCGCGGTTCATCAGCACCACCTGGTCGGCCACTTCGAGCGCTTCTTCCTGGTCGTGCGTGACGAACACGCTGGTCACATGCAGTTCATCGTGCAGGCGGCGCAGCCAGCGGCGCAGCTCCTTGCGCACCTTGGCGTCGAGCGCGCCGAACGGCTCGTCGAGCAGCAGCACGCGCGGCTCCACCGCCAGCGCGCGCGCCAGGGCGATCCGCTGGCGCTGGCCGCCGGACAGCTGCGACGGGTAGCGGTCGGCCAGCCAGTCGAGCTGCACCAGGTCGAGCAGCGAATGCACCTTCTCGCGGATCTGCGCTTCGCTCGGGCGTTCGGCGCGCGGCTTCACGCGCAGGCCGAAGGCCACGTTCTCGAACACGCTCATATGCTTGAACAGCGCATAGTGCTGGAACACGAAGCCCACCTGGCGCTGGCGCACATGCTGGTCCGAGGCATCGCGCCCGGCCAGCACGATCTGGCCCGCGTCGGCGCGCTCCAGGCCGGCGATGATGCGCAGCAGCGTGGTCTTGCCGCAACCGGACGGACCCAGCAGCGCGGTCAGCTCGCCTTCGTCGAAATCGAGCGAGACATTGTCCAGCGCGACAAAGTCGCCAAAGCGCTTCTCTACGTTCTTGACCTGGATGCTCATGATGCCTGTCCTTGCAATGTGCCCAGCGGCCGTTCCGGCGCCGTTTCTTCGGTTTCCTGGCGGGCGTGCCACTCCACCAGCGTCTTGATGCCGAGGGTGACCAGCGCCAGCAGCGTCAGCAGCGAGGCCACCGCAAAGGCCGCCGCGAAGTTGTACTCGTTGTAGAGGATTTCCACGTGCAGCGGCATGGTGTTGGTCAGCCCGCGGATATGGCCCGACACCACCGACACCGCGCCGAACTCGCCCATCGCCCGCGCATTGCACAGGATCACGCCATACAGCAGGCCCCAGCGGATATTGGGCAGCGTGATATGGCGGAAGGTCTGCCAGCCCGAGGCGCCCAGCACGATCGCCGCTTCTTCCTCTTCACTGCCCTGCGCCTGCATCAGCGGGATCAGCTCGCGCGCGACGAAGGGGAAGGTCACGAAGATGGTCGCCAGCACGATGCCCGGCACCGCGAACATGATCTTGATGTCATGCGCTTCCAGCCACGGGCCGAACCAGCCCTGCGCGCCGAACAGCAGCACGTAGACCAGGCCCGAGATCACCGGCGATACCGAGAACGGCAGGTCGATCAGCGTGATCAGCAGGTTCTTGCCGCGGAATTCGAACTTGGCGATGGCCCACGCCGCCGCCACGCCGAACACCACGTTCAGCGGCACCGCGATCGCCGCCACCGTCAGCGTGAGCTGGATCGCGGCCAGCGCATCGGGCTCGACCAGCGCTTCCCAGTAGGTCTGCACGCCCTTGCGCAGCGCCTCATAGAAGACCGAGGCCAGCGGCACGAACAGGAACAGCGTGAGAAACAGCACCGCCAGCGTGATCAGCGTGTAGCGCACCCATGGTGCCTCGCCGGTGGCGTCGAACTTGTGATGGGCCCGGCCCTGGCGCTGCGCGCCCAGGCGTCCCGAAACCGCGCCCGCCATGTCAGAACTCCTTGCCCGTCGCGGGCGCTTCCGGTGCAAGGGCAGCGCGCGCACCCGACTGGTGGCGGCGCGTCCAGGCCTGCAGCAGGTTGATCAACAGCAGCAGTCCGAACGAGATCACCAGCATCACCACCGCCACCGCGGTGGCGCCGGCGTAGTCGTATTGCTCCAGCTTGGAATAAATCATCAGCGGCGCGATCTCCGACACCATCGGCATGTTGCCGGAGATAAACACCACCGAGCCGTACTCGCCGGTGGCGCGCGCGAACGACAGCGCAAAACCCGTCAGCAGCGCCGGCAGGATCGCCGGCAGGATCACGCGCCGGAAGGTCTGCAGCCGGTTGGCGCCCAGGCTGGCGGCCGCCTCTTCCAGTTCCTGCTCCACGTCTTCCAGCACCGGCTGCACCGTGCGCACCACGAACGGCAGGCCGATGAAGGTCAGCGCCACCACCACACCCAGCGGCGTGAATGCAACCTTGATGCCGAGCGGCTCCAGGTAGCGGCCGATCCAGCCGTTGCCGGCGAACAGCGCGGTCAGCGCGATGCCGGCCACCGCGGTCGGCAGCGCAAACGGCAGGTCGACCAGCGCATCGATCAGGCGCTTGCCGAAAAAGCGGTAGCGCACCAGCACCCACGCGACGATCAGCCCGAACACCGTATTGACGATGGCCGCCACCAGCGACGCGCCGAAGCTCAGCTGCAGCGATGCCACCACGCGCGGCGCCGTGATCGCCGTCCAGAACGCGTCCCACGTCATCGTGAACGTCTTCAGGAACGTCGCCGACAGCGGGACCAGGACGATCAGCGTCAGGTAGAACAGTGTGAAGCCCAGCGACAGGCCAAAGCCGGGAAGCACGGTGAAGCGCTGCCTGGGGCCGCGTGGCGCACGCGAGGCCGGCGCATCGGGGACACCCGGCGTGGGGGCATCCGCCAGGGATAGGGATGGTGGCATGTCGTCTCGTCTGTGGTCGGCCGGCTTCGGGCGCCGCCGCGGCTTGCCGGCTGGCCGGTCCTTATGACGCCGGCGCATATTGCGCCGGCCTACGAGACAGATTCTGCAGAGTCGTCCTTATAAACAGAACGAATCTTTCTGAATTTTCTTAGACGGTTTAGATATATGGGGCGCCCGGCGCCACTTCCAGGCCCGCTTCCCATGGCGTGGACGACACTTCGGTGTCGCCGGCATCACCTGCGGCGGCGATGCGCTGCACCAGCGTGCCCAGCAGCGCCAGGCCCTCGGCCCAGTCGTCCAGGCCCGAATCGGCGTTGATATGCCCCAGGCTGCCGGCATCGACCAGTTCACTGCCCCACAGCGTGCCCCAGCTGAAGGCGGTGCGCTGCGGCATCCACGGATCGTTGCGGCTGGCCACGAGGATGGTCGGGAACGGCAGGCGGTAGGTCGGCAGCAGGCTGGCGACGCCGAACTTGTCGGGATCGGCTGGCGCCACCAGCAGCGCGCCGGCGATGCCCGCCGGGTCCAGCGACGCCTGCCGCAGCGATGCCAGGCAGCCGAAGCTGTGCGCCACCAGCACCGCGCCGCGCGAGGCCACGCGCTGCGCCCGCATCACGCCTTCCGAGACGCGCTCGGCCCACAGCGGCAGGCTCGGGCGCGACCAGTCATGCTGCTCGACGCGCTGCCAGTCGGGAAAGCGCTGCTCCCAGCAACTCTGCCAGTGCCCCGGGCCGCTGCCATGCAGGCCAGGCACGGTCAACACCTGCAGGTGTCGCGGAATTTCCAGGCGCGTAGCATGCGCCGCCGAGGATGGCCCCGCCGATGCCCCGATCGCTTGCGTCATACCGGCTCCTTGCTGAGTTCGTGTGCCGCTGGCGCGCCCGTGGCCGCCACTTGTGCCCGCAGCCCGGCCGTGCTGACCAGCGCGCCGGCAAAGCTGCCCTGCCCCAGGTCGATGCCGGCGGCCTGCAGCCGCTCCACGCTTTCGGCGTTTTGCAAGCGCCGCCCGATCAGCGTGACGCCGGCGTTGTCCGCGCTGGCGCGCAGCCCCGCCAGTTGGCGGTCGGTCCAGGTGCGGCGCATGTCGAGCTTGAGCCAGTCCGGCAACGCATGCGCCATCAGCGCGCCCGCCTCGGCCGGGTCCGACGCCTGCAGGCTGACCGCGAAGCCGTTGCGGCGATAGTTGCCGACCACGTGCAGCAGCAGCGGCAGGTCGTCGTTGGCACTGGCCGGCACCTGGATCACGAAGCGCTCCAGCGGCAGTCCGAGCGACTGCAACGCGCGCCGGAACGCGGCGCCATGGTCGTCGGCGACCGCGGCCAGCAGCCGGTTGTGCACGTTCAGCACCAGTTTGTGCGCGCCCTCGGCGGCAAAGTAGTTGATCGCGTGCAGCAGCCGCGACAGGCGGTCCAGCGACACCAGCGTGGTGTCGTCGGCAGCCATCGCGAACAGCTTCCACGCCGCCAGGCCCACGCCATCGTCGGCATAGGTATGGATCGAGCCTTCGTGCGCCACGACCTGGCGGTCGGCCAGCGTCACCAGCGGCTCGAAGGCGCTGGTCAGCGAGCAATTGAAGAACTGTCCCTGCACCTGCCCGCGCGCGTCGCGCCACAGTTGCCGGTCGGCCAGCGGCTGGCGCGGCAGCGATTCCAGATAGCGTTGCAGCGGGTTGGCTGCGCTGGCGGGTTCATGCACGCCTGGCATGGCGGTTTCCTTCGGTTGACCGGACCGCGTCGGGTCCCATGGCCGGATTGGTGATGGCGACGGCGTGCTGTCGCAGCGCGCGCCTGCCTGCTCATGATAGGAGTTCAGTGGGCAGCAGCGAATGAAGATTCCGACCTGTCGATATGCGCGCCGTCGTCGATGCGCTGCGCACGGCGCTTCGTGCCGGCATCGAGCGGCGAAGGCGCCGCCGGCGCCTGCCGCATCACGCGCTGCAGCACCGCTGCTTCGAGCTGCGCGAAGCCGGCGGCGCCGCGCTGGCGCGGCCGCGCCAGCGCCACGCGCTCGTCCATGGCGATGTGGCCGTCCTCGATCAGCACGATGCGGTCGGCCAGTGCCACCGCCTCGGAGACGTCATGCGTCACCAGCAGCGCCGTGAAGCCAAGCCGCCGCCACAGGCCTTCGATCAGTCCCTGCATTTCGATGCGCGTGAGCGCATCCAGCGCGCCCAGCGGCTCATCGAGCAGCAGCAACTGCGGGTGATGCACCAGCGCGCGCGCCAGCGCCACGCGCTGCCGCTGCCCGCCGGACAGCCGCGCGGGCCACGCCTGTGCGCGGTCGGCCAGGCCTACCTGCGCCAGCACCTCCGCCGCTTCGCCGCGCCGCGCGCGCGGCAGGCCCAGCGCCACGTTGTCCAGCACGCGCTTCCACGGCAGCAGGCGCGCATCCTGGAACATCACGCGCACGTCGGCGCCGCGCTTGCGGCTGCTTTTCGGGTGGTCTTGCGCGTCACTGTCGATCGCAATGGTGCCGCCGTCGGCGCCTTCCAGCCCCGCCACCAGCCGCAGCAGCGTGCTCTTGCCGCAGCCGCTGCGCCCGACGATGGCGACGAATTCACCCGGCGCCACGTCGAGCGCCACATCGTGCAGCACCTCGCGGCCGTCATAGCGCTTGACCACCTGGCGCAAGCGCAGCGCGACCCCACCAGTGCGGCGCGGTGCCTCCACCTCGTGCCTGACGGCCTCGCGGCGCGCGAGGCCCGCTTCCAGTTCCGCCAGCGCGGCCTGTTCCACCGGATACATCTGCATGTCGATCTCCTTGCCGGATGTGCGGCTCTACGTGGTTCATGTGGTTCAGGCGGCTGCGTAGCCCGGGTGCCAGCGCAGCCAGTAGCGCTCCAGCCCGCGTGACAGCAGGTCGGCGAGCTTGCCCAGCAGCGCATAAAGCAGGATGCCCACCAGCACCACGTCGGTCTGCAGGAATTCGCGCGCGTTCATGGTCATGTAGCCGATGCCGGACTGCGCGGAGATGGTCTCGGCGACGATCAGGATCACCCACATCAGGCCGAGCGAAAAACGCACGCCCACCAAAATCCCCGGCAACGCGCCGGGCAGGATCACTTCACGGTACAGCTGCCAGCCAGACAGCCCGTAGCTGCGCGCCATTTCCACCAGCCCGGTATCGACCGAGCGGATGCCGTGGTAGGTGTTCAGGTACACCGGGAAGAACACGCCCAGCGCCACCAGGAACAGCTTGGCGCTCTCGTCGATGCCGAACCACAGGATCACCAGCGGGATCAGCGCCAGCGGCGGGATGTTGCGCACCATCTGCAGCGTGCTGTCGAGCAGCGTGGCCGCGCTGCGGAAGGTGCCGGTCAGCAGCCCCAGCAGCAGACCCAGGCCGCCGCCGATGGCAAACCCGGCCAGCGCGCGCCAGGTGCTGACGCCCACGTGTTTCCACAATTCGCCCGAACGGGCCAGGTCCCACGCCGCCTGCAACACGGCCAGCGGGGCGGGCAGCACGCGGTTCGACAGCCAGCCGTTCTGCGCGGCGGCCTGCCACACCACGACCAGCAGCACCGGCACGATCCACGGCGCCACGGCGCGCGCCAGCGCGGCGGGATGGCGGCGTGGCGGCGGAAGATGCGGAGCGCTCATGCCACTCTCCTTCAGCTCTGCGCGGCGCGCGGCACGATGCCGGTCGCCATGACTTCGCCGAACGGGCCCGACAGCACCTTGCCCGGCAGCTTCTCGCGCACCGAGCGCGGCAGCAGCGGGAACACCAGCTCGGCGAAGCGGTAGGCCTCTTCCAGGTGCGGGTAGCCGGACAGCACGAAGGTGTCGATGCCGAGTTCGGCATACTCGCGCATGCGCTCGGCAACGGTGTGCGGATCGCCCACCAGCGCGGTGCCCGCGCCGCCGCGCACCAGGCCGACGCCGGCCCACAGGTTGGGGCTGATCTCCAGCGCCTCGCGCGTGCGGCGCGCACCTCCCGCATGCAACGCGGCCATGCGCCGCTGCCCTTCCGAATCCATCTTCCCGAACACCGCCTGCGCGCGCGCCACGGTCTCGTCGTCGAGGCGGCTGATCAGGTCTTCGGCGGCGGCCCACGCGGCGGCATCGGTCTCGCGCACGATCACGTGCAGGCGGATGCCGAACCTGACGGTGCGGCCATGCTTCGCCGCGTGCCGGCGCACGTCTTCCAGCTTCTGCGCCACGTCCGCCGGCGGTTCGCCCCAGGTCAGGTAGGTATCGACCTGCTCGCCCGCCAGCGCATGCGCCGGCGCCGACGAGCCGCCGAAGTACACCGGCGGATGCGGCCGCTGCAGCGGCGGATAGAGGACGCGCGCGCCCTTCACGCTCAGGTGCTTGCCCTGGTAGTCGACCTGGCCGCTGTCATGGCTGGCCGCCAGCACGTCGCGCCAGATGCGCAGGAACTCGGCCGAGGCCTCGTAGCGCGCGCTGTGGTCGAGGAACAGGCCATCGCCTTCCAGCTCGGCGGTGTCACCGCCGGTGACGAGGTTGATCAGCAGCCGGCCGTTGGAAAGGCGGTCGAACGTCGCCGCCATGCGCGCGGCCAGCGTTGGCGCCATCAGGCCCGGCCGCACCGCGACCAGGAATTTCAGGCGCTGCGTCACGGCCGACAGCGCCGATGCCGCCACCCACGGGTCTTCGCAGGAACGCCCGGTGGGAATCAGCACCCCTTCGTAGCCGAGCGTATCGGCGGCCACGGCGACCTGCTTCATGTAGTCGAAGTTGACTTCGCGCGCGCCTTCGGAGGTGCCGAGGTAGCGGCTGTCGCCGTGGGTGGGGATAAACCAGAATACGTGCATGCCGTGCTCCTTGTTGTTATGCAATGCCGTAGCGATGCATCAGCGCTGTGCTTGCTGTTGCGGACTCTGTTGCGGCCTCTGTTGCGACACCTCCCAGCGCGCATCGGCCACCTTGACCGGCTTGGGAATCAGCTTGAGCGCGAGGAAGGCATCGGCGATGCGCTGCTGTTCGGCCAGCACGTCGGCGCTGACCGGGCGCGCGCCGTAAGAGAAGCGCGACACCGCCAGTTCCAGCACCTCCGCGGGCAGGCCGACTTCGCCGGTCAGCACGGCGGTCGCGTCCTTGGGGTTCTTTTCCGCCCACGTGCCCAGCGTGGCGAGTTCATCCAGGATCAGGCGCACGATCTCGGGCCTGGCCTGCGCGTAGGGTCGCGACGCCAGGTAGAACTGGTGATTGCTGACCACGTTCCTGCCGTCGGCGCCACGGCCGTCGGCCAGCACGCGCGCGCCCAGTTGCTTCTCGGCAGCGGCGAGGAACGGGTCCCAGATCACCCAGGCATCGACCGAGCCGCGCTCGAAAGCGGCGCGCGCATCGGCGGGCGGCAGGTAGACCGGCTGGATATCGCTGTACTGCAAGCCGGCCTTCTCCAGCTGCCGCACCAGCAGGTAATGCACGTTCGAACCCTTGTTGAAGGCCACGCGCTTGCCGCGCAGGTCGGCCACCGAACGCAGCGCCGAGCCCTTGGGCACGACGATGGCCTCGGCGGTCGGCGCCGGCGGCTCGTTGCCGACGTAGACCAGTTGCGCGCCCGCGGCCTGCGCAAAGATCGGCGGGGCCTCGCCCACGGTGCCGAAGTCGACCGCGCCGACATTCAGGCCTTCCAGCAGTTGCGGGCCGGCCGGGAATTCGGTCCATTTGACCGTGATGCCCTGCGGCGCCAGCCGCTTTTCCAGCGTGCCGCGCGCCTTCAGCAGCGTCAGCGTGCCGTACTTCTGGTAGCCGATGCGCAGCACCTTGGCATCGATGTTCTTCGATTGCGCTTCGGCGCGGCCGGGCAGCAGCCCGTAGGCCAGGCCGGTGGCGGCGACCAGTGCGGCAATGAACAGGCGGCGGCGCAGCGAGCCGGCCGGCTTGATGGTGGTGGTCATGCGATTTCTCCGTGGCCGGCCAGGGAGCCGGCGTGTGTTCTGAAGTCGGACTGCTTGGAAACGCGGGCAACATCCCGCCCTGCCTGCCCGGATTGCCGGTGGCATGTCTGGCGGCGTTGCTGCCGCGGCGCCGGACTGGCCGGCGCCAAATGCATCAGGAATTCAGATCAGGCGGTACATCGCTGCGCCACCACGGCGGCAGCGGCGGCGCGCTGCACGAAGGCACCGGGCACGACGTCGAGCGCGTCGAGCGGGACCTCGATGCGCGCATGGGCCAGTGCGTCGCGCACGCGCAGCAGGCCTTCGTCGAGACGGGCGGACAGCGCGGCGTCGAAGCGCGCGTGGCGCACGCCGCCGCCATCGGAGGAAGCGGAGGAGGCGGAGGTGTCGATCTGCTGATCCACGGCAAAGATGCCGGGCAGGATCTGGCGCGAGCCCAGCGCGGACAGCACCGGGCGCAGGGCGTAGTCGATCGCCAGCGCATGGGCGAGGCTGCCGCCGGTGGCGATCGGCAGCACGATCTTGTCGCGCAGGCCGGTTTGCGGCAGCAGGTCCAGGAAGGCCTTGAGCAGGCCGCTGTAGGCGGCCTTGTAGACCGGCGTGGCCAGCACCACCACCTGGGCGTCGGCCACCGCGCGGGTGGCGGCGGCAATGGCGTCGTCGTCCACGCGCGCCGCCAGCAGCGGACCCGCCGGCAGGTCGCGCAGCTCCAGGTGGCGGGTGCGTTCGCCGGCAGCCTCCAGCGCGGTGCGCAGGTGCGCCAGCACAAGGCCGGAGCGGGACTGGACCGACGGGCTACCGGAGAGCGTCAGGATGGACATCGGGGCTTCCTTCTTCTGGTGGGCCGGCTCGGTGCCGGGCCGCCCCACGCGGCCCGGCACGCCGGCCTGATGGGGGTTGTTTCCGGGATTATTTCTTGCCGGGTTGATAAACCTGGTCGAACGAGCCGCCATCGGCGAAGTGGGTCTTCTGGGCCTTCTGCCAGCCGCCGAACACTTCATCGATGGTGAACAGCTTGACCTTGGGGAAGTTGGCCGCATACTTGGCCGCCACCTTCTGCGAGATCGGGCGGTAGTAGTTCTTCGCGGCGATCTCCTGGCCTTCGTCGGTGTACAGGAACTGCAGGTAGGCCTCGGCGGCCTTGCGCGTGCCCTTCTTGTCGACCACCTTGTCGACCACGGCCACCGGCGGCTCGGCCAGGATCGAGACCGACGGCGCGACGATCTCGAACTTGTCCGGACCCAGTTCCTTGATGGCCAGGATGGCTTCGTTTTCCCAGGCCAGCAGCACGTCGCCCAGGCCGCGCTCGACGAACGTGGTGGTGGCGCCGCGCGCGCCGGAATCCAGCACCGGCACGTGCTTGAGCAGCTCGCCGACGAACTCGCGCGCCTTGGTTTCATTGCCGCCCGGCTGGCGCAGCGCATAGCCCCACGCGGCCAGGTAGTTCCAGCGTGCGCCGCCCGAGGTTTTCGGGTTCGGTGTGATCACCTGCACGCCAGGCTTGACCAGGTCGCCCCAGTCCTTGATGCCCTTGGGATTGCCCTTGCGCACCAGGAATACGATGGTCGAGGTGTACGGCGAAGCGTTATGCGGCAGGCGCTTTTGCCAGTCCGTCCTGATCAGGCCCTTCTCCGCGATGGCGTCGACGTCGTAGCCCAGCGCCAGCGTCACCACGTCTGCGTCCAGCCCGTCGATCACCGAGCGGGCCTGCTTGCCGGATCCGCCATGCGACTGGCGCACGGTCACGGCATCGCCGCCCTGGGCCTTCCAGGCCTTGGCGAAGGCGGCATTGACGTCGACGTACAGTTCGCGGGTCGGGTCATAGGAAACATTGAGCAGGGTGGTCGCCGAAGCGGTCTGCGCCGCGCCCAGGGCGCCCAGGACTGCCAGGCCGATGGCCAGTTTGCGGATCATTTGTGTTGCTCCCGTCTGTCGTGAATGGGCGCCAGGCGCCTCTGGTTGCTTCGCCCGCCGTCTGGGGCGGGCTTGTGTCAGGAGCAAGACTACCGACGGGGCTATCTGAACGGAACGAATGGTTTCGCCGATCCTTTACTGTTTTTTGCATAAGATCGGACGGAAATATCGGCATGCCGTCACAGGGGGACGACAGCGGCACCGGGGGGGCGGAGTGGCGCGGGTGGCGCGGGTGGCGCGGGGTGGCGCAAGCGGCACGCACAAAAGAAAACGCCCGCACCGGCAAACCGGCGCGGGCGAAGTTTCCATTCCGGAAACGGGTAGACAAGTCATGAAGAGCGCCCCCGCATCTCCATGACAAGATGAATGGTATCGGGTCGCCGCCGGGTCCGGTTTGATCGCCGTCAAGTCCGGAACAACCCGCAGCAAATCGCCGCGCGGGCCTCAGCCGCCCTGGCGCGCCAGCAGATCCGCCATGTCGTCGGCGTGTTCTTCTTCCACCGCCAGGATCTCTTCCATCATCCGGCGCGAAGTCGGGTCGCGCTCGCCCAGGAACGTGATGATCTCGCGATAGCTGTCGATGGCGATACGCTCGGCCACCAGGTCTTCCTTGATCATCTCGGTCAGGCTGTTGCCCGGTACATATTCGGCATGCGAGCGGCGGGTCAGGCCGTCCGGCGCGAAGTCGGGCTCGCCCCCGAGCTGGACGATGCGCTCGGCGATCTGGTCGGCATGGCCCTGCTCTTCGTTGGAGTGGGCCAGGAATTCTTCGGCGACGCTCTTCGAGTTCGGGCCCTGGGCCATGAAGTAGTGGCGGCGATAGCGCAGCACGCAGACGATTTCAGTGGCCAGCGCATCGTTGAGCAACTTCAGCACCGTCTCGCGGTCCGCCGTATAGCCCGCGGTCACGGCACCCTCGTCGATGTGCTTGCGGGCGCGCTCGCGCAAGGTCTTGACGTCTGTGAGAAAGGACTTGTCGGTCATGGATCGGCTCCTGTGGGGATGGCTGCATGGCGGTGCAGCGCTTCATAAGGAAACTCAACCTTTTTGCAACGCGAAAAGTGTGCCACTTGGTGTTCGGCGGGATCGCACGGGCGCCGGCTCCCTGGCGTGTGCAAAATTTTCACGCGTCCGGTCCGCGTTACACGCGCCAGCCGCCAGACAGACAAAAAACCCCCTGCGTCGCAAACGCAGGGGGTTATCGGCATCAGGGCTGCCTCAGATCTTAGTGGATGTCCCGCCCGAACGTGAACTCGCCATCCGCATAGTCCACCGGCACCACATCCTTCGCCGTGAACTTGCCTTCCAGGATGGCGCGCGCCACCGGGTTCTCGATCTGCTGCTGGATCGCCCGCTTGAGCGGACGCGCCCCGAACACCGGGTCATAGCCCGCGCTGGCGATCTTCTCCAGCGCCTCCTCGCTGACCTCCAGCGTCATGTCCATGCGGGCCAGGCGGGCCTGCAGGCGTTGCAGCTGGATGCGCGCGATCGACTCGATGTTCTTCTGGTCGAGCGCGTGGAACACCACGACTTCATCGATCCGGTTCAGGAACTCCGGCCGGAAATGCGTGCGCACTTCCTGCCAGACCGCGCCCTTGATCGCTTCCTGCGGCTCGCCGGCCATCGCCTGGATGATCTGCGAACCCAGGTTGGACGTCATCACGATCACCGTGTTCTTGAAGTCCACCGTGCGTCCCTGGCCATCGGTCAGCCGGCCGTCGTCCAGCACCTGCAGCAGCACGTTGAAGACGTCCGGGTGGGCCTTCTCGACTTCATCGAGCAGCACCACGCTGTACGGCTTGCGGCGCACGGCCTCGGTCAGGTAGCCGCCTTCCTCGTAGCCCACGTATCCCGGCGGCGCGCCGATCAGGCGGCTGACGCTGTGCTTCTCCATGAATTCGCTCATGTCGATGCGGATCAGGTGCTCCTCGGAATCGAACATGAACTCGGCCAGCGCCTTGCACAGCTCGGTCTTGCCGACCCCGGTCGGGCCCAGGAACAGGAACGAGCCATAGGGCTTGTTCTCATCCGCCAGCCCGGCACGCGAACGGCGGATGGCGTCGGACACCAGCCGCACGGCCTCGTCCTGGCCCACCACGCGCGCATGCAGGCGCTCTTCCATCTTCAGCAGCTTCTCGCGCTCGCCCTGCATCATCTTCGACACCGGGATGCCGGTCGCGCGGCTCACCACTTCGGCGATTTCCTCGGCGCCCACCTGCGTGCGCAGCAGCTTGTTGGGCTGCTTCTGCTCGCTGGCTTCGGCGTCGGTCGCGGCCTTGAGCTTGCCTTCCAGGCCCGGCAGCTTGCCGTACTGCAGCTCGGCGACCTTGTCGAGCTTGCCTTCGCGCTGCAGCTTCGCAATCTCCAGCTTGACCTTCTCGATCTCTTCCTTGAGCGCGGCCGTGCCCTGCGCGGCGCCCTTCTCGGCCTTCCAGATCTCGTCGAGGTCCGCGTATTCCTTCTCCAGGCGCGTGATTTCCTGCTCGATCAGGTCGAGGCGCTTGAGCGAAGCCTCGTCGGTCTCTTTCTTGACCGCTTCGCGCTCGATCTTGAGCTGGATGGTGCGGCGCTCGAGCTTGTCCATCGCCTCCGGCTTGGAGTCGATTTCCATCTTGATGCGCGCGGCCGCCTCGTCGATCAGGTCGATGGCCTTGTCGGGCAGGAAGCGGTCGGTGATATAACGATGCGACAGCTCCGCCGCGGCGACGATGGCCGGGTCAGTGATCTCCACGCCGTGGTGCAGCTCATACTTCTCCTGCAGCCCGCGCAGGATGGCGATGGTGGCTTCCACGGTAGGCTCGTCCACCAGCACCTTCTGGAAGCGGCGCTCCAGCGCGGCATCCTTCTCGATGTACTTGCGGTATTCGTCCAGCGTGGTCGCGCCGATGCAGTGCAGCTCGCCGCGCGCCAGCGCCGGCTTGAGCATGTTGCCCGCGTCGATCGCGCCCTCGGCCTTGCCGGCGCCGACCATGGTGTGGATCTCGTCGATGAAGACGATGGTCTGGCCCTCGTCCTTGGCGACATCGTTCAGCACCGCCTTCAGGCGCTCCTCGAACTCGCCGCGGTACTTGGCGCCGGCCAGCAGGCCGGCCATGTCCAGCACCAGCACGCGCTTGTTCTTCAGGCTCTCGGGCACCTCGCCATTGACGATGCGCTGCGCCAGCCCTTCCACGATCGCGGTCTTGCCCACGCCCGGCTCGCCGATCAGCACCGGGTTGTTCTTGGTGCGGCGCTGCAGGATCTGGATCGCGCGGCGGATTTCGTCGTCGCGGCCGATCACCGGATCGAGCTTGCCGATGCGGGCGCGCTCGGTCAGGTCGATGGTGTACTTCTTCAGCGCCTCGCGCTGGCCCTCGGCCTCGGCGCTGTTGACGGATTCGCCGCCGCGCACGGCCTGGATGGCCGACTCCAGCGACTTGCGGTTCAGGCCGTTCTCGCGCGCGATGCGGCCGGCGTCACCCTTGTCGTCGGACACGGCAAGCAGGAACAGCTCGCTGGCGATGAACTGGTCGCCGCGCTTGAGCGCTTCTTTCTCGGTGGCGTTGAGCAGGTTGACCAGGTCGCGGCCGATCTGGACCTCGTTGGTGCCCTGCACCTGCGGCAGGCGCTTGATGGCGGCGTCCAGCGCCGCCTGCAGGCCCTGCACATTGACGCCGGCGCGTGCGAGCAGCGCGCGGGCGGCGCCGTCGTCCTGCGACAGCAACGCGCGCAGCACGTGCTGCGGGTCGATATATTGGTTGTCGTTGGCCAGGGCCAGGCTTTGCGCTTCAGCCAGCGCTTCCTGGAACCGGGTGGTCAGCTTGTCAAGACGCATAGGATTCCCTCTCTCGGATAGGTCGTGTCCTGATGCGAAGGGCGTGCGGGCACCGGTTGTTATTGCCGGGTCGCCTGGATGCCCAGCCGGACACTGGATATCCGAAAGATAAGGCTTTGTCGCGACATTTCAAGGACCGCCGCCGCACGAAGTCGAGTGCAGCAAACGGTACGCGAACCTGCCATGAACCCGCTATGCCGCCCGGCTCTCGCTTCCCTTTTCCGCCAGGTTGCGCACCAGCACCAGCGACTCGCCCTGCACGACCACACGGCCATCCTCCCCGGTGACCACGCTCGCGAGGTTGACCAGGTCCTTGCCGGCGCGCAGCCGGACGATGCGCACCTGCGCCGTCAGCGGCTCATCCAGCCGCGCTGCCGAGGCCAGGCGCAGCGATTGCTTCATCCAGCCGGTGCCGCGCCCCGGCAGGCGCGTGCCGAGCAGGTCCGAGAACATGCCGGCCAGCAGCGGCAGCGGCACCAGCGCCTCGCCGAACCCGCGCGCGCGGGCGAAAGCGGAGTCGGCGTGGTACGGGTTGGCGTCGCCGGTCAGGGCCACGTACTCGCCGATATCGGCCGCGGTAAAGGCACGCGTGGCGCTAGCGGACTGCCCGGGGCGCAGGCCATACAGCGCCGGATCGCCCCCGGCCTCCGGCTGCTCGCCCGGCCACGATGGCAGCCGGCCCGGTGCTGCCTCGGCCAGCCACGACGATTCGCCTGCGGCCGCGACGCGCGGCGCCGCGCCGCGGATGCCCGCGCTGACCGTGGTGCCGAAAGCCGCCAGCCCCGCCTGCGGCTGCGGGACCAGCGCAAACGCCACCGCGTCGCCAACGAAGGCCGGCGTCGGGAACATCAGCGTCTGCGCCACCGGCAGCGCGGGTGCGGCCAGCTCCCGCCACGTATGGGCGCACAGCAGCGAAAACAGGAACATGCCGTGCGCCACCGTGGCACCGAAATGCGTGCCGCGGGCAAAGGCCGGATCGCAGTGGATCGGGTTGTCGTCGCGCGACAGCGCGGCGAAGCGGTCGAAGTCGCGTTGCGTCAGCACGCGCGGCATGGCATCGGCCATCAGTTGGGCACCTCCACGGTCAAGGCATTGACGGTGATCGCATTGCCCGGCGCGGGCGTGGCGGCGATCGGCGGGACATTGGACGGCAGCAGCGTCGGCGCCGGCGTGTTGAAGGCACCGCCACGCGGCGTGGTGCGCACCACCTGCGACGGCGGCAACGCCTTGCCGGTGGTCAGGTTGTCATAGACGGCGTCGAGCGCGCGGTTCAGGTAGACATGGAGCGGCACGTAGCGGTTGCTGTAGCCCGCCACCAGCCCGATGAAGGCATCGAAATGCTGGGCGTTCTCCACCTCGATGTACGACAGCTTGCTGGCCACGCCCTCCTGCTGGCGGTTCAGCCCCAGGTACGGGCGCGAGGTATGGTTCACCGGCAGCAGGCCGTCGCTGCGGCCATGCACGATCACCGCCGGCTTGCCGCGCAGGTTGCCGTTGCGCAGCGTCAGCGCCTGGCCCGCCTGCAGTGCGCGTGCCGTGGCGTCGGTGCCGGCCAGCAGCTTGCGCAGGCAATCGGCGCCATCGTAGTTGAGGTCGGTGCGGCCGGTCGATGCCGACACGGAAACCAGGTTCAGGTACGGGCCGTGCGTCGGGTCGAGATCGTTGATCAGCTGCACCGAGGGCGGCTGCGGCGGGATGCCGTTGCCGGTGGCGAACATCGACGCCAGCGCGGCGGGTGCGATCGCCGCGGGCTTCAGGTCGGTCAGCGTATTGGCGAAGCTGTAGCCGCACAGCTTGTCGGTCACGCTCGCCTGCGCGTAGGCGTTGGCATAGGTCACGGTAATCGCGGCAGCCGTGTCGAATGCGGACAGCGACGGGTGCAGGTCATCGGACTCCGGTTCCCAGCCCGCTTCATGCAGGGCCTGCAGCGCGCTGGCGCTCTGCTCGCTGGTATTGGCGCCGGTGACCAGTCCCTTTTCCGCGAGCGTGGTGCAGCGTGCGGCAAAGAACGGCGCCGTGGTCGGGTTGTCGTAGAACGGCGACTGCGTCAGCGCGGTGGTGCGCGCGGCGCAGTGCTGCAGCAGGTTGGCCGTGCTGGTGTAGTCATACAGCGTGCGGCCGGAGGACAGCACCTGCACGCCGCCGCGCCGCACCACGACGCCCGTGTCCGGTGGCATGTTGAGGTTGGGCTCGCCCACGGCCACACCGTCGATCAGGCCATCGGCATCCTGCTCGGCCGCGGCCACCGCGGCGCCGCCGCCGTTCGACACGCTCGACGCAATCACCAGGATCTTGTCCTTGTCCAGGCTGCGCTGGCGCGTGCCGTTGGCGGACACCGCGCCGAAGCGGTCGTTGATCGCCCAGATCGCGAACTCGACCGCCTGCAGCGTGAACTTGCCCCAGTCCTTCTCCGGATTGCGCTGCGAATGCGCATGCTTGAACGCGAGCCGGTGCGGGCTGGCCGCGGTGAAGTCGGCCAGCGACGTGGCGCCGGCGGGCGCGGCAAATTGCGCATTCTTGCCGGCGGCCGCGCGCGTGGCGCGGGTGCCGTCGATCAGCGGCACGGTATCGGTGTCCAGGTCGTGCGGCGCGGCACCGGTGCCCTTGTCGGTATAAGCCACCGCGCAGCCGCGCTTCAGTCCCCATTCGCCGGTGGCGATGGCGCCGTACACGCCGCGCGAGCCCGACGACGTGGCGGTGATCACGCACGGCCTTGCGGTATCGAAGCCAGCCGGGATCTGCACCAGCATGGTCACGTTCTGCTGGCCTGTGCCGTCGTCCGAGTACGCCAGGTATTCCACGCCCGCGATCTTGCCTTCCGAGCCGGTGACATTGCCCTGCGCGTCCACGTTGGGCCCATACAGCGAGCCATAGCCGCCGGCCGCGGTGGTATCGACGATGGCGCGGTAGTTGGCGTAGATCGCATAGCGCCGCAGTTCCGCCGCGGTCGGCGCGGTGGCATTGGCCGGCAGCGGCGCGGTGGCGCTGGAAAGTCCATCCTTGCCCAGCCCCGCGGTCAGCAGGTCGTCGCTGCTGCCGTTGTAGCTATTGATGGTGACCGTGCCGATATAGGCGGGCTTGGTGTTGGGGTTGCTGCCGTTGCCATTGTTGTCATCGCCCGAGCCGCAGGCAGCGGCCAGCATCGCGGCTGCGATGGCGAACACCGTGCGGCGCAGGCGGCTTTCCTGCTGCGGCGGAAACTGCTTGGATTGCATGTCACCCTCCTTCTGTCGCCCGTGTCGGGGCGGTAGAGACGAACGTCAATGGAGAACAGCGGAGACTGCGGACAGCGGAACTGCGGGAAATACGTATGGCGGGGCGCGGCGCGTCAGCCGGCAAACCTGGCGCGCAGCTTGTGCTTTTCTACCTTGCCGGATGGCGTGCGCGGCAAGGCGTCGACAAAGCGCACATGGCGCGGCACCTTGTAGCCCGCAAGCTGCGCCTTGCAATGGGCGATGACCTGCGCTGCATCGAGCGAGGCGCCAGCGCGCAGCACCACCAGCGCCATGCCGGCTTCGCCCCAGCGTTCGTCCGGCGTGCCGATCACGGCGGCCTCGGCCACGCCCTGCAGCTGGAACAATACGTTCTCGACTTCCGCGGGATAGACGTTCTCGCCGCCGGAGATGTACATGTCCTTGGCGCGGTCGACAATGTAGTAGTCGCCCTCCTCGTCGCGCCAGGCGATATCGCCGGAATGCAGCCAGCCGTCGCGGATCGCATCGGATGTCGCTTCCGGCAGGTTCCAGTAGCCGGGCGTGACGCCTGGCCCCTTGATCAGCAGTTCGCCGCGCTCGCCGGGCGCGACGTCGTTGCCCAGCGGGTCGACGATGCGCGTCAGCATCGACCCCACCGGCTTGCCGATGGTGCCGATCTTGCGGCGCGCGGTGCCTTCGTCGCAGACAAAGACCGTGGGGCCGGTTTCGGTCATGCCGAAGCCGAAGCAGATGGTCACGCCCTTGGCCAGGTAGGCTTCCAGCAGCGGCCGCGGCACCGGCGAGCCGCCCGCCGACATGTTGCGCACGCCTGAGAAGTCCGCTTGCGCGAAGCCGGCATGCTGGCTCAGGAACAGGTAGACCGCCGGCACCGCGAAGAACATGGTGATGCCCTCGCCCGATCTGCTGTCAAGCCGGTCCAGCACGACCTGCGGCTCGAACTGCCGCATGATGTGCACCGTGCCGCCGGCGTGCAGCACCGGGTTGGCATACAGGTTCAGGCCGCCGGTATGGAAGAACGGCAGCACGTTCAGGAACACGTCGTCGCGCGTGATCTTGTTGGCCAGCATGGCGTTGACGGCGTTGAAGAACACCATGCCATAGGTCTGGATCACGCCCTTGGGCTTGCCGGTCGTGCCGGAGGTGTATAGCAGGTGCCAGACCTCGGACTCGTCGCGGCACGGCATCTCGACGATGCGTCCCGAGGCCGCGTCGAGCACGGCTTCGTATTCGGTCCAGCCACCGGGTACATCGGCCGCCTCGTCGTCGGCAAGATGCAGTACCGCGCGCAGCGGCACGGTGCGCGCCAGCTCGGCGGCCACGGCCAGGAAGCCGTCGCCGGCGACCAGCACCTCGGGCGTGCAGTCCTGCAGGATCGGCAGCAACTCGGCCGCGGGCAGGCGCCAGTTCAGGCACACCATCACCATGCCGGCCTTGGCGCAGCCGTACAGCATCTCGAAATAGTCGGAACTGTTGTGCGCCAGCACGGCGACGCGCGTGCCCGGTGCCAGTTGCAGGCCTTCGGCCAGGTATTCGGCGAAGCGGCTGGCGCGTTCGTCAAACTGGCGATAGGTCACCCGGCGGCCGCTTTCCACGTCCACCAGCGCGATCTTGTCGGGAGTGTGCTGCGCGTTCTTGTGCAGCCAGTCGATCACGTACATTGCGCGGGCCTCCGCTCAGGTTGCCACGTCCTGCACGGCACGATTGCCGCGCAGCCGCCCCACCACGCCCTGCGGGAAGTAGTAGACGCTCAGGATAAACAGCAGCCCCAGCCACAGCAGCCAGCGGTCCGGGTGCAGCAGCGACGACAGCAGCGGCAGCGCCATGGTAGCGTCGCTGGCCAGCTTCATCACGTCCTGCAGGTAGGTCTGCGCCACCAGGAACAGCACCGTGCCGATCACCGCGCCGTAGATCGTGCCCATGCCGCCGATCACCACGATCAGCAGGATGTCGACCATGATCTCAAATGACAGCGACGTATCCGGACCGTTATAGCGCAGCCACACCGCCATCAGCACCCCGGCCAGCGTGGCGAACATCGCAGACAACACCGTCGACACCGTGCGGTAGACCACAGTACGGTAGCCGATGGCCTCGGCGCGGAAGTCATTCTCGCGGATCGCCTGCAGCACGCGGCCGAAGGGTGAGTTGACGATGCGCAGCAGCGCCAGGAACAGCACCAGCGCGCCGGCGAACACCAGGTAGTAGCTCAGCAGCTTGCCGGTCAGCGGCACGCCCAGCAGCTCGGCCTCGCCGAGCGAGAAGCCCGGGCGCAGCGCCTCGGGCACCTTGAAGGTCAGCCCGTCCTCGCCGCCGGTCCACTCCGACAGCTGCGACACCAGCGTGGCGAATGCGGTCGCCACCGCCAGCGTGATCATCGCGAAAAAGATCGCGCGCACGCGCAGCGAGAACAGGCCGATCAGGAACGCGAGCAGCGCCGAGACCGCCAGCGCGCCCACGGCGCCCACGGCGAGCGCGCCCCAGCCCGGCTCCATGCGCGACATCGCGATGGCCACGCCATAGCCGCCGATGCCGAAGAACATGGTGTGCGCGAACGAGACGATGCCGGTGTAGCCCAGCAGCAGGTCATAGCTGGCCACCAGCACCACGAAGATGCAGATCTTGGCCGCCATGTTCAGCGCCCGCGCGCCGGGAAAGGCGAACGGCGCGCACGCCAGCGCCAGCAGGATCAGCACCAGGATCACGGTCAGCACGCGGCTGCGCGGCAGGTCGCCGGAGAGAAGTCGGATCATGGGTCGTGTCCTTCCGTTCAGCGCCGCGCCACCGGGAACAGCCCTTGCGGGCGCCACAACAGGATCAGCATCATCAGCAGGATGTTGGAGAACAGCGCAACCTTCGGGAACAGGAAACCGGTGTAGTTCGCCATCAGGCCGACCAGCAGCGCGCCGACGAAGCAGCCCGTGGTCGAGCCCAGACCGCCGATGATGATGACGATAAAGATCAGCACGTTCACCTGCGCGCCGATCGCCGCGGTGATGTTCTGCTGGTACAGGCCCCACAGCACGCCGCCCAGCCCGGCCAGGCCGGCGCCGGCCACGAACACGCCGATGAACAGCCGGCGGATGCGATAGCCGAGCGCCTCGACCATCTCGCGATTTTCCACGCCCGCGCGGATCAGCAGGCCGATGCGGGTGCGGTTGAGCAGCAGCAGCATCGCGATGAAGATCACCAGCCCGAGGGCCATCGCGATCAGCCGGTATTTCTCGATCGCCGCATCGCCCAGCAGCACCGCGCCGCGGAAAGTGGTGGGCACCTGCAGCGCGATGGTTTCCGGGCCCCAGATCGCCTTGATCAGCTGCTCGGCCACGATCATGCCGCCCATGGTGATCAGGATCTGCTTCAGGTGCTGGCCGTAGACCGGGCGCACCACCACGCGCTCGAAGAACAGGCCGACCGCGCCGGCGGCGACCATGGCCGCTGCGATCGCCAGCGCGAAGACCGCGAGGTTCTGCACGAGGCTGTCTGCCTCCACCCAGCCTGCCATCGGCAGCAGCACAGACGCTGCAACGTAGGCGCCCAGCGCGATGAAGGCGCCATGGCCGAAGTTGAGCACGTCCATCAGGCCGAAGACCAGCGTCAGGCCGGAGGACACCACGAAGATGATCATCCCCATCGCCAGCCCGGCAACGGTCAGCGTGAGCCAGGTCGAAGGGCTGCCGACCAGCGGGAAGGCCAGCAGCATCAGCAGCGGCGCCAGGGCCAGCGGAGTCCAGTCAAGGCGGACCTTGGGCAGGGCTGCCGGCGCTGTGGCCGGCAAGGTCGAAGTGGTCATTGGTCTCGTCCCGCGTTACTGGTGCGCCGCCAGCGACAGCCCCAGCAGTTGCTGTTGCAGCGCCTCATCCCCCGCCAGCGCCGCCATCGTTCCCGCATGCACGGTGCGTCCGTCATCCATCACCGCCACCGTATCCCCCACCGACTTCGCCATGTTGAAGTTCTGCTCCACCAGCAGGATCGACACGTCGGTCTGCTTGAGCTCGCGGAATACATGGATCATGTTCTGGATGATGGCCGGCGCCAGCCCCTTGGTGGGTTCATCCACGATCAGCAGCTTGCGCGGCTCGATGATCGCACGCGCCACCGACAGCATCTGCTTCTGCCCGCCCGACAGCACGCCGGCACGCTGGTGCCAGAAGGTCTTCAGTGCCGGGAACATGCGAAAGACCCAGTCCAGCCGCCGTTCGTCGATGGCCCCGCTGCGTGCGGCCAGGCGCATGTTCTCGGCCACGGTGAGGTCGGAGAACACGCTCATGTTCTCCGGCACGTAGGCAATGCCCGCCTGCGCGATCGACGGCGTGCTGTGGCGCGTGATGTCCGTGCCGTCGAAGCTCACCGAGCCCGCGCTCGCCTGCCACAAGCCCATGATGGTCCGCAGCGTCGTAGTCTTGCCGGCGCCGTTGCGTCCCAGCAGCATGGTCACGCCGCCGCGCGGCACGTCGAAGCTGACGCCGTGCAGGATGTGGTACGGGCCGATATGGGTCTGCACGCCCTGCAGCCGCAGGATCGGCGTGGCGGGTCGCGCGTCAGCCATGGTTCCCCTCCTCCTCCGCCATGCCCAGGTAGGCCTGCTGCACCACCGGCGAGGCGATCACCTCGGCCGGGTCGCCGTCGGCCACCAGCGTGCCGTTGTGCAGCACGATGATGCGGTCGGCCAGCGAGCGCACCACGTCCATCTTGTGCTCGACCAGCAGCACGGTCTTGCTGCGGTCCTGGCGGATCTCGCGGATCAGGTCCAGGATCACCGGCACCTCGTCCACGCTCATGCCCGCGGTGGGCTCGTCGAACATGAACACGCGCGGCTGCAGCGCCAGCAGGATGCCGACCTCCAGCTTGCGCTGGTCGCCATGCGGCAGCGACGCCACCGTCAGGTGCTGCTTGCCCGCCAGCGCCACGCGCTCCAGGATCGCCAGCGCCTGCGCGCGCACGTCGCGGTGGCTGGTCCACATCGAGAACAGGTCGATGCCGCGCTGCTGCCGTGCCTGCACCGCCAGCCGCACGTTCTCCAGCACCGACAGCTGCGGGAACAGGCTGGTCAGCTGGAAGGCCCGGCCGATGCCGCGCCGGGTCTTCTGCGACACCGGCAGGCGCGTCACGTCCTCGCCGTCGAGCAGGATCTGCCCGGCAGTGGGCGGCAACTGCCCCGAGACCAGATTGAAATACGTGGTCTTGCCGGCGCCGTTCGGGCCGACGATGCAGGTCAGCTCGCCTGGCCGGAACGCGCACGACACCGCATTGACCGCGACATGGCCGCCGAAGCGGATGGTCAGCTCGCGCGTCTCGAGCAGCGGCCGGGCGCCGGCCGCCACTGCCGTGCCGCGCTGCACAGCGGGCGATTGCACCCCCGGCATGTCGGCAGCGCGTACGGAAGAGGCTGGCGCGTCCATCAGCGGTGGTTGCGCACAGGCACGTTCATTTCTTCGGGCTTGATCTCGCGCACCAGTTCAGGCACGCCCCACGCGAAGGCCGGGTCCACCTTGATCTTGAAGTGGTACATCGACTGCATCGCCTGGTGGTCTTCCTTGCGGAAGGTCATCTTGCCCTTGGGCGTCTCGAACGACATGCCTTCCATCGCCATGATCAGCTTGTCGGTGCCCGTGTCGCCGCTGGTTTTCTTCAACGCCTCGACCAGCGCGATGCCCGCGGTCATGCCGCCGGCGGTGAAGAAATCGGGCGGCGCCTTGAACTTGCTGTAGTGATTGGACACCAGCCATTCGTTGGCCTTGTTCTTGGGGATGCCGAAGTAGTAGTACGTGGCCCCTTCCATGCCGGGAAAGTTCTTGTAGCTGGTCATCGCCGGCAGGATGTTGCCGCCGGTGGCGATCTCGATGCCGTAGCGCTTGGGATCGAGGTCGGCGATCTTGAACGGGTTGCCCGCACCCGCCCAGATGATGAAGATCACCTTGCGGCCGGGCTTGTCCTTGAGCGCATCGAACAGGCGCTGCGCACCGGCAGTGAAGTCGGTGGTGTTCGTCGGCAGGTATTCCTCATGGACGATCTTGGCGTTCTTGAGCGCGCCCTTGAACGCCTTCACGCCGTCACGGCCGAAGGCGTAATCCTGCGCCAGCGTGGCGATGGTCACGCCGGGCTTGTCCAGCGCCACCGCATTGGAGATCGCATCCTGCGACGAATTGCGGCCGGTGCGGAAGATATAGCGGTTCCACTTGTCGCCGGTGATCGAGTCGGCGACGGCGGGCTCGACCAGCAGCACCTTCTTGTATTCTTCGGCCACGGACAGCATCGCCAGCGCGGTGCCGGACGACGTCGGGCCGACGGCGATATCGGCGCGGTCGTCGCTGTAGGCGGCAGCGAGCTGCGCCTTGGCCACGTCAGGCTTGCCCTGCGTATCCTTTTCGATCACCACCAGCTTGTTGCCGTTGACCGTCATGGTGCCGTTGGTGGCGTATTCCAGGCCCATCATCAGGCCGGTCTGGGTCTGCTTGGCATACGCTTCCAGCGCGCCGGTCTTGTCGTAGACGTGGGCGATGCGGATGTCCTTGGCCAGCGTTGCGCCGCCGGCAAGAAGGCCGGCGGCCATGACCAGGGCGCGTACGGCGAGGGGGTTGCTTTGCATGGCTGTCTCCTGTGTTCGCTTTCTTTGTGTTGGTAGGACTGGAACCTGCTGCAACTGCGTGGAATGCCTGCTGCCCGGCTATGTGAGGGTCCGCCCGGCAAGCAAGCCGCGCATGGCGCCGGCGCTCTGCGCGACGAAGGCGGCCATGTTCATCGCGGCTGCAGGCCGTGGGCGATCAGGTCGAAGGCGGTATCGACCACCTTCTCCATGGAGGCCGGGCGCTTCCAGCGCGCATAGCGCATGCCGAGGAAGTTGCTGATGCCGATCAGGCACCAGGCACGTACCTCCGCATCGCCGGGGACGATCTCGCCCTGCTCTTCGGCGCGCTCCAGCCGCCGGCTGTAGAGATCGGCAAAAACCTGGAAGTAGCTGCTGTAGATGGTTTCGTCCACCGAGTAAGAGTCCAGCACGATGCGGTACAGGTTCTTGTGGCGCGAAACGAAAGAGAGAAAGGCCTTCAGGCCCAGCCGTTCGGCTTCCATCTGGCTGGCGGCATTGGCCACGTGCTTGCGCAGGTGGGCGCGCACCAGTTCCAGCATGTGGCCGACCAGCGCGCGGAAAATGTCTTCCTTGTCCTTGAAGTACAGGTAGAAGGTGCCCATGGCAACCTTGGCTTCCTGCGTGATCTCGGAGATCGACGCCGCGTAGTAGCCCTTCTCACCGAACACCTTTTCGGCGGCGCGCAGCAATGCCGCGCGGGTCTTCTGCCCGCGCGCGGTCTTGGGCGGGCACATGCCGCCGGCGTGGGCCATGTCGCGTGTTTCACGGGCTTCGCCGACTTCGCCAGTCTCGGTCTGGGACATCTTGTCTCCGGTGGCGCTGCGCGCCTTGTCATGGGAATGCCAGCCGCTTCGGGTCACGCCGCAGGCGCCTCCTCGCGCCTGCCGCCCCGGAAACCGATATGCAGGCAAAACCTGATATCTGATTCATGTTTCATCGTATAAATTGACCGGTGTGAATGTCAATAGAGGGGCACCCTGCCCTCCGTTGCGTTGCTTCCCACCCACTGCCTGGAGAGACACGTCGTTGGACGCTCCCGATTCGGCTTGTGACAGCCCCGCCGACAGCGCCCCCGCCCCGCCCTTTGCCACCCATCCCGCGCACGGCACCTTGCCGGGCTGGCGCGAAGCCGGCGACGGCCGGCCGCTGCTGCTGCTGCACGGCTGGTCCGTCAATGGCGAGGCCTTCGACGGCCAGCGCGCGCTGGCGCGGGCGGGGTTCCGGGTGATTGCGCCCGACCATGCCGGCCACGGGCTGTCGCGGCACGGCACCGGCACCACCATCGCGGCGCTGGCGCGCGATGCCGCGGCGCTGGTCAGCCATCTCGGACTGGCCGATGTGGTCGTGGTGGGCTGGTCGATGGGCGCGATGGTGGCATGGACGCTGCTGCGTGACCATCCGGGTTGTCCACTGGCCGCGGTCGGCAGCATCGACATGACGCCCCGGCTGGTCACCGATCCGCAATGGCCGCACGGCCTCCGCGGCCACTACGACATGACCCAGGCCAGGCAGATGGCCGCACGCATCCGCGCCGACTGGCCGCGGCTGGCGCCTTCGGTGGCATTGGGATTGTGGGCGGCGGGACGGCGCCCCGACGGCGCGGCGATGCAGCGCCTTGCGCGAATGGCGCAGCGCTGCGAGGCCGCCACGCTGGCATCGCTATGGGAAGACATGGCCAGGCAGGATTTCCGCGACACGCTGCGTGCGGCGCGCCTGCCGCTGTTCCACCTGTATGGCGCGGCCAGCCGGCTGTATGCGCCGGCGGTGGCCATCGCCACCCGCGCCTTGCGGCCCGATGCGGGCCTGAGCGTGGTCGCCGGTGCCGGCCACAGCCCGCACATGGAGCAGCCGCAGGCCTTCAACGCCGCACTGCGCGCGCTCGTGGCTCAGGCCAGCACGCGGTAGGTCCAGAGCCCCACCGCGGTCAGCAGCAGCGAGCCGCCCAGGTGCAGCAGCAGGTGCATCCCTGCCCAGCCATAGTCGCCGGCGAGCAGGTTGGCAACCACCTCGCTGGAAAAGGTGGAGAACGTGGTCAGGCCGCCAAGGAAACCGGTGATGGCCAGCAGGCGCCATTCCGGCGGCAGGCCGGCATGGGTATCGAAAAAGCCGACGGCCAGCCCGATCAGGTAGCCACCCAGCAGGTTGGCGGCCAGTGTGCCGTACGGCAGCGCGGGGTTGAGCGCATTCCACAGCACCGAGAAACCCCAGCGCAGCCATGCCCCCGCCGCGGCGCCGACGCCGACGGCGACAAACCCCATCGGGCCCATCAGGGCTTGCCCTCGCTGCCCTCGCTGTCCTCGCCGCTGGCGTTGATCGACTTGATGCCCCAGCGCTTGAGCGCGTCTTCGTCGGTCACGCGCGCGTCGACCCAGCGCGCACCCTCCGGCGTTTCTTCCTTTTTCCAGAACGGCGCTTCGGACTTGAGGTAATCCATGATGAATTCGCAGGCCGCGAACGCATTGCCGCGATGTTTCGATGCAACCGCGACCAGCACGATCTGGTCAAGCGGCAGCAGCGGGCCGACGCGATGGATGATGGTGACGCCCAGCAGTTCCCAGCGCGCGCACGCCGCCGCCTCGATCTGCGCCAGCGCCTTCTCGGTCATGCCCGGGTAGTGCTCCAGCTCCATCGCACTGACGGCGCTGCCCTCGCTGACATCGCGCACGGTGCCGATAAAGCTGGCCACGGCGCCGACCTGCGGGTTGCCGGCGCGCAGTGCCGCCACCTCGGCGCCCAGGTCGAAATCCTCGCGCTGAACCCTGACGCTCATCTCAGCCTCCGGTAACGGGCGGGAAGAAGGCAACCTCACAGCCATCGGAGATCGCCGTGTCGGGGCGCGCCACCGCGTGGTCGACGGCCATGCGCAGCGCGCGGCCTTCGGCCAGGGTCTCGGCCCAGGCACCGCCGCGCTGGCGCAGCCACTGGCGCAGCTCGCCCACGGTGCGCACCTCGGCCGGCACCTCGGCGCGCTCCTCGGCCACGCCGAGCTGTTCGCGCACGCTGGCAAAGAATCGTAGTTCGATGGTCATGACTGCCTCTGTCTGCTTGCTGGTAATGCGGGCCGGCTATGCGAGCAGGCCGTCAAACGGGATGAACTGCACGGTGTCGCCGCGCGCGATGGTCTGGTTGGGCGGGTTGTCGATCAGCCCGTCGCCCCATACCGTGGACGTGAGCACGCCGGAGCTCTGGTTCGGGAACAGGTCCAGCCCGCCTTCGGCGTTGATGCGCGCGCGCAGGAACTCATTGCGGCGGTCGCCCTTCGTGAGCTCGAAATCGGCGCGCAGCGGCAGGCGGCGCGGTGCCACGTCGGCCACGCCCTGCAGGCGCAGGATGAACGGCCGCACGAACAGCAGGAAGGTCACGAAGCTCGACACCGGGTTGCCCGGCAAACCCAGGAAGAACGCCGGGTCGGCACCTGCGCTGGTGACCTGGCCGAAGGCCAGCGGCTTGCCCGGCTTGATCGCGATCTGCCACATGTCGAGCCGGCCTTCGGCCTCGACCGCGGGCTTGATATGGTCTTCCTCGCCGACCGACACGCCGCCCGACGTGATGATCAGGTCGTGCCCCTGCGCCGCGCGGCGCAGCGTCTCGCGCGTGGCCGCCAGCGTATCGGGCACGATGCCGAAGTCGCTGACCTCGCAGCCCAGGTTTTCCAGCAGGCCGCGCAGCGTGAAGCGATTCGAGTTGTAGATCGCGCCCGGCTTGAGCGGCTCGCCCGGCATCGCCAGTTCGTCGCCGGTGAAGAACACCGCGACACGCACGCGGCGCACCACGTCGAGCTTCGCCTGCCCGACCGATGCGGCCAGGCCCAGCGCCTGCGGCGTCAGCCGCGTGCCCGCGGGCAGGATCACGCTGCCTGCCTCGATGTCCTCCCCCGCGCGCCGGATCCATTCACCGGATTGCGGCACGTGGTTGACGATCACGTCCTCGCCTTCCGCCGCGCATTGCTCCTGCATCACGACGGCATCGGCACCCGGCGGGACCAGGCCGCCGGTGAAGATGCGCGCCGCGGTGCCGGGCTGCAGCTCGGTGCCGACATGCCCCGCCGGAATCCGCTGCGACACGCGCAGCCGCGTGCCCGCCGCCGGGACGTCGGCGGCGCGCATGGCGTAGCCGTCCATCGAGGTGTTGTCTGCCGGCGGCACGCGCAGCGTGCTGGTCACGGGCGCGGCCAGCACGCGGCCGTTGGCGTCAAGCGTGTCGACCTGCTCCGCCTGCGCCAGCGGGCGCGCGGCGGACAGCAACGCGTCGAGCGCCTGGGCCATGGTCAGCATCGGGGGACGGGAAGGTGCTGCGGCTTGGGTCATGGTGCGATGTGCAGGAAGGGTTGGCCCATGCGGGTTGACCAAATAGAAACGGCCCGCGCATTGCCTGCACCCATGACGGGGAAAGCAATCCGGGGGCCGGGGATCGGGCCCGCAGCCTGATTGTAGCGAGTTGGCGCGGACACGGCACGCGGCGGTGCCGCAGCGTGCCCATGGCGCCGACGCTTACAGGCCGGTATGGCCGGCGATATAGGCCTTGACCCTGGCGGCGTCGGCCGGCATCACTTCAAAGCGCTGCGGCAGGCTCTCGATGCCTTCGAACCGAGCCGGACGCTCCGGCTCATGGCCGAGCGCCTCGCGGATGGTATCGGCGAACTTGGCCGGCAGCGCCGTTTCCAGCACCACCATCGGCACGCCGGCGCTGAGATGCTCGCGCGCCACCTTGACGCCATCGGCGGTGTGGGTATCGATGGTGATGCCGTAGCGCGACGACAGGTCGCGGATGGTCGCCAGCCGGTCCTCGTGCGTGCTGCGGCCCGAGACAAAGCCGAACTCGCGGATGCGGTCGAATTCCGGCGTGCCCGACAGGTCGAAGCCGCCCTGCACTTCCACGTCGCGGAACAGCGCGGCCAGCTTGCCGGCATTCTGGCCCAGCAGGTCGAACACGAAGCGCTCGAAGTTCGACGCCTTGGAGATGTCCATGCTCGGGCTGGAGGTGTGGTACGTCTCGGCCGACTTGCGCACGCGGTAGGCGCCGGTGCGGAAGAACTCGTCGAGCACGTCGTTCTCGTTGGTGGCCACCACCAGCTTGTCGATGGGCAGGCCCATCATGCGCGCGATATGGCCGGCGCAGACATTGCCGAAATTGCCCGACGGCACGCAGAACGAGACCTTCTGGCCGGGGCCATCGGTCGCCAGCAGCCAGCCCTTGAAGTAGTACACCACCTGGGCCACCACGCGCGCCCAGTTGATCGAGTTGACCGTGCCGATCTTCTGGCGCGCCTTGAAGTCGAGGTCGTTGGAGACGGCCTTGACGATGTCCTGGGCGTCGTCGAACACGCCCTCGACGGCGATGTTGAAGATGTTCGGGTCCTGCAGGCTGAACATCTGCGCGGTCTGGAAC
Organism: Cupriavidus oxalaticus; assembly: GCF_016894385.1. NCBI lineage: Bacteria > Pseudomonadati > Pseudomonadota > Betaproteobacteria > Burkholderiales > Burkholderiaceae > Cupriavidus > Cupriavidus oxalaticus. The sequence continues at coordinate 2,264,152 of NZ_CP069812.1, forward strand.
GCGCTCATCTTGCGGTGCGGGCTCAGCATGAACACGCGGATGCCGCGCTTGCCGCGCATCGCGTATTCGGCGGCGCTGCCGGTATCGCCGGAGGTGGCGCCCAGGATGTTCAGCTCCTGGCCGGCACGGGCAAGCGCGTACTCGAACAGGTTGCCGAGCAGCTGCATCGCCATGTCCTTGAAGGCCAGCGTCGGCCCGTTGGACAGGCCCAGCAATTGCAGCTTCGTACCGCCTTCCTCGCCCAGCGTGCGCAGCGGCGTGATGTCGGCGGTGTTATCTCCCTCGCGCGCGTTGCAGTACACCTCGGCGGTGTAGGTCCTGCGCGTCAGCGCGCGCAGGTCCTCGGCGGGAATGTCGTCGCAGAACTTGCGCAGGATTTCGTAAGCCAGGTCGGCATACGGCAGCTTGCGCCAGGCCTCCAGCTCGTCGGCCGTGACTTGCGGATACTGCTTCGGCAGGTACAGGCCGCCATCCGGGGCCAGGCCGCCGAGCAGGATCTCGGAGAACGATTGCGGCATGTCATGGCCGCGGGTCGACTGGTATTTCATGTGTACGGTACGGTGGCTGCGCTCAGTTCAGTTCTTCCATGCGCAGGCGCGTCACGTCGGACAGCACCGTCGACAGCGCCTCGATCTTGGCGATGGCGGCGTTGACGTGCTTCTCGCGCGTGATGTGCGTCAGGATGATGATGTCGGTCTGCGGCTCGCCTTCGCGCGATTCCTTCTGCAGCATGGCGTCGATCGAGATGCCGCCCTCGGCCAGGATGCGGGTGATCTCGGCCAGCACGCCGGTCTCGTCGGCCACGCGCATGCGCAGGTAGTACGAGCTGTTGATCTCTTCGATCGGCAGCACCGGCACGCTCGACAGTTCGTCCGGCTGGAACGCCAGGTGCGGCACGCGGTGGTTCGGGTCCGCGGTGTGCAGGCGGGTCACGTCGACCAGGTCGGCAATCACGGCCGAGGCGGTCGGCTCGGCGCCGGCGCCCTTGCCGTAGTACAGCGTTGCGCCCACGGCGTCGCCCTGCACCAGCACGGCGTTCATTGCGCCTTCGACGTTGGCGATCAGGCGCGCGGCCGGCACCAGCGTCGGGTGCACGCGCAGCTCCACGCCGTCGTCGCGGCGGCGGGTGATGCCGAGCAGCTTGATGCGGTAGCCCAGTTCCTCGGCGTACTTGATGTCGGTGGCGGACAGCCTGGTGATGCCCTCGACGTGCGCCTTGTCGAACTGCACCGGCATGCCGAAGGCGATGGCGCTCATCAGCGTGACCTTGTGCGCGGCATCGACGCCCTCGATGTCAAACGTGGGATCGGCCTCGGCGTAGCCCAGCTGCTGCGCTTCCTTCAGGACCACGTCGAAATCCAGGCCCTTGTCGCGCATCTCGGACAGGATGAAGTTGGTGGTGCCGTTGATGATGCCGGCGATCCACTGGATGCGGTTGGCGGTCAGGCCTTCGCGCAGCGCCTTGATGATGGGGATGCCACCGGCGACCGCGGCCTCGAAGGCCACGATCACGCCCTTCTTGCGCGCGGCCTCGAAGATCTCGTTGCCGTGCACGGCCAGCAGCGCCTTGTTGGCGGTGACCACGTGCTTGCCGTTCTCGATCGCCTTCAGCACCAGCTCGCGCGCCACGCCGTAGCCGCCGATCAGCTCGATGACGATGTCGATGTCCGGGCGGTTGACCACCTCGTTGGCATCGCTGACGATCTCCACTTCCCCGTTGGTCAGTTCGCGCGCGCGTTCGGTGTTGAGATCGGCCACCACGGCAATCTCGATGCCGCGGCCGGCGCGGCGACGAATTTCTTCCTGGTTGCGCTTGAGCACGTTGAACGTGCCGCTACCGACGGTACCGATGCCGAGCAGGCCAACTTTGATAGGGTTCATGGACAATCTTCTCTTTGCTTAAGGATGGGTTGCGGCGCGGCCAGTGAAATCAGGCCGCTGCCTTGCCATGGCGTTTTCGGTACGCCTCGAGGAAGCGCGCGATGCGGCTGATGGCTTCGCGCAGGTCTTCCTCATGCGGCAGGAACACGATGCGGAAATGGTCGGGCTTGGCCCAGTTGAAGCCCGAGCCCTGCACCAGCAGCACCTTGGACTCCTGCAGCAGTTCGTAGATGAACTCCTGGTCGTCCTGCACCGGGTACATCGACAGGTCCAGCTTCGGGAACAGGTACAGCGCCGCCTTGGGCTTGACGCAGGTCACGCCCGGGATCGCGGTGATCAGTTCGTAGGCCAGGTCGCGCTGGCGGCGCAGGCGCCCGCCCTCGGCGACCAGGTCATTGATGCTCTGGTAGCCGCCCAGCGCGGTCTGGATCGCCCACTGGCCCGGCACGTTGGCGCACAGGCGCATCGACGACAGCATGTTCAGGCCTTCGATGTAGTCGATGGCCGGGCGCTTGTCGCCCGACACCACCATCCAGCCGGCGCGGTAGCCGCACGAGCGGTAGTTCTTGGACAGGCCGTTGAAGGTCACCGTCAGCACGTCGGTCGACAGCGAGGCGATCGAGGTGTGGGTGACGCCGTCGTACAGGACCTTGTCGTAGATCTCGTCGGCGAAGATGATCAGGCCGTGCTCGCGCGCGATGGCGACGATCTCCCGCAGCAGTTCGTCCGAATACAGCGCCCCGGTAGGGTTGTTCGGGTTGATGATGACGATGGCCTTGGTATGCGGCGTGATGCGCGCGCGGATATCGGCCGGATCGGGCATCCACTCGTTGGCCTCGTCACAGATATAGTGCACCGGCGTGCCGCCCGACAGGCTGACCGCGGCGGTCCACAGCGGGTAGTCGGGCGCCGGCACCAGCACTTCATCGCCGGTGTTGAGCAGCGCGTTGACCGCCATCACAATCAGCTCGGAGGCGCCGTTGCCGACATAAATATCGTCCAGGCCAACGCCTTCGATATTTTTTTGCTGGGTATAGTGCATGATCGCCTTACGTGCAGCGAAAATGCCCTTGGAATCGGAATAACCTGCCGAATTCGGCAGGTTTCGCATCATGTCCTGCTGAATCTCTTCCGGCGCGTCAAAACCGAATACGGCCAGGTTGCCGATATTCAGCTTGATGATCTTGTGCCCTTCTTCCTCCATCTGCTTGGCCTTTTCCAGCACCGGACCGCGGATGTCGTAGCAAACGTTATTGAGTTTGTTGGATTTCTGGATGGGTTTCACGGCGATGTCGGGGCAAGCTGTCGGGCAGGCGGTCGGGCAGGGATAGTGTGCCGCGTCGGCGGCACCGGGCAGAAAACCTGGCTAAATCTGAACGAACGCGGAGGCGCCGTCCGCTGCGATGCAACGCGGGCGTGGCACAGGCGTGGCACAAGCGTGGCAAACAGGGAGGCAAAAGCTATAATTTATCGGATTATGACAGACTTCGGCAGGGATTCTTGCATTGCAGCGTACGCCAGCGGCGCGCGCGGCAAGCGAACGCGGGCCATGGCCCGGCCCTGCGCCTGTCCTGCCCGTCACACCACGACCGCCCGCGCTGCCGGCCATCCGCCCCACGGGCCGGCCAGGCAATCCGCGGCGGCCGCCGCAGAGGCCTCCAAGTGAAACTCCACGCCGACCAGCCCCAGTCGCTGAATACCGTCACGGCCTATGGGCCGGACTATATCGAGATCAACCTCGTCCGCCACACCACCTCGATCCTGGTCATGCCCGAAGGCGAGATCCGGCCCTGGCCGGTGAACCGCTTCGAAGACCTCGAGCCGGTTCATTTCGAACAGCTGGCCGAACTCAATCCCGAAGTGGTGCTGCTTGGCACCGGCTCCCGCCTGCGCTTCCCGCATCCGCGCCTGACCGCGTCGCTGTCGCGCCGCCATGTGGGCGTCGACGCGATGGACATGCAGGCCGCCTGCCGCACCTACAACATCCTGATGGCCGAGGGGCGCAAGGTAGCTGCGGTGCTGCTGCTCGAGCCGGCTGCCGGAGCCGCCTGATACCGCCTGATGCCGCAGCAGGACCGCATGGCGCCCACGCAAAGTTGAGCCCACGCCACGCTTGAAGTCCGGGGGGCGCGCCCCAATCTGCTCCCGCTAAGGTGGCAGCCCCCCTTCCCGAATCTCCCTGCCCCTTGCCAAGGAGCCACAAGAATGACGATCAGTCTCAACAAGGCCGTACCCGACTTCAGCGCGCCGATGACCGGCGACGCCACCTTCCGCCTTGCCGACTTCCGCGGCAAGACGGTGGTGCTGTACTTCTATCCGAAGGACAACACGCCGGGTTGCACCACGGAGGCCATGAACTTCCGCGATCAGTATGACGATTTCACCAAGGCCGGCGTGCAGGTGTTCGGCATCTCGCGCGACAGCATCCGCTCGCACGAGAACTTCAAGGCCAAGCTCGAGCTGCCGTTCGAACTGATCTCCGATGCCGACGAAGCGGTGTGCTCGCTGTTCGATGTCATCAAGATGAAAAAGCTCTATGGCAAGGAGCACCGCGGCATCGAGCGCAGCACCTTTGTCATCGACGGCAAGGGCATCCTGCGACACGAGCTGCGCGGCATCAAGGTGCCGAACCATGTCGATCAAGTCCTGGAACTGGTGCGCGCCATCTGAGGTCTTGCGTGCCTGCGACACAGCGTACAGCCGGCGCCGCAATGGGTTGGCAAACCCAATTGCCAAACCCGGGACCTTCAGATACATTGGCCCGTAATGAGTTCAGATTCCGGATGCCACGCTGATTCGACTTCCCGGCCCAGGCGGTTCGCGCCACAGGCCGGTCGCGGACCTGCCGTGTCGCCGGTCCGCAAAGAAGCCGCCAACCCTGTTATGCAGGCATGGCGGCTTTTTTGTTTGCGCTCATGCCTGTCCGCGCCGGGTGCCTCGCGCATGCATGCCCCGGCTACTGGCCACGACGCAGTCGACCGTCGTGGCGCGGACGCCTTAGCCCCTCTCTCGTCCCCCTGAAAGGAAAGCCAAGCATGCCGCTGCCTACCATGCCCGCCAAGCCTGCCCAATTGCTGGATCCGAGCGAATTCGCTCCGGTCTCCGCGGTGCCCAAGGCCAAGTCCGCCACACAGTCGAAGAAACCTGTGCCGGCACTCGAGCGCGTGGCATTGCTGGAAACCGGCGAGGCCAAGCCGCCTGCCGTGAAGGCGCGCGCCGCCGGTGGCACCCGAGCCCGCAGCACCGAAACCCCGGCCGGGCCCGCGCCGACGGCCAGCGCCCCGCCGGTCAGCCTGGTCAAGCCCGTGGCCGGCACCTCGCGCCGCGCGCGCAAGGCCGAAGGCCCGAGCAAGCTGTTCGTGCTCGACACCAACGTGCTGATGCACGACCCGAGCTCGCTCTTCCGCTTCGAGGAACACGACATCTATCTGCCGATGATGACGCTCGAAGAACTGGACAACCACAAGAAGGGCATGAGCGAAGTCGCGCGCAACGCGCGCATGGTCAGCCGCACGCTCGATTCGCTGGTGGGCGGCACCGACGGCGTGCTCGACGAAGGCTTGCCGCTGGAAAAGCTCGGCAACCGCGACGCGCAGGGCAAGCTGTTCTTCCAGACGCGGCTGAACGATATCAAGCTGCCCGAGGGCCTGCCGCAGGGCAAGGCCGACAACCAGATCCTGGGCGTGGTCAGCGCGCTGCAGCAGCAGTACCCCGAGCGCCAGGTCGTGCTGGTGTCCAAAGACATCAACATGCGCATCAAGGCGCGCGCACTCGGGCTGCCGGCGGAGGACTACTACAACGACCAGGTCCTGGAAGACAAGGACCTGCTCTACGCGGGCGTGATGCAGTTGCCCGGCGACTTCTGGACCAGGCACGGCAAGGGCGTGGAAAGCTGGCAGGATCCCAAGTCCGGCGCGATGTTCTATCGCCTGACCGGCCCGCTGGTGCCCTCCTTCCTGGTCAACCAGTTCGTCTACCTGGAACCGGTCGACGGCAGCCTGCCGCTGTACGCGCAGGTCAAGGAAATCAACGGCAAGACCGCGCTGCTGCAGACGCTCAAGGACTACACGCACCACAAGAACAATGTGTGGAGCGTGACCGCGCGCAACCGCGAGCAGAACTTCGCGCTCAACCTGCTGATGAATCCGGATATCGACTTCGTCACGCTGCTGGGCCAGGCCGGTACCGGCAAGACGCTGCTGGCGCTGGCGGCGGGCCTGGAGCAGGTGCTCGACCAGAAGCTCTACAACGAGATCATCGTCACCCGCGCCACGGTGCCGGTCGGCGAGGACATCGGCTTCCTGCCCGGCACCGAGGAAGAGAAGATGCAGCCGTGGATGGGCGCATTCGACGACAACCTCGAAGTGCTGCAGAAAAGCGACGACAGCGCCGGCGACTGGGGCCGCGCCGCCACGCAGGAGCTGATCCGCTCGCGCATCAAGGTCAAGAGCATGAACTTCATGCGCGGCCGCACCTTCGTCAACAAGTTCGTCATCATCGACGAGGCGCAGAACCTGACGCCCAAGCAGATGAAGACGCTGGTGACGCGCGCAGGCCCCGGCACCAAGATCATCTGCCTGGGCAATATCGCGCAGATCGACACGCCGTACCTGACCGAAGGCTCGTCCGGCCTGACCTACGTGGTGGACCGCTTCAAGGGCTGGAGCCACAGCGGGCATATCACGCTGGCGCGCGGCGAGCGCTCGCGCCTGGCCGACCACGCCGGCGACGTACTCTGACGCGGGCGGCAGCCGGGGCGCCTGCCTTGAGGCCGGTGCCCCGGCCCGCTGTCGTGAACGGCAAGCACAATGCGGCTATGATGTCCGCACATCCGCTTGTTGTCCCGCACCCCCAACCGGAGGCGTCGATGAACCAACAGCATCTCCGCCTGGCCGCGCTGATTGGCGCTGCCATGGCCCTGGCCTGCCCGCTGCAGGCACGCGCCGCGGCCGACGACCTGGTGATCCGCACCATGGGCCCGGTCAGCTATGTCTGCGGCGGTGTCGCCGAAGACGAGCGCCAGGCGCTTGCCGCGCGCGAGAAGGATTTCAATATCGGCATCCTGTTCACGCAGGGCGCCGCGGGCGAGTTCCTGTCCGACGTCGCGGTCAAGCTGGTGCGCGACGAACAGGAGGTCGCAACCTTTCGCGCCGCCGGACCCCGCTGCCTGATACGTGCGCCGGAAGGCAGCTACAATATCGAAGCCACTTACAACGGCCAGGCCAGGTCGATCAAGGTCAGCACCGGTACGCGCAACGCCCAGCTACGCTGGTAGCGGCAAGGTTGCCGGTGCGCCGGCAGGCCGGCGACCGGAATCCAGGCATGCCATTGCGCCGTACCAGCAGCTCTTCCAATCCTCCCACACCGCCAGGCCCGCTCGCCCGGGCCGGCCTGCCGCTGCTCTGCGCCGCCGCACTGCTGCTGGCAGCGTGCGCCAGCTCCCCATCCTCTCGCCATGGCAGCTTGCCGCGTGCACCCGGCAAGCCCATGGTCGATCCCAGCGCCGGACTGGAGGAGATCTCGATCCAGGCGATGTCGCTGGTCGGCACGCCTTACCGCTACGGCGGCAACACGCCGGATGCCGGTTTCGACTGCAGCGGACTGGTGCGCTATGTGGTATCCCGTGCCGCCAACGTCAACCTGCCGCGCACCACCGAAGCCATGGGCACCCGCGGCACCATGCTTGACCGCAGCGAAGTCGCTTCGGGCGACCTCGTGTTCTTCAACACCACCGGACGCGCCAACTCGCACGTCGGCATCTACGTCGGCCAGAACCGCTTTGTCCATGCGCCATCGTCTGGTGGCACCGTCCGGCTGGAGGACATGGGCAAGCCTTACTGGGCCTCGCGCTACAACGGCGCGCGGCGGGTGGTTGCCGGCGCGATCAACCTGCCGCCGCCCGCGCCGGCGACACCGGCCCCGGTCCCGGTCCCGCTGGTGCCGCAACCGGCCCCGCTGCCCGACGACGACGATCCCATCGCCGCCTTCGCCAACCGCTGAGCGCCCGGCGCGCGGGCAAACAAAAAGCCAGGCAGCTGCCTGGCTTTTTGCAAGACCATCCAATCCCGCGTTACAGGATAGTTACAGGATATGCCGGCCGATCCACCATGCGATCGCCGCCATGAAGGCCGATGCCGGAATCGTCAGCACCCAGGCCCACACGATATTGCCGGCCACGCCCCAGCGCACCGCCGACATCTTCTGCGAGGAGCCGACCCCGACGATGGCACCGGTGATCGTATGCGTGGTGGACACCGGCACGCCCAGCGCCGAGGCAAAGAACAGCGTCATCGCACCGCCGGTCTCCGCGCAGAAGCCGCCCACGGGCTTGAGCTTGGTGATCTTCTGGCCCATGGTGCGCACGATGCGCCAGCCGCCGAACAGCGTGCCCATGCCGATGGCCACGTAGCAGCTGACGATCACCCACGTCGGCGGCGGATCGCCGGCCAGCACATGGCCGCTGGCGATCAGCAGCATCCAGATGATGCCGATGGTCTTCTGTGCGTCATTGCCGCCGTGCCCCAGGCTGTACAGCGAAGCCGATACCAGTTGCAGCCGCCGGAACCAGCGGTCAACGCGCGATGGCGGCGTGCGGAAAAAGGTCCAGCCGACGACGACCATCATCAGCGAACCCAGCAGGAAGCCGAGGAAAGGCGACACCAGGATGAACGCCACCGTCTTCAGCAGGCCGCTGGCAACCAGCGCGCCAGTGCCGGCCTTGGCCACCGCGGCACCCACCAGCCCGCCGATCAGCGCATGCGACGACGACGACGGAATCCCGTAGTACCAGGTGATGACGTTCCACGCGATCGCCCCGACCAGCGCGCCGAAGATGACATAGTGGTCAACGACACCACCCTGGATGGTGCCGGTTCCGACCGTGGCCGCCACCTTCAGGTGGAACACGAAGATCGCGACGACGTTGCACATCGCCGCCATCGCCACCGCATGGTGCGGCTTGAGCACGCCCGTGGACACCACCGTGGCGATCGAGTTGGCTGCGTCGTGGAAGCCGTTCATGAAGTCGAACAGCAGCGCGAGCGCCACCAGCAGGGCAATCACCCACAGGCTCATTTGAATGGTCTGCATGCCGATTGCCGCCTCAGGCGTTTTCCAGGACGATGCCTTCGATGATATTGGCGACGTCCTCGCACTTGTCGGTGATCGTCTCGAGCTGTTCGTAGATGGCCTTCAGCTTGATCAGGCGCTTGACGTCGGTCTCGTCCCGGAACAGCTTGGACATGGCCGAACGCATCACGCGGTCGGCCTCGGACTCGAGCTGGTCGATCTGCTGGGCGGTCTTCAGGATGGTGCTGGCGTTGCCCATGTCCTCGAGCAGGCCCACCGCGATCTTGACCTGGTCGCAGCACTGCACGCAGATCGCGGCGAGGCGCAGCGCCTCGTCGGTCAGGTTGGTCACGTCATACAGGGAGATGGTCTCGGCCACGTCTTCCATCAGGTCCAGGATATCGTCCATGGTCGTGATGAGCTTGTGGATCTCGTCGCGGTCCAGCGGCGTGATGAAAGTCTTGTGCAGCAGGTCGATGGTGTCGTGCGTGATCCGGTCGGCCTTCTTCTCGGTGGCCTGGACGCGGCGGGCATGCGCCTCGGCGTTGGGCAGGTCGTTGACCAGGGCCTGGAGCTCGTGGGCGGCGGTCACCGCGCAGTCGGCGTGCTGGTTGAAATATTCGAAGAACTTGCCCTCTGTGGGCATGAATCGGCCGAACATGGAATGTTCCTTAAGGCGGCGCATGTAGCGCTGCTGATGTGTTGCAGATGGATTGAACGCGAAGCACGACAGCCGCCGGGTGGGCGGTTGTCATCAAAGCGCAATATTTTACAGGGTTACGCGGACACTGCCCGCCAATTTGGCACAAACGAGACGGCCTGCGGCGCGATCTCGCGGGCGGGCTTGACTTCGTCAGGTGTCGTTGTCGAAGAACGCCGGGCCGCCGGTGAAGTTGTCGAACTTGGTGAACTGGCCCAGGAAGGTCAGCCGCACCGTGCCGATCGGGCCGTTACGCTGCTTGCCGATAATGATTTCGGCGGTGCCCTTGTCCTGCGAATCGGGGTTGTAGACTTCGTCGCGGTAGATGAACAGGATCACGTCGGCATCCTGTTCGATAGCGCCGGATTCGCGCAGGTCGGACATCACCGGACGCTTGTTCGGGCGCTGCTCCAGGCTTCGGTTCAGCTGCGACAGCGCGATCACCGGGCAGTTGAGCTCCTTGGCCAGGCCCTTCAGCGAACGGGAGATTTCTGAAATTTCCGTCGCGCGGTTCTCACCGCCGCCGGAGCCCGACATCAGCTGCAGGTAGTCGATGATGATCAGGCCGAGCTGCCCGCACTGGCGCGCCAGGCGACGCGAGCGCGCCCGCAGTTCCATCGGGTTCAGCGCCGGGGTTTCGTCGATGAACAGCTGTGCATCGTTCATGCGCTGGATGGCATGCGTCAGGCGCGGCCAGTCTTCATCCAGCAGGCGGCCGGTACGCAGCCGGTGCTGGTCCAGCCGGCCCACAGAGCCGAGCATACGCATGGCCAGCTGCGTGCCCGCCATTTCCATCGAGAACACCGCCACCGGCAGGCCCTGCTCCACCGCCACGTGCTCGCCGATGTTCAGCGAGAACGCGGTCTTGCCCATCGACGGACGGCCGGCCACGATGATCAGGTCGCCACCCTGCATGCCGCTGGTCATCCGGTCCAGGTCCACGAAGCCCGTGGGCACGCCGGTCACGTCGCTGGTGCTGTCGCGATGGTAAAGCTCGTCGATCCGCTCCACCACCTGCGTCAGCAGCGGCTGGATTTCCTGGAAGCCGGCCTGGCCGCGCGCGCCTTCCTCGGCGATCGCAAACACCTTGGATTCGGCTTCGTCCAGCAGTTCGCGGACTTCCCGCCCCTTGGGCGCGAAGGCGGCCGAGGCGATGTCGTCGGCCACGGTGACCAGCTTGCGCAACACCGCACGCTCGCGCACGATTTCCGCGTAGCGGCGGATATTGGCCGCGCTGGGCGTGTTCTGTGCCAGCGAATTCAGGTACGCCAGCCCGCCAACCTCCTCGGCCTTGCCCGCAACCTGCAGCATTTCGTAGACCGTGATCACGTCGGCCGGCTTGGTGGCCGAGATCAACCGGGCGATGCTCTGGAAGATCATCCGGTGGTCGAAGCGGTAGAAATCCGCCTCCGAAAGGAAGTCCGCAATGCGGTCCCAGGCGGCATTGTCCAGCAGCAGGCCACCGAGCACCGACTGCTCGGCTTCGATGGAATGCGGCGGAACCTTGAGGTTGTCGAGTTGGGGGTCGGCGACGGGCGCGTTCATGGGGAGGGATTATAACGGCGGGGCGCTGGCAGGAGGACGCACTACAGCGGACATTTGCCCGACATCTGCCTGACATCTGCCAGCCAGCGCAAGCGGGACAACAAAAAAGGCAGGAGCCAGGGCTCCTGCCTTTTCTGCTTGCAGTGCTTCACGCGGCGCCGCGGCGCGGCACCGCTGCAACAGGTTTTAGACCTGCTCGCCCAGCACCGACACAGTCACGTCGACCACGACGTCGGTGTGCAGCGCGACGCTGATCGGGTGGTCGCCCACCATCTTCAGCGGGCCGTTCGGCAGGCGAACCTGAGCCTTCTCGACCTTGAAGCCCTGGCCTTCCAGTGCCACGGCGACGTCGGCGTTGGTGACCGAGCCGAACAGACGGCCGTCCACACCCGACTTCTGGCTGATCTGGACGGTCAGGCCGTTCAGCTTCTCGCCTTCGGCTTGCGCGGCGGCCAGCTTCTCGGCAGCGGCCTTTTCCAGCTCGGCGCGCTTGACTTCGAACTCGCCGATCGCGGTTTGCGTGGCGCGGCGCGCCTTTTTCGACGGGATCAGGAAGTTACGTGCGTAACCGTCCTTCACCTTGACGATGTCACCCAGGTTGCCCAGGTTGATGACTTTTTCCAGCAGAATGACTTGCATCGTATTTTCTCCGTTACGGACCTAGGGCCTATCAGTTCTTGTGCAGGTCGGTGTACGGCATCAGCGCGAGGAAACGCGCGCGCTTGATGGCCGTATCCAGCTGACGCTGATAGTGGGCCTTGGTACCGGTCAGGCGGGCCGGCGTGATCTTGCCGTTGTCGCCGATGAAGTCCTTCAGGGTGTCCAGATCCTTGTAGTCGATCTGTTCCACGCCAGCCACGGTGAAGCGGCAGAAGCGCTTGCGCTTGAACAGCGGGTTCTGTTGCTGGAAGCGCTTCTTGTTCTTGTTGTCACGTTTGACGAATGCCATGATTCAATCCTTTACGAATGCTTTACATCCGGTGATGTGAAAGACGAGAGCCTTGCTGTTGCGGTGCTTGCGGGCGAGGAATCCTTCGCAGTCGAGCAGCGTGCCGAGCGGGAGCCGCTCAAGCCGCTGGCCAACCGGCCCGATCCCCATCGCTGCGATGGCAAACTCGACCTGCCGCGGCGTTTCCGCCTCGACCGCCTCGCCGCTGTACTGCAGGATGCAGTTCACGACGGGCACCCCGGCCGGGGTATAGCGCAGGGCGTCGCGTTCCGCCAACGTGGCGGCAAGCCGAAGCTGGTTCAACGCGGGGCCTCTTGCTGTTTGCCATCGGTGCCGCCCTGGCCGACGCTGTCAGCCGTGGCTCGCACCGCAGTCCGCACTCAGGCGGGCTGGCCTTCGGTGGTCGTTTGCGCAGCCTTGCGGGCTTCTTCGCGCTGCACTTCCTTCATCATCGGCGAAGGAGCGGTCTCGGCCTTCTTGGTCTGCACGATCAGGTGGCGCAGGACGGCGTCGTTGAACTTGAACGCGTGTTCCAGTTCAGCCAGGGTGTCCTTGCCGCATTCGATGTTCAGGCAAACGTAGTGAGCCTTGGCCAGCTTCTGGATCATGTAGGCCATCTGGCGACGGCCCCAGTCTTCCACGCGGTGAACGTTGCCGTTCTGCGAGGTCACGAGCTGCTTGTAGCGCTCGATCATGGCCGGCACTTGTTCGCTCTGGTCCGGGTGGACGATGAAGACGATTTCGTAATGACGCATTGACGCTCCTTTTGGGATTAGCCACCCGGGCGTCACGAGTCCGGTGTGGCAAGGTTGAATAGCCGTAAATTATAGCCCGGCGCCGGTCCGCCGTGCAAGCAGCAAGCCTGCCTCAGGCTTGGGCAAACGCTGCCTGCAGGCGCAAGGGGTCCCGCGCCAGCGCAGGATCCGCCGCAAGCGCCAGTGCCAGCAGCACCCTCGCCTTGTATGGGTTCAGGTCCGCGGCAGAGACAAAAACGCCATCGGACGGGCTGGGGTGCGCCGGAATCGCCACATGGCCTGCCCCGGTGCGTGAACTGCGCACCACTGCCACGCCGGCGATGGCGGCATCCACCAGGGCTTCCGCCAGGACTTCATGTATCGAACCATTGCCGGCCGCGGCCACCACCAGGCCCGCCACGCCGGCCTGCACCAGCGCGTCGACGGCGATCCGGCCCGGTTGCGCGTAGCTTGCGACGATCTCAACCACCGGCCATGCGCGTGGCATCGGCCCGATCGCCCATGCCTGCCGGGGCGTGCGGGCGAAGCGCACGTAGTCATCCTGCACCATCCCGAGCGGCCCGCATTGGGACACGAAGGCATCCACCGCCGACGTATGCGCCTTGGCGACATCGCGCGCCGCGTGGATCTGCTGGTTCAGCACCACCAGCACGCCCTTACCGCACGCATCCGGATGCGCCGCCACCCGGACCGCGTCGAGCAGGTTGAGCGGGCCGTCGGCGGATAGCGAGGTGGACGGTCGCATCGCTGCCGTCATCACCACCGGAACCGGACACGCCTGCGTCAGGTGCAGCGCCATCGCGGTCTCTTCCAGCGTGTCGGTGCCGTGCGTGATCACGATGCCCGCCACATCCGCCTGCGCAGACCAGTGTTCGACGCGCGCCGCCAGCGCGGCCCACAGCGCGAAGGTCATGTCCTTGCTGTCGACCTGCGCCACCTGCTCGGCTTCGATCCGCGCCACCGACTTCAGCGCCGGCACCGCCGCCAGCAACGACGAGACGGGCACGGTGGCCGCCTGGTAGTGTGCGCTGCTGGCGGGGTTGCCCGAAGCGCCGGCAATGGTGCCGCCGGTAGCCAATACAACGATGCGAGGCAATTGGTTCATGGGTGCTGGGGGGCAGGAAACAGGAAGGTAACGCATGCGCAGGGCGCATCGAATCGCGATTGTAATGGCGGACCTCCGCCTGCATGGCGTGCGCCGAGGCCTATCGGTCACCGCGCGCCGCCAAAAATTCTGCTTGCGCTGACGCCGATACTGTATAAAATCACAGCATACTGTTTAAACATACAGTGCCCGGCCCGCCGGATGCAGGATTTGCGGACAGCCCCGTTCGTGGGCAACCCGCTCCCACCCCTGCCCAGCGCGCCCGCACGGAACGGCGATCCCATGGCGACCCTGACACCCCGGCAGCAGCAGATTTTCGATCTGATCCGCAGTACGATCCGCCGTACCGGCTTCCCGCCCACGCGCGCCGAAATTGCTGCCGAATTCGGCTTTTCCTCGCCAAATGCCGCGGAAGAACACCTGCGGGCGCTGGCCCGCAAGGGCGTGATCGAGCTGACGCCGGGCGCCTCGCGCGGCATCCGCCTGAAGGTTTCGCGCAGCGATTCGGAAATGCCGGACCAGTTCTCGCTGCCTGTCCCTGGCGTATTGCAGCTGACGCTGCCGCTGGTGGGGCGCGTTGCCGCCGGCAGCCCCATCCTTGCCGCCGAGCATATCGACCGCCAGTACCAGGTCGATGCCTCGGTCTTCGATGAACGCCCCGACTATCTGCTGCGCGTACGCGGCCTGAGCATGCGCGACGCCGGCATTCTCGACGGCGACCTGCTCGCCGTGCGCCGCGCCAGCGAAGCGCCCAACGGCAAGATCGTGGTGGCACGGCTCGGCGACGATGTCACAGTCAAGCGCCTGCAGCGCCGCGGCGGTCATATCGAGCTGATCGCGGAAAACCCGGACTTCGCCAACATCATCGTTGAACCCGGGCGCGAAGAGTTTTCGCTGGAAGGCATCGCGGTCGGCCTGATCCGATCCTCCGGCTTCTAGCCGGGCACGGCAGGCCTTGCGCCTGCACGGACCCACACGCTCCATTGCTTTGCAGACGCCGCCCGGCTTGCCGGGTGTTGACCCCGCTTTTGCCTGAAAAAAGAGGTGCAACCATGCCGCAAACCCACGACGTCGCCGCCCGCCGCCCGGTCAAGCCGGTACCCTTCCGCCAGTGCAAGGGCGTACGCGTTTATCAGGGCGCGCAGCGCCGGACCATGGTAGGCAGCATGGCCGCTATCTGCAGGATGCTTGAACTGGAAACCACGAACAAGCTGGCCGTTTGAAGCGGCGCCACTTTCTGACCTGCGCCCTGCCCTGAATCAGCTACGCGCGCACGCCTTGGTTTCCGTTTCCAGTTCTTCCGGCGTCATCTGCGGGAACCATGTATTGGTCTTGCGGAGTTCGACGGCCGTGCCATCAGGCCTGGCCGTCAGCGAAATCAGGTAGGCATAGGCAAACTCGCCGCTGCCGTTTGGCTGCCCGATCCGGATTTCCGTCTGGTTCCGTGCCGGCAGGTTGACGACCGTCGCCTCATCGCCGAGATTGTTGCGCAGGCATTTGGCAACGTCAGCCATTTTTGCCGGCGTGAACAAGCGCATCGGGGGACGCGCACGAATGTCTTTTTCCGACGTGCCAGTGGCACACCCGGCCATCATCGCGGCCACTGCCACGCCAGCGCCCACTACCGCTGCTCGAAGGAACATATGAACCCTTTGGAATCAGATCCAGAAAGCAAAACAGCGCCCGTAAAGGCGCTGTTTTGCTTGGCAACTTGGGGTGGCTGATGGGACTCGAACCCACGACGACAGGAATCACAATCCTGGACTCTACCAACTGAGCTACAGCCACCGTAGAGGTCATCAGCGAAGCGCTGATCGACGAAAACCAAGATTATACAAACACTTTTCCGAGATGGCTAGTATTCCGCACAAATTTTTTCGGGGCCTGCATCACGCCTTGCGCGGCTGCCACTTGGCCTCCAGCAACACTGCCTGCTTGATGGCGGCAATGGTCTCCGCCTCGGTGTCGAAGTGGCCCAGCAGCCGCCGTGACTTGCCGTTGAGGACGGCCTCCTGCAGCGCCCTGCCCGACGCTTCCGAGGTGCCGTGGTGCCAGCAGTAGCGCGCCGTCCATTTGCCATCCTGTAGTGGTTCAGCGACCCAGACCAGCCTGAAGTCCTCAAACACCTCGCCGAATGACTCTTCGTTGTTTGCGTTCGCTTTGTCCACGCTTGCTGCCGTCCATTCGCCTGTGGCGATGCGAAGAATCGTAGCACGCAGGCCAGGTTGCCAGAGATGGGGGCGGTACGCGGGCGCGACAGAGGTTCGCCGGAACCTGGCGCATTGGCCGTGGCCCAACCATCTTCTGGAAGATTGCAAGGAAGGAGCATGCGAACAATGCTTGGACGCCTGGCGGGAGTCTTGTCGCTGCTGGGAATGGTCGCGGCCCTGGCGGGCTGTGCGGGCGGCGGAGCCGATGGACGGGAGTCGGGGATTACGGCCTACGGAACGCTGGACGTCGGCATCAGCCATACTTCGCGATAGATTTCGCGCACCAGGCGTGACCGATGGAACTCTTTTCCATGCCGTGCGGTCAAATCGGCTCGAATGGTGCGATCGCAACAGGGCAAAAAAAGAGTCCGCAGCGCGGACTCTTAACTTTAGCGATCTCAAATGCCCTGAAGGCCGTTGCAATGTAACTGTCATCCGGGAATTACACCATTCGGGTAAACGAAAAGCGCCGGACGCGCCGACGAAAAAAAAGCCCGCCGAAGCGGGCTGAATAATCAGTTGAAGAAAGCCCTGTATTCGAGGGCAGGCACAGTGTAAAAAAGTGCCCTGCCCCGGCGAATTAGGGGAATCCCTTTGAAACCCTTTACGGACGCCGGTTTCCAGTCGATCCGACATGGCAAGTGTCGCACCCGCTACCCTCGGGAACCGATGCATAGATTGGCGATTCGGTGTTAGAGCAAGGACTCAAGCGCCCATAGCGGGACGATGCCCAGCGTTCAGCGCGAATCGTGCTATGCCGCCAGCGGCTCTGACGCCAGGGGACGCAGGTGTGTACGCGCCTCGGCAAACAGTGCATCCACATCGGCGCGAGTGCGCGCGGCATGCATGCGTTTTGCATCGGACAGCACGCGGCGCCAGCCTCGTCCTCCCGCAACGCCGCGGTACAGCCCCAGCATATGTCGAGTGACTGCGCCCATATACCCGCCGCGTTCGACCATGTCGCCGATATAACCCTGCATCGCTAGCTCTACATCCAGCCGCGATCGCACTGTTGCCTCGGCGTCGCCATAGAAGCGCACGTCCATTTCAGCCAGTACATAGGGCTGGTGATATGCCTCGCGGCCAATCATCACGCCGTCGACGTGCTGCAGATGCCGCGCCATCTCGTCATAGGTGACGATGCCGCCATTGATCAGGATCTCGAGCTGCGGAAATTCCTGTTTCAGCTGGTATGCCACTTCATAGCGCAGCGGTGGAATCTCGCGGTTTTCCTTTGGGCTCAGGCCTTTCAGGATGGCATTGCGCGCATGAACGATAAATGTGTCGCAGCCCGCCTCCGCGACCCTGCCGACAAAGTCCCGCACGAAATCGTAGTGCTCGATGGTATCGATGCCGATGCGATGCTTCACCGTCACCGGGATGCTGACCGCGTCGCGCATCGCCTTCACGCAATCGGCAACCAGCTCGGGCTCCGCCATCAGGCAGGCGCCGAAGGCACCGCGCTGCACGCGCTCGGACGGGCAGCCGCAATTCAGGTTGATCTCCTTGTAGCCCCATTGCTCGCCCAACTTCGCCGCCGCGGCCAGGTCTGCGGGTTCGCTGCCGCCCAGCTGCAGCGCGACAGGCTGCTCCGCCGCATCGAAATCCAGGTGGCGCGGCACGTCACCATGCAGCAGCGCGCCGGTGGTCACCATCTCGGTATACAGCCAGGTATGGCGACTGAGCTGGCGGTGGAAGGTGCGGCAATGACGGTCAGTCCAATCCATCATCGGCGCCACGGATACGCGGCGCGGACTAGCCGCGGCAGGTTTACCTTGAAAAATGGTCATGGGGAGCGGATCGGCGTGACCAATCCTCATGCTACTTGCAGATATCAACGGCGCCCGGGAAGGCGGTTCCCGTGCGCCGGGGGCGTCGCACACAATTCAGCCGCAGCAGTATCGCGGCTTTTCGGGAGGCGCATGAGTTTACCACCCCGGCAGATCTTTCGCCGGAGATGCTGCCCGCACGGCGAAAACCTCGACGCCCGCGCCCAGGCTTATCGCGTGGCTGCGGTCTTGTCGATCCACGTGGCGAACGCGGCCAGGAACTTGTCGAGAAAGCCCCGCGTGGATTCGTTCGCTATGCCGCCCTGCTCGTCGAACAGCTTGTCGACGCCGCCGATATAGGCTTCGGGCATTTGCAGCAGCGGGACATTGAGGAACACCATCGACTGACGCAGGTGGTGGTTGGCACCAAATCCGCCGATGGCACCCGGCGAGGCACTGATGATGGCGCCGGGCTTGCCGTCCCAGACGCTGCTGCCATAGGGGCGCGAGCCCACGTCGATGGCGTTCTTCATTGGCGCGGGGACGGAGCGGTTGTACTCAGGCGTGACGAACAGCACCGCATCGGCACGGCGCACGCGGTCGCGGAATGCAGCCCAGGGCTGGGGCGGCTTGTCGTCCAGGTCCTGGTTGTAGAGCTGCAGTTCGCCGATCTCGACGATCTCCAGCTTGAGTTGCGCCGGCGCCTGCGCGATCAGCGCCTTGGCCAGCTTGCGGTTATACGACTCCTTGCGCAGGCTTCCCACCAGTACAACGACATCACGAGGATTGCTCATCACGGCTCCTTTGTCTGTGTGGACACTTGAAGCGGACGGCGCGGGCGCCATGGCTGGCATGGCTGCCCGCGCCGGTCCAGCCACTACTCTACCCGAGTCGCGACTGGCCTGCCGTGAGGCGAGCGGCGCGCACGGCCGCCCGGCAGTGGCGACGGGCTGCTCAAGCGTCCTTGCCCAGCGCGGCGAGCGGATGGTCTTCCGCACGCCACGGGCTGTCGAAGAACGACTGGACTGTCTCGCGACCAACCTCATCCAGCCGGGCATGCTGCCAGCGCGGCTTGTGGTCCTTGTCGATCGCCAAAGCGCGGATGCCCTCGACGCCGTCGCCCTTGCGGAACACGTAGTACATCATGTCCAGTTCCATGCGCAGCTCATCCTCGAGCGACATGCCGCGCGCGCGGCGGATCTGCTCCAGCGACACACACAGCATCAGCGGCGAGCGGCTGCGCAGCATGGCAGCGGTCTGCGCAGCCCAGTCGCCCGGTGCATCGCTGACGGCCGCCAGGATATCCTGCGCGGTATTGCCGGCGAACAGCGCGTCGATCTGTGCGGACAGGCCCGCCAGCGTGCTTTGCGCAGGCTGGCAGTCAGCGCGGTGCGGCGCGGTGAAGCCTTCGATATGCGCAAGGACGGCATCGCCGCTGGCAAACTGCTGCGCGCGCAGCGAATCGACCAGCTCGGCCAGCCGGTTGCCCGGCAGCCAGGCATCGGCCAGGCCTGCGTACAGTGCATCGGCCGCGCTGATCGCGGTGCCGGTCAGCCCCAGGTATTCGCCGATATGGCCCGGCGTGCGTGCCAGGAACCAGCCACCGCCGACATCGGGGAACAGGCCGATATTGGTTTCGGGCATGGCCATCCGGGTGCGATCGGTGACCAGGCGCAGCCGGGCTCCTTGCGAAATGCCCATGCCGCCGCCCATCACCACGCCGTCCATCAGCGCGATATAAGGCTTGGCGTAGCGATGGATCAGGAAATTGAGCGCGTATTCCTCGACGAAGAACTGGTCGAGCAGCGGATCGCCTTCATGCGCCGCCTTGTGGAAGTAGCGGATATCGCCACCGGCGCAGAATGCCTTGCCGCCGGCACCGGCAACCACCACCGCCACCACCTCGGGCGCCGAAGCCCACGCCTGCAGCGCCTGGGTCATGGCGCGGATCATGTCCAGCGACAGCGCGTTGAGCGCCTGCGGACGATTCAGCGTCAGGTATCCGATGCCACCGTGGACTTCGGTCGTGACGAATTCAGTCATGTCTTACTCCTCCAATGCAACGGGTGATTCTACGCCAGCCGCGCCGGTGGACATATCCCGTGGGCAGCTTGCGGCGCATGCACCGCGGCAATCGTTCAGGCCAGCCTGAACGTCGCCACCAGCGCGGTCAGCCGCTGCGCCTGGTCTTCCAGCGAAGCGGCGGCGGCAGCGGCCTGCTCGACCAGCGCCGCGTTCTGCTGGGTCATGCTGTCCATCTGCGACACCGCCACGTTGACCTGCTCGATGCCGTGCGACTGTTCGTCCGAGGCCGCGCTGATATCGCCGATGATGCCGCTCACGCGCCGCACGGCGTCGACGATGTCCTGCATGGCGCGGCCGGCATCGTCGACCAGCCCCGCCCCTTCGCGCACGTTCGCCACCGAAGCGCCGATCAGCGTGCGGATTTCCTTAGACGCGCCGGCGCAGCGCTGGGCCAGGTCGCGCACATCGCCCGCCACCACCGCGAAGCCGCGGCCGTGCTCGCCGGCGCGCGCCGCTTCGACGGCAGCGTTGAGCGCCAGGATATTGGTCTGGAACGCGATCCTCTCGATCACGTCGATGATGTCCACGATCTTGCTCGAACTGCCGTCGATCGAGCGCATGGTATCGACCACGCGCGACACCGCCTCGCTGCCCCGCTCCGCCAGCGCACTGGCGTCCGTGGCCAGCGTGCGCGCCTCACGCGCGCTGTCGGCGTTCTGGCGCACGGTGCTGGTCAGCTCTTCCATGCTGGATGCGGTTTCTTCCAGCGATGCGGCCTGCTGCTCGGTGCGCTGCGACAGGTCGGCATTGCCGCTGGCGATCTGCTTGCTGGCCGAGGCAATCGCGTCGGCACCACCGCGCACTTCGCCCACCATCGCCACCAGGCTGTGTTGCATGCGGCCCAGCATGCCCAGCATGCGCGCGGTTTCGTTGCGCGCTGACTCATCTGCCTGCACCTCACCGCCGGACGCTGCCTGGGCACTCAGGTCCCCGCCGGCGATCCTGTCGAAGCGCGTGATCGCAACATCGAGGGGCTGCACGATCGAACCACGCAGGCGCCACGCCACCACGGTGCTGAACGCGAGACCGAGCACCAGTGCAATGACCGACATCGTGAACAGGTTGCGATAGCGGTGCTGCGACGCTTCGTAGACCTCCTTCGCGCTGGCCAGTTGCAGCTTGTTGAGTTCGGCATTGGCCGCGGTGAAGGCGATGTCGAGTTTGGGGATTTCCTCGAGCACGTACTTCATCACTGCATCACGATCGGCCGCGTGCAACGCGGCGATCATCGGCGCCACGCCTTGCTTGAACAGCGCATCGCGCCTCGCGGTGACATCATCGACCATCCTGTCTTCTTCAGCCGAGCGCGGCAGCGCAAGGTAGGCCTTCCATGCTTTCTCGGAATCGCGCGCAAAGCCCTCGGCGGTCGCGGCGCGGGCCTTGGCGTCGGCGGGATCCGTGACAAGGGTGGCCTGGTCGAGCAATACCCGCACCAGCAGCTGGTTCGAGCGCGCTTCGGCAAGATGCACCGCTGCCGACAATTGCTGCGAATAGATCTGGCGCGTGGCATCGTTGCTGCGTGACATGCCATGCCAACCTACGGCGGCAACAATCAGAAGCAGCAAGTTGGCAACGATCGTCAGGAACCACAATCTGGCTCCGATGGTAGTGTTCTTGAACATTGAAGCTCCGGGGGTAGAAACGCGAAGAAAACAGCGCGAAGAAAACGGGGCGAGGCCCTGCTCATCTACGGCGTGCACGATGCTTCCTTGACCCGGATTAGCTGCCTTCCTATGCGCGACACAACTGCACGCGAGTGCAGGAATGCAAAGATGTGCCGGCTGCAGCGCACCAACCTCATCGCGAAGATTTGGAGGAATTCCTCGTAGCAATTCCGGACGGAATGTGCACACTTGCGGGATGACCACCGAATCGCTCGATCCCGGACTCGTGCTGCTGGCGTTTGCGCCGGTCTTCCTGCTGGCCATTGCCGGCGAGGCCTGGTACTGGGCACGCCGCGACCGGTCGGTGTACAGCCTGCGCGATACCGCCTCCAACGCCGCGCTCGCGCTGATGCACCAGGCCTCGGACGCGTTCTTCCTCTGGCTGATGATCCGGACGGTGTACAGCTGGTGTTACCAGCATGGATGGCGTGCCGTCCCGGAGACGGCGTGGTCATTCGCGCTGTTGCTGCTGTTGCAGGACTTCCTCTATTACTGGTTCCACCGCGCCAGCCATCGCGTGCGCTGGCTATGGGCGTCGCACGTGACGCATCATTCGTCGGAAGGCATGAATTTCTCGACGGCGTTCCGGCAGAGCCTGACGTATCCGCTGTCCGGGATGTGGCTGTTCTGGATTCCGCTGGCGTATATCGGCTTTACGCCGGACTGGGTGGTCCTGGCCGTCGGCCTGAACCTGGCATTCCAGTTCTTCGTCCATACGCGGCTGGGAGTGCGCTGGCCCTGGATCGAATCGGTGTTCAATACGCCTTCGGTCCATCGCGTGCATCACGCCAAGAACCCGCAGTACATCGACCGCAACTACGCCGGCGTTCTGACGGTGTGGGACAGGCTCTTCGGCACCTTCGTCCCCGAGCGGGAGGCGCCGGTGTACGGCATCACGCGCCAGCTGCGCACGCACAACCCGCTGACGCTGACCTTCCACGAATGGCGCGACATGTTCGTCGATGCGTGGCGCGACCGCGATCTGCGCTACCTGTGGAAGCCGCCGGAATGGCGCAGCCCGCGTGCGCCGGCAATGGCGCCGCTGCCCGACGCGCAATAAAAAGCCGCGCCCTGGGGCGCGGCTTTTTATGACCAGCTCAACGCTTACGCGCCTTCGCGCGAAGCACGCTTGCGCTCGTGCTCCTTCAGGTGACGCTTGCGCAGGCGGATGCTCTTGGGCGTGAGCTCGACCAGCTCGTCGTCGGCGATGAATTCCACCGCATACTCCAGCGACATCTGGATCGGCGGCACCAGGCGCACGGCCTCGTCGGTACCCGAAGCACGCACGTTGGTCAGCTGCTTGCCCTTGATCGGGTTGACCACCAGGTCATTGTCGCGGCTGTGGATGCCGATGATCATGCCTTCGTACAGCGCATCGCCCGGCTTGACGAACATGCGGCCGCGGTCCTGCAGCTTCCACAGCGCGTAGGCCACGGCGTCGCCGTCGTCCTGCGAGATCAGCACGCCGTTGTGGCGCTCCCCCAGGCCGCCTTCGCGCACCGGCGCGTAGTCGTCGAAGATATGGCTGATCAGGCCGGTGCCGCGCGTCAGCGTCAGGAACTCGCCCTGGAAGCCGATCAGGCCGCGGGCCGGGATGCGGTATTCCAGGCGGGTACGGCCCTTGCCGTCCGAGGCCATGTCGAGCAGTTCGCCCTTGCGGCGGCCCAGCTCTTCCATCACGCCGCCCTGGTGGCTGTCTTCGACGTCCACGGTCAGCAGTTCGTACGGCTCGTTCTTGACGCCGTCGATTTCCTTGAACACCACGCGCGGACGCGACACGGCCAGCTCGTAGCCTTCGCGGCGCATGTTTTCCAGCAGGATGGTCAGGTGCAGTTCGCCGCGGCCCGACACTTCGAAGATGGTGTCGTCGCCGGTATCGGCCACGCGCAGCGCCACGTTCGATTTCAGTTCGCGGTCCAGGCGCTCGCGCAGCTGGCGGCTGGTCACGAACTTGCCTTCACGGCCGGCCAGCGGCGAGGTGTTGACGCAGAAGTTCATGGTCAGCGTCGGCTCGTCCACCTTCAGCATCGGCAGCGCGTCCTGCGCGTCCGGCGCACACACGGTGCAGCCGATGCCCAGTTCTTCGATACCGTTGATCAGCACGATGTCGCCGGCTTCGGCCTCGGGCACGATCTCGCGCTCCAGGCCCTGGAACTTCAGCACCTGGTTGATGCGGCCCTTGATCGGGTTGCCTTCCGGGCCAAACTTGACCACCACGTCCTGCAGCGGCTTGGCGCGGCCACGCGAGATGCGGCCCACGCCGATCTTGCCGACGTAGCT
Source organism: Cupriavidus oxalaticus (assembly GCF_016894385.1). NCBI lineage: Bacteria > Pseudomonadati > Pseudomonadota > Betaproteobacteria > Burkholderiales > Burkholderiaceae > Cupriavidus > Cupriavidus oxalaticus. The sequence continues at coordinate 2,288,163 of NZ_CP069812.1, forward strand.
GGAGTAGTCCAGCGAGATGATCTGCAACTGCAGCGGGCCGTCCGGATCGTCGTTACGCACCGGCACCTTGTCCAGCACGGTCTCGAACAGCGGCTTCATGTCGCCGCCGCGCACGTCATCGGTCAGGCCGGCAAAGCCGTTCAGGCCCGAGGCGTAGATCACCGGGAAGTCGAGCTGCTCGTCGGTCGCGCCCAGCTTGTCGAACAGGTCGAAGGTCTGGTTGATGACCCAGTCCGGACGCGCGCCCGGGCGGTCGATCTTGTTGACCACCACGATCGGCTTCAGGCCCAGCGCCAGCGCCTTGCGCGTGACGAAGCGGGTCTGCGGCATCGGACCTTCCACGGCGTCGACCAGCAGCAGCACGCCGTCGACCATCGACAGCACGCGCTCCACTTCGCCGCCGAAGTCGGCGTGGCCCGGGGTGTCGACGATGTTGATATGGGTGCCGTTGTATTCGACGGCACAGTTCTTCGCGAGAATCGTGATCCCGCGTTCCTTTTCCAGGTCGTTCGAGTCCATCACCCGCTCGGCGACTTGCTGGTTGTCGCGGAAGGTGCCTGCCTGGCGCAGGAGCTGGTCGACCAGGGTGGTCTTGCCATGATCGACGTGGGCGATGATGGCGATGTTTCGGATGGCGCGGGTCATTGCTGCGTCTCGCTAAAAGCGACTCTCGCAAGGAGGGTCGGAGAATCTGAGGTAACCCAACATTCTAGCATGTTGCGGCGCAAGATGCGTTGACCTCAACCGTCACTCCCAATGCAAATATTATTGCAAAAATAGAAATAACCAATTTCCGTTCTTGCGCATCCTTAAACGTGAACATATATTTGCCTCAGCAAAGATTGCAAAGGCAAAGATGTCACAGGACCCACCTTCCGGACTGCCGGCAACAGAATCCGGGTTGTTCGATCCCGCCAAATACCAGATGTGCGACAGCGTCGGCTACCTGCTGCAACGCGCGAAGAACACGCTCGCACATACCGTGGAGCAAGAGGTCAGCAGCCTGGACATTACGCATGCGCAGGCCAGTTGCCTGATCATGATCGCCACCGGACGTGCCGCGACCGTCACAGATCTGGGGCGCGAACTGAATACCGACATGGGCTCGGTCACGCGCCTGCTCAGCCGCATGGAAAAGCGCGGCCTGATCGAACGGCAGCGCCGCGACGCCGACCGCCGCGTGGTCGATCTGCTGCTGACCGAACAGGGCCAGGCCCTGGCAGACCGCCTGCCGGCCATCTTCTGCAAAGTACTTTCCCAGCACTTCAGCGGATTTTCCGCCGACGAAGTCCAGCTGCTGAAAAGCATGCTGCGTCGGGTCATCGACAACTACAGCGGGTAGCGCGGCGCCGGCCGGACCCCTAACCCGGCAAGACAGACCGTCCGGCACGCCGGATACCCCGTACCACCCGTCACAAAGCATGGCTCCGGACACGGAGCGACACCATGAAACAAGCCCTCTCTTCACCAGCCCCCCTGCCGGCGCGCCCGCTCGAGCTGGCACGCCGCGCGGGCACGCTGGCATTGACCGCCGTGGCCGCGGCGGTTCTGGCCGGCTGCGCCGCATTCGGCAACTCGCACAGTACCCAGACCCTGGCCGACCCGGTCACGATGGCCAGCTCGCAAACCCTGCCCGGCGAACACGGCCAGTGGCCCACGCAGGACTGGGTAGACCAGTTCAAGGACCCGCAACTGAGCGCGCTGGTCGACGAAGCCGTCAAGGACAATCCCAGCCTGCAGGCGGCCTTTGCCCGCGTGGAAGCCTCGCGCGCCATGGCCGAGGCCACGCGCAGCGCACTCTACCCGCACCTGGAATTCGAAGGCAGCCTGATCCGTGAGCGCTTCTCCAGCAATGACCTGTTCAAGGGCACGCCGCTGGCCGGCTCGTGGCAGAACCAGTCGCGCCTGCAGGTGGGCCTGTCCTACGACTTCGACTTCTGGGGCAGGAACCGCGACGCGCTCGAAGCCGCGCTGTCGGACGACCGTGCCGCCGAGGCGGAAAGCCAGGCCTCGCGCCTGATCCTGGCGACCTCGATCGCGCGCAACTACGCCCGCCTGGCCGCGCTGTATGCCCAGCGCGACGTCGCCGAGCGCGCCATCGCGCAGCGCCGCGACCTGACCGAGCTGTCGCGCCAGCGGCTGGCCGCGGGCCTGGACACGCAGGTCGAGACCACGCAGGCTCGCGGCACCGTGGCCGCATCGCAGACCGACCTGCAGCGCGTGGACGAAGAGATCGCGCTGGCCCGCAACCAGCTCGCCGCGCTGCTGGGCAAGGGGCCGGACCGCGGCCTGCAGATCCAGCCTCCGGTGCTGCTGGCGCAGGCCACACCCACCCTGCCCGACGACCTGACCATCGGCCTGCTGGGCCGCCGCCCCGACCTGGTGGCGGCGCGCTGGCGCGTCGAAGCGGCGTCCAAGGACATCAACGTCGCCAAGAAGGAATTCCTGCCCGATGTCAGCCTGACAGCCTTTGCCGGCCTGGCCGCGCTGGACCCGTCGAACCTGCTGATGGGTATCAGCCGCACCTTCGGCATCGGCCCGACCATCCGCCTGCCGATCTTCGAGGGCGGCAGGCTACGCGCCAACCTGAAGGGCAAGTACGCCGGCTACGACATCGCCGTGGCCAACTATAACCAGGCGCTGGTCGATGCGCTGCGCGAAACCGCCGACACCATGACCAGCATCCGCAGCGTCGACAAGCAGATCCAGACCCAGCGCGAAGCCCTGGACCTGGCCGAGCACGCCTACGCGCTGGCGACCACGCGCTACAAGGCAGGCCTGGGCACGCAGCTGACCGTGCTGAATGCGGAAAGCAACGTGCTGCAGCAGCGCCGGCTTGCAACCGACCTGCAGGCACGCCGGCTTGACTTGCAGATGGGCCTGATGAAGGCGCTCGGCGGCGGCTACCAGGAGCCCGCCGAAGAAGAGAGCCACGCAGGCCACGGCCAGACCGGCACCGCGCAGCAACAGGACAAGACCCAGGCGGGCGCCCGCGGCTGATCCGCGCACCCAGTGATTGCAGACCAGATTCAGCAGAGAACATCATGAGCAATAACCAGCAAGCGGCCGGCACCAGCAATCCCCAGCAAGTCCCGGCCACCGACAACAACGGCAAGCGCAAGCGCATGCTGCTGTCGCTGACCGCGGCGATCGTCGTCGCCGGCATCGGCTACGGCGTGTACTGGGGCCTGTATGCCCGCCATTTCGAAACCACCGACGATGCCTACGTCGCCGGCAATGTGGTGCAGGTGACCCCGCTGGTCGGCGGCACCGTGGTGTCGATCGCCGCCGACGACACGCAGCTCGTCACCGCCGGCCAGCCGCTGATCCAGCTTGACCGGGCCGATACCCAGGTGACGATGGAACAGGCCGAGGCGCAACTGGCGCAGGCCGTGCGCGAGGTGCGCACGCTGTACGTCAACAACGGTTCGCTCGCCGCCAACGTGGCGCTGCGCGAAGCCGATGTCGCCAAGGCGCGCGAAGACCTGCGCCGCCGCCAGGCCATCGCCGGCTCGGGCGCGGTCTCCAATGAAGAGATCGCGCACGCGCAGGCCGCGCTCAAGGCCGCGGAATCGGCACTGCTGGCCGCGCGCGAGCAGCTCGCGTCGAACAAGGCGCTGACCGACCAGACCACGGTGGAGAAGCACCCCAACGTGCAGCGCGCCGCCGCCAACCTGCGCTCGGCCTACCTGTCGTTCGCACGTTCGACGCTGCCGGCGCCGGTGACCGGCTACGTGGCCAAGCGCTCGGTGCAGGTGGGCCAGCGCGTGGCCGCGGGCGCGCCGCTGATGGCGGTGGTGCCGCTGGACCAGGTCTGGGTCGACGCCAACTTCAAGGAAGTGCAGATCACCCATATGCGCATCGGCCAGGCGGTGACGCTGGAGGCCGACGTGTACGGCTCCAGGGTGGAGTACAAGGGCAAGGTCGCGGGCTTCTCGGCCGGTACCGGCTCGGCCTTCTCGCTGCTGCCGGCACAGAACGCCACCGGCAACTGGATCAAGGTGGTGCAGCGCCTGCCGGTGCGTATCGCGCTGGATCCGCAGCAGCTCAAGGACCACCCGCTGCGCGTGGGCCTGTCGATGACCGTGAAGGTCGACGTGCGCCGCGAGGAAGGCGCCGCCATGGCCAATGCCGCGCCGGCCAGGCCGATGCAGACCGATGTCTATGACAAGGTAGCGCAGGACGCCGACCAGCTGATCGCGCAGATCATCACCGCCAACAACGGCGGCCGCGCCGCCGGCCTGCCGTTTGCCAACGGAGGCAACACCGCCAACGCGGCCAGCGCCGCCAACGCCAAGCCTGCCCGCACCTGACCATGGCCAACTCCGTCACCGCCGCGCAGTCCGGCGCCGGCACGCCGGCGCGGCCTGCCACGCCGCTGGCGCCGCAGCAGCCGCAGCCGCTGACCGGCGGCAAGCTGGTGATCGGCACCATCGCGCTGTCGCTGGCCACGTTCATGAACGTGCTCGACTCATCGATCGCCAACGTGTCGATCCCGGCGATCTCGGGCGACCTCGGCGTGGCGCCCAACCAGGGCACCTGGGTCATCACCTCGTTCGCGGTGGCCAATGCGATCTCCGTGCCGCTGACCGGCTGGCTGACCACGCGCTTCGGCGCGGTGCGGCTGTTCATCACGTCGATCCTGCTGTTCGTGCTGGCGTCGTGGCTGTGCGGCGTCGCGCCCAACCTGGAAACGCTGCTGGCGGCCCGGGTGCTGCAAGGCGCGGTGGCGGGGCCGATGATTCCGCTGTCGCAGTCGCTGCTGCTGTCGAGCTATCCGCCCGCCAAGAGCACCATGGCGCTGGCGCTGTGGGGCATGACCACGCTGGTGGCGCCCATCATGGGCCCGCTGCTGGGCGGCTGGATCTCCGACAACATGACGTGGCCGTGGATCTTCTATATCAACGTGCCGGTGGGCATCATCACCGCCTACGCCACCTGGGCCATCTACAAGGACCGCGAGACGCCGACCAAGGTGCTGCCGATCGACCGCATCGGCCTGGCGCTGCTGGTGATCTGGGTGGGGTCGATGCAGTTGATGCTCGACAAGGGCAAGGAGCTGGACTGGTTCCACTCCACCGAGATCGTGGTGCTGACGCTGGTCGCCATTGTCGGCTTCCTGTTCTTCCTGGCGTGGGAGAGCTATGAGAAGCATCCGATCGTCGACATCAGCCTGTTCAAGGGCCGCAACTTCAGCTCGGGGGTGATCGCCATCTCGGTGGCCTACGGGTTGTTCTTCGGCAACCTGGTGATCCTGCCGCTGTGGCTGCAGACCATCGTCGGCTATACCGCGACGGATGCCGGCATCGTGATGGCGCCGGTGGGGATCTTCGCGATCCTGCTGTCGCCGGTGATCGGGCGCAACCTGCCGAAGATGGATGCGCGCTGGGTCGCAACGGCCGCGTTCATCACCTTCGGCATCGTCAGCCTGATGCGTTCGGGCTTCACCACGCAGGTCGATACCTGGACGCTGATGGTGCCGACGCTGATCCAGGGCGCGGCGATGGCGATGTTCTTCATCCCGCTGACGTCGATCATCCTGTCGGGACAGCCGGCCGAGAAGATCCCGGCGGCATCGGGCCTGTCGAACTTCGTGCGGATCACCTTCGGCGGCATCGGCGCCTCGATCTCGACCACGGTATGGGAGAACCGCACGGCCCTGCACCATGCGCAGCTGGTCGAGCAGGTGAACCCGTACAACCCGGCCTACCATGAACAGCTCAACCACCTGATGCAGATGGGCATGAGCCAGGCGCAGGCGGTGGGTGTGATCGAGCGCAGCATCACCCAGCAGGCCGCCATGCTGGGCGCCAACGATATCTTCTGGATCTCCGGGATGCTGTTCTTCGTGCTAATCGGCTTTGTCTGGCTGACGCGGCCAGCCAGGCGCGGGGGCGGTTCGGCGGATGCAATGGCGGCGCACTGAGGCACACGCCTGCTGATGGACTAAGGGACGCTTGCGAGCGTCCTTTTTTTGTCTTCTCGCCGGTCCCTCTTGTATTCCGGTCCCGGCCGTCCTATGATTTCCAAACCGATTTACGGAACCATGGTTCCAAAAAACGGAACCAAATGAAAAATCAGAAAGGCGGAGCGACGGTGTGAGCATTCTCGAAGGCGTGGAAAGCGTGCTGGCCATGTTCGAACAGGGCCGGCACGAGGTCACGTTCAACGACGTCATTGACGAACTCGGCCTGGCCAGGAGCTCGGCTTCGCGGCTGCTGGCGCAGATGGTGCGCTACCGGCTGCTGGAGCTGCAGCCGTCGACGCGGCGCTACCGCCCGGGGACGCTGCTGATCCGCGCCGCCCAGGCGGCGACGCAGGCACATCCGTTCGACGAGCAATGCCGGGCCATCCTGGCCGCGCTGTCGGACTCCACCGGCTTCACTGCCTACCTGTCGATGCTGGACGGCACCGACACCGTGGTCCTGCAGCGCCTGAACGGCAGCAACCCGGTGCAAGTGCTGTCGCCGCCGGGCGCGCGCCGGCCGGCCTTCACCACCGCGATGGGTCGCGTCCTGCTCTCGCGCCTGCCCGAAGCCGAATTCCGAGCACGTTATGGCACCTCCGGCGCGCGCGAGCTGCCCGAGGCGCCGGCCGGCTGCCCCACTACCGTGGCCGAGCTGGCCGAGCGCGTGGCAAGCGCCAGCCGCGAGCGCAGCGCGATCGCGGTGAATGAAGGCATGCCGGGCATCGGCGCGGTGGCCACCACGCTGGCCGATCCGCTTTCCGGCGATGTGCGCGGCCTGTGCCTGTCTTTCACCGCGATGCAGGTCAGCCAGGCCCAGGCCCAGGCGCTGCGCGAAACACTGGTGCAGGCGGTGGCGCCGGTCGGGCAGCGCATCGGCGATCCGCTCTGGCTCCATCCCGGCGACACCACCGGTCAATAGCAATCCTGCCGCCTATTCCATGGAACTCCTGTTACTGAGCAATTCCACCAGCGACGCGGGCTACCTCGTCCATGCCCACGACGCGCTCCGCGAACTGGCCGCCGGCCGCACCCGTGCCTGCTTCCTCCCGTTCGCCGGCGTCACGCGCGACTGGGACACCTACGAAGCGCTGGTGCGCGACGCACTGGCCCCGGCCGGCATCGAAGCGCACTCGCCGCACCGGCTGTCCGATGCCGACTGCGTGCGGGCGGTCGAAGCGGCCGAGCTGATCGTCATCGGCGGCGGCAACACCTTCCGCCTGCTGCAATGCCTGCGCGAGCGCGGCCTGCTGCCCGTCATCGCGCGCCAGGTGGCTGCGGATGCGGCGCGCTATATCGGCTGGAGCGCCGGCACCAATGTCGCCTGCCCGACCATCCGCACCACCAACGACATGCCGGTCGCCGACCCCGGCGGCCTCGATGCGCTCGCGCTGGTGCCCTTCCAGATCAACCCGCACTACTTCAACCTGGTGGTGCCGGGCTTCCGCGGCGAAACGCGCGACCAGCGGCTGGCCGAGTTCACGGTGCTGCAGCCGCGGATGCCGGTGCTGGGCCTGCCCGAAGGCAACTGGGTGCGCGTATCGGGCGATCGCATGGAGATGGGCGGCGCGCATGGCGCGCGCTGGTTCCTTGGCCAGAAGATCGCAGACGTCGCCCCCGGCGCATTGTCCGTGCCGGCCGGCGCCGCTGCCATCTGACCCATCGCAATACAGGAAAGCTAGCAAGGAACCCAAAGCAACATGTCCATCAAGCAGGTGATTGAATCGATCGAGCTGCTGTCCGCAGCCAACATCGACGGCGCAACCGTTGCCACCTTGCTGCGCGCACGCGGCATCCGCGACGTCACGGTGACGCGCGTGGAAGAGAACGGCCTTTACACCGACTTCCTCGCCTGCACCCTGCCCGGCCGCAATCCCGATGCGCCCGCGCTGGGCGTGGTCGGCCGCCTCGGCGGCGTGGGCGCGCGTCCGGCCGTGACCGGCCTGGTATCCGATGCCGACGGCGCCATCGTCGCGGTCGCCACCGCGCTGAAGCTGGCCGACATGGCCGCCGGCGGCGACGTGCTGGCCGGCCCGGTCCGCATCCACACGCATATCTGCCCGCACGCCGCCACGCGGCCGCACCAGCCGGTGCCGATGATGAAGTCGCCCTTCGCCATGCGCACGATGATGTCGCACGAGGTCCATCCGCACATGGCGGCGATCCTGTCGGTCGACACCACGCGCGGCAACCGCTTCGTCAACCGACGCGGCGTCGCGCTGACGCCGGTGGCCAGGCAGGGCTGGCTGCTGCGGCTGCCCGAGCGCATGCTGGACCTGATCGGCTGGGTCAGCGGCGAGCTGCCGGTGGTGCTGCCGCTGACCACGCAGGACCTCACGCCCTACGAGAACGGGCTGTGGCACGTCAATTCGATCATGCAGCCGGCCATCGTCACCGACGCGCCGGTGGTCGGCGTCGCGCTGACCGCGCAGACCACGGTGCCGGGCTGCGCGACCGGCGTGACCAATGCCCATGATCTGGACGTGGCCACGCGCTTCTGCATCGAGGTCGCGAAGCTGTTCGGCCAGGGCCAGTGCGCCTTCTACGACGTGGACGAGTGGGCCGAACTGCAGCGGCGCTATGGGTCGCTGAAGCACTTGCAAACCGCTGGGGTGGCGGCATGACCGCCACGGCCGAACGGCTGCCGCGCGTGGCCTTCGTGACCATCGGCCAGGCGCCGCGGACCGACGTGGTGCCGCAGATGCTGGCCGACCTGGGATTGCCGGTGGCGGCGCAAGAATTCGGCATCCTCGACGACCTCGACGCGGACGCAATCGCCGCACTCGCCCCCGCCGATGGCGAATACCGCTTTGCCAGCCGCCTGCGCGACGGCTCGCAGGCGGTGATGGGCAAGCCGGTGGCCGAGGCCATGCTCGCGCGGCTGATGGCATCGCTCGACGATGGCCGCTTCGACGCGTTGGTACCGCTGTGCACGGGCACCGCGCTGCCGCCGATGCGCACGCTGGTGATCGAGCCACAGCAGGTGGTGGACCACCTGACCGTCGCGCTCGCCCGGGGATGCAAGCGGCTCGGCATCGTGCTGCCCCTCGAAGGCCAGGTCGGCAGTTTTCACCTGATCGAGCCGGTGTCCTGCGAACTGCGCGTCACGCATGCCTCGCCTTATGCAGACACTGCCACCGGCCGCTTTGCGCAGGCCGGCGAGACGCTGCGCGGCTGCGACCTGGTGGTGATGCACTGCATGGGCTACACCGAGGCAATGCGGGCCGAAGTCGCGCGCCATGCCGGCGCGCCGGTGCTGCTCTCGAACCGGATGGTAGCCAGGCTGCTCGGCCAGGTACTGGAAGGCCGCAGTGGAAACGGTCTGTGATGTTGCTTACGGGTAAGGGCAAGCCCGCTGACAGATTGCCTGTGACACAGCTGGAGTGGAAGTAACGATGGAAAAGGTGGCGAAGTGGATGGGGCCGCTGCTGCGCGGCATGGTGTGCATGAGCCTGGGCGCGGTAGCGGCCACCGGCGCGCATGCGCAGGAATGGAAGCCGTCGAAGCCGGTGCGGTTGCTGGTCGGCTTCGCGCCGGGCGGTTCGGCCGACCTGCTGGCGCGGCTGGTGCAGGGACCGTTGTCGGAGAGTCTCGGCGTGCCGGTGGTGGTGGAAAACGTCCCGGGCGCGGGCGGCAACATCGCCGCCGACAAGCTGGCCAAGGCGCCGGCGGATGGCTACACCATCGGCATGGGCGCGGCCGGTGCGATGGCGGTGACGCATGTGCTCAACCCGAAGGGCACGCCGTACAAGGCGGATGACTTTACGCCGATCGCCATGCTGGCGACGCAGCCCAACGTGGTGATCATCAACCCGGCGCTGCCGGTCGGGTCGATGGCCGATTTCACCGCGTACGTGAAAAAGACGCCGCAGGTCACCTACGGCACCGCCGGCGTCGGCACTTCCAACCACCTGATCGCCGAGACCATGCTGCACCGCCTCGGCGTCGACATGGTCCACGCGCCGTACAAGGGCGCCACGCCGGTGATCACCGACCTGATGGGCGGTCATATCGCCATGACCGTCGACAATATCACCACCGCGGCACAGCTGGCCAAGTCCGGCAAGGTCCGCGCCATCGCCGTCACCGGCAGCAAGCGCTCACCGCTGCTGCCCGACGTGCCGACGCTGGCCGAGAGCGGCCTGAAGGATTTCAATATGCCGACCTGGCAAGGAATCTTCGGCCCGAAGGACCTGCCCAGGCCGATCGTGGCCCGCTACAACCAGGCACTGGTGAAGGCGCTGGCGAATCCGGAAGTGAAGAAGAAAATGGCGGAGTTCGGCTCCGAGCCGGTGGGCGACACGCCCGAGCATTTCGCCGGGTTCCTGGCGCAGGACCGCAAGATGTGGGCCGAAGTGATCAAGACAGCGAAAGTCACGCTCGACTGATCCGCGCTACCGGCGAGGAGCGGCGCTTACAGCCTGACCAGCCGCTCCGGCCGCAATGCCCCCTCGCGCATGCGCGCGACGCCAAGCAGGCGCGCCGGCTCGCCGGCATAGACGCGCGCCAGCACGCCTTCCGCGATCTCGGTGCCATCGGGCAGGTCCCGGTGCGCAATGCGCTGCCCCTGCAGGAAGCGCGCAGCGGCAGCTTCGTCCAGCGTCACGGGCGGACTCTTCTGCAGCAACGCGTCGACCGGGGCCAGCATGCCCGGCCGCGCGGCATCGTCCTGTTGCTCGATCTGCTCGAGCGTCACCGCGCCGTCCAGCGTCAGGTCGCCCACGGCGATGCGGCGCAGCCCGGTCAGGTGGGCGCCGCAGCCCAGCGCCTCGCCGATATCCTCGGCCAGCGTGCGGATGTAGGTGCCCTTGCTGCAGGTCACGCGCATGGTGAACGCGGCAGTGGTGAACGACGGGGGCAGCGCGCAATCCAGCAGTTCGATCGCGTGAATAGTGACGCGGCGCGCGGCGCGCTCGACCGTCTGCCCGGCGCGCGCGTATTCATACAGCGGGCGGCCATCCTTCTTCAGCGCCGAATGCATCGGCGGCACCTGATCGATCTCGCCGGTAAAGCGCGCCAGCGCCTGCTCGACCGCGGCGCGGTCGCAGGTCACCTCGCGGACATCGAGCAATTCGCCCTCGGCATCGCCGGTACTGGAGCGCGCACCCAGCCGCACTACCGCGTCATAGGTCTTGTCCGCTTCCAGCAGGTCCTGCGAGAACTTGGTGGCCTCGCCAAAGCACAGCGGCAGCAAGCCGGTGGCCAGCGGGTCGAGCGTGCCGGTATGGCCGGCCTTGTTGGCGCGCAGCAGGCGCTTGGCGCGCACCAGCGCATCGTTGGACGACAGGCCCAGCGGCTTGTCGAGCAGCAACACACCATGGACGTCGCGGCGCGGCAGGCGCGGCGGACGCTGCGGACGGGCGGCGTTGGAATCGGTCATCGGAGAAAAACAGGAGCGACGCTGATGCGGCGCGGCGTGCGGCCCTGGGGGTCGCGTTGCCCATGCCTGGCGGCACGGGCACCGGCTCAGTCGTCTTTCGAACGCGTGGCGTTCGCTTCGTTGATCAGCTTGGACATCTCGATCGCGTGTTCGACCGAGGTGTCGTGCAGGAAACGCAGCGTCGGCACGGTATGGATGTGCAGGCGCTTGTACAGCAGCGAGTGCAGGAAGCCGGCCTTCTCGTTGAGGATGGCTTCGACCGTTGCCGGCTCGGCACCCAGCACCGTGAAGTGCACCTTGGCGTGGGCATAGTCCGGCGTCAGCGTGACCGACTGCAGCGTGACCAGGCCCAGGCGCGGGTCGCGCAGCTCGCGCTGGATCATCTCGGCCAGGTCCTTCTGGATCTGGTCGGAGATGCGGAGGTTGCGGGAGGAGATATTGCCTTTCTTGGCCATTCAATACTGTTCTGCTGAGATGACAACGGCAGACCGAGGCCTGCCGTTGCTTGCGACGCTTACAGCGTACGCGCCACCTCGGTGATTTCGTACACCTCGAGCTGGTCGCCTTCCTGAACATCGTTGAAGTTCTTGATCGACAGACCGCACTCGAAGCCTTGCTTCACTTCCTTGACGTCGTCCTTGAAGCGCTTCAGCGAATCGAGCTCGCCGCTGAAGATGACCACGTTGTTGCGCAGCACGCGCACCAGCGAGGAGCGCTTGACCACGCCGTCGGTGACCATACAACCGGCCACCGCGCCGACCTTCGGCACGCGGAAGACCTGGCGCACCTCGACCGTGCCGGTCGTGGTCTCGCGCTTCTCCGGCGCCAGCATGCCCGACATCGCCGCCTTGATCTCGTCTACCGCATCGTAAATGATGTTGTAGTAGCGGATATCGATGCCGTTGTGCTCGGCCAGCTTGCGCGCACCGGCGTCGGCACGCACGTTGAAGCCGATGATGACCGCCTTCGAGGCCGTCGCCAGGTTGACGTCGGACTCCGAGATGCCACCCACGCCGCCGTGCACGATCTGCACGCGCACTTCGGCGGTCGACAGCTTCTGCAGCGATTGCACCAGCGCTTCCTGCGAACCCTGCACGTCGGCCTTGACGATCAGCGGCAGCGTCTGCACTTCGCCTTCCGCCATCTGCTCGAGCATGTTCTCCAGCTTGGCGGCCTGTTGCTTGGCCAGCTTCACGTCGCGGAACTTGCCCTGGCGGAACAGCGCGATTTCGCGCGCCTTGCGCTCGTCCGGCAGCACCAGCACTTCCTCGCCGGCGGCAGGCACTTCCGACAGACCCTGGATTTCCACCGGGATCGACGGGCCGGCTTCCTTGGTCGGCTTGCCGTTCTCGTCCAGCATGGCACGCACGCGGCCGTAGGCGCTGCCGGCCAGGACCACGTCGCCACGCTTGAGCGTGCCGCTGCTGACCAGGATGGTAGCGATCGGGCCCTTGCCCTTGTCGAGCTGGGCTTCCACCACCAGGCCCTTGGCCGGGGCGTCGACCGGCGCCTTCAGCTCCAGCACTTCGGCCTGCAGCGAAACCTGCTCCAGCAGGTCTTCGATGCCCGTGCCGGCCTTGGCCGACACCGGCACGAACGGCGAATCGCCGCCGTACTCTTCCGGCACCACCTGCTCGGCCACCAGTTCCTGCTTGACGCGGTCCGGGTTGGCTTCGGGCTTGTCGATCTTGTTGATCGCCACCACGATGGGCACGCCGGCAGCCTTGGCGTGCGCGATCGCTTCCTTGGTCTGCGGCATCACACCGTCGTCGGCCGCGACCACCAGGATCACGATGTCGGTCGCCTTGGCACCACGGGCACGCATGGCCGTGAAGGCCTCGTGACCCGGGGTGTCCAGGAAGGTGATCACGCCGCGGTCGGTTTCCACGTGGTAGGCACCGATGTGCTGCGTAATGCCGCCGGCTTCGCCCGCGGCGACCTTGGTGCGGCGGATGTAGTCCAGCAGCGAGGTCTTGCCGTGGTCGACGTGGCCCATCACGGTCACGACCGGCGGACGCGGCAGCTGTTCGGCGTCGGTGTGTTCTTCACCGTCGACCACCAGCAGCGCTTCCGGATCGTCCAGCTTGGCGGCGAACGCCTTGTGGCCCATTTCTTCCACCACGATCATGGCGGTTTCCTGGTCCAGCACCTGGTTGATCGTCACCATCTGGCCGAGCTTCATCATCTGCTTGATGACCTCGGATGCCTTCACCGCCATCTTGTGGGCGAGATCGGCCACCGAGATGGTCTCGGGCACGTGCACTTCGCGCACCACCGGCTCGGTCGGCGCCTGGAAGCCGCTGCGGCTGTCGTCATGTTGCTGCTGCCTGCCGCCGCGGCCACGCGGGCCACCGCGCCAGCCGCCCGTGCCACCCGACGAATCGCCGCGCGTCTTCAGGCCACCGCCCTTCTTGCGGCTGCCTTCGTCCTGCCAGCCGGCCTTGACGACCTTACCCTTCTTGTCGGCCGTGGTGGCGGTGGTCGTGGCCGCCGGCTTCTTGTCGCCCGGCTTGGCTTCGGCCGCGGTGGCCGAAGCCGGCTTGACCGGCTTGTGCAGCGTGCCGGTCTGCTCGGCCTTCTTTTCCTCGGCCTTGCGCTCGGACGGCGCCTTCAGCACGCGGGCCGGCGCGTTCAGCATCTGCTGGATCGCACGGGCTTCGGCTTCGGCGGCCTCGCGGCGCTTGCGCGCGGCGATCTCCTGTTCGGCGCGGGCCTTGTCGGCGGCAGCCTTGGCTTCGTCCGCTGCCTTCTGCGCCTCGGCGCGTTCGGCGGCGACGCGGGCCTTCTCGTCCTCGGCCTTCTTGCGCGAGGAGTCCTCGGCGGCCTCGGTCACGGCGCGCGACGCGGCAACCTCTTCCTCCGCCTTCTTGGCGGCGAGCTCGGCCTGGCGGCGCTGTTCCGCTTCCAGGGCTTCCTGGCGGGCGCGGCGCTCGGCTTCCTCGCGCTCGGCGGCCTCGCGGGCGGCCTTGGCTTCGGCTTCCTGGCGCGCCAGCTGCTCGGCCTGGCGGCGTTCTTCCTCGTCGCGGCGTGCCTGTTCGGCAGCCTCGGCCGCGGCCGCCGCATGCGCTTCGGCGGCGTCCGCCGGGGCTTCAGGCTGGGCTTCGTCGCGCTTGATCAGCACGCGCTTCTTGCGCACCTCAACCTGGACGGTGCGAGTCTTGCCGGTGGCATCCGACTGGCGGATCTCCGAGGTCTCGCGCTTGGTCAGCGTAATCTTCTTGCGGGCGCTGTCATCGGCCTGGCCGTGCGAGCGCTTCAGATAGTCCAGCAGCCTGGTCTTATCCGATTCCGTGATGATGTCTTCTGGCGCAGCTTTGCCCACCCCAGCCGCCTGCAATTGTTCCAGCAGGGCAGCTGCGCTGCGACTCAGTTCTGCGGCCAGTTGGGCAACTGTTGTGCTTGCCATTCAAACCCTTTCAATGCTTGGTGTCTTCGTCGGGACAATCGTATGCGGAAAGCGCGTCCGGGCTGGTGTCGGCAGCCCGGGCGTGTCCCTCAGTTGAACCAATGTTCCCGTGCTTTCATGATCAGCGCCTTGGCTTCTTCCTCGGTGACGCCCGTCATCTCGACCAGTTCGTCGACGGCCAGTTCGGCCAGGTCGTCACGCGTGTGGATATCACCTTCGGCCAATTTGCCGATCAGTTCCGGGTTCAGGCCGTCGAGCGAGCGCAGATCCTGCGACACCTCTTCCACCTTTTCTTCCCGGGCCAGTTCCATCGTCAGGAGCGCATCACGCGCGCGGTTGCGCAGCTCGTTGACGGTGTCTTCGTCAAAGGCCTCGATCTCCATCATTTCACTGATGGGGACATAGGCCACTTCTTCCAGCGTGGAGAAGCCTTCCTCGATCAGGATGTCTGCCACTTCCTCATCCACGTCCAGCTTGGACATGAACAGCTTGCGCACGACATCGCTCTCTTCGGCCTGCTTCTGCGCCGATTCTTCCTGCGTCATGATGTTGATCTGCCAGCCGGTCAGCTCGGACGCCAGGCGTACGTTCTGGCCACTGCGGCCGATGGCGACGGCGAGGTTTTCCTCGTCGACCACCACGTCCATGCTGTGCTTCTCTTCATCGACCACGATCGACTGCACTTGCGCAGGTGCCAGCGCGCCGATCACAAACTGCGCCGGGTCTTCCGACCACAGCACGATATCCACGGCCTCGCCGCCGATCTCGTTGCGCACCGCGGTCACGCGCGTACCGCGCACGCCCACGCAGGTGCCGATCGGGTCGATGCGCTTGTCGTGCGCCACCACCGCGATCTTCGCACGCACGCCCGGATCGCGGGCGGCGGCCTTGATTTCCAGCAGACCCTGTTCCATTTCCGGCACTTCGTTTTCGAAGAGCTTGATCAGGAACTCAGGGGCAGTGCGCGACAGCTCGATCTGCGGGCCGCGCGCGGCGCGGTCCACGTTCAGGATATAGGCACGCACACGGTCGCCGGTGCGCAGGTTTTCCTTCGGGATGATCTGGTCGCGGGCCAGCAGCGCTTCCACGCGGCCGGATTCCACGATCAGGCCCTTCTTGTCCGCGCGCTTGACCGTGCCGGTCATGATCTTCTCGCCGCGATCGAGGTAGTCGTTCAGGATCTGCTCGCGCTCGGCGTCGCGGATGCGCTGCAGGATCACCTGCTTGGCCGCCTGCGCGCCGATACGGCCGAACTCGACCGACTCGATCTGCTGCTCGATGTAGTCGCCAAGCTCAAGGCTGGGGTTCTCATCGCGGGCTTCGAACAGCAGGATCTGCTTGTCCGGCTCCTGCAGGCCCTGTTCATCGGGAACGACCAGCCAGCGGCGGAAGGTTTCATGCTCGCCCGACTCGCGATCGATCGCGACCCGGATATCCACGTCTTCTTCGAAACGCTTCTTGGTGGCCGAGGCGAGCGCCGCCTCCAGGGCACCGAATACCACATCCTTGTCGACGTTCTTCTCACGCGCAAGCGCATCGACGAGCAACAGAACTTCGCGGCTCATTGCTTGTTCCCTTTTCTTTGATTTCCTTTGAAGTCGAATACCGGCACCAGGCGTGCCTTGTCGACATCGGATACGGCAAATTCCAGCAGTGCCGGGCCATCCTTGCCCTCGAACTCCAGGCCGACCTTCTCCGCGCCCGCCTCGCCGGCCGGTTCGCGCAGGATGCCCGTGAAGTTCTTCTGCCCGTTGACCGGCAGGCGCAGCGTCACGCGCGCCTCGGCGCCGGCAAAGCGGACGTAGTCGGCCAGCTTCTTCAGCGGCCGGTCCAGTCCGGGCGACGAGACCTCGAGGCGTTCGTAGTCGACATTCTCGACCGTGAACACGTGGGTGAGCTGGCGGCTCACCTTTTCACAATCCTCGATGGCGATGCCGGTTTCAGGCTGATCGATATAGACACGCAACAATCCGGCCGGGGCACGCTCGAGCTCAACCAGCTCATATCCCATGCCGTTAAGGGTGGTTTCGATCAAATCTGCCAGATGCACTGTTATCCCGAGTAATGGCCATCAACACCGTGGCAGGCAAACCCGCCGCGGCCGTCCGGGACGACCCTGCTGCAGTGCTGCCTGTCCGCCATCCCGCCCGCGCCGGGGCGCGGGACCGAATTCGGGCGAACCAAAAAAAAATGGGCGCAATGCCCATCATTCGCCCACCCTCGGCGAGGATGGCTTTTTGAATAGACTTGAATTATACGCGGATTATGTCGAAAAGGCAAAAGCCAGACATATTCGCAGATGACATGCCGCGCTGGCGGGTCTTCACCCCGCCATGCGCGGCATCAGGCACTCAGCGATTGCCGCCGCGGTTGCCCCCGCGACCACCTCCGCGATTGTTGCCACCGCCACCTCCAGCGCCGCCGCGCGGGGTGCGGTTTCCGCCCGGCTTCGCCGCCTTCGGCATGACATTTCCGTTCGGCTCGCCGCCGCCACGACGCTGCTGCGGCTTGCCTTGCCCGCCCAGCCCGGCGCCACCACGCGCCTGGCGCGCGCCGGTGCCGCGGCCACCGCCCAGGTTGGCCGCGTGCGAGGTCAGCAGCGTGGGACCGTGGCTGATGTAGCCCATCGACGTCTTCATCGGATCCGGCTGGCCGCCGCGGCTGCCGCCCCGTGCACCGCCTTGCTCGTAGCGCGGCAACCCATCCATGCCGGTGTGCATCGGCATGCCGGCAATTGCTGCTTCGGTGCGCTGCTTGCGCCCGCCGACCTTGGTCGCGCCCTTGCCGGACTGCTCGCCCTTGCCCGGCACCTTCAGGCCGACCGCGGTCATCAGCGCCTTGACGTCATTGGGCTCGACCTCCTGCCAGCGGCCGCGCTTGAGGCCGCGCGGCAGCAGGAACTGGCCGTAGCGCGTGCGGATCAGGCGCGACACGGTCAGGCCGACCGCCTCGAACATGCGCCGCACTTCGCGGTTGCGGCCTTCGGTCAGCGCCACGTGGTACCACTGGTTGACGCCCTCGCCGCCGCCATCCGCGATGCGCAGGAAGTTGGCCTCGCCATCGTCCAGCTTGATGCCGTGCAGCAGGCGCTGGCGGTCGGCTTCGGCCAGCTCGCCCAGCGTGCGCACCGCGTATTCACGCTCGACGCCGTAGCGCGGATGCATGAAGCGGTTGGCGATATCGCCCGAGGTGGTGAAGATCAGCAGGCCTTCGGTATTGAAGTCCAGCCGGCCAACGGCGACCCACTTGCCGGTCTTGATGCGCGGCAGGCTGTCGAACACGGTCGGACGGCCTTCGGGGTCCGACTGGCTGACGATTTCGCCGGCCGGCTTGTGGTACAGCAGCACGCGCGGCGGCTTGGTCGAGACCTTGCGGTGGATCAGCTTGCCGTTGACGCGCACCTGGTCGGCCGGCAGGATGCGCTGGCCGATATGCGCCGGCAGGCCGTTGACCGAGACCCGGCCCTGCAGGATCAGCTCTTCCATTTCGCGGCGCGAGCCCAGGCCGCCTTCGGCCAGCACCTTGTGCAGCTTCGGCGCATCATCCTCGGCCGACAGTTCGCGCACCGGCTTCGCCTTGGTGCGCGGGATGACGGTGTCTTCCTTGTCGTACTGCTCGGAAATCACGAAACGGAACAGGTCCTCGCTGCTGGACGCGGCCTTGTCGGCACCGCCCTGGCCCGGGCCCTTGCGCTGGCCCTGCGGCTTGGCACCGTCCTTGCGGCGGCCCTGCTGCTGCCGGCCGGCAGCGCCCTGCCCTTCGGCCGGCGCGGCGGACTTGCCGCCACGCGGGTTCGGCTTGCGCTTGCGGCCCGCCTGCTCGCCCTTGTCCGCCTTCTCGGCTCGATCGGTTCGCTCGGCTTTCTCGACCCTTTCAGCCCGTTCAGCCTTGTGCGTCTTGTCGACCGGAGCCTGCACCGCCTGGCCGCCATCGCCCGGAGCCGGCTTGCGCTTGCCGCGGCCACGCTGGCCTCCACGCCCTCCGGCCGCTGCCGGCGCCGCGGCCGCTTCCGCGACCTCGCCGGGCGTACCGGCCTCGGCGCCTTCGGCGCGCCCGGCATCGCGATCCTGCGCCGCCTGGCGACGCGACGCCACCAGGTTCCTCAGCCCGCGGCGCAGCCCCTTGCGGCGGGGCGCGGCTTCGCTGCCCGATCCGGGTTCTGCGGCGCCGGAGTCGGCGGGTGCGCCCGCATGGCGGGCGTCTTGCTCAACGGAATCAGACAAGGTATTCACTATCGGCTGTTGCATGTTGTTCAGTTCGGCACGCGCTCGTCGTGCTCGCTCGGGTGCGGCGAGACGCCGCCTTCCGGCAGTTCGCCCCGCGCCCCGTCCGGATCGGAATCGGCAGGATCGGCCGGTTCGGTTGATTCGCCTTCTGCGCCCGGTTCTTCCGCCCCATGCTGGTGCTGCTGCAGGTCGAATCCGTTGGCGATTTCGCCGTCTGGGGATGCCTGGCCGGCGTCCGCGGCGTCGGGCTCGCCGGCGGCGGATGCGTCGCCCCCCTCCCCGGCGGGCTGTGCCGGCTCGGCAAACGCCTCTTCATCGGCACTGCCGGGCTTGCTTGCCGCCAGCGCCTCGAAATCGATGGCCTGCTGGTCCAGCAGCGTTGCCTGCGCCTGCGCCTGAGCATCCTCCAGCGGCGGCAGCTCGTCCAGCGTGCGCAGCCCGAGGTCGTCCAGGAAGGCCTTGGTGGTGGCATACAGGGCCGGCCGGCCCGGCACGTCGCGGTGGCCGATGACCTCGATCCAGCTGCGGTCTTCCAGCTTCTTGATGACTTCCGTGCTGACCGTCACGCCGCGGATTTCCTCGATATCGCCGCGCGTCACCGGCTGGCGATAAGCGATGATCGCCAGCGTCTCCATCACGGCGCGCGAGTACTTCGGCGGCTTTTCCGGATTCAGGCGGTCGAGGTATTCGCGCATCTCGGGGCGGCTCTGGAAGCGCCAGCCGCTGGCCAGCGACACCAGTTCCACGCCGCGCGGGCGCCAGTCCTGGCGCAGTTCCTCCAGCAGCACGCGGACGGTGTCCGCGCCGACGTCGTCGGCGAACAGCCGTCGCAGATCATTGACGCGCAAAGGCTCCTGCGCGCAGATCAGCGCCGTCTCGAGGACGATCTTCGCCTCTTGGGTATTCATGTTGATGGTGTGCAGCCTGTCTTTGCACCTGCTCCCGGACGGATCCGGGGCACCGGAGATTTTGGATACAGCGATGCCAATGTCATCGCCATCTCATCGCGCAGCTCACCCGGATACCTGCTGCATCCAAGCCGTGCACTTCCCATTCTTTTGCATCGAGTTGCCGGGTCACTCCGGCAGGAGATCGTTCGCACGCCGCCATGGGCCGGTCAGCGAACCTCTTGCGTGTCGCGTCCGCACAACGGACGTCGCTGTCGGCGAACTGAACGCCTCGGACGCAAGAAAAACGGGTATCGGGAGCAAGGCCGGCATCTCCAACACCGCAGTGCCAGCCGGGCTTTTGAACCAGATCTTTTGAACCGGATGGACCGTGCGGCGGGCCGGGCATCGAACTACCACGCTTCCCGCCGCCGTGGGCGCACCTTCTGGCAGGAAGGCCGCTGGCGCTGCTCGCCGCTGCTTACAAAACACCGCGCGATACCGCAATGCTGGCGATTGTATGGCATTCCCGCCCTTGCCCGCAACCACCATCCGCGGCGCCGAGCACCCCATGCGCCTCAAAAGACCAGGCAGAAACCCTGCTCGGCCAGCGAATGTGGCAGCAACACCGCGCGCGCCAGGCCAAGGCCCCCGAACGCCATGACCGCCACGCCCGCCCCCACGCGGACCGCGCGCCGCCGCGACAGGCTGCGCAGGTAGCCGGACAGTCCCGACAACACCAGCAGGTTGGGCAGCGTGCCGACGCCGAACACGCCCATCACCAGCGCCCCGGAACCGGCATTGCCGGCGAGCAGCGCCAGCGTCAGCGCCCCGTAGACCATGCCGCACGGCACCAGCCCCCAGGCCAGGCCAACGCCGTAGCGCCTCGCAAGCCCCCCATGGGCACGCACGAACGTAGGCATGCCACCACCGATCCGGCCGAGCTGCCGCGCCAGGCCGCTGCCCGCGCGGGCCGCCAGCCGCTCAAGCCACGCCACGGTAAAGGCATTGCCGCGCAGAAGGCGCCAGCCCGACCACAACAGCATGGCACTGCCGGCGCCGAACAGCCAGCGCTGCACCGGCAGGTAATCCTGCCGCCACGCGCCGGCGCCGATCGCACCCAGCAGCGCGCCGAGCAGCATGTAGGTCGAAATCCGGCCCAGGTGCATTGCCAGCAACTCGCCGGCCCAGGCAGTCCGGCTGCGCACAAAGGCCACGGCCACGGCGCCGCCACGTTGCTGCTCGACCGCCAGCGCGATGCCGCCACACATTGCTGCGCAGTGCACGCCGCCCAGCAATGCCAGCATGAAAACGCTAATTAGCACCCCAAATGGCAAATCTGACTCCCTGCCTCATCACATCGCACGGTAAAATGGCGAGGTCGCGCCCTCGCATCCACTCTTGCAGGTTCCAATTGCTCACCTCCATTCCAATCACCGAGATGTCGCCCCGTTGCTCTACATGCGCGATGGGGCAACTGTGCCTTCCGGTTGGCATGTCCCAGCAGGACCTCACCAAGATGGACACCCTGGTGCAGGAACGCATCCGGGTCCATAAGGGTGAGACCTTGTACCGCATGGGCGACCCCCTCACGGCGGTTTATGCCGTTCGCTTCGGCACGCTGAAGACGCATGTCACGACCGAAGACGGCCGTTCACAGATTACCGGTTTCCACCTGCCTGGCGAAATCGTCGGCCTCGACGGCCTCGGCGAGATGCAGCACGCCTCGGACGCAACCGCGCTGGAAGATACCGAAGTCTGCGTAGTCCGCCTTGGCGACCTGCAGACGCTGTCTGCAGACCTGCCTTCGCTGCAGCATCAGTTCCTGCGGCTGATGGGCAAGGAAATCACGCACGACCAGATGATGCTGGTGACACTCGGCTCGATGCGCGCCGAAGAGCGCCTGGCCGCGTTCCTGATCAACCTGTCCGAGCGCCTGTCGGCGCGCGGCTACTCGTCGACCGAATTCGTGATGCGCATGAGCCGCGAGGAAATCGGCAGCTACCTGGGCCTGAAACTGGAAACCGTCAGCCGCCTGTTCTCGCGTTTCGCCGAAGCCGGCCTGATCCAGATTCGCCAGCGCCATGTCAAGCTGGTGGATCTCGCCGGCATCAAGCAGCTCTACAGCCGCAGCTGCTGACCCTTCCCACCACCCCGCCGTTTTGCGCTTGCGCCGCGCGAGACGGCGCAAGCATGCCATTCACTCCAACTCGTCGGTATCGCTGAGCCGCGTCGGCATCGTGTACAGCGTCAACCCGCTGGACAGCGCGCAGAAGACCCACGCCAGCAGGAAGCTCACCGTATAGATCGATTCGCGCGACGCCTCGATCGGATGCCCGAAGAACTTCAGGTCACCGGGATCCACGACGGAGAACACCGTCGCGGTGGCGAAGCCGGCCATCAGGAACCCCGGCCACAAGACCCACATCAGCCAGCGCAACCTCATGGCTGCCTCGCTGCGCTCGGCCGAGGCCGAGCCGCCTCGGCCTTCTCGACCACCAGTCCATGGCGCGTTGCACCCTGCACCGGCACGTCAGGTTGCGACGACGCCAGCCAGATCGTGACGCCGCACGCCACCATCGCGACCAGCGGGCCGCTCATCAACAGCCACGGCCACGGCTCTTTCCACCACGGATTGCCTTGCTGATTCATCATGCCCCCTTGAATTCTGTACCGAGCGCCTGACGTCACAGGTCGCGCGGCACGATAAAGCTGGTGCTTTGCCGGATCTCGGCGTTGCCCCGCCCAGTTCCTTCGCTGGTCACCGTCACGCTGATCTTGTGCGTGCCCTGCGCCGCGTCTTCGATCGGCACGCGTATGCGGATCGGCAACAGCCGGTTAGACGTCGGCGCCAGCGACTCGGCCTGCTTGTCGTATTCGACGGTCAGGTTCTTCAGCTCGTCGCTGTCGGCTCGCACGCTGATATGCATCGGCCCTTCGGTCGTGTTGATCAGCTGCAGGCGATAGACGTTCTCGATCCAGCGGCCTTCGACTTCCCGGCCCAGCGCGCCACGGTCGCGGATGATGTCCACCTTCAGCGGCGTGCGCAGCGCGATCGAAACCACAAAGCCGGCAAGCAGCGCGCCCCAGATCACGGAATAGATGATGACACGCGGGCGCAGCAGGCGCTTGCGCGACGCAGCCGCCGACAGCGCCTTGCGCATGGCATTTTCCGAGGTGTACCGGATCAGGCCGCGCGGATAGGACATCTTGTCCATCACCTGGTTGCAGGCGTCGATGCACGCGCCGCAGCCGATGCATTCATACTGCAGGCCATCGCGGATGTCGATGCCGGTCGGGCATACCTGTACGCAGATGCTGCAGTTGACGCAATCGCCCAGGCCCGCCTGGTGATGGTCGGTCTTGCGCGAACGGCTGCCGCGCGGCTCGCCCCGGCCGATGTCGTAGGTCACGACGTAGGTGTCACGGTCGACCATCACGCCCTGGAAACGCGCATACGGGCACATGTACTTGCACACCTGCTCGCGCATGAAGCCCGCGTTGCCCCAGGTGGCGAACGCATAGAACAGCATCCAGAACGTCTGCCACGGGCCCAGCGACAGGCTCGCCAGCTCGCCACCCAGCTCACGGATCGGCGCGAAGTAGCCGATGAAGGTGAAGCCGGTCCACAGCGCGATCAGTACCCACAGGAAGTGCTTGGTGGCCTTGATACGCAGTTTGCGCAGGCTCCAGGGGTCGCCGTCAAGACGGATGCGGGCGATCCGGTCGCCTTCGATCCGCCGCTCGATCCACATGAAGATCTCGGTATAGACCGTCTGTGGACAGGCGTAACCGCAGAACAGCCGCCCGGCGATCGCCGTGAACAGGAACAGCGCCAGCGCCGAAATGACCAGCAGCACGGCAAGATAGATGACATCCTGCGGCCACAAGACCAGCCCGAAGATGTAGAACTTGCGTTCGCCAAGGTCGAACAGCACGGCCTGGCGTCCGTTCCACTGGAGCCAGGGCGTGCCGTAGTAGATCAGCTGCGTGAAGAGGACCAGCCAGACGCGCCAGCTGGAGAAAGCGCCCGTAACGGAGCGCGGATAGATCTTGCGGCGGACCTCGTACAGCGTTTCATCCGAGGTCTCGGCAGGCGCAGCGGCCGACCGCTGGCGGTCGGCCGCCCGGGCCACTTCTTCGGTCCCGGGTGCGTTCATGGATGGTTTCTCCTGCGGGCGGCCCGCGCCCGCTCAGATGAGTCGCCTGTCATTGGCCGGCACCCCCGCCGGCATTCGACAGACCCCAGACATAGGCCGTCAGCATGCGGATCCGCTCTGGCGTCAGGATCTCTTCATGTGCCGGCATATGGTTGTTATGCCCCTTCAGGATGGCGTCGACGATGCTGCCTTCCGAACTGCCATACAGCCACACGTTATCGGACAGGTTCGGCGCGCCCAGTGCCTGGTTGCCCTTGCCGCCGGCACCGTGGCAAGCCGCGCAGGTCGACTTGAAGGTGCTCTCGCCACGCGAGGCGCGGATGGGGTCCGAAGACAGTCCCGACAGCGAGCGGACATACTGCGCCACGTCGCCTGCCAGCTTGCCGTCGATGGTGGATGCGAACGGCGGCATCACGCCATTGCGGCCCTTGGCAATGGTCTGCCGGATGGTCTCGGGTTCGCCGCCATACAGCCAGTCGCCGTCCGTCAGGTTGGGAAAGCCGCGGCTGCCGCGCGCATCCGAGCCATGGCATTGCGCGCAGTAGTTCAGGAACAGCCGCTGGCCAATTTCGCGCGCCTGCGGATCCCCCGCCACCTGCTTGACATCCATCTTCAGGTACTTGGCATAGATCTCGTTCTGCATCTGCTCCTGCGCGGCACGATGCGCCGCCAGTTCGCCCTGCGTCGAGAAGTTCAGCACGCCTGCGTACTTGCCCAGACCCGGATACAACACCAGGTAGACCAGGCCGAAGATGCAGGCCAGCAGGAACATCCACATCCACCAGCGCGGCAGCGGATTGTTCAGTTCGCGCAGGTCGTCGTCCCAGACGTGGCCGGTGTCGTCGCCCGCATTGGCGGTCTTGGTGATCTTGCGTTGCGAGAACAGCAGCCATACGCACCAGACGATGCCGACGAGCGCGATCGCGGCAATGTAGTAACTCCAGAAATCGGAAAAGAAATCGCTCATGGCTAGGTGTTCCGGCTCGATGTTGTCGTGGTTTCGTCAGGCAGCGCGAACGGCAGCATGGCGGATTCCCGGTTGGCGGCCTGCCGGCCGGCCGACCAGGCCCACCAGCAGATGCCAAGGAAGACGACCATCGACACGACGGTCGCAATGGCGGTGATCATGGCCATGGCTTACTCCTTCGCCGGTGCAGCCGCTTCCGCTGCGGCGGTATCCACGCGGACATTGCGGCGGTTGGTGCCCAGGCCCTGCAGGTAGGCCACCATCGCGTCTTCCTCGGTCTTGCCCTTGAGCTCGTCCGGTGCCCTGGCGATATCGGCCTCGGTGTACGGCACGCCCAGCTTCACCAGCGCCCGCATGCGGGCCTGGATATCGTTGGTCGGCAGCGCGGCCTTCTCCAGCCAGGGGTAGGAAGGCATCACGGACTCGGGCACCACGTCGCGCGGATTGCGCAGGTGGATGCGCTGCCAGTCGTCCGAGTAGCGGCCGCCGACGCGTGCCAGGTCGGGGCCGGTACGCTTCGAGCCCCACAGGAACGGGTGGTCGTAGACGGACTCGCCCGCGGTCGAGAAGTGGCCGTAACGCTCGGTTTCGGCCTGCAGCGTACGCACCTGCTGCGAGTGGCAGCCGACGCAGCCTTCGCGGATATAGACATCCCGGCCCATCAGCCGCAGCGGCGAATACGGCGTGATACCCGGATCCGGCTTGGTCGTGGAGTGCTGGAAGAACAGCGGCACGATCTGCACCAGACCCGCGATGCTGACCACGAGAATCGTGCAGATGATCAGCCAGCCGATGTTCTTCTCCAGCGTTTCGTGGGAAAAGAATCTTTGTTTTTCCGACATCTTTCTATCCTGGAATGATCAGTGTGCGGAGGCGGGGATGCTGACCGGAATCGGCGCATCCACGGCACGCTTGCCGGCGATGGTCTTGGCGATGTTGTAGGCCATCAGCAGCATGCCGGACAGGAAGCAGATGCCACCCAGCAGACGGATCAGGTAGAACGGGTACTTGGCCTTGACCGCTTCGACGAAGGCATAGGTCAGCGTGCCGTCAGGTTGCGTGGCGCGCCACATCAGGCCTTCCATCACGCCGGCGATCCACATCGAGGCGATGTACAGCACCACGCCGATGGTCGCGATCCAGAAATGCCATTCGATCAGGCGCACGCTGTACATCTGTTTCTCGCCGAACAGCCGCGGGATCAGGTAGTACAGCGAACCGATCGAGATCATTGCGACCCAGCCCAGCGCGCCGGAGTGTACGTGGCCGATGGTCCAGTCCGTGTAGTGCGACAGCGCGTTGACGGTCTTGATCGACATCATCGAGCCTTCGAACGTGGACATGCCGTAGAACGACAGCGCCACCACCAGGAACTTCAGGATCGGGTCGGTGCGCAGCTTGTGCCAGGCGCCCGACAGGGTCATGATGCCGTTGATCATGCCGCCCCACGAAGGCGCCAGCAGGATCAGCGAGAACACCATGCCGAGCGACTGCGCCCAATCCGGCAGCGCGGTGTACTGCAGGTGGTGCGGGCCGGCCCACATGTAGGTGAAGTTCAACGCCCAGAAGTGGACGATGGACAGGCGGTAGGAAAAGATCGGGCGCTCGGCCTGCTTGGGAATGAAGTAGTACATCATCCCGAGGAAGCTGGTGGTCAGGAAGAAGCCCACCGCGTTATGGCCATACCACCACTGGATCATCGCGTCCTGCACGCCGGCATAGGCCGAGTAGGACTTCCACAGCGACACCGGGATCTCGATGTTGTTGACGATGTGCAGCAGCGCGATGGTCAGGATGTAGGCGCCGAAGAACCAGTTGGCGACGTAGATATGCCGCGTCTTGCGCTTGACGATGGTGCCGAAGAACACGATCGCGTAGGCCACCCAGACCGCGGTGATCAGCAGGTCGATCGGCCATTCCAGCTCGGCGTATTCCTTCGAGGTGGTGATGCCCAGCGGCAGAGTGATGGCCGCGGCGACGATGACCAGTTGCCAGCCCCAGAACGTGAACGCCGCGAGCGGGCCGCAGAACAGGCGGGCCTGGCAGGTGCGCTGGACCACGTAGTACGACGTTGCGAACAGCGCGCTGCCGCCGAAGGCGAAGATCACCGCATTGGTATGCAGCGGCCGCAGGCGGCCGAACGACAGCCAGGGCGTGTTGAAGTTGAGTTCAGGCCAGATCAGCTGTGCTGCCAGCAGCACGCCGACGGCCATGCCGACGATCCCCCAGACTACCGTCATGACAGCGAACTGTCTTACGACGCCGTAATTGAAGGTGTCGACGCGTGAAGACGCGGCAGTGACATCCATTCAGACCCCCAAAGCTTAGAGAAGAGAAAAAACCTACTGACGTTGTGACTTTAGAAAAACCCTGCCACCGGTGCGTTGATCTTTATCAAGTCGATCAGGACCGGCAATGAACCTCGCGGCGTGGCCCCGGTCCGAGGCCGATGGCATGCCAACACAAGCGCGCATCAAGGCTTGTCGTTGTCCAGCAGGATCGATTCCGCGGGCCGGTCGAGATCGTCGTACTGGCCCGCATGCAATGCCCACCACAGTGCGGCGGCAATCACGACGACCAGCACCAGGCTCATCGGCACGAGCAGGTAAAGCGTTTCCATGCGGCTCCTAGACGGTCTTGCGGCCGGCGCGCAGCAGGCGCCAGGCGTTGGCCACCACCAGCAGCGACGACAGCGACATGCCGATGCCGGCCATCCACGCCGTCACCAGCCCGGTCGCCGCCAGCGGGATCGCCACCACGTTGTAGAAGAAGGACCAGCCCAGGTTCTGCCTCACCACGCGCCGCGCCTTGCGCGACACCGCCAGCGCGGTCGCGATCTCGTCGATGCCGCCGTGCGTGAGCACGGCGTCGGCGCCGGCCTGCGCCAGCGGCGCGCCGCTGCCGATCGCAATCGAGACCTGCGCCTGCGCCAGCACCGGGGCGTCGTTGATGCCGTCGCCCACGGCCAGCACCACCGCCCCGCCCTGCTGCAGCCGCGCGACGTAGTCGCGCTTGCCCTCGGGCGTCACTTCGCCGGCGGCATGGCCGATGCCGAAGTGCTCTGCCCACCAGCGCACGGCCGCGGCGTTATCGCCGGAGACGAGGTGGCAGCGCACGCCCAGCGCACCGAGCCGCGCCAGCAGCGCGGACGTCTGCGCGCGCTCGACATCGGCCAGCACAAAGCTGGCGAGCACGCCGTCCTGTGCCGCCAGCCACACGACCGTGGCGCCCGGATGGGCCGGGCCCGCAACCGCCGGCACTGGCACGGATGAGCCACCGCCAACTAGCCCGCGCGCGAAATCCAGCCGGCCGAGCCGCAGGCGGCGTCCGTCGACCGTGGCTTCAAGGCCCTGTCCGGGCACGTTGCGGATGCCGGTGACCGCCACGGCATGGCCCCCTCCATCAGGCACGGCCGCGAGCAGTGCGCGTGCGATGGGATGTTCGCCGCCACGCTCCATCGCCGCGGCCAGCGCCAGGCATTGGGCCGTATCCAGATCGGCCAGCGGCTGCACTGCGGCCACGGCAAAGCGCCCTTCGGTCAGCGTGCCGGTCTTGTCCAGCACCACGTCGGTCACGCGCGCCAGCGTCTCCAGCGCGTGGCCGCGCGTCAGCAGCACGCCGCGCCGCGACAGCGCGGCGCCCGCGGCGGCCAGCGCGGCCGGCGTGGCCAGCGACAGCGCGCACGGGCAACTGACCACCAGCACCGCAATCGTCACCAGCAGAGCCCGCGATGGATCGATCCAGAGTCCCCACACCAGGCCGGTCAGCGCCGCCAGCACCAGCAGCGTCGCCACGAACCAGCCGGCGACCCGATCGGCCAGCGTGGCCAGGCGAGGCTTCTCCGCCAGCGCGCGATCGAGCACCGCGACGATCTCGGCCAGGCGGGTCCCGGCGCCCACGCGCGACACGCGCAGTTCCAGCGGGCTGGCGGTATTGAAACAGCCGGCCAGCACGGTGTCGCCGGCACTGCGGCGCACCGGCCGGCTTTCGCCGGTCAGCATGGACTCGTCCAGTTCGCTGACGCCGGCGACGACGGTGCCATCGGCAGGAACGATCTCGCCTGCCTTCACGCGGATCAGGTCGTCCTGGCGCAACCGTGCCACCGGGATGCGTTCACCCGTGGCCCCGACTCCGGCAAGCCGCTCGCAGGTGGCAGGCAGCTGGCGGGCGAGCATCTCGGCGCCGCTGCGCGATGCCTGCCGCACGCGCAGCTCGAGGTAACGGGCCAGCAGCAGGAAGGCGACAAACATCGTCACCGAATCGAAATAAACCTCGCCGATGCCGCGCACGGTGGCCAGCGCGCTGGCGATGAATCCCGCGCCGACGCCGATGGCGACCGGCACGTCCATGCCCATATGGCGCTGGCGCAGGCTGCGCCAGGCGCCGGCAAAGATCGGCGATGCGGAATAGAGAACCACCGGCAACGTCAGCGCAAAGCTGGCCCAGCGCATCAGCTGCAGCTGGCCGGGGTCGATGGTGGCCTCGTGGGTGTAGATCGGCCACGCGTACATCATCACCTGCATCATCCCGAGCATGGCCACGGCCATGCGCATCAGCAGGCCGCGGCGCGCGCGGCGGTCCTGCTGGTCGGTGCGCGAGACCTCGAACGGCCACGCCATGTAGCCGATGCCCGCGAGCGCGGCCAGCAATCCGGCCACGGACTGCGTGCCCTCGCGCCAGCGCACCACCACGCGCCGCGTGGCGACATTGGCAACCGCGGACTCCACGCCGGGCTGGCGCGCCAGGTGCTGCTCGATCAGCCAGGCGCAGGCGGCGCAACGGATGTTCTCCGGCGCCAGCGTGATCTCGGCGCGGCCGTTGTCGAGCGGGCGCACGAACTGGGTGCGCAATTCGGGGGTGTCGTAGGCGGCCCAGATCGGTTCGGCTTCGCGCCGCGCGGCGTCGTCGATCGGGCGGGCAAAGCGGGCTTCGTCACCATAGAGATGGGCAAAGCCGGCCGCATGGAGTGTCTGCGCCAGCGCCTGGCAGCCGCCACAGCAGAAGACCCTGCGTGCGCCGTCCAGTTCGGCTGCCAGCGGCTCGGCCTGCGTGACCGGCAGGCCGCAATGGAAGCAGGCGAGTTGCGCCCCGGCAGTGGCCGCGCCCGCGTTGGCGGCAGGCGCCGCGGACGCTGCATGCAAGGCCAGCAGGCTGGCGGAGGGGATGGTGGCTGGGGACGACATGGGGACCTTTTTCTACACCCTGCAGGGTATAGGGCGGTCCCGGCATCGACCTTGATCTAAGTCAATGCGGCCCGGCTATCGTCGCGCCAGGCCGAAATACAACACTCGGCAACCCTCAGGTGAGCGAGGTGTCCATGGTGCGGCGCTCGGATTCCAGGTACTCGCGCGACTGCATCTCGATGATGCGCGACACGGTCCGGTGGAACTCGTTGGCCATCTGCCCCTCTGTGTAGAGTTCGTCCGCCGGCACTTCTGCCGACATCAGCAGCTTGACCTTGTGATCGTAGAAGACGTCGATCAGCCAGGTAAAGCGCCGTGCTTCCGACGACATGCGCGGCGTCATGTGCGGCACGTCGGACAGGATCACGGTATGGAACTGCGAAGCCAGTTCCAGGTAGTCGTTCTGCGAGCGTGGCCCGCCGCACAGCGTGGCGAAGTCGAACCACACCACGCCGTTGGCCTTGCGCAGCGAGCGCAGCTCGCGGTGCTCGATATGCAGCAGCGGCGACTCGTCGGCCACGCCGGCAATCGACGTGAAGGCATCGCGCAGCGCCGAGTTGGCGCGGGCGTCGAGCGGCGTGTGGTAAGCCTGCACCTGTTCCAGCGCGCGCTTGCGGTAGTCGATGCCGGCGTCGACGTTGAGCACGTCCATCTTCTGCTGGATCAGCGCGATGGCGGGCAGCACGCGGTCGCGGTGCAGGCCGTCCGTGTAAAGCAGGTCGGGCCGGTAATTCGAAGTCATCACGAACTGCACGCCGTTGTCGAACAGCTGCTGCAGCAGGCGATGCAGGATCATCGCGTCGGCGACGTCGCTGACATGGAATTCATCGAAGCAGATCAGCCGGAACCGGCGCGCAATGCGCCTGGCGAGCTCGTCCAGCGGATCGGGGCGCCCGCGCAGCTCTTCCAGCTGGCGATGGACCTCGCGCATGAATTCGTGGAAGTGCAGCCGCGTCTTGCGCACCACCGGCACGCAGGTATAGAAGCTGTCCATCAGGAAGGACTTGCCGCGCCCCACCCCACCCCACATGTAGACGCCCTTGGGCACGTCGGGCCGGACCAGCAGCTTCTTCAGCGCGTTGTTGCGGCGGCTCTTGTAGGCGACCCATTCGTCGTAGCATTGCTGCAGCCGCGCCACGGCACGCAACTGCGCCTCGTCGGACGTGTAGCCGCGCTCCTTCAGTTCCTTCTCGTAGTACTCAGTGACGTTCATGCTGGGGGCTCACGCGGCACACGCGCCGCAAGTGAAAACGGCGCGCCGCTGATGCGGCGCGCCGGTACTCAAGCTATGCGAGGCATGCGCCTTACATATTGAGCTGACGCTTGTCGACAGCCAGCGCGGCTTCGCGCATGACTTCCGACATCGACGGGTGCGGATGGCAGACGCGGCCGATATCTTCGCTGGCGGCCTTGAACTCCATCGCCACGACGGCTTCGGCGATCAGGTCCGACGCGTTGGCAGCCACGATGTGCACGCCCAGGATCTCGTCGGTCTTGGCGTCGGCCAGCATCTTGACGAAGCCATCGGCGTGACCCATGCCCAGTGCACGGCCATTGGCCATGAACGGGAACTGGCCGGCCTTGAACTCGCGGCCTTCGGCCTTGAGCTGGGCCTCGGTCTTGCCCACCCATGCGATTTCCGGGAAGGTGTAGATCACCCACGGCACGCAGTTGTAGTCGATATGCGGCTTCTGGCCGGCGATGCGCTCGGCCACGGCCACGCCTTCGTCCTCGGCCTTGTGCGCCAGCATCGGGCCGCGCACCACGTCGCCGATGGCCCACAGGCCCGGCACCTTGGTGGCGCAGTGGTCGTCCACCTCGATGAAGCCGCGCTGGTCGGCGGCCAGGCCGACAGCGTCCAGGCCCAGGTTGTCGGTGTTGGGCACGCGGCCGACCGACACGATCAGGCGATCGACTTCCAGGGTCTGGGCAGCGCCGTCCTTGTCGGTGTACTTGACGGTGACGCCGTTCTTGCCGGTGGTCACTTCGTTCACGTTCACGCCGAGGCTGAACTTCAGGCCCTGCTTGGTCAGCTGCTTCTGCGCTTCCTTGGCCACGCCTTCGTCGGCGGCGCCCAGGAACGCCGGCAGCGCTTCCAGCACGGTCACGTCCGAACCCAGCCGGCGCCACACCGAGCCCAGTTCCAGGCCGATCACGCCGGCGCCGATCACGCCCAGCTTCTTCGGCACTGCGGGGAACTTGAGCGCGCCTTCGTTATCGCTGACCAGGTCGTTGTCGACCTTGATGCCCGGCAGGTGGCGAGCCTTGGAACCGGTGGCGATGATGACCTGCTTGGCGGTCACGACTTCACCGGCGACCTCGACCTGGAAGCCCTCGGCGGTCTTGCCGACGAACTTGCCGTAGCCCTTGAGCAGCGTCACCTTGTTCTTGCGGAACAGGAACTCGATGCCCTTGGTCATCTTGCCGACGATATCGTCCTTGCGCTTGAGCATCTTGGCCACGTCGACCTTGACGTCGCCCACGGTGATGCCGTGGTCGGCCAGGTGGTGCTGGGCGTTCTCGAACTCTTCCGAGGAAGCCAGCAGTGCCTTGGACGGGATGCAGCCCACGTTCAGGCAGGTGCCGCCCAGGCGCGGTTCGTTCTTGGGATCGTCGTAGGCATTGCCTTCGCAGCAGGCCACGTTCAGGCCGAGCTGGCCGGCACGGATCGCGGCGATATAGCCGCCGGGGCCGGCGCCGATCACCAGCACGTCGAATTGTTTGCTCATGGAGATTCCTTTCGATGCCCGCGCGGCCCGGTATAGGTCATGGGCCGCATGCGGGGTCAACCGTCATCCCCGCGCAGGCGGGGATCCAGTGACTGTCCCCCGAAGGGGGCGAATAAGACGCTGGGTTCCCGCCTGCGCGGGAACGACAGGCGATTACAGGTCCAGCAGCAGGCGGGCCGGATCTTCCAGCGCGTCCTTCATGGCGACCAGGCCCAGCACGGCTTCGCGGCCGTCGATGATGCGGTGGTCGTAGGACATGGCCAGGTAGTTCATCGGGCGGATCACGATCTGGCCGTCTTCCACCACCGGGCGGTCCTTGGTGGCGTGCACGCCCAGGATGGCCGATTGCGGCGGGTTGATGATCGGGGTCGACAGCATCGAGCCGAACACGCCGCCGTTGGAGATCGAGAAGGTACCGCCGCTCAGCTCGTCCAGCGACAGCTTGCCGTCACGGGCCTTGACGCCGAACTCGGCGATCTTCTTTTCGATGTCGGCCAAGCTCATCTGGTCGGCATTGCGCAGGATGGGCACCACCAGGCCGCGCGGCGAGCCCACGGCGATACCGATGTCGAAGTAGCCGTGGTAGACGATGTCGTTGCCGTCGATCGAGGCGTTGATCAGCGGGAACTTCTTCAGCGCATGCACCGCGGCCTTGACGAAGAACGACATGAAGCCCAGCTTCACGCCGTGTTCCTTCTCGAAGCGGTCCTTGTACTTGTTGCGCAGGTCCATCACCGGCTTCATGTTGACTTCATTGAAGGTGGTGAGGATGGCGTTGGTGGCTTGCGACTGCAGCAGGCGCTCGGCGATACGGGCGCGCAGGCGGCTCATCGGCACGCGCTCTTCCGGGCGGTCGCCCAGTGCGGCGAAGTCGACCGGAGCCGAAACCTGCTGCAGCGCCGGCTTGGCGGCGGCCGGAGCCGGGGCGGCCTTGGCGGCCGGAGCAGCAGCAGCGGCCAGCGCGTCACCCTTGGTGATGCGGCCGTCCTTGCCGGTGCCGGCAACCTGGCCAGCCGACAGGCCGGCTTCGGCCATCAGCTTGGCAGCCGACGGCATCGCCACGGCGCCAGCGGCGGCGGCCGGAGCGGCGGCGGCCGGTGCCGGAGCGGCAGCAGCCGGGGCCGGGGCAGCGGCCGCGGGGGCAGCGGCGCCAGCGGTGGCTTCGGTGTCGATCTTGGCGATGATTTCCTCGGCGACGACAGTATCGCCGTCGTTCTTGACGATCTGCGACAGGACGCCTGCCGACGGGGCCGGCACTTCCAGCACGACCTTGTCGGTTTCGATCTCGATCAGGATCTCGTCCTGGGCAACGGCTTCGCCCGGCTTCTTCTTCCAGTTGAGCATGGTCGCTTCGGCGACCGATTCGGACAGCTGCGGAACCTTGACGTCAACAATAGCCATGGTTGTGAATTCCTCGTGTTATGCGTGTTGTCTTTATATTGGCAGGCCACGGCGCACCTGCGCGCGCCGCCGTGGCTGCCACTTGATTTACTTGGTCAGAACAAAGCCCTTGAGCTTGGCGAAGGCAGCCTCCAGCAGCGCCTTCTGTTGCTCGTTGTGCTTTGCGTAGTAGCCCACCGCCGGCGAAGCCGAGGCGGGACGACCGGCATAACCGAGCTTCTGGCCATCCGTCATGTTTTCCATGATGTAGTGCTGCACGAAGAACCAGGCGCCCTGGTTCTGCGGCTCGTCCTGGCACCACACGATTTCGGTGGCGTTCGGATACTTCTTCAGTTCCCCGGCAACAGCCTTGTGCGGGAACGGGTACAGCTGTTCCAGGCGGATGATCGCGGTGTCGTTGGCCTCGCGTTCCTTGCGCGTGTTGACCAGGTCGTAATAGACCTTGCCCGAGCACATGATGACGCGCTTGACCTTGCCGGCGTTCAGTTCTTCCTGGTCGGCGATCACGGTCTCGAAATGGCCCTTGGCCAGTTCCGACAGCGACGACACGGCGTCCTTGTTACGCAGCAGCGACTTCGGCGTCATGATCACCAGCGGCTTGCGGAACAGGCGGATCATCTGGCGGCGCAGCAGGTGGAAGATCTGGGCCGGCGTGGTCGGCTGGCAGACCTGCATGTTGTGGTCCGCGCAGAGCTGCAGGAAACGCTCGATACGGGCCGAGCTGTGTTCCGGGCCCTGGCCTTCGTAGCCGTGCGGCAGCATCAGCGTCAGGCCCGAGGCGCGGCCCCACTTCACTTCACCCGACGAGATGAACTGGTCGATCACCACCTGGGCGCCGTTGACGAAGTCGCCGAACTGGGCTTCCCAGATCACCAGCGCGTTCGGTTCGGCGGCCGAGTAGCCGTATTCGAAGCCGAGCACGGCTTCTTCCGACAGCACCGAGTCGATCACCGTGAACGGTGCCTGGTTTTCCGACACGTTCTGCAGCGGCACATACGAGCCGGCATCCCAGCGCTCGCGCGCCTGGTCGTGCAGCACGGCGTGGCGGTGGGTAAAGGTGCCGCGGCCGGCGTCCTGGCCGGTGATGCGCACCGGGTAGCCCGACGACACCAGCGAGGCGAAGGCCAGGTGCTCACCCATGCCCCAGTCCAGCGGCTGGTCGCCACGGCCCATGTTGGCGCGGTCCTTGACGACCTTCTCGACCAGCGGGTGCAGCTTCAGCGTTTCAGGCGTGGTGGTGATGCGCTCGGCCAGGCGCTTCAGTTCGGTCACCGGCACCGCGGTGTCCGCGGCGTCGGTCCACTTGCGG
Organism: Cupriavidus oxalaticus; assembly: GCF_016894385.1. Classification (NCBI taxonomy): domain Bacteria; kingdom Pseudomonadati; phylum Pseudomonadota; class Betaproteobacteria; order Burkholderiales; family Burkholderiaceae; genus Cupriavidus; species Cupriavidus oxalaticus. The sequence continues at coordinate 2,323,776 of NZ_CP069812.1, forward strand.
TTCAGGAACGGCATCCAGTCCACGGCGAACTTGTTCTTGAAGTTCGACAGGACGGGGTCGGCGGTGTGCTTGCCGGCGTCCATCGCGGCGCGGTATTCCTTGACCTTCTCGTCGCCGAAGCTGGCGGCGACCAGGTTCTGCGCGGCCAGCTTGTCGGCGTACAGCTTGCGCGTGCCGGGGTGCTGGCTGATCTTCTTGTACATCAGCGGCTGCGTGACCGCCGGGGTGTCCTGCTCGTTGTGGCCCAGCTTGCGGAAGCAGATGATGTCGACCACGACGTCCTTGTTGAATTCCATGCGGAAATCAACGGCCAGCTGCATGGCGTACACCACGGCTTCGGGATCGTCGCCGTTCACGTGCAGCACCGGGGCCTCGATCATCTTGACCACGTCCGTGCAGTACAGCGTCGAGCGGGCGTCGCGCGGGTCGGAGGTGGTGAAGCCGATCTGGTTATTGATGACGATGTGCATCGTGCCGCCCGTGCCGTAGCCGCGGGTCTGCGCGAGGTTCAGCGTCTCCATGACCACGCCCTGGCCGGCAAAGGCCGCGTCGCCGTGCACCTGCACCGGCAGCACTTCCTTGTGGCCGACTTCGCCGCGGCGTTCCTGGCGGGCCTTGGCCGAGCCTTCCACTACCGGGTTGACGATTTCCAGGTGCGACGGGTTGAACGCCAGCGACAGGTGGACCGGGCCGCCTTCGGTCGAGACATCGCTCGAGAAGCCCTTGTGGTACTTGACGTCACCGGCCGGCAGGTCGTCGACGTGCTTGCCTTCGAATTCGGCGAACAGGTCGGCGGGCATCTTGCCCAGCGTGTTGACCAGCACGTTCAGGCGGCCGCGGTGAGCCATGCCGATCACGATTTCCTGCACGCCCTTGGTGCCGGCGCGCTGGATCAGTTCGTCCATCGCGGCGATGAAGCTTTCACCGCCTTCCAGCGAGAAGCGCTTCTGGCCGACGTACTTGGTGTGGAGGAAGCGCTCCAGGCCTTCGGCCGCGGTCAGGCGGTCCAGGATGTGCTTCTTCTTCTCCAGCGTGAAGACCGGCTTGGAACGCGTGGTTTCCAGGCGCTCCTGCCACCAGCGCTTCTGCGCCTGGTCGCTCACGTACATGAATTCGGCGCCGATGGTGCCGCAGTAGGTCTCGCGCAGGTTGTTCAGCAGCTCGCGCAGGCTCATCGACTCCTTGCCAAAGTACGTATTGCTGGCATTGAAGACGATGTCGAGGTCAGCTTCGGAAAAACCGTAGAACGCGGGGTCCAGATCCGGCAGGGGCGGACGCTCCTGGCGCTTCAGCGGATCCAGCTCGGCCCAGTGCGAACCGATGTTGCGGTAAGCGGCAATCAGCTGGGTGGCAGCGACGCGCTTGCGGCCCATGTCGGAATCGGCCGAGGCAACGATGGTCCTGATGGGGCCAGCTTTGGCGCGCTCGGCGAACGAGGCAACGATGGGAGCGTGGGCGACATCCCGGCCGTTCGAGCCGTCGACGGCGGGAACGTTCTGCATGGCGTCGAAGTACGAACGCCAGTTGTCGGGAACCGAGGCGGGATTCTGGAGGTAGGCTTCGTACAGTTCTTCGACATACGGGGCGTTGCCGCCGAAGAGGTACGAATTGCTCTGGTACTGCTGCATCATGGGACGCTCACTATTCTCCGGGTATGCCGGAGTTCAGCGGGTTATTCAACCTTCCGCGACACGGCTTGACCGGTTAGCGGATCGCAAACAACTCTTGGGAGCCCAACTGAGGCACCTACGCAAACGGCACCACTGGGGTGCCGCATGTGCCGGCTTCCTCACAAGGCCCGAAAGGGCAAGTTGTGCGGGGAAGGACCTAAGTCTTCACGGCGGTAAGCATAGCACGTTTGCTTTTAAGCAATATGGACTTTTCGCGATGCGGAACCCTTTCGCACGACAATTCGAATTGCCATCGGTTTTTTAGCAACAGCCGCACAACAATCAGAGGCGCGGCGCTATCTGGTCGACGGCATCGGTGATCAGCCCGTCCAGCCCCCAGCCCAGCAGTTGCGCGGCCTTTGCCCGGTCGTTCACGGTATAGCTGAGGACGCGGTAGCCGGCCGCATGCGCGGCCGCAATGACGCCCTCGTCCAGCTCACGGAAATTCGCATCGAGTGCCACGCAGCCAAGCCGGTGCAGCCGCGCGAGCCAGTCGCCCGGCAGCTTGTCGAGCAGCAGCGCACGCGGCAGGTCGGGTGCCACGCTTGCGGCCGCGGCCAGCGCCTCTTCCGAGAACGACGACAGCAGCGGCGGCACCGCGGCGCCGGCCCACAGCGCCGCGGCATCGAGCGCCACTGCCGCGCCGGTGCGGACTTCGGTGCCGGGCACCGGCTTGATCTCGATATTGACCAGGAAGCCGTTGGCCTGCGTATAGCGGGCGATGGCAGCCAGCGTCGGCACCGGCTCGCCGGCCCATGCCGGGCCGTGCCAGCTGCCGGCATCGAGTTGCGCCAGCTCGCCCAGCGTCAGCGCATCGACCCTGCCCTTGCCGCTGGTGGTGCGGTCGAGCGTCGCGTCGTGCATCAGCACCGGCTTGCCATCGGCAGACAGCTTGACGTCGAACTCGAACATCCGGTACCCGAAGCCGGCACCGTGGCGGAAGGCGGCGAGCGTGTTCTCGGGCGCCAGCTTGCCCGCGCCGCGGTGCGCGATATGGCGCGGATACGGCCAGGCCCTGGGGTCTGCGATGGCTGCCATGTCAGGCCTCGATGCGCTTGCCGGTATCCGGCGCGAAGAAATGCAGGTGATCGGGCGACGAAGTCACTGGCAGACGGTCGCCGGCGCTCACCCTGGCATGGCTCTCCAGCCGCACCACCACCGGCTGGCCGCCGAGCGAGCCGTAGGCGAAGGAGTCGGCGCCGAGCGCCTCCACCACGCGCACATCGACTTCGGCGATGGCTTCTTGCGCGGTACACGGCTCGATATGTTCCGGCCGCAGCCCCAGCAACGCCTGTGCGGGCAGGTGCAGCCCCATCGGCAGGTGGCCGAGCGTGGCGGTGACGCCATCGGCGCCCTCCTTCGCCACCACCCGCATCTGCGCGCCGCCATTGCCTGAGCCATTGCCTGAGCCATTGCGCACCACCGGGATCAGGTTCATCGGCGGCGAGCCGATGAAGCCTGCCACGAAGGTGCTGGCCGGCCTGGAATAGACTTCCAGCGGCGTGCCGATCTGCTCCACGCGGCCGGCGTTGAGCACCATCATGCGGTCGGCCAGCGTCATCGCCTCGACCTGGTCGTGGGTCACGTACAGGCTGGTGGTGCCGAGGCGGCGATGCAGTTCCTTCAGTTCCAGCCGCATCTGCACGCGCAGCTTGGCGTCGAGGTTGGACAACGGCTCGTCGAACAGGAACACCGCCGGCTCGCGCACGATCGCGCGGCCCATGGCCACGCGCTGGCGCTGCCCGCCCGACAGCTGGCGCGGCTTGCGCTCCAGCAGCGGCGACAGCTCCAGGATGCCGGCGGCATGCTCCACGCGCTGCCGGATCTCGGCCTTGGCCATGCCGCGGATCTTCAGGCCGTAGGCCATGTTGTCGTACACGCTCATGTGCGGATAGAGCGCGTAGTTCTGGAACACCATGGCGATGTCCCGCTCGGCCGGCTCCAGGTTGTTGACGACCTTGTCGCCGATATGGATCTCGCCGCCGGTGATGGTTTCCAGCCCCGCCACCATGCGCAGCAGCGTGGACTTGCCGCAGCCCGAAGGGCCGACGATGACGATGAACTCGCCGTCGGCGATTTCCATGTCGATGCCGTGCACCACCTGGGTGCCGCCGGCGTAGGTTTTCTGAACGTTGCGAAGCGACAGTTTTGCCATTGCTGTTGTCCTGCTGTGCGCGCGGGTAGCGCGCCCGCGTCATTTTTCGGTTTCGACCAGGCCCTTGACGAACCACTTCTGCATCAGCACCACCACCACCGCCGGCGGGACCATGGCCAGCATCACCGTGGCCATCACCAGGTTCCAGTCGGTGGCGGCATCCCCTGAGCGCGAGATCATCTGCGTCACGCCCACCACCACCGGCGTCATCGACTTCTGCGTGGTGATCAAGAGCGGCCACAGGTATTGGTTCCAGCCGTAGATGAACTGGATCACGAACAAAGCGGCGATGCTGGTGCGCGACAGCGGCAGCACCACGTCCCAGAAGAAGCGCAGCGGCCCGGCGCCGTCGATGCGCGCGGCCTCGGCCAGTTCATCGGGAATGGTCAGGAAGAACTGGCGGAACAGGAAGGTGGCCGTCGCCGACGCGATGATCGGAACGGTCAGCCCGAAGTAGCTGTCGAGCAGCCCGAGGTCCGACACCACCTTGTAGGTCGGCAGGATCCGCACCTCGACCGGCAGCATCAGCGTGATGAAGATCAGCCAGAAGAAGGTCTTGCGCAGCGGGAACCTGAAATAGACGATGGCAAAGGCCGAGATGATCGAAATCGCAATCTTGCCCAGCGCGATGCCCAAGGCCATGATCAGGCTGTTCTTCATCATGGTCGAAACCGGCGACGCGGCCTCGCCCACGCCCTGGAACAGCACCGTGCGATAGTTATCGATCAGGTGGCTGCCGGGGATCAGCGTCATCGGCGCGTCCAGCACTTCTTCCGCGGTCAGCGTCGACGCGACGAAGGTCAGGTACACCGGGAACACCACCACCACGATGCCGAGGATCAGCACCGCGTGGGTCAGGAAATCAAGGAAGGGGCGACGTTCTACCATGGCTGCCTCCGTCAGTACTGGACCTTGCGTTCCACGTAGCGGAACTGCACCACGGTCAGCGCGATCACGATCACCATCAGCACCACCGACTGCGCGGCCGAGCCACCGATATCCATGCCGCGGAAGCCATCATGGAAGACCTTGTACACCAGCGTGTTGGTCGAGTTGAACGGTCCGCCGTGCGTGACCGCATCGATGATCGCGAAGGTGTCGAAGAACGCGTAGACGACGTTGATCACCATCAGGAAGAAGGTGGTCGGCGACAGCAGCGGGAAGATGATCGACCAGAAGCGGCGCCACGGCCCGGCGCCATCGATGGCGGCGGCTTCTATCAGCGAGCGCGGGATGCTCTGCAGCCCGGCCAGGAAGAACAGGAAGTTGTAGCTGATCTGCTTCCATGCAGCGGCCAGCACCACCAGCAGCAGCGCCTGGTTGCCGTTGAGCAGGAAGTTCCATTCCACGCCCATCTTGCGCAGCGCGAAGGACACCACGCCCAGCGTCGGGTTGAACATGAACATCCACAGCACGCCCGCCACCGCCGGCGCGACCGCGTACGGCCAGATCAGCAAGGTCTTGTAGCCGACCGCGGCGCGGATCACACGGTCGGCAAAATAGGCCAGCGCCAGCGCAGTGGTCAGGCCCACCACGGTGACGCCGATGGCGAAGATCGCGGTGGTCTGGAACGACTCCACGTACAGCGGGTCGTTCCACAGCATGCGGAAGTTGTCGAGGCCGACGAATTCCAGGTTGATGCCGAAGGCATCCTGCTGCAGCATCGACTGGTACAGCGCCTGCCCCGCGGGCAGGAAGAAAAAGATCAGCGTGATCGCGATCTGCGGCAGGACCAGCAGATACGGCAGCCACGGCGAGCGGAAAACGACGCGTTTTTCCATGAACGGATTCCGGCGGATGCCGCGGGTCGCGGCATCGTTCCAGGTACGGCCGGATGCGGCCGGCCACAATGCAAGCGGGCGGAGGTTTCGCCGCCGCCCGCCCTTTCCTATCAGCTTGCTGTCAGCTCGCGCTTACTCGCGCGCGGTCTTCTGGAAGCGCTCCAGCAGGTCGTTGCCACGGGCCACGGCCGAGTCCAGCGCGGCCTTGGGCTCCTTCTTGCCGGCCCAGACGGCTTCCAGCTCCTCGTCGACCACGGTGCGGATCTGCACCATGTTGCCCAGGCGCACGCCGCGCGACTTGTCGGTGGTCTTGACGACCATCTGCTGCACCGACACATCGGCGCCCGGGTTCTTGTCGTAGTAGCCGGACTTCCTGGTCATCTCGTAGGCGGCCATCGTCACCGGCAGGTAGCCGGTGGCCTGGTGCCAGTCGGACTGGATCTCCGGGCGCGACAGGAAGTTGAAGAACTTGGCCACGCCCTTGTACTCGTCCGGCTTCTTGCCGCCCATCACCCACAGCGAGGCGCCGCCGATGATGGTGTTCTGCGGCGCGCCCTGCACGTCCGGATAGTACGGCAGTTGGGCCACCGCGAACGCGAACTTGGCGTTCTTGCGGATATTGGCCAGCGAGGCCGACGAGCCGGTGAACATCGCGCACTCGCCGTTATAGAACTTGGCCTGCGATTCCGCCTTGCGGCCGCCATAGCTGAAGTAGCCCTTCTTCACCATGTCCTGCAGGTTGGTGACGTGCTTGACGTGCAGCGGGCTGTTGAAGACCAGGCGCGTGTCGGTGCCGCCGAAGCCGTTGTTCTTGGTGGCATACAGCGTGTTGTGCCAGGCCGAGAAGCTTTCCAGGTGGACCCAGCCCTGCCAGTCGGTGGTGTACGCGCAGTTGGTGCCCGATGCCTTCAGCTTGGCCGAGTACTGCATCACCTCGGGCCAGGTCTTGGGCGCCTTCTCCGGGTCCAGGCCGGCCTTCTTGAAGGCGTCCTTGTTGTAGTAGAAGACCGTGGTCGAGCTGTTGAACGGGAACGACAGCATCTCGCCCTTGGACGAGGTGTAGTAGCCCGCCACCGCCGGGATGTAGGCCTTCTGGTCGAATGTCTCGCCGGCATCCTTCATCACCGTCGACACCGGCTTGATCGCGCCCTTGGCGCTCATCATGGTGGCGGTGCCGACTTCAAAGACCTGCAGGATCGCCGGGGCGCCGCCGGCACGGAACGCGGCGATGCCGGCCGCCATGGTTTCGTCGTAGTTGCCCTTGTTGACCGGCACGATCTTGTATTCGGCCTGGCTCGCGTTGAACTTGTTGGCGATCTCGTTCACCTTGTCGTTCAGCGCGCCCTGCATGGCGTGCCACCACTGGATTTCAACGGCGGCATGCGCGCTGCCGGCCCCGGTCAGGGCGGCCAGCGCGACGAGTTTGAGCGCGGTACGGGATACGGACATCGATGCTCTCCTTGGTCTGCTTCTGTGCGGTCGAAAACCCGACAGCATGTGATTATTTTGTGACAGCGGCATGTTACGCCGGTCGCACCCGGGCAAGCAAATCAGCAACTTCACCGAGTCCGGCCGTTTTGCAGTGCAATAACCGACGAAGGCGGCAGGACGGCAGTTACAATGGCCCGCCATGCAATCCCTGAACAAGCTCTCTAATTCCGTGCTGCAGCGCGTGCGCGGCGTGCTGACCGATATCGACGGCACGCTGACGACCGACGGACGGCTGCCCGCCTCAACTTATCTGGCGCTGGACGGGCTGCGCCAGGTCGGCCTGCACGTCATCCCGGTGACGGGGCGCTGCATTGCGTGGGCCGAGATCCTGACCCGCCTGTGGCCGGTGGACGCGATCATCGGCGAAAACGGTGCCTTCTATTCACACTTGCGCGATGGCCGGCTGCATACACGCTTCCTGGACGATGCGCCCACTAGGGCGCGCAACCTCGAGCGCATCCATGCGCTTGGCCAGCGCATACTGCTTGAGGTGCCGGGCTGCGCGCTGGCGTCGGACCAGGCCTGGCACGCCGCCGACCTGGCGATCGACCATGCCGAAGACGTGCCGCCGCTGCCGCAGGAAGCGGTGGACCGCATCGCTGCGATGATGCGCGAGGCCGGCATGACCGCCACGGTCAGTTCCATCCATGTCAACGGCTGGTTCGGACAGCATGACAAGCTGTCGATGAGCAAGCTGTGCGTGGCGGAGCTGCTGGGGGAAGACCTGGATGCGTGCCGGGACGAATGGCTGTTTATCGGCGATTCGGCCAACGATGCCAGCATGTTCGCGCATTTTCCGCTGTCGGTGGGGGTGGCCAATGTGCGGGATATCCTGCCGCAATTGCCGGTGCCGCCGGCTTATATTACGGCGGCGGCGGGTGGGGAGGGATTTGCGGAGATGGCGCGGCGGGTGGTGGAGGCGCGGGGCTGAGGCCGCGCGCATGAGGGGCCGCCGGTTTGCTCCCCTCTCCCGCCAGCGGGAGAGGGGCCGGGGGTGAGGGCGAGCGGTGGCCTGGCCGGAAGCCCTTGACTTCGTTGAGGCGCCCGCCCTCACCCCAACCCTCTCCCAGAGGGAGAGGGAGAACCCAATCGGCAACGAAATGCGTCGGAGCGGATCCGCGCTCAGTCGAATCCCAATTCCTGCAGCTTGCGCGTAATGGTATTTCGCCCGATGCCCAGCCGCGTCGCGGCCTCGACCCGGCGCCCGCGCGTGACACCTAGCGCGGCCTCCAGCACCGCTTTCTCGAACCGGCGCGTCAGCACATCCATGACCTCCGGCTGCCCGGCCTCGAGCATGGCGCGCGCTTCGCCGGCCAGCAGGTGCTCCCAGCCGGCGGCGGTGCCGGCCGGCGCGGTGCTGACGGCCGGCGCCGGCCGCACCACGGTAGCCGTATCCCCCTCCGCCACCGGCATGGCAAAGCCGCCGTAGTCGGCCAGTTCGTGACCGGTTTCGTACTCTGCCGCACGCGCCTCGATCACGCGTTCGGGCCGCGGCGCATTGATCGGCTCGCTGGTGCCCGCCTCCAGCATCTCGCGCGGCAGGTCCTTGACCTCGATGGTCTGGGCCGGTGCCATCACCGTCAGCCAGTTGCACAGGTTCTCGAGCTGGCGCACGTTGCCCGGGAACGGCAGCGTGCTGACATAGGCCAGCGCCTCGTCCGACATGCGCTTGGGCTCGACGCCCAGTTCCTTGGCGCTCTTCTGCAGGAAATGGCGGGCCAGCAGCGTGATGTCCTCGGGCCGCTCGCGCAGCGGCGGCAGGCGCAGCCGGATCACGTTCAGGCGGTGGAACAAGTCCTCGCGGAACAGGCCTTCCTTGACGCGCAGCTCCAGGTTCTGGTGGGTTGCGGCGATGACCCGCACATTGGCGCGCAACGGGTTGTGGCCGCCGACGCGATAGAAATTGCCGTCGGACAGCACGCGCAGCAGGCGGGTCTGCAAATCGAACGGCATGTCGCCGATTTCATCGAGGAACAGCGTGCCGCCCTCGGCCTGCTCGAAGCGGCCGCGCCGCATGGTCTGCGCGCCGGTGAAGGCGCCGCGCTCGTGGCCGAACAGTTCGGATTCGAGCAGGTCCTTGGGAATGGCCGCGGTATTGAGCGCGATGAACGGGCCGTTGGCACGCGGGCTGTGCTTGTGCAGCGCGCGCGCAACCAGCTCCTTGCCGGTGCCGGACTCGCCGGTGATCATCACCGTCACGTTCGACTGCGACAACCGGCCGATGGCGCGGAACACGTCCTGCATCGCCGGCGCCTGGCCGAGGATCTCGGGCGCGTCGACCAGCCGGTCGTCCATCTCCTCTTCGCGCAGGCTTTCTTCGAGCGCGCGGCGGATCAGCTCGACCGCCTTGTCGACATCGAACGGCTTGGCCAGGTATTCGAAGGCGCCCCCCTGGAACGCCGCCACGGCGCTGTCCAGGTCGGAGTACGCGGTCATCACGATGACCGGCAAACCCGGATGCCGCGCCTTGATGGCCTGCAGCAGGTCCAGCCCTGAGCCGCCGGGCATGCGGATATCGGAAATCAGCACCTGCGGCTGGTCTTCTTCCAGCGCGGCCAGCACGTCTCGCACATTGGTGAAGCTGCGCGAGAGCAGGCTTTCACGGGCAAGGGCCTTTTCCAGGACCCAGCGGATTGATTGATCGTCGTCGACTATCCAGATCGGCTTCATGTGCGTCGCTTGTCTGCTCGGTGTCATTTGGTCTTCCACATGCCCGGCACTGCGGCGCGATCGCTCGCGGACAGCTAGTGCAACGGCAGCAGGATGCGGAAGTCGGTACAGCCCGGCCGGCTCTCGCATTCGATCAAGCCCTCGTGCTGCTGCACGAAGGTTTGAGCGAGTGTGAGACCGAGACCGCTGCCGCCATCCCTACCCGATACCAGCGGATAGAAGATGCGCTCGCGAATGTCTTCGGGGATTCCCGGGCCGTTGTCGATTACATGCAAGTCCAATGCCAGCTTGAACAGGCGCTTGGCGATGGTGACCTGTCGCGCTACGCGCGTGCGCAGCACGATCTGCGCGTCGCCGCGTGCCATGCGATCGGCCAGCGCCTGCGCGGCGTTGTGCACGATGTTCAGCACCGCCTGGATCAGCTGCTCCATGTCCCCCTGCAGCTCCGGCAGGCTGGCGTCGTAGTCGCGCACGATCTCCAGGCCGTTGGGAAACTCCGCCAGCACCACCGAACGCACCCGCTCCAGCACCTCGTGGATATTCAGGCTCGACACGATATGCGGATGGCGATGCGGCTCCAGCAGCCGGTCCACCAGCGTCTGCAGACGGTCCGATTCCTTGATGATGACCTGCGTGTACTCGCGCAGCGAGCGCTCCGGCAGTTCGAACTCCAGCAGTTGCGCGGCGCCGCGGATGCCGCCGAGCGGATTCTTGATCTCGTGCGCCAGGTTGCGGATCAGTTCCTTGTTGGCCGAGGTCAGGTCGAGGATGCGCTCCTCGCGGTCGCTGCGCACCTTCTGTTCGTTGGGGAGGATTTCAACCACCACGGTATCGCCGGCCGCTTCCAATGCAGCGATCACTACGTGCGCATGGATGGGTTCCTGCAGCGGCGGTTGCAGCACCAGGTCCTGGCGGCGCACGTCGAACTGGCGCGCGACCACGGTGTCGAGCATGTTGTGCAGCTCGTTCGAGTGGCCGAACAGGTCCGGCAGCGACAGCTCCACCATGCCCCGGCGCGACACGCCGAAGGTCGCCTCGGCGGCGGGGTTGGCGTAGACCACGCGCAGGCCGGGCTGGCGCACCAGCAGCACCGGGTTGGCGACCACGTCAAGGCCGGCATGGAAGGCCACCACGCCCATGGGCAACACCTGGGCGCTGCCGCCCGATTGCACGAGGTCCGGCGCGGCGGTCTCGCCACGGGCGCTGTCGGCACCACCGACCTTGCGCGACACACCGCGAATCAGGCGACGCATGACTTAGTCCTTCAGGTTGCCCAGCTCGCGCCGCAGCGATGCCGCATTGGCCTCGCTGCGCGCGATGTCGTCGCGCAGCGCCGCGGTGCGATCCAGGTATTTCTGATAGTTGCGCTCATTGCCCTGGCGCTCGGGCTGGCCGTTGTTGTATTCGGTGCGCAGCGCCTGCAGCTTGGCCTCTTCGGCCTGCAGCTCCTGCGTGAGCACGGTGCGGCGCTCGCTGTCGCGGCTGCGCTGCGTGGCACTGTCCACGCGCGGGAAGCTGGCGTTGCTGGCCGTTGCCGCACTGCCCCTGGCCGGCGCGGGAGCGCTGCGCCCGCCGGGCACGGTCACCACATCGGGCAGGTTCAGCTTCTTGCATCCCTTGCCGGCGTTGCCGTTGCGATATTCGGGGATGCCGTTGGGACCGGTGCAAACATAGACGTCGGAAGACGACTGCGCCTGCGACAGCCCGGCCCAGGCACCCAGCGTCAATGCCACGGCACTCACCAGAACAGGGAATCGAACACGAAATTGGTGCGGCGATGCGGCCCGGCCGGCATTGTGCGAAGAAGCGTCCATGGACATGGCGTCAGGTGCGAACAGGGATGGATCGGGATGGGATCGGGTTCCCCATTCTAGCGAGCAAAGCAAAAAGGGACAGCCGAAGCCGCCCCTTTCTGGTGCAACTGTTGCCCGGTCACAACCTGCGTCATGCACGGGCAAGGGCCGCTTACAGCGAGTAGTACATCTCGAACTCGACCGGGTGCGTGGTCATGCGGAAACGCGTGACCTCTTCCATCTTCAGTTCGATGTATGCATCGATCATCGAGTTCGAGAACACGCCGCCGCGGGTCAGGAACTCGCGGTCGTTGTCCAGGTACTCCAGCGACTGGTCGAGGCTCGAGCAGACGGTCGGGATCTTTGCATCCTCTTCCGGCGGCAGGTCGTACAGGTTCTTGTCGGCGGCTTCGCCCGGGTGGATCTTGTTCATCACGCCATCCAGGCCGGCCATCAGCAGCGCCGAGAAGCCCAGGTACGGGTTCATCAGCGGATCCGGGAAGCGGGTCTCGATGCGGCGGCCCTTCGGGTTGGCCACATACGGGATGCGGATCGACGCCGAACGGTTGCGGGCCGAGTAGGCCAGCTTGACCGGCGCCTCGAAGCCCGGCACCAGGCGCTTGTACGAGTTCGTGCCCGGGTTGGTGATGGCGTTCAGCGCGCGGGCGTGCTTGATGATGCCGCCGATGTAGTACAGCGCGAATTCCGACAGGCCGGCGTAGCCGTTGCCGGCGAACAGGTTCTGGCCGTCCTTCCACACGGACTGGTGCACGTGCATGCCCGAGCCGTTGTCGCCAACGACCGGCTTCGGCATGAACGTAGCGGTCTTGCCGTAGGTGTGGGCGACGTTCTGGATCACGTACTTCTGCAGCTGGGTCCAGTCGGCGCGCTGCACCAGCGTGCTGAACTTGGTGCCGATTTCGTTCTGGCCCTGGCCTGCCACTTCGTGGTGGTGGACTTCAACGGGAATGCCCAGCGATTCCAGGATCAGGCACATTTCCGAACGCATGTCCTGGAAGGTGTCGATCGGGGCGACCGGGAAATAGCCGCCCTTCTTGCCCGGACGGTGGCCGGCGTTGCCGTGCTCGAATTCCTTGCCCGACGACCACGGGGCTTCTTCGGAATGGATCTTCACGAAGCAGCCCTGCATGTCGACGTTCCAGGTCACGCCGTCGAAGATGAAGAATTCGGGTTCCGGACCGAAGAAGGCGGTGTCGCCCAGGCCGGTGCTCTTCAGGTAGGCTTCGGCGCGCTTGGCGATCGAACGCGGGTCGCGGTCATAGCCCTTGCCGTCCGACGGCTCGATCACGTCGCACGACAGCACCAGGGTCGGCTCTTCATAGAACGGGTCGATGTGAGCCGTGTTCGAATCCGGCATCAGCAGCATGTCCGAAGCTTCGATACCCTTCCAGCCGGCGATCGACGAGCCGTCGAAAGCGTGGCCGCTTTCGAACTTGTCTTCATCGAAGTGCGACACGGGCACGGACACGTGTTGCTCCTTGCCTTTGGTATCGGTGAAACGGAAGTCGACGAACTTGACGTCGTTTTCCTTCACCAGCTTCATCACGTCTGCAACGCTGTGGGCCATGCCAATCTCCTGGGTATTCGGCAAATGTCTGAGGTCTGAGAAAGCCAATGCTTGGGCCTGTCGCCGGCGGCGCCGCTGCATGTTGCCGCGCTTGCCGACCTTGCCACGAAAGGACGAGGAATGTTAGCAGAAAGCGTGCCAAGCAAACGCCCCACTATCCTCCCCGGCCCGAAAAATGTGCAACTCCGGCGAACCGCGCACCGTCGCGGGGTAGGCGCCGTCCGGATCGTCGCGCCACGGCGCGACCGGGTGGCGCACCATCGACATGCACGTTCGCAGACCGCTCACCAATAAAACACCACAATGGTGCAATGAGCAAGTTATCGCACCACATTAGTGCCACAGCACCAAAAACGGTAATTTCTTGCCCGGTCGTGGCGCCATCCAGCCAGCACGGCGTGCGTTCCGGCCGCCGGGTTGCCGCGGCGCTATAGAATACCGGGTTACGGCCTTCGCGCCCTCTATTCCATCCATTTCCTTTGTCACGCAGATGACCACCCGAGACGATCTCCTCCAGGCCGCCCAGCAGCGCCAGCAACAGAACCAGCTTCCGTACTTCGGTGCGCTGTCGCCGCAGGAAGCCTATGCCCTGCTGCAGAACGACCCCGCCGCGGTCCTGGTCGACGTGCGCACGCAGGCCGAACTGGACTGGGTCGGCGGCGTCGATGTGCCCGACGCGCAGTTCGCCCATGTCGAATGGATGTCCTACCCCGGCGGCGCGCAGAACGCCCGCTTCATCGAGGAACTGAAGGCGCGCGTCCCGGCCGACGTGCCGGTGCTGTTCCTGTGCCGCAGCGCGGCCCGCTCCAAGCACGCCGCGCGCGTGGCGACCGACGCCGGCTACCACTTCGCCATGGACGTGCTGGAAGGTTTCGAGGGCAATCGCGACGAACACCACCACCGCAAGACGGTCGAAGGCTGGTGCGTGCGCGGCCTGCCATGGCACGGCGCCTGAGCGCTACCGCACCACCGCGCCAGCACGACGAAAGGGGCAGCCAGGCTGCCCCTTTTTGTTTGCTCCCCCGCCCGCGAAAGCTCAGGCCTGCGCCGACTCCCGCGCCGGCTGCTCGACGACCTCAAACCCCATCGCGCGCACCCCGTCCAGCAGCATGGCATAGGCGGGCGCCACCAGGTCGGCTGGCCCCTTGACCCCGAGGTCGATATGCCGGCGCGCGAAGCGGTCGCCGCGCTGCACGTCGCCGACCGAAGGCAGGCTGAACACGCGGATGCCGGCAAAGGCGGCTTCGACCTTCTCCATCAGCGGCGTCAGCGTGGACTCGGGCGCCTCGAACACATAGAAGGCGCGCTCCTGGTGCTGCACCTGGTGGAACAGGTGCGCATACTCATGGTCGAGCACCCATTCCATCATCGGCCATGCCATCACCGGGAAGCCGGGCATGAAGTGGTGATGTCCCACGGAAAAGCCCGGGATGCGGTTGTAGCTGTTGGGGATGATGCGCGCGCCCTCGGGGAACTCGCCCATCTTGAACCGGTGCTGGTTTTCCGGCTGGTTCAGGTCGGCCTTGACGGGATCGCCGCCGGCGGTCTCCGCGATGCGCAGCGCGATCTGCTCGCGCGCGTCGGGATGCAGCTGGAGCGCCACGCCCAGCGCCGCGGCCGCGCACTGGCGCGTATGGTCGTCGGGCGTTGCGCCGATGCCGCCGGTGCAGAACACCACGTCAGGCCCGGCGAGGGTGCGCGCGAGCGTGGCGGTGATGCGTTCGCGGTCGTCGCCGACATATTGCGCCCAGTCCAGGACCAGGCCGCGCGCGCCCAGCAGTTCGATGGTGCGGCGCAGGTGCTTGTCTTCGCGCCGCCCCGACAGAATCTCGTCGCCGATGATGATCAGGCCGAAACCCATGTTGCCCTCGCTTCAGGAATGTTCGATGCGCCGCACGTCGGAGGGCGCCAGGTCGATGATGTCGCCGCCCGCGGACGGGCCGGCGGGCTGCTGCGCCGGGGGCTGTGCGGCGCGTTCGGCGCGCAGCTGCGCCAGCGCGCGCAGGCAGAAGTGGCCGAACCACAGCGCAGAAAAGATAAAAATCAGCACGTACAGCCACAGCATGCCGGCCAGCACGAACGGGAACAGGAAGATCACCGCCGCGGACGACACCCACAGCAGCGTCGGCGCCGAGCCCAGCAGACCCACGGCCACGCCGATCACCAGCAGCGGCGTGCGATGGCGCTGCATCAGCGTCTTGCGTTCCTCCGCGCTGGCATGGTCGGACAGCGCGTCATAGGTCATCACCCGGTAGGTCAGCCAGCCCCACAGCACCGGCGGGATCAGCGCGAAGAAAGGCGGCACCAGCCACAGCGGCAGCGTCACCAGCACCAGCAACAGGAATACGACGGTGCTGGCCAGCGACTGGAACACGCTGCCGAGCAAGCTGCCGCCGTGAGACTTGGCCAGGTCCGGGTAGCTGCGCTCCAGGTGGCGCACCACCGCCGGCACCGAGAACACGCCGATAAACATCAGCATCGATGCGATCACCAGCGGGACCGCCAGCGCCGCGACGAACAGCGGCGCCACCACGGCGCGCATCGATTGCAGGCTGAGCCAGTCCAGTGCGCTGTAGATCCAGCTGGTCAGCACCGAGGTTTCGAGGAAACCGCGCGTGGCGGTCATGATGGGATCCCAGCCCCACCAGAGCAGCCCGCCCCAGAAGAGCGTGGACAGGACGAAAGGCAGCACGGTCAGCAGCAGCATGCGGGGATGCAGCTGGCTGACAAGCGCGCGGCCAAACGAGCGGAAGATATCGTTCATGCAGCGTGGGGCCGAGCGTGGACTCGGCGTTTATGCAGTGGAAGAGGCGAAAAAGAGGCGGAAACAGCCGGCGTTGGAGCCGGGGCCGGCGGCAAACCGGAACACTAGCATACGCCACTTGCCGCCGCCGCGCGGCCTGCGGCGCCGGCGGTAGAGGTTCGCTTCAGCGCAGCCGCAGCAGGCGCTTGATGCCGTACCACTGGTGGGCGAGGAAACCCACCCCGTAGTCGTGGCCCTTGCCCAGCGGCGGCGGCAGCTGGTCGCGGATACCGGTGGGATGGTAGGTCCCGGTGAAGACCGCGGTGCCGAACAGCATGTCCCACCACGGGAAGATCACGCCGTAGTTGCAGCCGCCCAGCCGCGCCGGGGCGCCGTCGGCCTCATGGCCGATGCCGACCGCATGATGGGTGCGATGGAAGCGCGGCGAGATCAGCAGGCGTTCGCCGAGGGCGCCGAAATGCAGCCGCACGTTGGCATGCTGCAGGCTCTGCAGCAGCTGCGACAGCGCCACCAGCAACACGTATTGCGAAGGCTCGACGCCGACGCCCAGCGCCACCAGCGCGAACACCAGGTCGCGCAGCGTGTCGTCGAGCAGGTGGTTGCGGTTGTCGCTCCACAGCGTCATCTGGCGCTGGCTGTGGTGCACCGCGTGCAGGTGCCACCACCAGCGGAACGTATGCGACAGGCGGTGGTACCAGTAGTCGAGCAGGTCGAACAGCAGCAGGTAGACGAAGAAGCTGACCAGCGGCACCGAGGTCACGCCCGGCCACCAGTCCTCGACATTGATCCGGTGCCAGCCCATCAGCCGCAGGTGCCCCTCGAGCGAGTCGGTCAGCGGCGCCAGCAGGAAGAACATGGCAAGCCGGAACAGTCCGAGGCGGTGGATCGCCGTGTAGAGCATGTCGGTGCGGATCGCGGCGCGGTCGGCCACCGGCTCGACCGGACGCCATTTTTCCAGCGGCCCCAGGATCAGGAACATCACGGCGATCTGCACCAGCCCGACCAGCAGCCACTCGGTGCCGGTGAATGCCTCTTCGGCATAGCGGCCAAACCCGAGGTCATAGACCACCGGCAGCACCACGTCCTGGAACAGCGTGCCTTCGACCTGTCCGATCCAGCCGTTGAGCGACTCCCACATTACCGCCTGCCCTCCTGTTGTCCGCTGGCATGCCGGGCAATCCAGCCGCGGTAGGCCGGATGCTCGCGCAGCGTCGCGAAGCAGAAGCCCTTGCGTTCCAGCCCGGACAGCAGCGGCTCCAGCACGCCCGGCGCCCACGGATCCTTGCGCGACCAGATGCCCAGGTGCGCCATGGTGATGTCGCCATCGCGCAGCTTGCCGAGCGCGCGCTCGAGCAGCATCGCATTCGGGTAGCGGTCCGACGCCAGCTCATCGCCCAGGAAGCCGGCCGGCGCCCAGCCGACGTGGCGGAAGCCGCACTGCTCGGCCCATTGCAGCGTCTGCGGCGCGGTGCGGCCGCCCGGGGCGCGCCAGAGCGGCATCATCTCGGCGCCCGTCATGTCACGAAAGGCGTCGGCGCTGCGGCGCAGTTCGCGGCAGAAGCCGGCGGCATCCATCACGGTGTCCTTGCCCGCCTGCGCGCCGAACTGCGGCCGCATGGTCACCTGCCCGCCGCGCACGCTGCGCAGGTAGACATGGTCGAATGTATGCGTGCCAAAGGCATGGCCGTCCGCGGCCAGCGCCTTCCAGTACGGCGCCCAGGACGGGTCGAGCGAACTGTCCTGCCGCACCGTCGGTTCGTTGGCCAGGAAGAAGGTCGCGCGGATCTTGTGCCGGCGCAGGGTGTCGGCGATCAACTGCGCCTGGCTCATGCTGCCGGTATCGAAGGTCAGGTAGAGCGTGCCGGCCGGGCAGGCCTTCGCCGTGGCGCCGGTGGCATCCGCGGCATGCAGCGCGGAGGGCAAGGCGCCGGCAAGCGCGAGCCCCGCCAGCATCCTGCCGAGTCGCCTGAATCGTCCGAATCGCGAAGCCCTGGTATCGCGCATGATCCTGCCCCGCTTCGTTCAGTACAGCGGCGCGCGCGTGCGGAAGTAGATGCCGTGCGGCGAGCGGCCGACGCGCACGGTCTTGACCAGCTTGCGGCTCGGCACGTCGATCAGCCCGACCGAGCGCGCCCAGCGGAACGTCACCCACAGCGTCTTGCCGTCGGCGGTCAGCTCCATGTCGTCCGGCCCGGGCGGCAGTCCGGTAATGTCGCCGATCTTGGCCAGCGTCTGCTGGTCGATGATGCTGATGCTGCCGGTCACGCGGTTGCTCAGGAACAGGTGGCGCCTGTCTCCCACCGCGCGGAAGTTGTGCGCGCCCTTGCCGGTCTGGATCTGCTTGACCACCGTGCGGGCGCGCCAGTCGATCACCGCAATGTAGTCCGCGCCGGTCATGCCAACCAGCAGGTATTTCTGGTCCGGCGTGACCCAGATGCCGGCCGGCGCGGAGCCGGCCTCCATGCGCCACAACACGTTCTGCGTGATCAGGTCGATCGCGGCGATCTCATTGGAGTCCTGCAGCGTGATAAAGGCGATGCGGCTGTCGGCGGTAAACGCGATATGGCTGGGGGTCTTGGCCAGCGGGTATTGCCTGGCCAGCTTCAGCGCCTTGCCGTCCCAGCGGTAGACGTCGACGCGGTCGAGCCGGTTGCCGGTGGCGACGAACCACTTCTGGTCGGGCGAGAAGCCGATCTGGTAGGGGTCGTCGATATTGGGCACGCGCTGCTGCACCTTGCCGGTTACCGGGTCCAGGAACACCAGGTCGTTGCCGACCGCGTTGGCAACGATCAGCGACTTGTCGTCGGGCGTCGCGATCAGGTGATGCGGCTCCTTGCCAACCGGGAAGGTCTCCAGCACCTTCTGCGTGTCCTTGTCGATCAGCGTGACGGTTGCATCACCCGAATTGAGGATCACCACCACTTCCGCCGATGCCGGCGCGGCCATCAGGCCCAGCGCGAGCGCGCCCACCGTGATCCCACCAGCCACCCACCGACGCAATGCAAACATAAGACCCGCTACAAGAAGAACTGAATCGGCGATTCTAACGTTCGGGCGACTAATTCCGCTGACGTCCCGGCTGACGGCGGAGAAGAATTTGGCAGATTGTTGCGCCGGCACGACCATTCGCGGCCGTACCAGCGCCCGCGCGTCAGCGCTGCATCGATTCCCACACCTTCTGCAGCCGCTTCACCGACATCGGCACGGGCGTGCGCAGTTCCTGCGCGAACAGCGCGATGCGCAGCTCCTCCAGCATCCAGCGGAACTCCTCCAGCCGCGCGTCCTCGCCGCCGCGGCCTTGCGTGCGCAGTTGCTTTTCGGCGCGCTGCCATTGCTGCACCAGCGGCGCCATCTCCTGAATGCGCTGGGTATCGCGCGCCGGATCTCCCTTGAGCTTGTCGATGCGCATGGCGATGCCCTTCAGGTAGCGCGGGAAGTGGACCAGCTGCATGTACGGCGTCTCGTCGATAAAGCGCTTGCCCATCAGCCGGCCGAGCTGCGCTTCCATGTCGGCGTAGGCGGCGGCGAACGGCCTGGCCTGCAGCAGCTTGCGCGGCAGTCCGGCGTATTCGGCAAGGATCGCGCCGGCCAGCCGTGCGATCTCCTGCGCCAGCAGCGACAGCCGCGTGCGGCCTTCGTCCTTGCGGGCGTTGAACTCGGCCTCGTTGCGCGGCAGCGGCGGCTGCATGCAGGCGCGTTCCAGCGCCAGCATCACGATCTGGTCGCGCAGCATTTCCTGCGTCCCCAGCGTCATGTACTGCATCGCCATCTGCTGCAGCCCGGGGATGTTCTTTTCGATGAACTTGACCTGCTCGCGCAGCTGCAGCGCGAACAGCCGGCGCAGCCCCAGATAGTGGATGCGCGCGGCTTCCTGCGGATCGTCGAAGACCTCGACGTCGCAGTGCGTGCCGCGGTCGACCAGCGCCGGGTAGCCGAACAGCGTCTGGCTGCCCTTGCGGATCTCCAGCAGCTCGGGCAGCTCGCCGAAGGTCCAGCCGGTCAGGTTCTCGTACTGGCCAGGCTCGGCGGCCGGCAGCTGCGCGGCCTGCTCGGGCGAGCCGGCTTGCGCAGCGGCTTGAGCGGCCGCCTGCGCGGCAACGCGCTGGAACGACTGCTGCGCCTGGCCGCCCAGCTCGGCGCGCAGTTGCGCCAGGTTGCGGCCCATGTCGAGCTGGCGGCCATGCTCGTCGATGACCTTGAAGTTCATCGCATGGTGCGCCGGCAGCGTTTCCAGCTTGAAGTCGGCGCGCTTGACCATGGTGCCGGTCTCTTCACGGATATCGGCGATCAGCACGTCCAGCAACTCGCCCTCGCCGAACGGCTGGCGCGAGACAAAGCCGGCGGCAAAGTCCGGCAACGGCACGCAATGGCGGCGCAGCTTCTGCGGCAGCGACTTCAGCAGCAGGTGGACCTTTTCCTTGATCATGCCTGGCACCAGCCAGTCGGCACGCTCCTGCCGCACCTGGTTGAGCGCGTACAGCGGCACGGTCAGCGTCACGCCGTCGCGGTGGCTGCCGGGCTCGAAATGGTAGGTCAGCCCCATGTCCACCCCGGCCACGTTCATGGTCTTGGGAAACAGGTCGGTGGTGATGCCGGCCGCCTCGTGCCGCATCAGCTCGTCGCGGTTGAGGTAGAGCAGCTTGCGGTCCCGGGCGCTTTCCGCCTGGTACCACTGCTCGAAGGTCGTCTGCTGGTTGATCTCCGCCGGGATGGCGCGATCGTAGAAGGCGTAGATCAGCTCGTCGTCGACCAGCACGTCCTGCCGGCGCGACTTGTGCTCCAGGTTTTCGATCTCGCGCACCAGGCGCTGGTTGTGCGCGAAGAACGGCAGGCGCGTATCGAATTCGCCCTCGACCAGCGCGCGGCGGATAAAGAGCTCGCGCGCTTCCTGCGGGTTCATCGGACCGTAGTGGACGCGGCGGTGCTGGTAGACCACCAGGCCATACAGCGTGGCCCGTTCCAGCGCCAGCACCTGGCCGGCCTTCTTTTCCCAGTGCGGATCGCTCCAGCTCACCTTGAGCAGGTGGCCGCCGACCTGCTCCAGCCACTCCGGCTCGATCCGCGCCAGCGTGCGCGCGAACAGGCGGCTGGTCTCGACCAGCTCGGCCGCCACGATCCAGCGGCCGACCTTGCGCGCGATCAGCGAGCCCGGCCACAGGTGGAACTTGATGCCGCGCGCGCCCAGGTACTCGCGGCCCTTGCCGTCGCCATCCTCGATACGCACGCCGACGTTGCCGAGCAGGCCGGTCAGCAGCGCCTTGTGCACCTGCTCGTAGGTCGGCTCGCTTTCGTTCAGGCGCCAGCCCTGCTCGGCGACCGTGGTCAGCAGTTGCGAATGGACGTCGCGCCATTCGCGCAGGCGCAGATGCGACAGGAAGTGGGCGCGGCACTGGTCCTGCAGCTGGCGGTTGGACTTCTTGTGCGCGACCGCGTCCTCGAACCACTTCCACAGCTTGACCCAGCCCAGGAACTCGGACTTCTCGTCCATGAACTTGCGGTGCGCCTGGTCGGCGGCTTCCTGCGCCTCCTGCGGACGGTCGCGCGGATCCTGCACCGACAGCGCGCTGGCGATGACCAGCACCTCGCGCAGGCAGTGGTGCTCGCGCGCGGCCAGGATCATGCGGCCCACGCGCGGGTCCAGCGGCAGCTTGGCCAGTTGCCGCCCGGTCGGCGTGAGCTGGTTGGCGTCGTCGACCGCGCCCAGCTCCTGCAGCAGCTGGTAGCCGTCGGCAACGGCGCGGCCCAGCGGCGGCTCGATAAACGGGAACGATTCGATATCGGTCAGCCGCAGCGCCTTCATGCGCAGGATCACCGCCGCCAGCGACGAGCGCAGGATTTCCGGATCGGTGAAGCGCGGGCGGCCGGTGAAATCCGACTCTTCGTATAGCCGGATGCACACGCCGTTGGCCACGCGGCCGCAACGGCCAGCGCGCTGGTTGGCAGCGGCCTGCGAGATCGATTCGACCTGCAGCTGCTCGACCTTGTTGCGGTACGAATAGCGCTTGACGCGCGCCATCCCGGTATCGACCACGTAGCGGATGCCCGGCACCGTCAGCGAGGTCTCGGCGACGTTGGTCGCCAGCACGATGCGGCGCGTGTTGGACGGCTTGAACACCCGCTCCTGCTCCTGCACCGACAGCCGCGCGAACAGCGGCAGGATCTCGGTATGCGGCGGATGGTGCTTGCGCAGCGCCTCGGCCGCCTCGCGGATCTCGCGTTCGCCCGGCAGGAACACCAGCACGTCGCCCGGGCCGACGCGGCACAGTTCATCGACGGCATCGACAATGCCGTCGTAGAGGTCGCGCTCGCGCGCCTGCGCGCTGCGCGGCGCGGCGCCCGGCGGCGCGTCGTCGGTAATCGGGCGATAGCGCACTTCCACCGGATACAGCCGGCCGCTGACCTCGATCACCGGCGCGGGCTTGCCGTTGAGCGTGAAATGCTCGGCAAAGCGCTGCGCATCGATGGTGGCCGAGGTGATGATCACCTTCAGGTCGGGCCGCTTCGGCAGGATCTGGCGCAGGTAGCCGATCAGGAAGTCGATGTTCAGGCTGCGCTCGTGCGCCTCGTCGATGATGAGCGTGTCGTACGCGCGCAGCAGCGGGTCGTTCTGGGTCTCGGCCAGCAGGATGCCGTCGGTCATCAGCTTGACCGACGCGCCCGCCGACATGGTGTCGTTGAAGCGCACCTGGTAGCCGACATGCTCGCCCACCGGCGACCCCAGCTCCTGCGCGATGCGCTTGGCGGTGGAGGTCGCGGCGATGCGGCGCGGCTGGGTGTGGCCGATCAGTCCCCCGCCCTCGCGCCCCGGCCCGCGTCCGATCGACAGGCAGATCTTGGGCAGCTGCGTGGTCTTGCCCGAGCCGGTCTCGCCCGAGACGATCACGACCTGGTTCGCCAGCAGCGCCGCGGCGATCTCGTCGCGGCGGGCCGAGACCGGCAGGGCCTCGGGGAATGTGATCGGGGGCAGCGGGTTGACCGCCCGCGGTGGCCGCGGCGGGCGCTCCTGGCGCGGGCCGCGCGGCGGGCGCTGGCCGGGTTCATCGGCCGGACGGGCAGCAGCTGGCTCCGTGCGGCCAGCGGGCGGCCGGGGCTGGCCACGGGTCGGCCCTGGGGCCTGCCCTTTGGACGGCCGGGGCGGCCGGGGCGGCCGGGGCGGCCGGGACGGATTGGATGGCGTGGACTGGCCGGCACCGGCCGGCGTCTGCGCGACGGCGGATTGGCCTGGCCTGGCGGGCTTTGCAGCCTTGAAGGGGCGTTGTTCTGACATTGGCCGGGATTATAATCCGCGGGATGAACGCCAGAACCGACGCGCCTCAGCCGGCGCCCACTCCCGATACGACAGCCGACACGGCAGTGGAGCCTCCCGCCACGGCCGAGCTGCCCCCGCCTGCCCCGATTTCCCCAGTGCCCGCCACCGCGCCGCTGCCGGCGGGTGCCGACGCCATCGAACGCGGCGGCCCCGACCACCAGCAGTTCGTCGACTGGCTGCGCATGGTGGCGCCGTACATCCACGCCTTCCGCGGCAAGACCTTCGTGATCGCCTTCGCGGGCGAACTGGTCAAGTCGGGCGTGCTCGACGCGCTGGTCAACGACGTGGCGCTGCTGCATGCGATGGGCATGCAGATCGTGCTGGTGCATGGCTCGCGCCCGCAGGTGGAAGAGCAGCTGGCGCTGCGCCATGTCGAGTCGCAATTCGTCGACGGCGTGCGCATCACCGACAACGCCGCGCTCGAATGCGCCAAGGAGGCCGCCGGCGAGCTGCGCCTCGATATCGAGGCCGCCTTCAGCCAGGGCTTGCCGAATACGCCGATGGCCGGCGCGCAGCTGTCGGTGATTTCCGGCAACTTCGTCACCGCACGCCCGGTCGGCATCGTCAACGGCACCGACTACCAGCACACCGGGCTGGTGCGCAAGATCGATGCCGAGTCGGTGCGCATGTCGCTGTCCCACGGCAAGGTGGTGCTGCTGTCGCCGCTGGGCTTCTCGCCGACCGGCCAGGCCTTCAACCTGTCGATGGAAGACGTGGCCAGCGCCACCGCCACGGCGCTCAAGGCCGATAAGCTGATCTTCATCACCGAGGTGCCGGGCGTGCCCGACCCGGTCGGCAAGCTGATGCCGGAAATGTCGCTGCGCACGGCCGTGGAGCGCCTGCAGAACAACCACCTGCCGCCCGACGTGGCCGACTACCTGCGCCACCTGGTCAAGGCGCTCAAGGGCGGCGTGCCGCGCGCGCACCTGATTCCCTATGCGCTGGACGGCTCGGTGCTGCTGGAACTGTTCCTGCACGACGGGGTCGGCACCATGCTGTCCGATACCGACCTCGAAAGCCTGCGCGAAGCCACGCTGGACGATGTCGGCGGCATCCTGCAGCTGATCGCGCCGCTGGAGGCGGACGGCACGCTGGTGCCGCGCGGACGCCACCTGATCGAGCGCGATATCGCCAACTTCTCGGTGATCGAGCACGATGGCGTGCTGTTCGGCTGCGCCGCGCTCTATGACTACCCGCGCGAGAACATGGGCGAAATGGCCTGCCTGACCGTCTCCGCCGAGGCCCAGGGCACCGGCGACGGCGAGCGCCTGCTCAAGCGCATCGAGCGCCGCGCCCGCGCGCTCGGACTTGAGCGCCTGTTCGTGCTCACCACGCGCACCGAGCACTGGTTCCTCAAGCGCGGCTTCGTCCACGCCACGGTCGACGACCTGCCCGAAGACAAGCGCAAGCTCTACAACTGGCAGCGCAAGTCGATGGTGCTGATGAAAAAACTGTGACGGCGTAGGGTCAATGGCCACCCGGGCGCGGCCTGCCGCCCTGCTTGGCTACAATAGCGCCAGCGCCCCGAGCCCAGTCTAACGAACGTACAAGGAGTCCCCCCATGGCCCGCATGGTCCATTGCATCAAGCTGAACAAGGAAGCCGAAGGCCTCGACTTCCCGCCGCTGCCCGGCGAACTGGGCAAGAAGATCTGGCAAAGCGTGTCGAAGGAAGCCTGGGCCGGCTGGCTCAAGCACCAGACCATGCTGATCAATGAAAACCGCCTCAACATGGCGGACACGCGCGCGCGCCAGTACCTGATCAAGCAGACCGAAAAGTACTTCTTCGGCGAAGGCGCCGACCAGGCGCAGGGCTACGTGCCGCCGCAGTCCTGATTTCCGGACGGCCTCAAACGACAAAGGGGTGCCCGAGGCACCCCTTTTTGCTGGGCCGTTTTAGCGGCGTCACGGCGCAGACGGCGGATCAGTAGTCCGTACGCTGCACACCGTCGCCGGTGCCAAGCAGCAGCACGTCCGCGCCGCGCAGCGCGAACAGGCCCACGGTGACCACGCCCGGCACCTGGTTGACGGTTTGCTCCAGGCCACGCGGATCGTCGATCTTCAGGCCGACCACGTCGAGGATCACATTGCCGTTGTCGGTCTTGTAGATGCCGCCTTCCTTCGTCATGCGCAGCTTCGGCTGGCCGCCCAGTGCCTGCAGCTTGCGCGCCACCGCCGCACGTGCCATCGGAATCACCTCGACCGGCAGCGGGAAGGCACCCATGGTGCCGACCAGCTTGCTGCCGTC
Organism: Cupriavidus oxalaticus; assembly: GCF_016894385.1. Classification (NCBI taxonomy): domain Bacteria; kingdom Pseudomonadati; phylum Pseudomonadota; class Betaproteobacteria; order Burkholderiales; family Burkholderiaceae; genus Cupriavidus; species Cupriavidus oxalaticus. Next base: position 2,349,243 of record NZ_CP069812.1, read on the forward strand.
CGCGATGCAGACAAAGCGCTTCGCCACCGAGGCAACGATCTTCTCGCGCGTCAGCGCGCCGCCGCCGCCCTTGACCATGGCGCCGCTGGCATCGATCTCGTCGGCGCCGTCGACGTACACGGGAATCTCATCGACCTCGTTCAGGTCCAGTACCTTGAACCCGTGCTGCTGCAGGCGGCGCGTGGAAGCCTCGGAGCTCGACACCGCACCCTCGAAACGCTCCTTGAACGCCGCCACGGCATCAATGAAGAGGTTGGCGGTGGAGCCGGTGCCCACGCCCAGCACGGCACCTTCGGGAACTTCCTGCTTCACATAGTCGGCGGCGGCCTGCGCCACCAACGCCTTGAGTTCATCCTGAGTCATGACAACAGCCAGATCGCGTTGGGGGAAACGCATAGTGTAGCGGATTGAGCGGCATACCCCGCCACCGGCGGTACAATGGTCCGGCCGGGGCCAGCGCTTGCCGCCCCGCCATCGCAAACCGAATCGCCCACGATTCAGCGCCAACGACTAAGCGACATGAACCAGCTCGAACAACTCAGGCAGTTCACCACGGTAGTGGCCGATACCGGCGACTTCCAGCTGATGAAGCAATACACCCCGCAGGACGCGACCACCAACCCCTCGCTGATCCTGAAGGCCGTGCAGAAGCCGGAATACCGGCACCTGCTGGAGAAGGCGGTGCAGGATCACCATGGCAACGGCGGCGTCGATGCGGTGATGGACGAAGTGCTGATCGCCTTCGGCTGCGAGATCCTGGCGATCGTGCCGGGCCGCGTCTCGACCGAAGTCGACGCGCGCCTGTCGTTCGACACCACCGCCACCGTCAACAAGGCCCGCCACCTGATCCAGCTGTACGAGCAGCGCGGCATCGCGCGCGAGCGCGTGCTGATCAAGATTGCGTCGACCTGGGAAGGCATCCGCGCGGCCGAGATCCTGCAGCGCGACGGCATCCGCTGCAACATGACGCTGCTGTTCTCGCTGGTGCAGGCGGTGGCCTGCGCCGAGGCGGGCGCGCAGCTGATCTCGCCCTTCGTCGGCCGCATCTTCGACTGGTACAAGAAGCAGGCCGGCGAGCAGTGGGACCCGGTCGCCAACGGCGGCGACAACGATCCCGGCGTGCGCTCGGTGCGGCAGATCTACGACTACTACAAGAAGTTCGGCTACCCGACCGAGGTGATGGGCGCCAGCTTCCGCAGCACCGCGCAGATCCTGTCGCTGGCCGGCTGCGACCTGCTGACCATCAGCCCGGAGCTGCTCGAGCAACTGGCCGCCGGCCAGGGTGCGCCAGAGCGCAAGCTGTCGGTCGACCAGGCACAGGCCGCCAATATCGCCCGCATCACGGCGGACGAGCCGGCATTCCGCTGGCAGCTGAATGAAGACGCGATGGCCACCGAGAAGCTGGCCGAAGGCATCCGCCTGTTCGCCGCGGATGCGGTCAAGCTGGAAAAGTTGATCGGCGAGATTGCCAAATAAGCGCCAAATAAGCCGACAGTGCCGGCTCAGTCGGGCTCCATGCCCGGCTGCGGCCACAGCAGCGGCAGCAAGGCGCCTGCCGCTGCCGGCACCACCAGGTCCGCGGTCTGGTCCAGCGCGGACGGCAGCGGGTTGATCACGATGACAGGCGCGCCGTGCTCCTTCGCCAGCCCCGGCAGCGCGGCTGCGGGATAGACCAGTCCCGACGTCCCCACCACCAGGCACAGGTCCGAAGTCTGCGCCGCATGCTCGGCGCGGAAGCGCGCCACGCGCGGCAGGTCTTCGCCGAACCACACCACGCCCGGGCGCATCAGCGCCCCGCACAAGTGGCAGCGCGGCGGCATGCCGGGCAATGCGCTGGCTTCGTCGCAGCGCCCGCACCCGTCCAGCCATTTGTTGGCGAACAGGTTGCCGTGCAGTTCGATCACATGCTGGCTGCCGGCACGCTGGTGCAGGCCGTCGACGTTCTGCGTCACCAGCGTGACGTGCTTTTGCGCGGCCAGCGCCGCCAGCGCGTGGTGCGCCGGATTGGGATGGGCGGCCGCGACCAGCGCGCGCCGGTGCAGGTACCACTCCCACACCAGTTCGGGCTGGCGCCGGTAAGCCTCTTCGCTGGCCAGTTCCTCAGGATTGAACCGTTCCCACAGGCCAGTCATTGCATCGCGGAAGGTCGGCACGCCCGACTCGGCCGAAATGCCGGCGCCCGTCAGCACGAAGATGCTGCGCGCCTGCGCGATCAGCCGACGCACCGCTTCCATCCCGGGCCAGGGCTCGGACGTGGGGCGCAGCGGATCGGCCACCATGGCGTCAGCGCGGCAGGCGCCGCTGGCGCACCGCTTCGTACAGGCAGACGCCGCTGGCCACCGAGACGTTGAGGCTCTCGACACCGCCGGCCATCGGGATGCCGACCAGTTCGTCGCAGGTCTCGCGCGTCAGGCGGCGCATGCCCTCGCCTTCGGCGCCCATCACGATCGCGGTCGGGCCCTTGAAGTCGATGTCATAGAGGGATTTCTCGGTACCGTCGGCGGTGCCGATCACCCAGACGCCGCGTTCCTGCAGCTCGCGCAGCGTGCGCGCCAGGTTGGTCACGGTGATATACGGCACGGTCTCGGCCGCGCCGCTGGCCACCTTGGCCACGGTTGCGTTCAGGCCGACGCTGCGGTCCTTGGGCGCGATCACCGCGTGCGCGCCGGCGCCATCGGCCACGCGCAGGCAGGCACCGAGATTATGCGGATCGGTGACGCCGTCGAGCACCAGCAGCAGCGGCGTGCCTTCGATGCCATCCAGCAGTTCGTCGAGGTTCAACGCCAGCGCAACGTCCTCGGCGCGTGCTACCACGCCCTGGTGCCGGTCGGTGCCGGCCATGCCGCGCAGGCGCTCGGCGTCGACGGGATGCAGGCGCACGCCCAGGCTTTCGGCCAGGCGGACGAAGTCTTGCATGCGCCGGTCGCGGCGGGCGGATTCGATGTAGATATCCGACACGCCCTTGGGATCTTGCCGCAGGCGCGCGGTCACGGCGTGGAAGCCGATCAGGAGTTTTTGTTTAGCCATGGGCGCGATTGTACTCGCCCCTGCGCCGTCCCCGCGCAGGCGGGGACGGCGGTTGGCCCTAACCCGGCTTGCCTCGCCTTAGTGCTTGCGCGGGGTGCGCTTGGCAGCAGACTTGCCGGCGGTCTTCGCAGGACGCGACTTCGAAGCCGGCTTGCGCGGCTTCTCAAGGTGCGCGGGCTTGGGCTTGGCCGCGCGCTTGGCCGGCTTGCCGCCGGTACTGATGTGCGGCTTGAGCGGCGTGATCACCGCTTCGAATACCGGCTGCTCCTCGATGACACGGTCGAGCGTCTCGTCGAACGACTCTTCCGGCTTGGACGATCCGCCCAGCAGCGCCGCCAGCTGGCGGCCCTTCTTGCGCGCCGGCACCGCGTGGGCGGCCGGAACGCGCGGCTGGGTGTCGGTGCCCGTTGCGCGCGCGCGCAACGTCTTGGCCGACGGTTCCTGAACCAGGCGGAAGTCGATCTTGCGTGCATCGAGATCCACACGCGACACCTGCACGCGCACGCGGTCGGTCAGGCGATAACGGATGCCGGTACGCTCGCCGCGCAGTTCGTTGCGGGCCTCGTCGTACTGGAAGTAATCGCTGCCCAGTTCGGTCACGTGCACCAGCCCTTCGACATACAGCTCGTCGAGCTGCACGAAGATGCCGAACGACGTCACGGCGCTGACGGTGCCGGCAAAATCGCTGCCCAGCTTGTCGCGCATGAAGTAGCACTTGAGCCAGGCCTCGACATCGCGCGACGCCTCGTCGGCACGGCGCTCGTTGGCCGAGCAATGCAGGCCGAGCTCGTCCCAGATGGCCTCGTTGCGCCTGGCCCGCGCCGCGGCCAGTTCCGCCTTCTGCTCGGCGTCCTTGGCCTGCAGGCGGCGCGCCTTGGGCGAGATCGCGGTGTTTAGCTCGGTGCCGTGGGCAAACGCCGGCTGGTACTTGGTATGCGCGAGCACCGCCTTGATCGCGCGGTGCACCAGCAGGTCGGGATAGCGGCGGATCGGGCTGGTGAAGTGCGCGTAGGCCCCATACGCCAGGCCGAAATGGCCGATATTGTCGGGGCTGTAGACGGCCTGCTGCATCGAGCGCAGCAGCATGGTCTGCAGCATCGGCGCATCCGGGCGGGACTTGATCTTGTCCATCACCTCGGCATAGTCGGACGCCTGCGGCTTGTCGCCGCCGCCCAGCGACAGGCCGGCGGTCTTCAGGAACTCGCGCAGGTTCTTCAGCTTCTCTTCGCTCGGGCCGGCATGGATGCGGTACAGCGCCGGGTGCTTGAAGCGCTCGAGGAAATCCGCCGCGCACACGTTGGCGGTCAGCATGCATTCCTCGATCAGCCGGTGCGCATCGTTGCGGGTGCGCGGCAGGATCTGCTCGATCTTGCCCTGCGCATTGCAGACGATATAGGTCTCGGTGGTGTCGAAGTCGATCGCCCCGCGCTCGCGCCGCGCCTTCAGCAGGACCTGGAACAGTTCGTACAGGTTCTGCAGGTGCGGCACCAGCTCGGCGCGCTTGTGCGCCTCCGGGCCCTTGGTGTTGGACAGGACCGACCAGACCTCGTTGTAGGTCAGGCGCGCGGTCGAGTGCATCACCGCGGGATAGAACTGGTAGCCCTTGAGTTCACCCTTGGCCGTGAGCACCGCATCGCAGACCATGCACAGCCGGTCGACGCTGGGATTGAGCGAGCACAGCCCGTTGGACAGCTTCTCCGGCAGCATCGGAATCACGCGGCGCGGGAAGTAGACCGAGGTGGCGCGGTCCAGCGCATCGGCATCCAGCGGCGTGCCGGGGCGCACGTAATGCGACACGTCGGCGATCGCCACGATCAGGCGCCAGCCTTTGGCACGGCCGATCTTGACCGGCTCGCAGTAGACCGCGTCGTCGAAGTCGCGCGCGTCTTCGCCGTCGATGGTCACCAGCGGGATGTCGCGCAGGTCGATGCGGTGGTCCAGGTCGGCCTGGCGCACCTCGTCCGGCAACGCAGTGGCTTCCTTGGCCGCCGCCGGGGAGAAGGCATGCGGCACGCCATACTTGCGCACCGCGATCTCGATCTCCATGCCGGGGTCGTCGATCTCGCCGAGGATCTCCACCACGCGGCCGACCGGCTGCACATAGCGGTCCGGATATTCGATCAGCTCGACGCTGACCACCTGCCCCACGCGCGCCTTGCCCTGCGCCTTGGGCGGGATCAGGATGTCCTGGCTGATGCGCTTGTCCTCGGGTGCGACCACCAGCACGCCGCCCTCGCTGAGCAGCCGCCCGATCACGTAGCGGTTGGCGCGCTCGATGATCTCGACGATCTGCCCCTCGGGCCGGCCGCGGCGGTCGTAGCCCATCACGCGCACTTGCGCGCGGTCGTTGTGCATGGCCTTCTGCAGCTCACGCTCGGGCAGGAAGATATCGTCCTCGCCATCGTCGCGGATCAGGAAGCCGAAGCCGTCGCGGTGGCCCTGCACGCGGCCGGTGACGAAGTTGGGCTGGTGGGCCAGTTCATAGCGGCCCTTGCGGTTCAGTTCGATCTGGCCGTCGCGTTCCATCGCCGCCAGGCGCTTCTGGAAGCCGTCATGCTCCTTGCGCGTGACCGACAGGGCCTTGGCGATATCGCCTGCCGACTGCGGAGATCCCGACGTTCTCAGCACGCCCAGGATTTCTTCCCGGCTGGGGATCGGATAGTTATTCTGATTCAATTTTTTCTGGAAACTATTTGACAAAATTCTCGCGCTCTCTATAATGAGCGCTTCGGTTGTTTCGACACCTGCCCAGGTGGCGGAATTGGTAGACGCACTAGGTTCAGGTCCTAGCGGTGGCAACACTGTGGAGGTTCGAGTCCTCTCCTGGGCACCAGATCACCGGGAAACCCGCAGCGCTTTCGAGCCCTGCGGGTTTTTTGTTTTCGGCGCTTTGTTGGCGTACCAGATCCGGCAACTTCCACTCCTTGCTGGCGGCAACTTGCCGCGGTGTCATACGTCAGCGTACGGGTTTTTTCCCGCCCTTGGAACCGCGCACAATGCCTTGCGCGGCAACCGAACCACATCGGTCCGGCAATGTCGAGGAGTGTAACAGCTTCAGTGGCGATTCCGGCATTCCGCGGGCAAGCACTGGATCTTGACGCCACCGATACCCGTGCCGCGCGGCGGGCACCGCGGGCACAGGTGCGACAGCGCGCGCTCAGGCGTTCGCGTCGTCGTCGAGCAGGCTGGCGCGCTTGCCGCGCTTGAGCCAGGCGCCCAGGTTGTGCGGGCGCAGCGTGTCGTACTCTTCGAACGGCTGGTGGATCCAGGGGTTCGACGGCAGGAAGGTCACATGGTAATCCGGCTCGATCTTCGAGCAGGCCTTGTACCACAGTACCGCCGAGCGCACCTCGGTCACCGCCGGATAGCGCTCCTTCAGGTGGCGGCCCACGCGTTCCAGCGTGATGCCCGAATCGACCAGGTCATCGACCAGCAGGATCCTGCCCGACAGCTCGCCGCGCGTCATGGTGATGTACTGCGCGATATCGAGGTCGCCCTGCTGCGTGCCGGCAGCTTCGCGATAGCTGCTGGTCGCCAGGATCGCCAGGGGCACGTCGAAGATGCGCGACATCTGGTCGCCCACGCGCAGGCCGCCGCGCGCCAGGCACAGGATCTTGTCGAATTTCCAGCCCGACTCATGCACGTTCAGCGACAGTCGTGCGATCAGGCGGTGGTATTCATCCCACGAGACCCACAGGTTCTCTTCATCGTTGGTTGGCAGGTTCATCGTTTTGCTCTTGATATCTTCGTGGCCGGTCGGCCCGGATGGCCCGGATGGCAAATAAGGCTCGGCCCGCTTGCGCGGGCCGATGGTCTGTTGCAGGCCGCGGCGTTCGTGGCGCCGCGGCACTACTACGTCATGCTTCTGGTTGCCGGGTCAGGCCTTGTACGGATGACGCAGCAGGATGGTCTCGTCGCGGTCCGGGCCGGTCGAGATCATGTCGATCGGGATGCCGACCACTTCCTCCACACGCTTCAGGTAGACGCGGGCCGCCTCGGGCAGCGCGTCCCACGACTTCACGCCGAAGGTCGACTCGTTCCAGCCAGGGAACTCTTCATAGACCGGCTCGCAGCGCGCCACCGCGTCAGAGCCGCGCGGCAGGATGTCGACGGTCTGCCCGTCCAGCGTGTAGCCGACGCACAGCTTGATGCTGTCCAGGCCATCCAGCACGTCCAGCTTGGTCAGGCACAGGCCCGACACGCCGTTGATCTGCACCGAGCGCTTGAGCGCGGCGGCATCCAGCCAGCCGGTGCGGCGCGGACGGCCGGTGACGGAACCGAATTCCTTGCCGACGTTGGCCAGGCGCACGCCGACCTGGTCCTGGCGCTGCGGGTTGTCGTTGTCGTACAGCTCGCTCGGGAACGGGCCCGAGCCCACGCGCGTGCAGTAGGCCTTGGTGATGCCCAGGATGTAGTTCAGGCGGCCCGGACCGACGCCGGCACCCGCGGCGGCAGCACCGGCCACGCAGTTGCTCGAAGTCACGAACGGATAGGTGCCGTGGTCGACGTCGAGCAGCGTGCCTTGCGCGCCTTCGAACATCAGGTTGCCACCGGCGGCGTTGACCGCATACAGCTCGGCCGAGACGTCGGCCACCATCGGGGCCAGGCGCGGCGCGAAGGCCAGCGCGTCGTCCAGCGTCTGCTGGAAGTCCACGGCTTCGGCGCCCAGGTACTGGGTCAGCATGAAGTTGTGGTAGTCCAGGTTCTCGCGCAGGCGCTCGGCAAACTGCTCGGGATCGAACAGGTCCTGCACGCGCAGCGCGCGGCGGGCCACCTTGTCTTCGTACGCCGGGCCGATGCCGCGGCCGGTGGTGCCGATCTTGGCCGCGCCGCGACGGGCTTCGCGGGCCTTGTCGATCGCGACGTGGTACGGCAGGATCAGCGTTGCCGCTTCGGAGATGCGCAGGCGGCTCTGCACCTGCAGGCCGGCGGCTTCGAGTTCTTCGATTTCACGGAACAGCGCCTCGGGCGACAGCACCACACCGTTGCCGATGTAGCAGATCGTGCCTTCGCGCATGATGCCCGACGGGATCAGGCGGAGAATGGTCTTCTTGCCGCCGATGATCAGGGTGTGGCCAGCGTTGTGGCCTCCCTGGAACCGCACCACGCCCTTTGCATGGTCGGTAAGCCAATCGACGATTTTTCCTTTGCCTTCGTCACCCCACTGGGTGCCGATCACGACGACATTGCGTCCCTGGCCTACTGCGGATGCGGACATATTGCTTTGGTCAATAGGTTAAAAACGTATTCTACTCTTGTTGCAGGGCGATTCCCGATTTTTGGGCGGGATTGCTCGCCCGGCGTCAGCGCGGCACCACGGCCCAGCCGGAATCCTGGCGCACCAGCTGGCGATCGCAGTTGAATTCGTCGAGCTCGTGGGTATGGCCGGGCAGCGACTGGATCACGATCTCGCCGGCCGCGCGCAGTGCGGAAATTGCCGCACGCAGTGCCGGATCCGCGTCCCAGGGCGCGAAAATCGCCTGGGCGCGCACTTCCACCGGTGACAGCGACGCCACTTCACGCAGGTCGAGCGAGAAGCCTGTCGCCGGGCGGGCGCGGCCGAAGGCTTCGCCCACCTTGTCATAGCGGCCGCCTCGGGCCACGTAGTTGGGCAAACCAGCCACGTAGGCCGCGAACATCACGCCACTGTGATAGTGGTAACCGCGCAGGTCCGACAGGTCGACATTGACGCTGGCGCCACGCACCTGCACCGCCAGCGCGGCCAGTTCGTCCAGCGCGCGGCCGATCGCCGGGCTCGCCGGCAGCGTGGCGCGGGCGCGGTCCAGCACTTCCACCCCTCCGTACAGCGTCGGCAGCGCCAGCAGCGCATCGCGTTCGGTCTGCGGCATGCCCACGGTCAGCTCGCGCAGCGCGGGCACGTCCTTGGTCTCGAGCGCGGCAAAGAGCGCGTCCTCGATCTTGCGGATCGACGGCAGCCCCGCCAGCAGCGCTTCCAGGATGCCGGCATGGCACAGGTCGATGCGGATCTCCGACAAGCCCGCAGCCTGCAGCGCAGCCAGCATCAGTTCCTGGATCTCGACGTCGGCTTCGAGGCCGGCGTGGCCGTAGATTTCGGCGCCGATCTGGATCGGCTCGCGCGTGGCATGAAAGCCCGCCGGCCGGGCGTGCAACACGTTGCCGGCATAGCACAGGCGGGTCACGCCGGGCCGGTTCAGCAGGTGGGCGTCGATGCGCGCGACCTGCGGCGTGATATCGGCACGCAGGCCCATGGTGCGGCCCGACAGCTGGTCCACCAGCTTGAGCGTGCGCAGATCGAGGTCATGGCCGGTACCGGTCAGCAGCGACTCCAGGTACTCCAGCATCGGCGGCATCACCAGCTCGTAGCCGTAGGTGCGGAACAGGTCCAGCATGCGGCGGCGCAGTTCTTCGATCTTGCGCGCTTCCGACGGCAGCACGTCGGCAATGTTTTCTGGCAGCAGCCAATGGTTGGACATGGTGAATCTCTTCTCGGTCATTCGGTTACCCCGCGGGCTCCGCGCCCGCGGTGCCGGGCCACGCCCGGGCACATTGTTGCCGCAGCCTTGCCTCGCCGCGCGCCCGGTCCATCACTCGGCAATGATGGCTCCAGCCGGACAAAACCCCGGCAAGCCGGGGTTTCGTCAATTCGCCACACGGACTAGCGGACGTTCTAGCGGTTGCCTCCGGACCCGCCGGACGCCGCCGCGGCGCCGCCGCTGGAACGCATGTAGCGGAAGAACTCGGAATTGGGCTCCAGCACCAGCACGTCGCGCTTGTCGCGGAAGGTGTTGCGATACGCTTCCATGCTGCGCCAGAACTGCGCGAACTGCGGGTCGCGGCCAAAGGCATCGCCGTAGATCTGCGATGCCTTGGCATCGCCATTGCCCTTGATCACCTGGGCGTCGCGATAGGCCTCGGCCAGCACCACTTCACGCTGGCGGTCGGCGTCGGCGCGGATCTTTTCGCCCTCGGCGGCACCGGTGGAGCGCAGCTCGTTGGCCACGCGCTTGCGCTCTGCCTCCATGCGGCGGTACACCGATTCACTGATCGCCGGCAGCAGGTCGACGCGCTTCAGGCGCACGTCCAGGATCTCCACGCCCACCGACTTGGCGTATTCGACCATGCCGTTGCGGATAGCCTGCATCACCTGCTCGCGCTCGCCCGCGACCACGTCGGCCACGGTGCGCCTGCCGAACTCCTCGCGCGCCACCGCGTCGATACGCTGGGTCATGCGGTCCTGGGCGCCGCGCAGGTTGCCGCCGAAGGCAACGAAGAACTTGCGCGGATCGGTGATGCGCCATTTGACGAACCAGTCCACCACCATGCTCTTCTTCTCGGCGGTCAGGAAGCGCTCGTTGGCGGCCACGTCGATAGTCTGCAGGCGGCGGTCCATGAAGACCACGTTCTGGAACGGCGGCGGCAGCTTGAAATGCAGGCCGGGCTCGCGCACCACCTGCTTGATCTCGCCGAAGGCGAACACCACGGCGAACTGGCGCTGGTCGACCACGAACAGCATCGACGACAGCACGGCCAGCAGGATGAAAAAGCCGATCGAGAAGGAAATCAGTCGGTTCATGACGGGTCTCCTCAGCGCGAGTCGCGGTCACGGTTGCGCAGCGATTCGCGCGACCGGGTATCCGGCGAAGTCTCGGGAGCCGGCGCCGGCGTGCCGGCGGCGCCCGGGCCAGGGGTGGCCCCACGGCCATCGCCGCCTTGCGCCATCAGCTTGTCCAGCGGCAGGTAGAGAAGGTTGTTGCCCTGGCGCGCGTCCACCAGCACCTTGGTCGAATTGGCGTAGATCTGCTGCATGGTTTCGAGATAAATCCGGTCGCGCGTCACCTGCGGCGCCTTGGCGTACTCGGCCTGGACCGAGCGGAAGCGCGAGGAATCGCCCTCGGCCTGTGCCACCACGCGGGAGCGGTAGGCCTCGGCCTCTTCCTTCAGGCGCGCCGCGGTACCCTTGGCGCGGGGGATGATGTCATTGGCATAAGCCTGGCCTTCGCTGATCGCGCGCTCGCGGTCCTGGCTGGCCTTGTTGACGTCATCGAAGGCCGCCTGCACCTGCTCGGGGGGCTGCACGCTCTGCACGTTGACCGACAGCACGCGGATGCCGGTCTTGTAGGCCGACAGGATGCCCTGAATCGACTTGGCCAGGCCCTGCGCGATCTGCTCGCGGTTCTCGTACAGCACCGCGTCCATCTTGTTGCGGCCGACGATCTCGCGCACCGAGGTCTCGGCGGCCTGGGTCACCAGTTCCTCGTCGCCGCCGCGATCGGTCTTGTTGAAGAACAGGAACTCGGTCGCGTCCTGGATGACGTACTGCACGGTGAAGCGCACGTCGATGATGTTCTCGTCCTGCGTCAGCATCGACGAGTCTTTCAGGTTGCTGTCCTTGATCGACGTGGTACGACCCACTTCGACCGAGCGCACCGCCGACAGGTTGACGATCTCGCCCGACTGGATCGGCCAGGGCGCCCGCCAGTTGATGCCGGGACCGGTCGAATACTTGAACTTGCCGAACTGCAGGATCACGGCGGTCTGGCCTTCCTGCACCATGAAGAAGCCGCTGGCCAGCCAGATGCCGACCACCGCGGCCACGACCACTCCGACGCCAACGCCCGAGCCCTTGCCCGGGGTGCGCGGGCCGCCGAAGCCCTGGTTGCCGCCACCGCCGTTTTCCTTGCGGCCGAGCAGGCCGTTCAGGCGGCGGTTGAAGTCGCGCCACAGTTCGTCCAGATCGGGTGGGCCGCCATCCTGCTGCGGGCGCTGGTTCTGCTGGCGGTTGTCGTCGCGGCCGTCCTTCTTCTCGTCGTCGTCGCCGTTGCGACCCCAGCGCGGATCGTTCAGCGAGAAGATGGCGCGCAGGCGCTGCCAGCCCGCGCGTGGCGCGAAGCGGCTGCCTGGTGTCAGGCTCGAATCAGCATTCCGGGGAAACTGGGGCATGAAGTGCACGGGTCCGGGGAAGTTTGTAACAGGGGGATTCTAGCAGTCATCTGCGCCACATTTGCCCAAATCGCGGCCAATCGGTGGAAAGACGCTCTGAACCGGGGCTGCAGAAGCACTGCCGCGGCACCTGAGTCGCGCAAAACCGCCGCGCGACCGCGGCTCAGGAGCTGCGCCCGGCCCCCGCCTGGGCGCCCTCGCTTCCGTCACCGCCACCGGCGCCGGCCGAGTCGTCGCTGTCGCTGCCGTCTTCATACAGATGAGCCTCGCCCAGCCGCGGATCGTATGCGGCGGGTTCCGGCGGACGGCTGGCCAGCCACTGGGCCACCTCGACCACCGATTCACGCAGGGCATCCAGGCCGATCCCTTCGCGGGCGCTCAGGAACACCCGCGTGGGAACGCCATCTTCATCCCGCTCGATGCGCGGGCCCTGCTCCAGCAGTTCGGGCGCCGCATCGATCTTGTTCATCACCACGATCTGCGGGATGTCGGACGCGTCAATCTCGGCCAGCACGCGGTTGACCTGTTCGATCTGCTCATGGCGCACCGGGCTGGATGCATCGACCACATGAAGCAGCAGGTCGGCGTGGACCGTTTCCTCGAGCGTGGCACGGAACGCCGCCACCAGCTGCGTGGGCAGGTCGCGGATAAATCCGACCGTGTCGGACAGCACCACGTTGCCGAGCCCGTCCAGGAACAGCCGGCGCGAGGTGGTATCGAGCGTGGCGAAGAGCTGGTCGGCCGCATAGGCACGCGCCTTGGTCAGCGCATTGAACAGCGTCGACTTGCCGGCGTTGGTATAGCCCACCAGCGAAATGCTGAGCGTATCGTTGCGCGCGCGTGCACGCCGCTGCGTGCTGTGCTGGCGCTGCAGCCGCGACAGGTCCGATTTGAGCCGCTTGGCGCGGTCGTCCAGCATGCGTCGGTCCAGTTCGAGCTGGCGCTCGCCGGGGCCGCCGCGCACGCCGATACCGCCCTTCTGCCGCTCCAGGTGGCTCCACGCGCGCACCAGCCGCGAGGCCCGGTACTGCACCTGCGCCAGCTCGACCTGCACCTTGCCGACGTGGCTCTGTGCACGCTGCCCGAAGATATCCAGGATCAGGCCGGTACGGTCGATCACGTGGCGGTTCAGGAAGCGCTCGAGGTTGCGCTGCTGCGCCGGGCTGAGTGCGTGGTTGAACACGACCACGTCGGCATCGAGCGCGTCGGCGGCTTCCTTCAGTTCCTCGGCCTTGCCCGAGCCGATGAACAGCGCCGGGTCCGGCCGCGAGCGGCGGCCCGTCAGCGTATGCACCGGCAGCGAGCCGGCGGTGGAGGTCAGCAAGGCAAGCTCGCTGAGGCTTTCCTCGAAGTCGTGCTTGCCGAAATCGACGCCGACGAGGATGGCGCGCGACGGGGCAGTGTTGGAAGTAGCTCTGGGATCCAAGGGATGGCGCGAATGCGCTGGGAGAATGCGCTGGGAATTAGGAATAGCCAGGAATAGCGAAATGCTTTCCGATGGTTTCAGGGGGATGGCCGGCGGAAGTCCCGCCCTGCCCTGTCCCCAGCCGGGGCGGCTACCCGCACCGGGCGGGAGGCCGCGGCGACGAGATGTGCCGCCACTCCGGCAGGCACCGGCCGCGCTGGCGCACCGGTACCGGGCATCGGTGCAGCCCTGTGGGGCGCCAGGCCGATGCCTTGGGTCGGCGACCGCAGGTTTCCGCGGCCGCGAGGCAGATCAGTTCTCGGAGGAATCATCCACGCGGAAGTTGACTGCGCGCGCCGGAACGACGGTGGAAATCGCATGCTTGTAGACCATCTGCGTCACGGTGTTACGCAGCAGCACGACGTACTGATCGAACGATTCGATATTGCCTTGCAGCTTGATGCCATTGACGAGGTAGATGGACACCGGCACGTGCTCTTTGCGCAGCGCGTTCAGGAACGGGTCTTGTAGCAGTTGCCCTTTGTTGCTCATGGCACACTCCAAATTTATAGGTTTAGTGGTGAATGATGGGGATGGAAATCCCCGGTTCAAGTCAGTCGGCGCAAAAACGCGCCAGAAAAAAGATCAAAAAACGGTACCAAGTCGGCGTCAATGCACAGGGAACCCCCTGCTACCGTGAATTTAGCCGCAGTTCCAAACGAACGCAAACGAAAACTGGCCCCGCCAAGGATCCTATTCCGGACTCAATCCTTCGAGTCCGCGTACGGATTTTTGTTCGTACGGAATTCGATGCGCAGAGGGGTGCCCTTGAGCTTGAATGCCGCACGGAAACGGTTTTCCAGGTAGCGCCGATAGGTCTCCGCAACCCCCGACAGCGCGTTGCCATGGACCACGATGATCGGCGGGTTCGAGCCACCCTGGTGCGCATAGCGCAGCTTGGGGCGCGACGCGCCGACGCGCTTGGGCTGCTGGAATTCCACGGCTTCCTGCAGCACGCGCGTCAGCTGCGGCGTCGGCAGCTTGACCATGGCCGCGGCATAGGCGTCGTCGACGGAACGCATCAGCGCGCCGATGCCGGTGCGCTCGCGCGCCGACACAAAGTGGAAATTCGCGAAACTCAGGAATTGCAGCTTGCGCTCGAGGTCATGCTTGATGCGGTCGCGGGCATGGCCGTCCAGCCCGTCCCATTTATTGACGCCGACCACCAGCGCGCGTCCGGATTCAACGATAAAGCCGGCAATATGCGCGTCCTGGTCGGAAATGTCCTGTTGCGCATCCAGCAGCAGGATCACGACGTTGGCATCGGCGATCGATTGCAGCGTCTTGACCACTGAAAATTTTTCAATCGCCTCGAACACCTTGCCGCGCCGGCGCAGGCCCGCCGTATCGATCAGCGTATAAGGCTTGCCGCCGCGTTCGAATTCCACGTAGATGGCGTCGCGGGTCGTGCCCGGCATGTCGAACGCGATCACGCGCTCTTCGCCGATCAGCGTGTTGACCAGCGTGGACTTCCCCACATTGGGGCGCCCGACGATGGCGATCTTGACGCCCTTGCCGTCCTGGGGCTCTTCCGCGGCCAGTTCCGGGCGCTCCTGCACCGCCAGCTCGATCGCTTCGTCGACCAGTTCGCGCACGCCATCGCCGTGGGCAGCGGAGATCGCGTACGGATCGCCCATGCCGAGCTCGTAGAAATCCGCGGCGACCGAGGTGTACTTCATGCCCTCGGCCTTGTTGACCGCCAGCATGATGCGCCGGCCGGTCTTGCGCAGGTAGTCGGCAATGGCGCGGTCCTGCGGCGCCAGGCCGAGGCGGCCGTCGACGATGAAGATCACCACGTCGGCCTCGACCACCGCCTGCTTGGTCTGCTTGGCCATCTCGGCGACGATGCCTTCCTTGACCACCGGCTCGAAGCCGCCGGTGTCGATGGCAATGAACGGACGCTCGCCGACGCGGCCCTCGCCATAGTGGCGGTCGCGCGTCAGGCCCGGCAGGTCGGCGACGAGGGCGTCGCGCGAGCGGGTCATGCGGTTGAATAGCGTCGACTTCCCCACATTGGGACGGCCGACAAGTGCGATAACTGGTTTCATGCAATAAACGGAAACGGGGGCCGGCACCTGCCGCCCCCCGGTTACTCCGGAGTCAATGGATCCGACGGCACGCGCACCCGGTGGGCGCGCCTGCCGCTTGTCCTGTCGGGGCGCGGCGCCGGTCAGCGACCCGCTGCGCAAATTGCCGCACGACCAGGGATCATGCTACCGGATTCGGCGCGCACCGTACCGACAGGTGTACGGCAGCGCGCACTGCTTGCTGGTCAGCCCGGCTGGAACCCGAAGACGTCGCCGTCGCGGGTCTGGATCACCAGCGTCTGCCCCGCCACCACCGGCGCGGCGGTAATGGCGCTGCCATCGGTCTTCATGCGGGCGACGACCTGGCCGTCCTCGCGCGACAGGAAGTGGACATAGCCTTCGAAGTCGCCCATCACCACCGAGCGACCAAGTGCCAGCGGCGCACCCAGGCGGCGGTTGCGCATCTGGTCGTTCTTCCAGCGCTCGCTGCCGTTCTGGCGGTCGAAGGCATGCACGACCGACCGCTCGTCACTGGCGTAGATCGCATTGTCATCCTGCGCGGGGCCGCTCGGCGACGAGAAATCCTTGCCCCACTGCGGCTGGCCGGTGGCCAGCTCCAGGCAGGCCACGCGCCCCTGGAAAGTGGTGGCGCAGACCTGGCGGCCGCTGATCATCGGCTGGCCGGTGACATCGTTCAGGCGCTCGATCTCGGACACGCCCTTGGGATAGGAGATCGTGCTTTCCCAACGCAGCACGCCGTTGCCCGGCGTCAGCACGCCCAGCTTGCCGCCGGGAAAGCCCATCACGATGCCGTCGCCGGCAAACGCCATGCCCATTGCGGCACGCAGGTTCAGCGGCGTCTGCGAGCGCTGGTAGATCCAGCGGCGCTCGCCGGTCTCGGCGTCGAGGCCGAACACGCGCGTGTCGGTGGTGCGCACCACCACCAGGCCGTTGCCGACCAGCGGCGCGGACAGCACCTCGCCGTTGACCTGCTTCTTCCAGATCTGCTTGCCGCTGGCGTCAAAGGCGTAGATCGCGCCCTTCTCGCCGGCGACCGCGGTCACGGAGCCATCGCTGCCGGGGCCGGAGGTCAGGTCGAGGTCGGTCTTGGCCTTCCACAGCACGCGCCCGGAGGCGCCTTCCAGCGCCATCACGTTGCCGTTGTTGGACGACACATAGACATTGTTGCCCGCCGCGGCCGGCTGCATCGAATACGGGCCGCTCTTGCCCACATCGGCCTTCCACGCCTGGCGCACCGTCAGCGTGGCCGAAACCGGCTTCAGTTCGGCGGGCGGGTGCTTGTTTTCCTTGCTGAACAGCGCGCAGCCGCCCAGCGCGGCCAGGCAGGCTGCCGCCACCAGCGCGCGGGTCATGGTGCGGACGGGCTGGCGATGTACGGCACGGGAAAGCACTGACGTCATAAGGTTACGGTCCTGGTTTTGCGTGATGCCACAAAGCGCGCGCGGCATCAGGCCGCGCCCAGCGCATCGAGCTTGAACTGGATGATCTGGCGCGTGGCCGGCTCGGCCTCGCCCAGCTTGTCCAGCGCCTTGCGATAGGCCGCACGCGCGTCATCGCGCTTGTCCTGCGCGGCGAGCAGGTCGCCGCGGCGGTCGGCGTACAGCGACGCGAACGCTGCCGGCGGTTCGTCCTTCAGCAGCGCCAGGCCCTGGTCATAGGCCTTTTCGTCGAGCAGCACGCCGGCCAGGCGCACCCGCGCCAGGTGCGCGTATTCTTCGTCGCCGTGGTCGACGGCCCACTGCAGCTGGGTCTTGGCCGCGGCCAGGTCGCCCGCGTCGTACAGCACGCGGCCGGCGACCAGCGCACTCATCTGGCCATAGGCGGTACGCCCGAACTTGTCTTCGAGGTCGGTTGCGGCGCGCTTGATGCGTTCGATATCGCGCGCCTCGGCGGCCTTGAGCACCTGCTCGTACAGCACCGCGGCCTCGCCGGCCTGCTTGCGCTCCCAGTATTTCCAGCCATTCCAGCCGGCGAATGCCAGCAGCGCGATGATGAGCGCCCAGGTCAGGGCGTTGCCGTACTGGCGCCACCACGCCTTCAGATTCTCAAGCTGTTCCTGTTCTTCTAGATCGTAAGCCATGTCGAGGCAATCACCTGCGTTGGTTAGATACGGGCGTCGTGGATGACGGTGCGGCCGATGTGCGCTTATTCGCTGGCGCCGACCATGGCGTCGATCAGGTAGTCGACCAGGCCCTCGGCCTGCACGGTGGCCTGTTGCCCACCGCCTTCGGCCTGATCGCGCTGGCGAAGTTCCTTGACCTGGACCACGCCAGCGGCCACTTCGTCGTCGCCAATGATAACGGCATAGGCTGCGCCACTTTGGTCGGCGCGCTTCATCTGCGACTTGAAGCTGCCGCCCTTGCCGTCGGGGCTGGCATGCAGCACCACGTCGAGGCCGGCGTCGCGCAGCCGCTCGGCCGCGACCATGGCCTGCTGCGCGGCGGCTTCGCCCTGGTGCACGAGGTAGACATCGCACCCCACGGCGTCGGGCACCACGCCCTCTTCGCGGATCAGTTCGATGATGCGCTCGACGCCCATGGCCCAGCCGCAGGCCGGAGCCGGCTTGCCGCCCATCTGCGCGATCAGCGGGTCATAGCGGCCACCGCCGGCAATGGTGCCCTGCGCGCCAAGCTTGTCGGTGATCCACTCGAACACCGTCAGGTTGTAGTAATCCAGCCCGCGCACCAGGCGCGGATTGATCTTGAACGGGATATTGTTGGCCTTGAGCAGGCGCTGCACGCCCTCGAAGTGAGCCAGCGACTCTTCGCCCAGGAAATCGATCAGCTTGGGCGCGTTGGCCGCCATTTCCTGCAGCGCCGGATTCTTGGTGTCCAGCACGCGCAGCGGGTTGGTGTACAGGCGGCGCTTGCTGTCCTCGTCCAGGATGTCCTGGAAGCCCTCCAGGTACTTGATCAGCTCCTCGCGGTGGGCGGCACGTTCATTGGCCTGCCCCAGCGAATTGATCTCCAGGCGCACGCCGACCAGGCCCAGGTCGTCCCACAGGCGCTGGCACATCAGGATGATCTCGGCGTCGACGTCCGGACCGGCGAAGCCCAGCGCCTCGGCGCCCAGCTGGTGGAACTGGCGATAGCGGCCGCGCTGCGGGCGCTCGTGGCGGAACATCGGACCGGTGTACCACAGGCGCTTGGGGCCGTCGTACAGCAGGTTGTGCTCGATGGTCGCGCGCACGGCGGCGGCGGTGCCTTCGGGACGCAGCGTCAGCTGCTCGCCGTTGAGCGCATCGGTGAAGGAGTACATCTCCTTCTCGACGATATCGGTCACCTCGCCGATGCCGCGCACGAACAGTTGCGTGTGCTCGACGATCGGCGTGCGCAGCTGCTGGTAGCCGTAGGCGCGCAGCATGGCGCGCGCGGCATTCTCGAAATGCTCCCACAGCGGCGCGTCGGCCGGCAGCATGTCGTTCATGCCCTTCACGCCCTGCAGGGCCTTGGCGGGCTTCCCCTTCTGCTCGGCCTTCAGTTCGGCTTTCGGTTCAGTCTTGGCAGCGCCCGTGGCGGCTGCGTTGTCGGATTGCGTCATTCTGTTCTTGTCAGCTTCTCGGGCCCGGCCGGTGCGGCTCAGGCTGCCACTTCTCTATCGGCCCGTGCAGCGCCCGGGCCGTAATGCGTGCGAACGTACTCGTCGACGATCGCCTGGAATTCCTCGGCAATGCGCTCGCCGCGCAGCGTCTTCACCTTGACGCCGTCGACGAACACCGGCGCGGCGGGCGACTCGCCCGAGCCCGGCAGCGAAATGCCGATATTGGCGTGCTTGCTCTCGCCCGGGCCGTTGACGATGCAGCCCATCACGGCCACATCCATTTCCTCGACGCCCGGATAGGCGGTTTTCCAATGCGGCATCTGCTCGCGCAGGTACGTCTGGATGCTTGCCGCAAGCTCCTGGAACACCGTGCTGGTGGTGCGGCCACATCCCGGGCAGGCAATCACCATCGGGGTGAAGTTGCGCAGGCCCATGGTCTGCAGGATTTCCTGCCCCACATACACTTCCTTCTCGCGCGGCGCGCCGGGTTCCGGCGTCAGCGAGATGCGGACCGTGTCGCCGATGCCTTCCTGCAGCAGCACCGACAGCGCCGCGGTGGAGGCGACGATGCCCTTGCTGCCCATGCCGGCCTCGGTCAGCCCAAGGTGCAGCGCATAGTCGCAGCGGCGCGCCAGTTCGCGGTAGACCGCGATCAGCTCCTGCACCTGCGACACCTTGCACGACAGGATGATCTGGTTGCCCGGCAGGCCGATCTCTTCAGCCTTCTTCGCGGAATCGATCGCCGACGTGATCAACGCCTCGATCATCACGCTCTGCGCGGGCCAGGGCTCGGCGCGCGACGCGTTCTCATCCATGATGCGCGCCAGCAGGTCCTGGTCCAGGCTGCCCCAGTTCACGCCGATGCGCACCGGCTTGTGGTAGCGGCACGCCATCTCGATCATCTGCGCGAACTGCGTGTCGCGCTTGGCGCCCTGCCCCACGTTGCCGGGGTTGATGCGGTACTTGGACAGCGCCTCGGCGCAGGCCGGATAGTCCTGCAGCAGCTTGTGGCCGTTGTAGTGGAAATCGCCCACCAGCGGCACGTCGACGCCCATGCGGTCGAGCTGCTCACGGATCGACGGCACCGCGGCAGCGGCCTCGGGCGTGTTCACCGTGATGCGCACGATTTCCGAGCCCGCGCGTGCCAGGTCCTTGACCTGGATCGCCGTGCCGATGGCGTCGACCGTGTCCGTGTTGGTCATCGACTGCACGCGCACCGGCGCGTCGCCGCCGATGGTCACCACGTTGTCGCCCCACACGACGCGCGCCTGGCGCGTCTGGCGGCGCGGCAGCGAGCCGGGCAGGACCGGGAGACAGAGCTGTTGGTTCATAGCATTACCACCTTGCAAAGACGCACTGCGCCGCACCTTTCGCCGGTCCGGATCAGGGCAGCGTGAGGCGCGCCACGTTGTTGCGGTTGGCTGCCTTCAGGTCGACCGGCGCGCCGTTGCGCGTCATCGACTCGACACCCTTGACGTTGCCGATCACCACCTTGTACGGAGCCTTGCCGCCACCGGCCACGGCCTGGCCGGCCCTGGCCGTGCCGCCCAGCACGACCTTGCCGCTGCTGTCGCGGATTTCATACCAGGTGTCGCCGGCGAAGCGGATCTGCAGATCACCCTCGCCTGCAGGCGCTGCGGGCGCCGGCGCAGGCGTTGCTGCGACCGGCGCAACAACAGGCACGACCGCCGCGGCCGATGCCGGCGCGGCAGTCGCGACCACGGCGGTGGCCGGTGTCGTTTCGGCCGAGGGCGCCGGCGAGTCGGCGGCGGCCATTACCGGCGGCAGCGCTGCAGTCACCGTGCCAGGCTCGGTCGATTGCGCAGCGGCGTGTTCTTCCGTCGTGGCAGTCTCGGCTGCGCTGCTGCGGGTCTCGATCCACTGGCGGATATGGTCCAGGCCGAACCAGCCACCGGCGGCCAGCACCACCGCCACCAGGGCCAGCCAGATCCAGCGTCCACCGCCTCCGCCGGTGCGGAAGCGATTGCGGTCGTCGAACGCCGCATTGAGGCTGCCCTCGCGCTGGCGTGCGATTTCGGTGACCGGTGCCACCGGAGGCTGGAAGCGCGCCAGCAGCGCGTCGATATCGACATGCAGCATGCGCGCGTAGGCCCGCATCACGCCCTTGGCGAACGTGACGTCGGGTAGCGCCTGCAGGTCGCCGGCTTCGATCGCGCGCAGCTTCGGCGCCGCCACTTTCAGGCGCGCGCTGACGTCTTCCACCGACAGCCGCTGCGCTTCGCGCTCGCGCGCGAGTGCCGCGCCAATCTCGCGTGCCGCAGCTTCGCGGTCTCCTTCGTGCGCGCCACCGCCGACGTATTGCGTCGGTACGGCCTGGCCTGCGGCGCGGTCGTGCTCACTCATCCCATGCTCCTTGTTCGTAGGCGGTCAACTCACGCGAATCGGGGAAGCGGCTGCGCAGTTGCGCGACCAGCGCATCCTGCGTGCGGCCATCGCCCTGGCGGTGTGCAATGCGCGCTCCCAGCCAGAGGGATTGCGCACTGGCAAATTGGCTGCTGTTGACGCGCTGGGCATACTGCCGGGCCTGCGCGAAATCGCCGCGCCGGTAGTAGACCAGCGCCAGATTGGTGTTCGCCACCGGGTTGTTGCGGTCGTAGCCGAGCGCGGCCTTCAGGTTCTTCTCCGCATCGGCGCTGTTGCCATGGCGCAGCTCGCATGCGCCCAGGCTGATCAGCGGCTTGGCCGGGCCGCCGGCCGACGGTGCCGATACCGCGCGCTGCAGCAGCGGCACGGCCTCGCCGTAGCGGCCTTGCTGGCACAGGAACCAGCCGTAGTTGTTGAGCAGGTCACCGTCGTTGCCGCGCATCGATACCGCGGTGCGGAAGCTGTCATCAGCGAGCGCGCGCTCGTTCATGTTCATGTAGATCAGCGCGCGCACGTGGTAGGCATCGGCCAGCGACGGATCGATGGCGATCGCCTGCTTGATCTCGTCAAGCGCGACGGTGTTCTGGCCGGCCTCCAGGTAACTGGTGGCCAGCTGCAGCCGGATGCCGGCGCGGCGCCTTGCATCGGTCTGGTCGGAAGCGGTCTGGAGATCCTGCCCCGGGGTCTGCGGCAGCTGGCAGCCGGACAACATCAGCAGCCCGAACAGGGCTGCAGCGATCAGACGGATCATGCAGGGCGAGCCTCCCGAGGCTGGCCGGCGCTGTTGACCGGCACCAGTGGCGTGATCTTGCCGAACTTGCCGCGCTCGGCCAGGCGGGTACGGTCCTTCACTTCCCCGGCCAGCTGCCCGCAGGCGGCGTCGATATCGTCGCCGCGCGTCTTGCGGATGGTGGTCACGATGCCGGCGTCCATCAGCACCTGCGCGAAGCGCCGGATCTGCTCGTTGTTGGAACGCTTCAGGCCCGACTCGGGGAACGGGTTGAACGGGATCAGGTTGAACTTGCACGGCACGTCGGCGACAAGCTTCAGCAATTCCCGCGCATGCTCGACGCCATCGTTGACGCCGTCCAGCATGCAGTATTCGAAAGTAATGAAATCGCGCGGCGCGAATTCCAGGTAACGGCGGCATGCCGCCATCAGTTCGGCCAGCGGGTACTTCTTGTTCAGCGGCACCAGCACGTCGCGCAAGGCGTCGTTGGACGCGTGCAGCGACACGGCAAGGGCTACCGGCAAGTCCTGCGACAGCCGGTCCATCATCGGCACCACGCCCGAGGTGGACAGGGTCACGCGGCGGCGCGACAGGCCGTAGGCGTTGTCGTCCAGCATCAGCCGCATGGCCGGCACCACGGCATCGTAGTTCAGCAGCGGCTCGCCCATGCCCATCATCACCACATTGGAGATGACGCGGTCGTCCTTGGGGCCGCGGCCCAGCTGCTCGCGCATGGCGAACTCCGCCATCCACAGCTGGCCAATGATCTCGCCCGTGGTCAGGTTGCGAGAAAAGCCCTGCTTGCCGGTCGAGCAGAAGCGGCAGTTGACCGCGCAGCCCGCCTGCGAGGAGACGCACAGCGTGCCGCGCGTTTCCTCGGGGATGTACACCGTTTCCACCGCATTGCCCTCGCCGACGTCGAGCAGCCACTTGCGCGTGCCGTCGGCCGACAGGTTGTCGGTGATGGCGGCAGGGGCGCGGATCTCGGCCCGGGTCGAGAGCTTTTCGCGCAGCGACTTGGCGAGATCCGACATGGCGTCGAAGCGGCTGGCACCATAGTGGTGGATCCAGCGTTGCAGTTGCCGCGCACGGAACGGCTTCTCGCCGAGCTCGCCGCAATAGGCGGTGAGCGCGTCCGCGTCGTAGTCGAGCAGGTTGACGAGATCGTTCATGGCGGCAAACTCGGCTTCAGTGTCAGTCAGCAGCCGATCAGCGGCTGTAGACGTTCATGCCCGGGAAGAAGAAGGCAACTTCCACGGCAGCGGTTTCGGCGGCGTCCGAGCCGTGCACGGCATTGGCGTCGATGCTGTCGGCGAAGTCGGCGCGGATGGTGCCCTTGTCGGCCTTCTTCGGGTCGGTGGCGCCCATCAGGTCACGGTTCTTGGCGATGGCGTTCTCGCCTTCCAGGGCCTGGATCATGACCGGGCCGGAAACCATGAAGTCGACCAGATCCTTGAAGAACGGGCGCTCCTTGTGGACAGCATAGAACTGCTCGGCTTCGCCGCGCGACAGGTGCACCATCTTGGCAGCAACGATCTTCAGGCCGGCGGCCTCGAAACGGGCGTAGATCTGGCCAATGACGTTCTTGGCCACGGCATCCGGCTTGATAATCGACAGGGTGCGTTCGATCGCCATGAAAAACTCCGAAAAATGAAGGGGTTACAAATGGATTAAACGTGCAATTCTAGCACGAAGACAATGGCCCTTTCGAGGGTCTGGGCCGCTTTGGCGCGGGTGTTACCGGTCCGGCGGCCCATGCGGGCGCCAAGTAGGATTGGCGGCACATTACATCCTTGTCATGTCCGGAACGCGACGCCCGACCCTCCGTCAAACGAAGGCGGCGCTGAACCGGCCGGAACAGCAAGGCGGGTGCGTGCTGGAATACACTTCCCTTGCAATTCGGCGGGCCAGATGCCACATTGACGATGGTTCCGTTCGCGGTCGATCCGAATATTCTCTTTCTTTCGGACAGGCCCGGCGCCTCACCGTTTCGAGACAGGAGTCACCATGGATAACAAGCTGAATACCTACGGTTTCGGCAATAGTGCATCGACCGTCACTGACGTCGTCGTTCGCAACCGGGTCTTGCGCAACACTTACTGGCTGCTGGCCCTATCGATGATCCCCACCGTGCTTGGCGCGTGGGTCGGCGTAGCCACTGGCTTCAGCTTCATGGCGGGCAGTCCCGGCCTGTCGCTGATCCTGTTCCTGGCCATTGCGTTCGGGTTCTTCTTCGCCATCGAGAAGACCAAGAACAGCAGCATGGGCGTGGTGCTGTTGCTGGCGTTCACGTTCTTCATGGGACTGATGCTGTCGCGGCTGATCAGTGCGACGCTGACGTTCTCCAACGGACCGGCGCTGATCATGTACGCCTTTGGCGGCACGGCCGCGGTATTCGGCGCGATGGCAACCATCGCCACCGTCAGCAAGCGCGATTTCTCCGGCCTGGGCAAGTTCCTGTTCGTCGGCGTGATCCTGCTGATCCTGGCCAGCGTTGCCAATATCTGGCTGCAGCTGCCGTCGCTGATGATCACGGTGTCGGTGATCGCGATCGGTATCTTCTCGGCATACATCCTGTTCGATGTACAGCGCGTGGTGAATGGCGGCGAGACCAACTACATCACCGCCACGCTGGCAATCTACCTCGACGTGTACAACGTCTTCGCCAACCTGCTGGCGCTGCTGGGCATCTTCGGCGGCAACCGCGAATGACGGCAAACGCCGCGGCATGAAATAAGCCGGCCTGTTGGCCGGCTTTTCGTTTGGACGCACGCGGCGATCACCCTCGGTCGAACACCGCGATCGACTCCACGTGCGAGGTGTGCGGGAACATGTTGACCACGCCGGCGCCGCTCAGGCGGTAGCCCGCCTCGTGCACCAGCAGGCCGGCATCGCGCGCCAGCGTGGCGGGACTGCACGAGACATAGACGATGCGCCGCGGCAGCACTTCGCTGCCTTGCTGCGCCAGTTCGCCCAGGGCCTTGCTCACCGCGAGCGCACCTTCGCGCGGCGGATCAACCAGCCAGCGATCGAAGCGACCCAGTGCGGCAATGTCGTCGGCCGTGACTTCGAACAGGTTGCGGCACGCGAACTCGGTCTTGGCGGCCAGCCCGTTGTATTCCGCATTGGCCAGCGCGCGCGTGGTCAACGCCTCGCTGCCTTCGATACCCATCACCGACTTGCCCTGCGTGGCCAGCGGCAGCGTGAAATTGCCGATGCCGCAGAACAAATCGAGCAGGCGGTCGCCCGGCTGCGCGTCCAGCAGGCGCAGCGCGCGGCCAATCAGCACGCGGTTGATCTGGTGGTTCACCTGCGTGAAGTCGGTCGGCTTGAACGGCATGCGGATGCCGAATTCCGGCAGCGTATAGGCCAGCTCGACGTCGGCCGGGTAGAACGGGTAGACCGTGTCCGGCCCCTTCGGCTGCAGCCAGAACTGCACCTTGTACGCATCGGCGAAGGCGCGCAGCAGGTCCTTGTCGGCATCGGTCAGCGGCTCGAGGATGCGCAACACCAGCGCCGTCACTTCGTGCCCGACGGCCAGTTCGATCTGCGGCATGCGGTCGCGGATCGACAGCCCCGCCACCAGTTCGCGCAGCGGCACCAGCATCGCCGACACGTGCGGCGGCAGGATCTCGCAGCGCGTCATGTCGGCGACATAGCTGCTTTTGCGCTCGTGGAATCCCACCAGCACGCCGCCCTTCTTCACCACATGGCGCACGGTCAGGCGCGCGCGATAGCGGTAGCCCCAGTCCGGACCGGCGATCGGGCGGAACACCACGTCCGGCTTCACCTTGGACAGGTGCCACAGGTTGTCTTCCAGCACTCGCTGCTTGATTGCAAGCTGCGCGCGCGAATCCAGATGCTGCATCGAGCACCCGCCGCAGACGCCGAAATGCTGGCAGCCCGGCTTCACGCGCATCACCGATTCCTGCAGGACTTCGCCGAGGTGCGCCTGCTCGAAGCTGGGCTTGCGGCGGTAGCTGCGATAGCTGACGGTCTCGCCGGGCAATGCGCCTTCGACGAAGATCACCTTGCCAGGCGTGCCGTCCTCGTTGACCAGGCGGCCGACGCCGCGCGCCTCCATGTCGAGGCTGTCGATCGACACCACCGGATCGGTGCCCGGAACATTGCCATTGGCGTTGCCACGGCCACGGGACTCTTTTGCGGCGGGAGCGGCACCCGGTGCGGCTGATTCGGGCGCGACGGCGGACGTTTCTTGTGGGGAGGACACGGCTTGGGACACCAGATAAAACCTGACGTATTGTTTTACGAAAGCGCGATTGTATGCCAGACCGGCCGGGTCAACGACGGAGGCGTTGCATGGAACTGATTTCGTGGAATATCCAGTGGGGCCGCGGCGCGGACGGGCGCGTGGACCTGGCGCGGCAGGTGGACACGCTGCGCGCGCTGGCGGATGCCGATGTGATCTGTCTGCAGGAAGTCACGCGCGGATTCGGTGAACTGCGCGGCGAGCCGGGCATCGACCAGGTAGCCGAACTGACCGCCCTGCTGCCGGGCTATCACCTGCTCTTTGCGTCAGGCGTGGACCGGCGCGACCGCAACGGCACACACAAGCAATTCGGCAACCTGATCGCCACGCGGCTACCGGTACGCGAGGTATTCCGGCACGGATTGCCGTGGCCTGCAGACCCGCAAGTGGCGTCGATGCCGCGCGTGGCGCTGGAAGTCACCGTCGAGGCCGGCACGCAGCCCCTGCGCGTGATCTGCACGCACCTGGAGTATTACTCGGCGCTCCAGCGCGCGGCGCAGGCCGAAGCCTTGCGCGACTGGCATGCCCAGGCCTGCGACCACGCGCGACGCCCGGGCCGCAGCGAGAAGTGGCCCGGGCCGTTCACACCGGAACCACGCCCGGCCGAAGCCATCCTGTGCGGCGATTTCAACAGCAAACCCGACGACATTGCCTATCGCCGCATGCTGGAGCCGTTCGACGACGCCACCACGCCATGGCGCGACGCCTGGCTGCTCACGCACCCCGGCCAGCCGCATGCGCCGACCTGCGCCATTCATGACAAGGAGCAATGGCCCGAACCACCATTCGCCTGCGACTTCATGTTCGTGACGGACAACCTGGCCGCACGGACCCGGCGTTGCGAGGTCAACGCGGATACCGCCGACTCGGACCACCAGCCGATCGTGCTGTCGCTCGACCTTTAGGGCCGTGGCACGCGCCGGGCGCCGGCGCGATCAGTCCTCGAAGTCGTCGACTTCGGGCGTGAGACGCTGCAGGCGGAAGGCCTGCAGGTACTCCATCCACTGTTCGCCGGGCAGTTCCGCCAGCGATTCCTGGACGAGCGCCATCTCCATGTCGAACTCGCGCGGCGACATGCCGCCGCGCATCAGCTGGAAACGGCAGTACATCAGGTAGGTGTTGACGACGTCGGTCTCGCAATAGGCGCGGATCTCGTCGAGCTGGCCAGCCTGGTAGGCGTGCCAGACCTTGCTGCCATCCATCCCCATCTTGCCCGGGAAGCCGCACAGCTTGGCAAGGTCATCCAGCGGCGCGCTGGCGCGCGGCTGGTACATCGCCAGCAGGTCCATCAGATCCAGGTGCCGCATGTGGTAGCGGCTGATGTAGTTGTTCCACTTGAAGTCGCGGCTGTCTTCCTCGCGGCCCTCGCCCATCTCCCAGTAGCGCGGCGCGGTGACGCCGTTGACCAGGCCGCGGTAATGCAGCACAGGGAGATCGAATCCGCCACCGTTCCATGAAACCAGTTGCGGGCTGTAGCGGGCGATCAGTTCGTAGAACTTCTGGATCAGCGTGGCTTCGTTGTCTTCGGTAGTGCCGAGCGAGCCCACATGGAACACCGCCGAGCCATCGCGATGCGTGCGCCGCAGCACGCAGGAAATCGCGGCGACGCGCTGCAGGTAGTGCGGCAGGAAATCGCTGCCGGTTTTCTCGCGGCGGGCGGCGAAGGCATGCTCGGCGACTTCGCCGTCGCTCATCGCGTCGGGGTGGTCATGCAAACGGCGCAGGCCGGCGACATCGGGAATGGTCTCGATGTCGAATACCAGCACAGGGGTCATAAAACGGCGTCCTTCCTGACACCTTGCGAAGCGAAATGCCGCTTGAGCTTGACCAGCGCCTCCTGCTGGATCTGGCGCACGCGCTCGCGCGTGAGGCCCATCTCCTCGGCGAGCTCTTCCAGCGTGGCTGGCTCGATATGGTTGAGGCCGAAGCGGCGCTCCACCACATAGCGATGCTTTTCCGACAGGCGCGCGAGCCAGAGCTTCATCAGCCCTTCCAGCTCGCGGTGCGCCACCTCCTGGTCAGGGGCGGCGTTGTGCTCGTCGGAGAGGAAATCCAGGAGGCTCGAGCCGGGATCGAGGTCGAACGGCGTATCGAGCGAGGTGGTGTGTTCATTGAGTGCCAGGACGTCCTGCACTTCGTCCGGCGTCTTGCCCAGCAGGTGGGCAATGTCTTCCAGGCTGGCGTCGCGCCCGTCGGTGCCGCCCTTCTCCAGATGGCGCTTGGCGCGCAGCACCTGGTTCAGTTCGCGGATCACGTGCACCGGCAGGCGAACGGTGCGGGCCTGGTTCATGATGGCGCGCTCGATGCTCTGGCGGATCCACCAGGTCGCATAGGTCGAGAAGCGGAACCCGCGCGACGGATCGAATTTCTCGATCGCGTGCATCAGGCCGAGGTTGCCTTCCTCGATCAGGTCGAGCAGCGGCACCCCCCGATTGAGGTATCCCTTGGCGATGCTGACCACCAGCCGCAGGTTGCGCTCGATCATGACCTGGCGCGCGGCAAAGTCGCCGTCCTTGGCCAGCGTGGAGAAATGCAGCTCCTCCGGCGCGGACAGCAGCGGCTTGATGCTGATGCGGTTCAGGTAATGCTGGACGGTGTCGGCAGCCAGTTCGGTATGCAGCACCGTGCGGAAGTCGTCGTGCTCGGCCGCTGCGCCGTCGCTGCCGTTCTCGCCTTCGCTGTCTTCCTCGTCTTCGGACTCGTCATCGTCGTCATCGCGCAGATGGCGGTCGTTGTCGTCGGCGAGCAGGTCCGCTTCGCGCAGGCCCACCGAAGTGGAGGTGGCGATCGGCTCGTCGGTCACGGGAATCAGGTCGGCAGCAAGATCCGGCTCGAACGCTTGCGCGTCGGCGTGCTCGTCGGGATGTGCCACACCAGCCTTCACTTCCGGCTGCTTGGGACGGCGAGCCCTACTGACAGTTGTTCCGGAGGAGACAGTTTTCTGGCGTGGCATGAACCCTCACTGTGGCGGCAGGTACCGCATCGGATCAACCGGTTTTCCGTTCTTGCGAACTTCGAAGTGAAGCTTCACCCGGTCGGTATCACTGTTGCCCATCTCCGCAATCTTCTGGCCCTTGCGGACCGCGGATTGCTCTGCCACAAGCACCTTTTCGTTGTGCCCGTACGCAGTAAGAAATGTCTCGTTGTGTTTGATGATGACAAGATTCCCGTAGCCGCGCAAGGGGCCAACGTGAATCACTCGGCCATCGTCGGCAGCCAGCACCGCATCGCCCTTCTTGCCCGCAATATCGATGCCTTTATTACCCTTGTCATCGAATTTGCCGACCATCTGGCCGGTTGCCGGCCAGGCCAGCTTCATCGCGCCGTCGGCGACCGGCGCGGACGGCGCGACAGCCGCTGCGGCAGGCGCCGCGGCCGCTGCCGGGGCCGCTGCCGGGGCCGGCGTTGCCGCTGCCGGCGTGCCCACCGGGCGCGCCTGGTCGATCGGCTGGGCCTGCACCGTGGCCGGGGCGATCGGCGTCGTGGAAACCCCGGGCGCAGCGTTGACGTCGGCCCCCGGAGGCACGATGCGCAACAACTGGCCAACTTCGATCTGGTTCACGTTGGAGAGGTTGTTCCAGGTGGCGACATCACGGTACGACTGGCCGTTTTCCAGGGCGATTCGATAAAGCGTATCGCCTCGCTTGACCCGATAGTATCCCGGCGGAGCCGGCTCCATCGACGCGGCGGCAGCGCCCGAGGTGGAGGTGCGGTCAACGACAGGGGCCGGCATCGGCGAATTGGCGCAGGCGGCCAGCAGGGCCGTCAGCGCAGAAGCCGTAAGAAGTTGACCGGCGCGTGCGAAATATTGCGATTTCACGATGTTGTGCATAGTTCGACTCAGATGGTGCCCGATTTTAAGGGCACAAAGAAAACGGCTTCAAGCGCGGTTCGGTGAAAGCGATGGCGGTTGCGCCGCTCGATCAGCAGCAGTTGCTGCGTCACGGTCTGGCCGGGCACGCCTGCCGGCGGCACCACGGCCACCGGGGCGATCAGCCGCCCACCTACTTCCAGTTGCTCCAGCAGCGCCTGTGGCACCTCCATGCCGGCTGCGGCCAGGATGATGGCCGAGAACGGCGCCGCCTGCGGCAGGCCGAGCATGCCGTCGCCATAGTGCAGGCGCAGGTTGGGCACGCGCAGCGGGCGCAGGTTCGCCTTGGCCTGCTCGTGCAGCGGCCGGATGCGCTCGATCGAGAAGACTTCGCGCGCCACCTGGCTCAGCACCGCGGCCTGGTAGCCACAGCCGGTGCCGATCTCCAGCACGCGCGCGAGCGGCGTGTCGGCGGCCAGGCCGTCGCGCAGCAGCTCGATCATGCGCGCCACCACCGATGGCTTGGAAATGGTCTGCTGGTGGCCGATCGGCAGCGCGGCGTCTTCATACGCCTGTGATGCCAGTCCCGGCTCGACGAACAGGTGGCGCGGCACCGTGGCGATGGCCGACAGCACGCGCTCGTCGCGGATGCCGCCGGCACGCAGCCGGGCCGCCAGCGCGGTGCGCGCCCGCGCGGACGCCATGCCGCCGCCGCCGGCCGTGGCCGCCGAGGCGCGCTGCTCCACTGCGCTCGCCGGTGCGGGCGCGGGCGCCGGTGCCGCCGTGCGCGGCAGCCTTGGCTTGGCCGGTTTCGGTGGCGGCGCGGACGTGCCCGTGCGCCGCGCGTCGACGGCGGGCATGCCGGCGGTGCGTGCCGGTGCGGGCTTGCGTTCGACGACCGCATCCAGCGGCAGGGGGAACTTGTTGTTGCGTCGGGGCGTGGAACTCATCGGGGGCGCGACACTGCGAAGCGGCTGCCTATTTCAGCCACTGGTCGAGCGCATCGAGCTGCCCGCGATGGGTCAGGTCGAGCTGCAACGGCGTGAGCGAGACGTAACCGGCGGCGGTGGCATGGAAGTCCGTGCCTTCGCTGGCATCGCGCGCATCGCCGGCCGGGCCGATCCAGTAGTTGGTGTCGCCGCGCGGATTCACCTGCGTGATCACCGGCTGCGAAGGATGGCGCTTGCCCAGGCGCGTGGCGCGATAGCCCTTGATATGTTCGAACGGCAGGCTGGGGATATTGACGTTGAGCAGGAAGGGCTCGGCAGGCGGCTGGCCGATGATGCGCTCGACCACCGTGCGCGCGATGCGCGCGGCTGCGTCGAGATGCTCCCAGCCCTTGTCGACCTGCGAGAAGGCGACCGACGGGATGCCGAGCAGGTAGCCTTCGATGGCGGCGGCGACGGTGCCGGAATACAGCACGTCTTCGCCCATGTTCTGTCCCTGGTTGATGCCGGACACCACCAGGTCCGGCTTTTCGTCCAGCAGCCCGGTCAGCGCGATGTGCACGCAGTCGGTCGGCGTGCCGTTGACGAAGCGGAATCCCTTCTGCACGCCTTCGCGCGCTTCGTAGATCGACAGCGGGCGCTGCAGCGTCAGGGAGTTGGAAGCGCCGCTGTGGTTCTGCTCGGGCGCAATGACCGTGATCCGGCCCAGCGGGGCGAGCGCAGCATGCAGAACGGCCAGTCCCGGCGCGAGATAACCGTCATCGTTGGCAAGGAGGATATGCATGGCGCGATTGTACCTGAGCGCGCGCCACACAAGCGCCCCGTGCGCCCCGTGCGCCGCGCCGGAATCGCGCCGGAATCGCGCCGGAATCGCGTCGGGGCGCACGCCGCGCGCCGGTATGCAGGACGCAAATAACCGCCCCCGCGGCTTCGGCATGGAACAGAACGACCGTGCTATTTGTACGCTACACTTGCCCTGCCCGCCCGCTTAAGCTTGACTGGCGCGGAATGCCATACCTATCGAAACGGAGACAAGATGAAAGCCGTACTGTGCAAAGCCTGGGGCCCCCCTGATTCGCTGACCGTGGAAACCCTGCCTGACCTGGTGCCGGGCGCGGGCGAAGTGGTCATCGACGTGAAGGCTGCCGCGGTCAACTTCCCGGATGTGCTCATCATCCAGAACAAATACCAGGCCAAGCCTGCCCTGCCGTTCAGCCCCGGCTCCGAACTCGCCGGCGTGGTCAATGCGGTGGGCGAAGGCGTCACCCACGTCAAGCCGGGCGACAAGGTCATCGCCTACCTGGGCAATGGCGCATTTGCCACGCAGGCCAAGGCGCCCGCCGCCTCGGTGGTGCCGATGCCGCCGGGCATCGACTTCGAGACCGCCGCGGCCTTCACGCTGACCTACGGCACCTCGCACCATGCGGTGATCGACCGCGGCGAGCTGAAGGCGGGCCAGACCATGCTGGTGCTGGGCGCGGCCGGCGGCGTGGGCATCGCGGCGATCGAGATCGGCAAGGCCATCGGCGCGCGCGTGATCGCCGCCGCCTCGACCGACGAGAAGCTGGCGGTGTGCAAGGAGCACGGTGCCGATGCGCTGATCAACTACAGCACCGAAGACCTGCGCGAGCGCGTCAAGGCGCTGACCGACGGCAAGGGCCCGGATGTCGTCTACGACCCGGTGGGCGGCATCTATGCCGAGCCGGCGTTCCGATCGATCGGCTGGCGCGGCCGCTACCTGGTGGTGGGTTTTGCCAACGGCGAGATCCCGAGGCTGCCGCTGAACCTGGCGCTGCTGAAAGGGGCGTCGCTGGTGGGCGTGTTCTGGGGCGACTTCGTGCGCCGCGAGCCCAAGGCCAACCAGGCCAACATGGCGCAGATGCTGGGCTGGATGAAGGAAGGCAAGATCCGCCCGCATATCTCGGCGCGCTATCCGCTGGAACAGGCGCCGCAGGCGCTCAAGGACATGGAAGCGCGCAAGGTGACCGGCAAGATCGTGATCGTGCCCTGAAGCGCGCTGAACCGTGGTTTCGGCCCACGCGCACGCCCGTTGGCCGAAAGAATTAGGGCGCAGGAAGTGCGGCTGCGTCCTGCGCCCTGCGGGGCAAACCGCCCCAAGCTACCAGCCGTCCTTGTCGGCGTACACCCTACGCCAGGACGACTGGTAGTTCCCAAAAGAGCCAGACCCCGCTCCGGCCGCTTTCTGGCTACGGTAAGAAACCGCCCCCCTCAGAAACGATGCTGCAGGCCGGCCATCACGCCGGTCTGGTTGTTGGCATAGCCGACCAGGTCGCGCGACACGCTGACGTTCTGCCCATTGCGCGCCTCCGCATAGCCCACCGACAGGTAGGCCAGCGTGCGCTTGGACAGCGCGTACTGGCCGCGCAGCGAGAACAGGATCGGGTCGGCGTTGTTGCCGCCCTTGATGTTCTGCTTGTAGACCGCGCCGTACAGCGTGAACGCCGGCGTGAAGCCGTAGCTGGCGCCGCCCCAGTACATGTCGCTGCGGTCGTCCGCAGCGCCGGTGGTGAAGGTGCGCTTGTAGTTGCGGTAGCCGGCGAACAGCTTCAGGTCGCCGAAGGCGTAGCTGGCGCCAGCGTGGATGCCCTGGATGTAGTCGGTGCTGTCGGCCGGCGTGGTGCTGGTGCCGGCACCGTTCTGGCGGTCCCACGTCGCCGCCGCGGCGAACTTGCCGGCGTTGTAGCCGACGCCGAGCGCGTACTTGGACGAGCTTTTGAAATCGCCCGCCACTTCGCCCAGCGCCACGGTCGCGCCCAGCTTCAGGCCGCCGAAGCTGCCGTCATAGCGGATCGCGTTGGACGCGCGCGAGAACAGCCCGTCCTTGCGGCCACCGGTGGCGGTCGACGACGTGGCCCACGAATAGGCCGGCGCATAGCCCATCGGGTCGAACGGCAGCATGAAGTCGTAAGTGGTGGTGAAGGTGCGGCCAAGCACCACCTGGCCATACCGGCTCGACAGCCCCACGGTGGCGCGGCGGTCGAACAGCGTGTTGTCGGTATCCAGCCGGCCGGTATCGATGGCGATGCCGCTTTCCAGGTTGAAGATGGCCTTGAGCCCGCCGCCCAGGTCTTCGCTGCCGCGGATGCCCCAGCGCGACGTGTTCTTGCCGCCGGAGGTCAGCTTCACCGCCGACCCGTCCGGGCCGGCATGGCTGACGTATTCGATGCCGGCGTCCACCAGCCCGTACAGGGTCACGTTCGACTGGGCGGATGCCGACCCGGCTGCAGCCAGTCCCATCGTCGCGATTGCCATGGCCGTACGCTTCATGATGTCTCCTTGGTTTCTGTGGTTGTTGTGGTCTTGATGCGGAACGGGGCGGATGGTAGGGGACGCGCACTTTCAGTTCGCTTTCGGAATCGGGGCAATTCGCGCTCGCCGGCCACGGGAGGGGTTGGGAGTTTCCCTAGCTTCTAAGCCGCGGCAGATCGCTGTATCAGTCTGGCCTCGGCCATCCGGACGGATAGCCGTGCCGTTTTGCCGATCTTTTCGCCCTATCCCGTTCCATGCGTATCCTGCTTGCCGAAGACAATGTGATGCTGGCTGACTCCCTGAGCCAGGCCCTGGGCCAGGCCGGCTTCACGATCGATTGCATGCACGACGGCCGCAGCGCCGACAGCCTGCTGTGCACCCAGGACTACGCCCTGCTGATCCTGGACCTCGGCCTGCCGGGACTCGACGGGCTGGAGGTGCTGCGCCGCCTGCGCCAGCGCCGCAACCCGCTGCCGGTGCTGATCCTGACCGCGCATGGCTCGGTGGAAGACCGTGTGCGCGGCCTCGACCTCGGCGCCGACGACTACCTGGCCAAGCCGTTCGACCTGTCCGAACTGGAGGCGCGCGCCC
Source organism: Cupriavidus oxalaticus (assembly GCF_016894385.1). Taxonomy (NCBI): domain Bacteria; kingdom Pseudomonadati; phylum Pseudomonadota; class Betaproteobacteria; order Burkholderiales; family Burkholderiaceae; genus Cupriavidus; species Cupriavidus oxalaticus. The sequence goes on from NZ_CP069812.1 coordinate 2,384,249, forward strand.
GCGCGCTGATCCGCCGCAGCCACGGGCATGACCACACGCAGCTTGCATTCGGCCCGCTCCACTACGACAGCATCAGCCGCGCCTTCATGCTGCACGGCGAGTTGCTGGCACTGACCGGCCGCGAGCGCGCGGTGCTGGAAGTGCTGCTGCTGCGCGACGGCCGGGCAGTCAACAAGGCAGCCCTGTCGGAGAAGATCTTCGGCATCGATGAATCGGTGAACCCGGACGCGATCGAGATCTATGTGCACCGGCTGCGCAAGAAGCTCGATGGCAGCGGCGTGGCCATCGTCACGCTGCGTGGACTCGGCTACCTGCTCGAGTCGCGGCTGGCGCCGGCCTGTGCCCAGCCGCAATGAGGGGGGGGCGCGCCGGCCGCCCAGCCTGCGGCTGCAGCTGTCGCTGTGGTTGCTGGTGCCGCTGATGGGCCTGCTCGCCTTCGATGCCTGGCTCACGTACCAGCGCGCCATGTCGGCCGCGCATACCGCCTTCGACCGCACGCTGGAAGCGTCGCTGCGCGCCATGCGCGAAGGCATCCGGCTGCGCGAGGGGCGGCTCGACGTGGACCTGCCCAACCTCGCCCTGGAACTGTTCGACGAGCAGGCCGGCCCGCACATCTACTACCGCATCCGCGACGAAGACGGCGCCACCGTAACCGGCTACGACGACCTGCCGATGCCGGCCGAAGCGCCGCTGCAGCTCTACCGCACCGTGTTCTACGACACCGAGTTCCGCCAACAGCCGCTGCGCATGGCGGCGCAGCGGCTGCCGGTCCACGACGTCGGCTCCGCACGCACGCGGCTGGTGTGGGTGCTGGTCGGCGAAACCATCGAGCCGCGCCAGCTGCTGGCGCGCGATATCCTGGTCGGATCGCTGCTGCAGGAACTGGTGCTGGTGACGCTGGCGCTGGGCATCGTCTGGTTCGGCGTGCGGCGCGGGCTGCGGCCGCTGCACCGGCTCTCCGACACCGTCGCGCACCGCGGCACCCAGCTTGACCCGATCGAGCAGAAGGACCTGCCTGCGGAGATGAAGCCGCTGGTGCAGGCGCTGAACCAGTACATGGCGCGGCTATACCGCATGGTGCAGGCGCGCAAGCGCTTCTTTGCCGATGCCGCGCACCAGCTCAAGACACCGCTGGCGATCATCCAGGCGCAATCCGAACTGGCATTGCGCGAACGCGATGGCGAACGCGTGCGCGAGCATGTGCGGCTGCTGCACGGCACCGTGCGGCATGCGTCCAAGGGCGTGCAGCAGCTGCTGTCGCTGTCGCGGCTGGAGCCGGATGCGGGCTACGCGCCGACGCTGCGGCCACTGCGGCTCGATACCCTGGCGCAGGGCGTGGCGCTGGAATGGGCGCCGGTGGCGCGGGGCAGCGAGATCGACCTGGGATTCGAGCACGACGGCCCGGTGCAGCTCGACGGGCAGGCAGAGCTGCTGCAGGAGATGACGGGCAACCTGATCGACAATGCGATCCGCTATGCGGGCCGTGGTGCGGTGGTCACCGTACGTGTTGCGCTGTCGGGCGGCATGCCGGTGCTGCAGGTGGTGGACAACGGCCCAGGCATTGCGCCGGCCGAACGCGATGCGGTGTTCCGCCGCTTCTATCGCGGCGAGAGCGGACGGTCCGCGGAAGGCACCGGGCTGGGCCTGTCGATCGTGCGCGAGATCGCGCGGCTGCACGGCGCCACCGTGGCGCTTGGCGATACGCCGAATGGCGGGCTGACGGTGTCGGTCTGTTTTGGGGCGACCGATTGTGTGCCCCCTCTCCCGCTTGCGGGAGAGGGTTGGGGTGAGAGCCTGGCGAATCCATGAAGTCAGGCCGCTGCCGGTATGCCAGCGCCTGCCCTCAACCCCTGCCCCTCTCCCGCGCGCGGGAGAGGGGAGCAAACCAGCGCGGACTCGGAGGTCAGAGCTTCTCCGTCTCCCCGCTCCTGGGCTGCCACTTCATCAGCCGCTTCTCGCCGATGCCGACCATCCAGTCCAGCATCAGCGCAAACGCGGTCAGCACCACGATGCCGGCGAACACGGTGTTGATGTCGAAGGTGCCCTCGGCCTGCAGGATCAGGTAGCCCACGCCGCGCGCCGAGCCAAGGTACTCGCCCACCACCGCACCGACAAAGGCCAGCCCCACCGAGGTATGCAGCGACGAAAACACCCAGCTGGTCGCGCTCGGCAGGTACACATGGCGCAGCAGCTGCTGCCGGTTGGCGCCCAGCATGCGCGCATTGGCCAGCACCACCGGGCTCACTTCCTTGACGCCCTGGTAGACGTTGAAGAAGACGATGAAGAACACCAGCGTCACCGCCAGGGCCACCTTCGACCAGATCCCCAGGCCGAACCACACCGCGAAGATCGGCGCCAGGATCACGCGCGGCATCGAGTTCATCGCCTTGACGTAGGGATCCAGGATGGCCGAGGTCAGCGGGCTCAGCGCCAGCCACAGGCCCACGCCTAGGCCCGCGAGCGTGCCGATGCCGAAGGCCAGCACGGTCTCGAGCAAGGTCACGCCCAGGTGCAGGTAGATATCGCGAGCGACGAAGAACCAGTTCCAGATCCGCTGCGCGACCATCAGCGGTTCACCGAAGAAGAAGGCAACCTGCTGCGAGCGCGTGGCCGCGTGCCACACGCCGAGGATCACCACCAGCACGAGCAGCTGCCACACACGCAGCATGCCCTTGGAGTCGTTACGGAAAGCCATCGGATTGAGGTCTCGTTGTGATCGGCGGCTCAGGCCACCTTGCGCTGCTGCGCGTAGCCCTTGAGCACTTCCTCGCGCAGCACGTCCCAGATCGCGGCGTGCAGCTCGACAAAGCGCGGATGGTTGCGGATCTCGGCCACGTCGCGCGGGCGCGGCAGGTCGATGGCGAACTCGCCGATGGGATGCGTGGCCGGCCCCGCCGACAGCACCACCACGCGGTCGCTCATGGCAATGGCCTCGTCGAGGTCGTGGGTGATGAACAGGACCGCCTTGCGCTTTGCGGCCCACAGGTCCAGCACCTCGTTCTCCATCAGCTGCCGCGTCTGGATATCGAGCGCGGAAAACGGTTCGTCCATCAGGATGATGTCCGGATCCAGCACCAGCGTCTGCGCCAGCGCCACGCGCTTGCGCATGCCGCCGGAAAGCTGGTGCGGATAGCGGTCGCCGAAGCCGCCCAGGCCCACGCGGCGCAGCCACTCCTCGCCCTGCCGCACGGCCTCGGCGCGCGCCACGCCGCGGAATTCGAGCCCGGCGACGACGTTGTCGAGCGCGCTGCGCCACGGCATCAGCGCCTCGGTCTGGAACATGTAGCCGGCGCGCCGGTTGATGCCGCGCAGCGGCTCGCCGAACACGCGCATCTCGCCGCTGGAGGGCTCCAGCAGGCCGGCGCCGACGTTCAGCAGCGTCGACTTGCCGCAGCCGGTCGGGCCGACCACCGAGACGAACTCGCCCGGCTGGATCGACAGCGTGACGTCCTTGACCGCGGTATAGCGCTGGCCGCGGTCATCGCGCGAGACAAAGGTGCAGGTGACCTTGTCGAGGGAGAGTGCGGGAATGCTCATGGTGCACCGTGTCGTTCGCCGTCCGTGCCGCTGGCGAGTGATGAGGGATTGGCTGCCGCTGCCGCAAAGCAAAGGCCCGCTGCGGGCAGCGGGCCGGTATCGTGCGCAGCGCGCTCTTACTTGTACTTGGCGTTGGCCTTCTGCACAAAAGCGTTGGTGTAGGTCTCTTCCAGCCTGATCGGCTTGCCCTTCAGTTCGGCGTCGAACTGCTGCAGCGTGTTCAGCGCGGTGCGCGGGCCGTCGGCCGGCATGGTGCCGTCCGGCGAGATCGCTTCCTTGACCTTGTCCCATGCCGCCAGGTACAGCGCGCGGTCGCCCAGCAGGTAGCTTTCCGGCACGGCCTTGACGATGTCGGACGGGCCGGCCTTCTGCAGCCACTTGAGCGCGCGCACCATGGCATTGGTCAGCGCCTGCGTGGTGTTGGGGTTCTGCTGGATAAAGGCCTGCGACGCATACAGGCAGCCCGACGGCATGTTGCCGCCGAACACCGCCTGCGTGTCCTTGAGCGTGCGCGTGTCCGAGGCGATGCGCACCTCGTTCTTCTGCGTCAGCATCGAGACCACCGGGTCGAGGTTGGCCATCGCATCGATCTGGCCCGAGCGCATGGCCGCCACCGCGCCGGCGCTGGCGCCCACGCCGATGAACGACACGTCCGACGGCTTCAGCCCATGCTTGGCCAGCACGAAGTTGGCCATCATGTTGGTCGACGACCCCGGCGCGGTCACGCCGATCTTCTTGCCCTTCAGGTCGGCGATCGACTTGAAGTCGGGCATGGTCTTGTTCGACACCACCAGCACGATCTGCGGCGCCCGGCCCTGCAGCACGAATTCCTGGTAGCGCTGGCCCTTGGCCTGCAGGTTGATGGTGTGCTCGTAGGCGCCCGAAACCACGTCGGCGCTGCCGCCCACCACGGCCTGCAGCGCCTTGGCGCCGCCGGCGAAGTCGACGATCTCGACGTCCAGGCCTTCGTCCTTGAAGTAGCCCTGGCGCTCGGCGATGGTCAGCGGCAGGTAGTAGAACAGGTTCTTGCCGCCGACCGCGATGGTGACCTTGGTCTTCTCCGGCTTGCCCTGCGCCTGCGCATGGCCGAAGGTGAACCAGCCGGCCAGGAACAGCGCCAGCGCGATCAGGAACTGCTTCCAGAATTTCTTGTTATACATGCTTGTCTCCTACCCGTTTTCTGTCCATCTGGATTCGGACGGCGATGCGCGAAAGCACGGCGTGCCGCCGTGCGGCAAGTTGCGATGCTACCGGGTGGATAAGGGGTCCGCATCGGTATCTATACCTATGCGTGCTGCCGGCGTGCTCCCCTCTCCCATAAATGGGTCATAAATGGGAAAGGGGAGACAACATTCGAGCTTCAATGCTTATTCAGCGTGAATATCGGCAGACTTGATCACCTTGCCCCAGCGCGCCAGTTCGGCCTTCTGGTACTGCGCCAGCTGCTGCGGATTCATGTACTTCGCCTCGGCGCCCAGTTCCTCGGCCTTCTTGCGGAAGGCTTCGGTGCGCATGATCTTCTCGATCTCGCCGGTCAGTTTGTCGACCACGGCCTTGGGCGTGCCCGCCGGCGCGTACATCGCGAACCACGACGACACGTCGAGGTCGGGGTAGCCGGCCTCGGGCGCCGACGGCACGTCCTTCAGGCTGGGCAGGCGCGTCTTGCTGGTCACCACCAGCGGGCGCAGCTTGCCCGCGGCGATATGGCCCATCAGCGGCGGCGGCGTGGTCATGGTCAGGTCGACCGTGCCGCCCAGCAGGTCGGTGATGGCCGGCCCGGTGCCCTTGTACGGAACGTGCGCGATCTTGGTGCCGGCCATCTGGTTCAGCAGCTCGGTCGAGACGTGCTGCAGCGAACCGTTGCCCGACGAGGCGTAGTTGAGCTTGTCCGGATTGGCCTTGGCGTACGCGACCAGCTCCTTCAGCGACTTGACCGGCAGGCTCTGGCGCACCACCAGCACCTGCGGTGCCGACAGGATATTGGCCACCGGCGCGAAGTCCTTGACCGGATCCCACGACAGGTTCTTCATCAGCAGCGGCGTGATCACGTGGAAGCCCGAGTACTGCAGCATCAGCGTGTAGCCATCCGGCTTGGCGCGCGCCACCAGCTGCGCGGCGATGCCGCCGTTGCCGCCGGGCTTGTTGTCCACCACCACCGGCTGGCCAAGCGCCTTGGACAGCGGCTCGGAAATCATTCGTGCCGCGATGTCGGTGGTGCCGCCCGCCGCAGCGGATACCACCAGCGTGACCGGGCGGCTGGGATAGGCGTCCTGCGCCAGCGCGGCAGGCGCCAGCCACGCGGCACCGAGCGCGGCCAGTGTGGCAGCGACGGCCTTGCGCCGGTTGGCGCAGGCGGTGGTAGCGGGCTTGGCAGCGATGCGTTGAAGGGCTTGCTTCATGAGGGTCTCCATTTGTATTGTCAATGTCTTGTTGTTGTCCGGGTGCGGCGCTAGTCCACTAGGCTTGCGCCGCGAAATGCTCCGCCATCCATGCCGGCGGCTGGTGCGTGCGCAGGCGCGGGCCGGCGCTGAGCAACTGGCTGTGGATGTCGCGGCCGACCAGCTCGGGCAGGCCGGCCACCGCGTCGAGCAGCGCACCGAGGTTGACGCCGGTCTGCACGCCCATGCAGTCGAACATGTGGACCAGGTCCTCGGTGCTGACGTTGCCGCTGGCGCCGGGCGCGTACGGGCAGCCGCCAAGGCCGCCGGCGGCCGCGTCGAAGCGGGTCACGCCGGTCTCCCAGGCCGCCAGCGCATTGGCCAGGCCCATGCCGCGCGTGTTGTGCAGGTGGATGGTCAGGCCGGTGCCGGGCAGTGCTGCCTGGAACCGCTCGCACAGCGCGGCCACTTGCGTGGGATAGGCCATGCCGGTGGTGTCGCACAGCGTGATGCCCGCCGCGCCGGCTTCGGCAAAGCGCGTGGCCAGCGCCATCACCGCGTCGGTTTCGACCTCACCCTCGAAGGGGCAGCCGAACACCGTCGACAGCGAGATGTTGACCGGCACGCCCGCCGTGCTGGCGGCGTCGATCATCGCCAGCAACTGCGCCTGCGATTGCTCGCGCGTCATGCGGAGGTTGGCGCGGTTGTGGGTCTCGCTGGCCGACATCACCAGGTTGACCTCGTCCGGCCGGCACGACAGCGCGCGTTCCAGCCCGCGCAGGTTGGGCACCAGCACGGTGTAGCGCACGCCGGGATAGCGCTGGATCTGGTGCATCACCGCTTCGGCATCGGCGAGCGCGGGGATGGCGCGCGCCGACGTGAACGAGGTGGCTTCGATGCGGGCGAAGCCGCAGGCCGACAGCGCGTCGACGAAGGCGACCTTGCCGTCGGTGGGCACCACCACCGGCTCGATCTGCAGGCCGTCGCGCGGCGCGACTTCATTGATTTCGACGCGGGCCGGGCCGCGCAGTTGAGCGGCGGCGCTCATGCGATCACCTTGCGCGCGCGCAGGTCGGCGATAGCAGCGTCATCAAAGCCCGCCTGCTTCAGCACGGCATCGGTATGCTCGCCCAGCGTGGGCGCGCGGTCGTGGATGCCGCCCGGGCTCGCCGACAGCCTGGGCACCACGCCCGGCACTTCCACGGTCAGGCCACCGGCCGAGGTCACCGACTCGATCACGCCGCGGGCCCGGTAGTGCGGATCCTCGGCGATGTCCTTGACGGTATAGATCCGGCCCGACGGCACCTGCGCCTCGCGCAGCACCGCCAGCACCGATTCCACCGTCTGCGTGCGGGTCCAGTCGGCGATGGCGGCATCGATCTCGTCGACACGTTTCACGCGGCCGTCGTTCTGCGCCAGCGCCGGGTCATCGGCCAGGTCGGGCCGGCCGATGGCCAGCATCATGCGCTTGAAGATGGCATCGCCGTTGGCCGCCACCAGCACGTATTCGCCGCTGCTGCAGGGATAGGCGTTGGACGGGGCGATGCCCGGCAGCGCGCCGCCGGCGGGCTGGCGCACCGCGCCGAAGGCGGAGTATTCCGGCAGCAGGCTTTCGCTCAGGTTGAACAGCGATTCGTACAGCGCCACGTCGATCACCTGGCCCTCGCCGCCGCGCGCATCGCGCTGGTACAGCGCCAGCAGCACGCCCATGGCCCCGTGCAGCCCGGCGATGGTGTCGCCCAGCGACAATCCGGCGCGCACCGGCGCGCGGCCCGGCTCGCCCGTCAGGTGACGCAGTCCCGCCATGGCCTCGGCCACCGCAGCGAAGCCCGGCTCGTCCTTCCTGGGGCCGGTCTGGCCGTAGCCCGACACGCGCAGCATGATCAGGCGCGGGTTGTCGGCATGCAGCACGTCCCAGCCCAGGCCCCATTTCTCCATGGTGCCGGGGCGGAAGTTCTCGATCAGCACATCGGCCTCGGCGGCCAGCTTGCGCACCAGCGCCTGCCCTTCCGGCTGGCGCAGGTCGATGCAGATCGATTCCTTGTTGCGCGACTGTGCTTCCCACCACACCGACGTGCCCTCATGCAGCATGCGCCATTTGCGCAGCGGGTCGCCCTGCCCGGGCGGTTCTACCTTGATGATGTGGGCGCCGAAATCGGCCAGGGTCTTCGCGGCAAAGGGGCCGGCGATAAGTTGTCCGAGTTCGAGGACGCGGATGCCCTCGAGGATCTGTTGCGCCATGGCGTGTCTCCGTGCAATGCGGGGGATTTGTTGCGCTGCGGAAATCCGATCTGGTGATCGATACCGCCGCGTCTGTCATTGGCACGGAGTGTGCCCGAGCGAGGGGCGAGCCAGGAATCGGCAATCGGAGAAGCGGGTTTTCTCGGAACGCGAAAGGCTCCACGGTCGTTCCCGCGCAGGCGGGAACCCAGTGACTTTAAAAAAGACGCTGGATTCCCGCCTGCGCGGGAATGACGGTGGTATTGGATCCCCTGCCTGGCAAAGCGCAGACGGCCTCGATGCAACGGCCTCAGAACGGCGCCTTGTCCCCGCACAGATGGGTGATCAGCAGACGCGCCGACACCGTCAGGCCCGCCGGGTCGCGCAGCCCGATCAGCAGCGAGCGGCGCGCCCACGCATCCTGCAGCGACACCAGCGACAAACCCATCGACTTGACATGCGGCTCGGCCGCGATGCGCGGCAGCACGCCCACGCCGAGGCCGGCCATCACCATGCGGCACATGGCGTCGAAGCTGCGCACCTGGATGCGCAGCCGGAACGGCCGGTCGAGCCGGCTGCTTTCCTCGAGCAGACGCGCCGCCAGCGAGGTTTCCTGCGGCAGGCTGACGAAGTCGAATTCGAGCGTATCGGCATACCGTACCGGGCCGCGCGCAGCCAGCGGATGGTTGGGCGGCGTGATGATGACCAGTTCGTCCTGGCGGTACTCGACCGTCATCAGCCCCGCCGCCGGCGTGCGGTCGGCAAAGATGCCGACATCGGCGCGGTTCTCCACCAGCGCGGCGACGATGTCGCGGCTGTTCTGCTCTTCCAGCTCGATGCGGATGGTGGGATGGCGCTGCATGAACGACGCCAGGTCGTCCGGCAGGAACTGCGTGATCGCCGACGTGTTGGCGCAGACGCGCACCTGCCCGCGCACGCCGGACGCATAGTCCGACATCACGCCGGCCATGCGCTCCACATCCTGCAGGATGGTCAGCGCGTGGTGGAAGCAGGCCTGCCCGGCCTCGGTCAGCTGCACGCCGGCGGCATGGCGGAAGAACAGCGGCGCGCCCACCGCGGTCTCAAGGTCCGAGATGCGCTTGCTGGCGGCCGCCACGGCCAGGTGCGACTGGCGCGCGCCGGCCGAGATGCTGCCTTGGCGCGCCACGGCGACGAACAAGCCAAGCGTGACGAGATCGAAGCGGGCCAGGTTCATGGGGCAGGCAGACGCGGAAAAGTCCGGCGCGGGCATGCCGCCCCGCGCCGCAGGGATCAGAGAGTGCGGCGGTCCATCACCGCGCGCGCGATAGTGCCGGCATCGACGTATTCCAGCTCGCCGCCGACCGGCACGCCGCGCGCCAGGCGCGACACCTTGAGGCCGCGCGCCTTGAGCATTTCGCCGATGTAGTGGGCGGTGGCCTCGCCTTCGCTGGTGAAGTTGGTGGCGACGATGACTTCGCCGACCGGGCCGCCCAGTTCCGGCTCGGTGGCGCGCGCCAGCAGCCGGTCCAGGTGGATCTCGCGCGGGCCGATGCCGTCCAGCGGCGACAGCCGGCCCATCAGCACGAAGTACTTGCCGCGGTAAGTCAGCGTCTGCTCGATCATGACCTGGTCGGCCGGCGTTTCCACCACGCACAGCAGCGCAGCGTCGCGGCGCTCGTCCAGGCAGGTCTCGCAGATTTCCTGCTCGGTGAAGGTGTTGCAGCGCTGGCAGTGGCGGATATGGTCCGCCGCGCCGCGCAGGGCGTCGCCCAGTTTGCGCGCGCCCTCGCGGTCGTGCTGCAGCAGGTGGTAGGCCATGCGCTGGGCGGACTTGGGCCCGACGCCCGGCAGCACCCGCAGCGCCTCGACCAGCGCCTGCAGCGAAGTCGGCGCGGAACCCTTCACACCGGCTTTCACGCCTGCCTTCAGAACGGCAGCTTGAAGCCGGGGGGCAGCGGCAGGCCCGAGGTCATCGAGCCCATCTTCTCCTGCGTGGTGGCCTCGGCCTTGCGCACGGCATCGTTGAAGGCGGCGGCGACCAGGTCTTCCAGCAGGTCCTTGTCCTCGCCCTCGGCCAGCAGGCTGGGGTCGATGGTGACGCGCTTGACGTCGTTCTTGCAGGTCATGACCACCTTGACGAGACCGGCGCCGGACTGGCCCTCGACCTCGATCTGGGCCAGCTGCTCCTGCATCTTCTTCATGTTTTCCTGCATCTGCTGGGCTTGCTTCATCAGCCCGGCGAGTTGACCTTTCATCATGATGGAACGCTCCTGGATTCGGTAAAAAATTCGGTGGTGGAAATTCGTGGCGGATGGCGCGGACTGGGGCCGTCAAGCCGCGCGCGGCTGGATCGAGCCCGGCACGATCTGGCCGCCAAAGTCGCGCAGCAGCCCTTGCACAAACGGATCGGCCTCGATCGCGGCCTCGGCTTCGCGCTGGCGCTCGGCGCGTGCCTGGGCATCGGCCGCCGCCGCGGTGACAGCGACCGCGCCGACCTCGCACAGCACGCGCACCGGCTGGCCGAAGTGGTCGCACAGCACCTGCTGCAGGCGTTCGGCAACGCCGTTCTCGCCGAGGGCGGCCACCGGGATGCGCAGGTTGAAGATATTGCCGACCACCTGCGTCAGTTCGCTCTGGTACGCCAGCTGTTGCGCCAGGCCCTTGAGCGGCAGGCCGACAGCCAGCGCCGGCCAGTCGCCGGTGAAGACCGGCGGCGAGCCGTCTTCGCCCGCTGCGGGCGGGCGTGGCGCGACGAGCTTCGCGCCCTCGGCCGATGCGGCAGGCGCGGCGGCCTCGGCTTCGCGCACGGGGGCGCTGGCGGGCCTGGCCGCGCCGTTGCGTGGATTGACACGTGCCGGCGGCTCGCTGAAACCGTTGTCGCCGAAGCCGTTGTCCCGCTCGTCCGCACGGAAACCCGGGTCGCTGTCATAGGGACCGATGACCGGCAAGTCCGGCGGCAGATCTTCCCATGGCGGCACATCGCTGCCGCCGGACATCTCCCACGGCGGTACCGATTCGGGTTCAGGCTGGCGCGCGGCCAGGGCCGGCCTGGCGGGCGCTGCCGGGGGCTGCGGCACAGTACGCTGCGCCGGTGCCTGGGCTTGCGCGGGCGGCTGCGGGGCCGGCCGGGCCGGCGCCGCGGCGGGACGGCTCACGGCAGCAGCACCCGGCGCGCGCAACGGCTGCGCGGGCGGACGCTGCGCGGGAGCCGCTGCGGCGGCGGGCGCGGCAGGGGGCGGGGCATTGCGCGCGCCCCCGCGCGCGGATGCGGCACGTGCGGCCGCCAGCGCGGCACGCGCCGGCGACATGGCAGCATCGGGCGCGGGCCGCGCCGGTGCGGCTGGCGCAACAGGCGCAACAGGCGCAACAGGCGCAACAGGCGCTGCGGGCTGGGCCGCTGGTTCGGAGACGGGTGCCGGTACGGCCGGCTTTGCCGCCGCCGGCATCGGCACTGCTACAGCAGCTACAGGGGCTGGTGCGGCTGGTGCGGCTGGTGCGGCCGCCACGGCGGCATGCCGGGCCGTGGCCGGATCGGCCGCCAGCGCCGCACTACGCGGCCGCGACGGCGCGGCGCCGCCGCCCTGTCCCTGCGCCACGGTCGGCGGCGTCGGCTCCGGCGATGCCGACGGCCGGAACGCCAGCATGCGCAGCAGCGTCATGGTGAAGCCGGCGTACTCGTCCGGCGCCAGCGCCAGTTCATTGCGGCCGAGGTTGGCGATCTGGTAGAACAGCTGCACTTCCTGCGCGTCGAACACGCCGGCGAGGCGGCGCACATCGTCCGCCTCCGGCCATTCGTCCTGCACCGAAGCCGGCACGGCCTGCGCCAGCGCGACCTTGTGCAGCAGCGAAGCCAGGTCCTGCAGCGCGCCGGCAAACGACAGGCTGCGGTCGGCCATGGCATCGGCGATGCCCAGCATGGCGGCGCCATCCTCGGCGGCGAGCGCATCGAGCAGCTGCACCAGGTAGCCCTGGTCGATCGCGCCCAGCATGCCGCGCACCGCTTCCTCGGAGACCTGCCCCGCGCTGTAGGCGATGGCCTGGTCGGTCAGCGACAGCGCATCGCGCATCGAGCCGTGCGCGGCCTGCGCCAGCAGCCGCAGCGCGTTGCCGTCATGGCCGATGCCTTCCTGCGCCAGGATATGGTCCAGGTGCGAGACGATATGCCCCGGCGGCATCTGCTTGAGGTTGAACTGCAGGCAGCGCGACAGCACCGTGACCGGGATCTTCTGCGGGTCGGTGGTGGCGAGGATGAACTTGACGTGCCCGGGCGGCTCTTCCAGCGTCTTCAGCATGGCGTTAAAGGCGTGGTTGGTGAGCATGTGCACTTCGTCGATCATGTAGACCTTGAAGCGCCCGGTGCCGGGGGCGTAGACCGCCTTGTCGAGCAGCTGCGCCATCTCGTCGACGCCGCGGTTGGAGGCGGCGTCCATCTCGATGTAGTCGACGAAGCGGCCGCTGTCGATCTCGGTGCAGGCCTTGCACACCCCGCATGGCTGGGCGGTGATGCCGCCGTTGCCGTCAGCGCCGGTGCAGTTCAGGGCCTTGGCCAGGATCCGCGACAGCGTGGTCTTGCCGACCCCGCGCGTGCCGGTGAACAGGTAGGCGTGGTGCAGCCGCTGCTGTTCCAGCGCGTGCGTGAGCGCGCGGACCACGTGCTCCTGGCCGACCAGCGTGGTGAAATCCCTGGGGCGCCATTTGCGCGCTAGAACTTGATAACTCATGGCGGCGATTGTAGCAAATGGCGACCGCCCCCAGCCCGCCGCAGGGCCGGAGTTTGCGGCCTGGAGCGCAGGCCTGCCAGCGGCGCCGCGCCGCTGACGGGTTTCAGGCGCGGGACGGCTTCAGCCGCATTCGCCCACGTAGCCGCAATTGGCGCATTTCGCACAGCCGTCGACCTTGTGCAGGGCGTGCGCGCCACACTCCGGGCAAGGCTTGCCGGTGCCCACGCCGGGGACGGCCACGCCGGCGCCGGCCTGGACCGCGATCCCGGCCTCGGCGGCCGCCGCCCCGCCGCCGTCGCGCTGCGCCAGCCGGGCCGCCAGCGCCGTCACCGGCACCTGCCCGCCTTCCGCATCGAGGAAGCCGCGCTTGATCAGGATGCGCTGCAGCGCGTAGCCGAGCGCCGCCACCTCCGAGTCATGGAAGCGCGGCACCTCGGTGCCGTCCTGCCGCACCAGCGAGCCATAGCGCACGGTGCCCTTGTCCCACACCACGTTGCGCATGTCGGCCAGCGCCTTGGCGACCGAGCCGCCCGAGCGCGCCACCATCGACAGCAGCCGCATGGTCGAGGTGATCCACTGCTGGCCCTCGCTGCGCTGCCCCGCCGGCATGAAGAACTCCACCGGCCGCTCGATCGCCACGGGCCTGCCGTCGGCGACGCCCGCCACGCGCATGAAGTTGACGGTCAGGTAGACGGTCTTGTGGCCTTCGTAGGTCAGGTATTCGACCTTGGAGGTCACCCCCTCCAGGTCGCCGACCGGCCGGCTGTTGAACGGGCGCACCAGCGGGTTGTCGTCGGCCACCGCCGCAGGCGCTGCCGCCGGGGCATCGACCGACAGCACCGCGCCAAGCACCGAATTGGGGCGATAGGTCGCCAGCCCCTTCAGCCCCGCCTGCCAGGCCTCCAGGTACAGGTGGCGGAAGGCCTCGTACGGATAGTCCTCCGGCACGTTGACGGTCTTGCTGATGCTGGTGTCGATATACGGCTGCACCGCTTCCAGCATGCGCATATGGTCCAGCGCCGACATCTGCAGCGCCGTGACAAAGCTGTCCGGCAACTGCGCCATGTCGGCGCCCATGTGACGGTAGAGGCGCCAGGCGTGGTCCGCCACCTCGAACGCGCGGTAGCTGTTGTCCGGCATCCGCTTGCGGCGGTTGTAGGTCCAGGAGAAGGCCGGCTCGATGCCATTGGAGGCATTGTCGGCAAAGGCGAGCGTGATCGTGCCGGTCGGCGCGATCGACAGCAGGTGCGAATTGCGCAGGCCATTGCGCGCGATGGCATCGCGCACGGCCTGCGGCAGCCGGCTGGCGAAGCCGCTCTGCAGGTAGGCGTCGACATCCAGCAGCGGAAAGGCGCCCTTCTGCGCCGCCAGTTCGGTCGAGGCCAGGTAGGCCTCGTCGCGCATGCGCTCGGCAATGCGCGCCGCCAGTTGCCGCGCCGGCTCGGTGTCGTAGCGCAGGCCCAGCATCACCAGCGCGCTGCCCAGTCCCAGGAAGCCCAGGCCGACGCGGCGCTTGGCGTGGGCCTCGGCCTGCTGCTCGGGCAACGGCCAGAAGGTCACGTCGAGCACGTTGTCGAGCATGCGCGTGGCCACGCGCACCACTTCGGCAAAGGCATCGAAGTCGAATTCGGCCTGCGGCGAGAACGGCTGGCGCACGAAGCGCGTCAGGTTGATCGAACCCAGGCAGCAGCAGCCATACGGCGGCAGCGGCTGCTCGGCGCAGGGATTGGTGGCCTCGATGCGCTCGCAGTAATAGAGGTTGTTGTCGGCGTTGATGCGCGACAGGAACAGGATGCCAGGCTCGGCGTGGTCATAGGTGGCCTGCATCACCTGGTCCCACAGCTGCCGCGCCGGCAGGCGGCGGTACACCCACTGGCCGTCGTCGCGGCGGTAGGCGCCGGCGGCGATCATGTCGGCGCCGGGCTCGGCTTCATGGATCAGCTCGACCTCGCCGTCGGCCTGCACCGCGCGCATGAATTCGTCGGTAACGCCGATCGAGATATTGAAGTTGGTGAGATCGCCCTTGTCCTTGGCGTGGATAAAGCTCTCGATATCCGGATGGTCGCAGCGCAGCACGCCCATCTGCGCGCCGCGGCGCGCGCCGGCGGATTCCACCGTCGCGCACGAGGCATCGAATACCTTCATGAACGACACTGGCCCCGACGCGCGCGAATGCGTCGCGCGCACCAGCGCGCCAGCGGGCCGGATCGCCGAGAAGTCATAGCCGACGCCGCCGCCGCGGCGCATGGTCTCGGCCGCCTGCGCCACCGCGGCGTAGATGCTGGGCCGGCCGTCGCGCGCTTCCGACACCGAGTCGCCCACCGGCTGCACGAAGCAGTTGATCAGCGTGGCCTGGATACCGGTGCCGGCGGCGGAGTTGATGCGCCCGGCCGGCACGAAGCCGTTTTCCTGTGCCCACAGGAAGCGCGCGCTCCAGGCCTCGCGCTCGTCCTCGGGTTCGGCCTGCGCCAGCGCACGCGCCACGCGCTGCCTGACGTCGGCAATGCTGCCTTCTTCGCCCTTGGCGTATTTTTCGATCAGGACTTCGGTGGAGATTTCCTGCGGCGCCATGGCACCGTGAATGATCTGGTCGTTTGCGTTCATGTCTGGGCTCACCACGCTCCGTGGTTGGGTGAATCAGGGGATCCGGGACGCGCATCGCCGGCGCGCCGCGCCGCTGCAATGCGACGGCCTGTCATGGTCGGGCCAGCGCGGCCCGCACTGCCTGCGCCAGATCAAGCCGGTGCCTTGCCGCATGCAATGACCCGTGGCGGACAAGGCAATTCGACGCGATGCCTCGGACTAGGTTACAATGCCGCTCGGACGGGCCTCCTCGCATGGTGGCGCGGTCAACCTGGTCAGGTCGGGAACGAAGCAGCCACAGCCGTTTTCCACCAGTGCCGAGGGTCAGGCTCGTCCACCTTCCCGCTATCCCTCCTGCTTCACCCTTCCACCGCTTCACCCCACGCTTACGCGAGCAGCTTTCCGCATCGGCATGCGCACGCGGCTTGCAGCGCAGTTCCTGCCACTTTAGTACAGCATGCCGGCTTGGGTGCGCCGCACACGGCGCACCCACGGCCCATTCTGCGCCGATTTGCGGAAGCTGTCCGGCGCGGTCTCCACTCAGAACAGCGAACCCTGCTGCGTCAGCATCGGCGGCGCCAGCCGCTCGGCGGGAATCCATTCGCCATCCGCGGTGGCCACGCCAGCCTCGATGCGCTTGCCCGGGAACAGCGGCGCGACCGCCGCCACGTAGCGCCCCAGCTGCGCGCGATAGGCCGCGTGCTCCTGCGGCAGCAGGCGCAGCTTGTAGTCGACGATGACGACGCGGTCGTCGAATTCCACCAGCCGGTCGATGCGCAGCAGCCGGCCGCGCGCGTCATACAGCTCGACTTCATTGCGCGCGCTGCCGGCCTCGTCCGACGACAGCAGCGGCGCCAGCGCCGGCGCGCCCAGCATCACGCGCACCGCTGCCAGCGCCTCATCGACCTGATCGCGCCACGCCTGCCGCGCCTCGGCGGTATGCGCGCGGGTGAGCGGGAACCAGCGCAGCACCGTATCGATGTCCGGAATGCCGGCGAAGGCTTCCGGATAGCGCGTCAGCCGCTCCAGCAGGGCATGCACCAGTTCGCCGTGGCGAGCCGCCGCGGCGTTGAAGACGATGCCGTCGTCTTCCGACGGCTCTTCATCGGACTGCGCGTCGTCCTCGAACGATGGCAGCGCCCCGGCATCGCGGTAGCGCAGGCGGAAGTCGGTGAAGCGCACCGGCTCGCTCAGGCGCGCCAGCATGGGCGCCTCGCTGTCGGCCGCTTGCGCCAGGTGTTCCGGGTACGCGGGCAACACCTCGCCCACACCCGCGCCCTGCAGCCGCACGTACCAGCTGCCGGCGATCTCCGCATTGTTCTCGCTGGCGCCGGCGCGGCTGGTGCGGCCCTTCACGCCGCTGACCAGCAGGCCTTGCTGTGCCCGCGTCATGGCAACGTACAGCAGGTTCCAGTTCTCGCGCTCGCCCAGCGCGGCCTCGGCCTCGAACATCGGCGCGCGCGCCAGTCCGCGCTCGCTGCGCTTGCCATATGCCGAGAAATGCCGCGGCACCGGCGACGACGGCGGCCAGTCGACCAGGATCCCGCCCCTGTCCGCGGCGGGATCGCTGTGGTTGGCATCGAGCAGCACCACGAACGGCGCCTCCAGGCCCTTGGCCGCATGCACGGTCAGGATGTGGACCGCATCGAGGCCGGCGAAGGCGGCATCGTCCTCGGCCGGCTCGATGTCTTCGGCGTTGTCGCCCATGCCGCCTTCGTCGGGGCTTTCGCCCTCGTCGCCACGGCGGATTTCCTGCAGCTCGTCGATGAACTTGGGCAGGCTCGGATAGCGGCCGCCGTCGAGGTCGAGCGACAGCTTCAGGAAAGCGTCGAGATTGGCCAGGACCTGCTCGCGGATATCCGGCGGCGCGGCTTCGGCATAGCGGCGCCGGACTTCGCCGCCGTGGAAGATCTGGTCGATCAGGTCGTGCACCGGCTGGTGCGGCGCGACGCGCAACCACTGGCGCAGCCGCGGCACGCCTTCGCGCAATGCCTCCG